>NZ_JBEZDR010000023.1:0-221887 GCF_040648415.1 Nonomuraea sp. NPDC049141
GCCGCCGCCATCGACGGCGCGGGCTACTGGCGGGTCTTCCTCCAGGTGATCCTCCCGCTCTGCACCCCGGCCCTCGCCACGACCGGCATCTTCACTTTTATCTGGACGTGGAATGACTTCTTCAGTCAGAACCTTTACCTGACCAATTCCGACAATCTAACGGTGGCAGTAGCCCTCCGCTCCTTCCTAGACTCCAGTGGCGAGTCGTCGTGGGGCCCCATGTTCGCGATGTCGATCGTGTCACTGGGGCCGATCTTCGGCTTTTTTCTAGCCGGTCAGAAGTACCTGATCCGTGGTGTGGCGACCACCGGCCTGAAATAACACCCCCCAACGCTTGACCAGGAGGTAGTGCTGTGAAGCCCAGGATGAAGTGGACAGTCGCCCTGCTATCGGTGGCCGTGATGACGGCCGCCGCCGGCTGCGGCAGTGGTGGCGGCAAGTCGGCCGACGACAAGGTCCATCTCCGCTTCTCGTACTGGGGCAGCGACTCCCGGCAGAAGCTCACCGAGCAGGTGATCAAGAAGTTCGAGGAGAAGAACCCGACCATCGACGTCGAAGGCGACTTCTCCAACTGGGAGAGCTACTACGAGAAGCTCGCCACCAAGGTGGCCGCCAACGACGCGCCTGACGTGATCAGCATCGAGATCCGCGGCCTGAGCGAGTACGCGGGCCGTAACGCCCTGGCCGACCTGTCGGGCAAGGTGCCCACCGCCGACCTCGACCAGCAGGTGCTCACCAGCGGTCAGATCGACGGCAAGCAGTACGCCATCCCGACCGGCGTCAACACCTTCTCGATGCTCGCCAACTCGGCGGCGCTGGAGAAGGCCAAGCAGAAGCTGCCCGACGACAAGTCGTGGACCTGGGACGACTGGGTGAACATGGCCAAGCAGGTCACCGTGGCCGGCGGCGGCGTAGTCGGAGCCGAGTACAACTACAACCCCGCCTGGCTGCAGATCTTCGCGGCCCAGCGCGGCGAGAAGTTCTACGACGGCAACAAGATCGGGATCACCGCCGACACGCTGAAGGCGTGGTGGGCCATCCACCAGCAGCTCATCCAGACGAAGGGGGCCAGGGACGCCGCGAAGAGCGCCGAGCTGATCTCCTTGGGGCCTGAGCAGTCGCTGCTGGCCACCAACGCGGGCGCGATGGGCATGTGGTGGAGCAACCAGCTCAACGCCCTGTCCAAGGCGTCGGGCCAGGAGATGACCCTGTTGCGGATGCCCAAGGCCGCGGGCGCGACCACCGGCGGCATGTTCCTGCAACCCGCGATGTTCTACACGGCCTCCGCCAAGTCCGAGCACGCCACGGAAGCGGGCAAGTTCATCGACTTCATGGTCAACGACCCGGACGCGGCCGCGCTCCTGCTGAGCGACCGCGGCCTGCCGACCAACGCCAAGGTACTCGCCGCCGTCAAGGGCAAACTGCCGCCCGTCGACCAGAAGACGCTGACCTTCATCGCTGACGTCAAGAGCGAGCTGAGCCCGATCAGCGCCCCGCCGAAGGGCGCGCTCCAGATGGAGGACATCCTCAAGCGCAACAGCGAGGAGGTCCTCTTCGGCAAGACGTCGCCGGACGCCGGCGCGCAGAAGTTCCTGACCGAGGCCAACGCCGCTCTGGCCGGCTGAGGTCTGATCCCGGCTGGGGGTCCCGGCCCCCAGCCACCACTCCACGACTCGGGGAGAGAAGTTGAGCACCAGGTACGCCTTCGTCGGCCTCGGCCATCGCGCGCAGATGTACGTCGACGCCCTGCTGGGCGACTGGCGAGACACCGGTACGATCGCCGGCCTGTGCGACGTCAACCAGACGCGCATGAACTACTACGTCGAGCGCATCGGCCACCAGGTGCCGTGCTTCGGCCCCGATGAGTTCGGCAAGCTGCTGGAGCTGGCCGACGCCGTCGTGGTCACCACGGTGGACGCCACGCACGCCCGCTACGTCGTCGCCGCCCTCGACGCCGGGCTCGACGTCATCGTGGAGAAGCCCCTCACCATCGACGTCGAAGGCTGCGAGGCCATCGCCGCCGCCGCCGAGCGCAACCCGGGCAAGCTGGTGGTCACCTTCAACTACCGCTACTCGCCGCGTAACTCGGCGGTCAAGAAGCTCATCAGCGAAGGCGCGATCGGCGACGTCACCTCCGTGCACTTCGACTGGGCGCTCGACACCATCCACGGCGCCGACTACTTCCGCCGCTGGCACCGCGAGCGGGTCAACTCGGGCGGGCTGCTCGTCCACAAGTCCACCCACCACTTCGACCTGGTCAACTGGTGGCTCGCGGCGGCGCCCGAACTCGTCTTCGCCCAGACCGACCTGCGCTTCTACGGCCAGGCCCTGCCCCGAGGCCCGCGCCCCGCCCGCGGCCAGGGCGCGCCCGGCCTGGGCACCGACCCGTTCATCCTCGACATCTCCACCGATGAGCGGCTCAAGCGCCTCTATCTGGATGCCGAGCACGAGGACGGCTACATCCGCGACCAGGACGTCTTCGGGCCGGGCGTGACGATCGACGACAACATGTCGGTCCTGGTCCGCTACGCGAACCGGGCCATGCTCACTTACTCCCTCACCGCGCACGCCCCGTACGAGGGCTATCGCGTGGTGTTCAACGGCACGGAGGGCCGGATCGAGCTGGACGTCATCGAGCGGCCCTGGACCCCGGAGCACGCCGCGATCGACCCCAGCGCCGCGGGCAAGGAGCACTTGGCCGGCGCCGGGGAGAAGCTCATCCTGCACCGGCACTGGCAGGAGCGCGAGGAGATCGCCATCGAGCAGGGCGCGGGCGGCCACGGCGGCGGCGACCGGCTGCTGCTGGACGACGTCTTCCGCGGACCCGGCGACGACCCGCTCGGGCGCCCGGCCGGCTACCGCGACGGACTGCGGAGCGTGCTGGTCGGCGTGGCCGCCACCCGCTCGGCCGCCACCGGCGCCCCCGTCCGCCTCGCCGCCGACGGCACCCGCCTTGTAGGGGGTTGACCGGTGCGTGAGCTGCGCCATCTCGGAGAGTTCTCCGGCTTGGTCGAGCTCGCGGAGGGCCGGCGCGGACTGTTTCCCGACGCCGCGCCGGGCCCCGCGCTCAGGAAGGCCGCCCGCGAGGCCATCGGGACGCTCGACCTGGAGGCACGAGACGTCCGGGTCGAGCGCTCGTGGACGACGCGGGACCTCAGCGGCGAAGAGCTCTCCTGGTCGGTGGGCTTCGGCCCGCGTACCCACGCCTACCTGCTGAAGCCCCGCGACGCGCAGGGAAGGCTGCCCGGCGTGCTCGCGCTGCACTGCCACGCGGGCATGAAGTGGGCGGGCAAGGAGAAGATCGCGGACGGTCCCGAGCCGCCCACGCCCGAGGTGCGGCGGCTGCGCGAGCAGATCTACGGCGGCCGCGCCTACGCGGGCGAGCTCGCCAGGCGCGGCTTCGCCGTGCTCGTCCATGACGTGATCGGCTGGGGCAGCCGCCGGTTCGACCGGGCGGACATGCCCGAGCGGGTGCTCGCCCAGGCGGACGATCCCGCCATGTCCGAGGCGGACCGCTATGACGTCGCGGCCGGGCACCACGAGCACGTCCTGGAGAAGTACTGCACGCTGCTCGGCACGTCGCTGGCCGGCGTGGTGGCGGGCGAGGACCTCGCCGCCGCGGCCTACCTGCGGTCGCGCCCCGATATCGGACAGGTCGGATGCGTGGGGTTGTCAGGGGGCGGATTGCGCGCCGGGCTGCTCGGCGCGTTCGACCCCGGCGTCGCCGCGGTCGCCGTCGCCGCGATGGTCTCCAGCTACCGCGAACTCCTGGACGGCTACGTCGCCGGGCACACCTGGATGTTCTTCCCGCCCGGCCTGTCGCGCGTCTGCGACTGGCCGGCGCTGGTCGCCGCCCGCGCGCCCGAGCCGCTCCTGGTCCTGTACGGCGAGCGGGACCAGCTGTTCCCGCTCGCCGGGATGCGCGCGGCGCACGAGGCCATCGCGGGCCACCACCCGGACGGCGGCTACGAGGGCGTCTTCTTCGACGCCCCGCACGCCTTCGACGTCCCCATGCAGGAGCACGCCTTCACCTGGCTGGCCGCCCACCTCAAGAGCGAGCCGTCCGACACGAGCAGCTAGCCGTCCGCCTCCAGCGCCAGCTCGGCCGCCTCGGAGGCGGACAGGCGCCCGTCGGCCACCACCACGGACACGTGCCGGATCAGCTCGTCCTCGAAGACCAGCGGCGTGTCCCAGGCCAGCGCGGTGCCCACACCGGGATACTGCGCCACGCGGACGAACCACGGATCGTCCCCCGCCCGGGCGAACACCAGCGTCCAGTCCTCGCCCGCCAGCGCCAGCCACGGCTCCCGGGAGCCGTGGACCAGCTCCTCGCCCTCGGCCGCGCCGGTGAACACCCGCAACCCCCGCGAGGCCGCCGGCGCCCGCCAGAAGAACCCGCCGTAGCCCGCCCCGGCCCGGCCCTTGGTCGCCGAGCTCTGGATCGTCAGCGGCGCGCCCGTGAGATTGCGCAGCGTGAAGCCGAAGTCCAGCGCCCAGCCCCGTGACAGCGGGACGGCCCGCACGGACCGCTCCTCACGCACCACCGGGTCCTCGCCGGGCCGCTGCCACAGCAGCGTCTCGGCGAAGCCCGAGGCGTCGCGCCCGGTGAAGGACACGTGCCGCTGCGTCCCGTGGTCGTCGAGCCATTGCGGCCCCTGGTCCCTGACGAACGTGCGCCCGCCCCAGAAGTTGCGCCCGCCGACGTCCGTGACGGCCACCCCGGCACCGAGATGGTGCGGATGGTCCGCCGGCCGCACCTCGGTCACCACCGTGCCGCCCAGCGTGCGCACCGGGTGGAGGTAGGGCCGCGGAGCCGCGGTGATCGGCAGGTCGGGCCGCGTGACGTACTCGGCCACCACCCGGTCCGCCACCATGAGCGGCACGGCCCAGCTCACGCCCAGCTCGGAGAAGAGCTCCAGCCGGTCCGCGCAGGTCTCGACCAACTGGGCGATGCCGGGCAGCGCCGGTCCTTCGCCCGAAAGGTCCTGGTGGTCCGCGGCGATCGGCAGCGGGTCGGGCGCGACCCTGATGGCCTCCAGGACCTCCATGAACGCCCCGGTCCGCTGGATCGGCACGATCAGCGGGGCTCCGGCGCGTACGTGCTCGACGAGGTTCTCCAGCAGGTCGGCGCGAGGGAAGCGACGTACGGGGCCGTCGCCGACGCGGACCTCGTCCACCGTGTACGTGAAGGTGATCTTGCCGCGCTCGCCGTGGACGACCACGTACGGCTCGTCGCGGCCGGTGGCGCAGAGCGTCACGGCGGCCACGATCGGCGGCCCGTCCGCCAGGTGGATCCGGATGGCCGAGGTGTCGTCCGACTCGATGGCGTTGGCGTGGAAGAGCTCCGCCTCGACCGAGGTGACCGCGCCGCGTTCCTCGGCGCCCGCCACGGCGAGGGCGGTGGCGACGGCGTGCGCGAACGGGTTGGTGAGCGCGCCGTCCACGATGTCCACACCGTCGAGCCGACGCTGGCCCGACCAGGAGCTGCGGGTGAAGTAGGAGGCGGGCCGCGGCCACGCCCCCGCCACTCCGATGCCGGTCACGCGCCCGATCGTGTCCTCGGCGATCAGCCGGCGCACCTCCGGCAGGGCGGCGGACGCGAGGCTCTGGAAGCCCACCTGGCAGGCGAGACCGGCCTCGGCGGCGGCCCGCTCCATCCGCTCGAAGTCGGCGAGCGTGGCCGCCGTCGGCTTCTCCACCAGCACGTGCGCGCCCGCCGCCAGCGCCGCCAGCGCCAGGTCGGCGTGCGTCGGGATCGGGGTGGCCAGGATCGCGATCCGCGCCCCGGTCCGCTTGATCAGCTCGGGCAGGTCGGCGGAGAACTCCGGCGTGCCGAGCCCCTCGAGGTCTTCGGGGGAGACCGGCCGCACGTCGCAGATGCCGGCCAGCTCGACCTGGCCGGCCAGGCGACGCAGCCGGTTCAGGTAGTGGGCGCCGAATCCGTGCGCTCCGGCGAGTACGACCCGCATGCTCATCTCCAGTGGAGGCCGAGCCCCCGGTGCTCTCCGACGCGTACTTTCGCGTCGCTCACGTGGACGGGGTACGGCTCGGCCAGCAGCCCCAGCGCGGCGAACGAGGCGTCCTCGACCTCCTCGGCCATGCACGGCAGCGGCAGGGCCAGCGCGAGCTGCGCCGACAGGTCGGGCAGCAGGTGCGGGTAGACCGGCACGTCGAAAGCCCGCGCCAGCTCGGTGATGCGCAGGAACGGGGTGATGCCGCCCACCCTGACCACGTTGGGCTGCACGATGTCGCAGGCCCCCGCCGTCAGCAGGTCACGGAAGCCGTAGACGGTGTAGACGTTCTCGCCGACCGCGATGGGCACGTCCACGGACCGCCTCAGCTCCACGTGCGCGGCGACGTCGTCGGCGGGCAGCGGCTCCTCCAGCCAGTGCAGGTCGTACGGGGCCAGCGCCTCGACCGCGCGGCGGGCCCGGTGCAGGTCCCAGCGCTGGTTGGCGTCGATCATCAGCAGCGTGCCGGGGCCGACGACCTCGCGGACCGCGGCCACCCGCTCGACGTCCTCGGCGAGGTCGGGCCGGCCCACCTTCATCTTGATCCCGGGATAGCCCGCGGCCTTCCACCGCCCGGCCTGGGCGACCAGCTCCTCCAGCGAGTAGTGCAGGTT
Source organism: Nonomuraea sp. NPDC049141 (assembly GCF_040648415.1). NCBI lineage: Bacteria > Bacillati > Actinomycetota > Actinomycetes > Streptosporangiales > Streptosporangiaceae > Nonomuraea > Nonomuraea sp. NPDC049141. The sequence continues at coordinate 6,626 of NZ_JBEZDR010000023.1, forward strand.
CACGCCGCTGCCGTACACCGGCACCGTGTCCCGGCGCCGGCCCAGCACGTCGGTCAGGCCGCGCTCGCCGCAGCGCAGATCCCACAGCGCCAGGTCCACCCCGGCCAGCGCGACCGTGGTGATCCCGCCGGGCCCCGCCTCGCGCAGGTGCCGCCAGAGCCGGTCCCACACGACTTCGGGGTGCGGGTCCAGGCCGATGACGGCCTCGCGGATGTCGTGCTCCAGCAACGCCTGTACGGCCCGCGCGCCGATCTGCGGCGTCCAGGAGAACCCGGTCCCCGTCCGGCCGTCGGCCAGCGTGATCTCCACCACCATGACGTGGTTGGCGGGCACGTCGGGACCCCACGGCCTGGGTAGCCGGGCCGTGTGAGCACTCACTTTCAGGTCGCTGATCATGAGCTGCCCGCCAGCGACCGTCCGTGTTCGATCAGGGCCTTGAGCTCGGCCACGTGCTCCGGAGAAGCGTCGACCAGCGGCGGGCGCACCGGGCCCGCGTCCAGCCCGCCGAGGCGTACCCCGGCCTTGACCAGGGAGACGGCGTAGCCGGGGACCTTGGAGCGGAGCCGGACGAGCGGCTCGTAGAACTCGGTGAGCAGGTGGTCGGCGCCGTTCATGAACGCGGTGGCGATCTCCGGCGCGAAGGCGAAGACGGCGGAGGAGTAGAGCTCCACGCCGATCCCGCGGTAGGCGCCCATCGTCAGCTCGGCCGTCGGCAGCCCGTTGAAGAACCGGAAGTCGTCGCCGATCTCCCTGCGCACGGCCAGCACGGTGCGCTGGATGAGGTCGATGTCGCCCAGGCCGTCCTTGAGGCCGATCACGCCCGGGATCCTGGCCAGCGCCACGACCTGCTCGGGGGTCGGCGCCACCGAGCCGCGCTGGTAGATGATGACCGGCAGGATCGCCGCGACAGCGCGTACGTAGGCGGCGAAACCCTCGACGGTGCCCGTGGCCAGGTATGGGGGCATGAGCAGGAGGCCGTCGGCGCCCGCCTCGCGGGCCGCGCGGGCCTGGCTGAGCGCCGAGCCGAGCGGGCCGCCGGCGCCCGCGAACACCGGCACCTGGCCGGCCGTGGTCTCGACGGCCACCCGGACGGCCGCGGCGTGCTCCGACTCGGACAGCGCGGGGAACTCGCCCGTGCCGCAGGCCGCGAACACCGCGCCGGGCCGGTGTTCGAGCCCGCGCCTGATGTGCTCGGCCAGCACCTCCTCGGCCAGCCCGTGGGCGGGGTCGAAGGGGGTGACGGGGAAGAAGAGGACTCCGCTGAGATTCATCCGGTCTCCAGTTCGGTGCGCCAGGAGCGCTTGGGGGTCCAGCCCAGCATCCGCCCGGCCTTGGCGGAGGTGAAGGCGGGAGCGGTCCCGGTCAGGTTCGCGGCCGCGGCGGTGGTCGAGGGGATGACGGCGGGGAGCACCTCCGCCAGTGGCTCGCGGGCCAGCGCGTCGGCCGCCCCCGCGAAGAACACCTCGCCGTTGGGCAGGTCGGGCAGGCGGTCGAGAAGCACGGCGATCAGATCGGAGGCGTCCCGGGCGTCGAGGTAGTTGAACAGCGAGACCCCGGCGATGTCCGGCCGGTCCAGCCGTTCGACGATCGTGTGGCCCGACTGGGTCGGAGCGCCCGCCCAGTCTTCCGGAGCCACCACGAAGCACGGCCGCACCGCCGCGAACCGCGTCTGAGAGCCGCCGCGGGCGAATGCCGCCATCGTCTGTTCGGCCACGAGCTTGGACAGGCTGTAGGCGTTCGAGGGCGCGACGGGGTGTTCCTCGTCGATGGGCAGGTAACTGGGCGCCCAGCCGCCGGGCGAGCCGTAGCCGATGACGGTGGGGCTGCTGGCCACCACCACCTTGCCGACGCCGGTGTTGCTCGCGGCCTGGCACACGTTGAAGGCGAGCTGGGTGTTGGTACGGAAGGTCAGCCCGTCGGTACGGCTGAACGGGGTCGCGATCGCGGCCAGGTGGATCACCGCGTCGGGCCGGAAGCGGGCCATGACGTCATACGCCTCGCCCAGGTTCGTCAGGTCGGCGGGCAGGGTGACCGCGGCCTCGGCGGGAGTGCCCGGGACGGCGTCGATGCCGATCACCTCATGACCGGCCTGGGCCAAGGAGACGACCACGCTGCGCCCTAGCCGACCGGCGCTGCCGGTCACCAGTGTTCGTGTCATCGGTCGTTCACCACTCCTGCGTTGGATACGGCAACCGGTTGCAGAAAGTATCGAGGCGAGGCCGGGAGAACGTCAAGCGGCCGGTCCTGTTCCGGCCAGGCTGTTTGCCCATATGAAGAGATATGGTGGGGATTTAGCTGAAAAATCCGGCGGCAATGGCTGATTGACAGCGATACAAACGATTGCACTAAAGTACTAAGCACGGTCGGAGGAGGCCAAGCGTGGCGGTGACGATTCGTGACGTGGCTGAGGCGTCGGGCGTGCATGTGTCCACGGTGTCCCGGGCGTTCTCCGCGCCCCACCTGGTCAATCCCGAGACACGCACCCGCGTGCTCGCCATCGCCGAGGATCTCGGCTACCGGCCCAACCGCGCCGCGCGGGCGCTGACCACGGGCCGCACCCACAACATCGGCCTCATCGTGGCCGACATCGCCAACCCCTTCTTCCCGCCGCTGATCAAGGCTGCCCAGGCGCAGGCCAGGCTCCGCGACTACCACGTGTTCGTGGCCGACACCGACGAGGACCCGCAGGTGGAGGAGGATCTGATCCAGACCCTCACCAAGCAGGTCGACGGCGTGCTGCTGTGCAGCCCGCGCCTGACGAACCGGACGATAGAGCGCCTGCGCGAGGAGGTGCCCTTCGTCGTGGTGAACCGCCGGGCCAAGGGCCTGCCCACCGTGCTCATGGACGTGGGCCGCGGCGCCAGGCTGGCCGTCGAGCATCTCACCGCGCTCGGGCACCGCCGCCTCGCGCTGGTCACCGGGCCCAGCGGGTCGTGGACCAGCAAGGAGATGCAGGAGGCGGCGGCCGCGATGAACGACGTGGACGTCGTCTTCCTCGGCCCCAACCCGCCGACGGAGCAGGGCGGCCTGGCGGCGGCCACCGACGTCATCGCCTCCGGCGCGACGGGCGTGCTGGCCTACAACGACCTGGTCGCCATCGGCCTCATCGAAGGACTCGCCGAGCGGGGCAAGAACGTCCCCGGCGACGTCAGCGTGATCGGCGTGGACGACATCGTGCCGGGCCGGCTGAGCCGCCCGAAGCTGACGACGATCGCCATGCCCACCGCCGCCGCCGGCCGGATCGCCGTCGACCTGCTGCTCCAGTCCGTCGACTCGGCGGCCACCGCCGCCGCCACGATGCTGGAGACCGCCCTGATCATCCGCGAGTCCACGGGAAAGGCACCCAAATGATCTTCGGAACGCTGCCGTCTGGTGAACAGGTCGAGCGTGTCGAGCTGTCCTCGGGACGGCTGCGCGCCAGCGTGCTCAGTTACGGCGCCATCCTGCAGTCGCTGGAGGTCTCGGGCGTCAATGTGGTGCTCGGGCTGACCACGCTGGAGGATTACCTGACCCGTAGCCGCTACTTCGGCGCTGTCGTCGGCAGGTACGGCAACCGCATCGCCGGCGGCCGCTTCACCCTCGACGGAGCCGAACACCGCCTGCCGCTCAACAACGGGCCCAACAGCCTGCACGGCGGTGACCACGGCTTCGACCGCAAGGTGTGGACGATCTCCGAGGCCACCGGCTCCTCCGTGACGCTCACGGTGATCAGCCCCGACGGCGACCAGGGCTACCCGGGCACGCTGACCGCCTCGATCACCTACACGCTCGAAGACGACGCCCTGCGCCTCGACTACACGGCCGAGACCGACGCGCCGACCGTCGTCAACCTCACCAACCACTCCTACTTCAACCTCGCGGGCGGCGGCGACGTGCTCGGGCACGTGATCCAGATCGACGCCGAGCACTACCTGCCCGTCGACGAGCACAAGATCCCCACCGGCGAGCCGGCGCCGGTCAAGGGCACGGAGTTCGACTTCACCACGCCGCACGCGGTGGGCGAGCGCTACGACGGCGGCTATGACCACTGCTACGTGCTCGACGGCGGCATCCGGGTGACCGAGCGCGGCCTGACCATGGAGGTCACGACCACCGAGCCGGGCGTCCAGTTCTACGCGGGTGGCATGCTCGACGGCGTCGCCACGCCGTACGGACCGCACGCGGGTCTCTGCCTGGAGACGCAGCACTTCCCCGACTCGCCCAACCAGCCGCGGTTCCCGTCGACCGTGGTCAGGCCGGGCGAAAACCGCACCTCCACCACCACCTACAGGTTCACCGCCTGACCCGCGCGCAGCGCGGTCGTGGCCCGGAGCACCAGCAGCGCCACGTCGTCATGTGACGGCTCGGAGGCGAACGACTCGACCGCCTGCCGGATCCGCTCGGCCACGGCGTGCGCGCTCAGCCCCGAGCAGCCCGACAGGATCGCGGTCAGCCCGTCGTCGTCATCGAGCAGCCGGTCGCCGTCGCGCCGCTCGGTGACGCCGTCGGTGACGCACAGGAGCAACTCCTCGGGCAGCAGCTCGAACGACTCGGTGTAGAACCGCGCGCCGCCGTCGACGCCCAGCAGCAACTGCGAGGTGGCGACGGGCACGACCTCGCCGTTCGCGCGCAGCAGCAGGGGCACGGGATGGCCCGCGGAGGCCAGGGTGCACAGCGCGCCGCCCTGGGGCAGCGGCGTCAGCTGGCCGCAGAGCAGGCTGAGGAAGCGGCCGTCCTCGCCCTCGTCGAGCAGCGTCCGGTTGAGCCGGTCGAGGATGTCGGCCACCGTGTAGTGCTCCTTGGCCAGCAGCCGTACGGCGTGGCGGGCCAGCCCGGTCACGGCGGCGGCCTCCGGGCCGCTGCCGCACACGTCGCCGAGGGCGAAGCACCAGTGGTCGCCGACGGCGAACAGGTCGTAGAAGTCGCCGCCGACGTCCGCGCCCTCTTCCGCCGGCTCGTAGACGACCGCGGACTCCAGCCCCGGCATCGGCGCGACCCGCATGGGCAGCAGGCTGCGCTGCAGCACCCGCGACGTGGTCGCCTGCCGCGAGTAGAGCATGGCCGTGTGGAGGTTGAGCGCCACCAGGCGGCACAGGTCGGCGAGCAGGTCGGCCAGCTCCAGCGGCAGGGTCGGCTCGATGCGCCCGATCACCAGCGCGCCGTGCGAGCGGCCCTGGGTCATCAGTGGGAACGACAGCACGCTCTCCGGCCCGACCGGCCAGGTCACCTCGCCCAGCGTCGAACGCGGGATGACGGGCAGGGCCTTGCGCAGGTCGGCGTTGTGGTGCTCCTCGCTGTGCCACACGTGCGCGAGCCTGGTCATGCCCGCCAGGTCGGTCAGGTAGACCGCCGCCCAGGTGGCGATCTTGGGCACCACGAGCTGAGCCGTCAGGGCCGCGATCAGCTCCTCGTCGTGCACGCCCGCGAGCAGTTCGCCGGCCTCGGCGAGGAACGACAGCCGGCCCCGATGAGCCCGGTCCTGCTCGGCCAGTCGCTCGCGTTGCACGGTCGCCGCGACCTGGTCCGCGATGTGCTGCAGGCTCGCGGTGAGCGCCTGGTCGAACCGGCCGGGCTCGGCGGCCGTCACCACGAGGTAGCCGGTCACCTCGCCCGCCACGATGAGCGGCGCGCACGCCAGTGACCGGGCCTGGAGCCGCTGAGCCAGCTCGACGTCGGCGGCCAGCAGGTCCTCGACCATCGCGGGGGCCTTCTGCTCCGTGCTGAACACGCCGGCGGCCACCACGCCCACCAGCCCCGCCGTCGACCCCGCGCCCGCCACGACGCCGAACCGGTTGCCGCCCTCGGCCCGCACCAGGACGTAGGCGGCGTCGCCCCCGCTGGACAACTGGACGATCTGCGCGATCGTGTCGAGCAGCTCGTCGAGCGGCATCTCGCGGTCGAGCAGGTCCTTGATCCGCCCGCCCGGCTCCCGCTTGAACGAGGCGGGCGGGGAGGCCAGTACGTACCGGTGCTCGTTGGAGACCACCATCCAGATCGACCGGCGGTCCTGCGCGCGGCCGTCGGTGCGCAGATGGGAGATGTAGACCGGGAGCAGGCCGCCGTCGAGGCGCCGCATCCTGGACTCGCCGCGCCAGCGGCCGAGGCCGAGCGTGTCCGACAGGGACAGCGCGCACGGGCCGTGCCTGCGCCAGGCGACCAGCTCCGCCAGCGGTCTGCCGGTGACCTCGGCGGCGGGCCAGCCGAGCAGTGCCTCGGCCTCACAGTTCCAGGTGACGATCCGGCCCTCGTGGTCGCTCACGACGACCGCGAGGTGCAGGCTCTCCGTGGACGTCGCGATCGCGGCGGGCGCCGGAGCGGGGATCCTGGAGGCGCTCTCGTGCCCGCACGCCTTGTCGAGCTCCATGCGGAACCAGACCCGCTTGGCGGTGCCCGTGTACGTGACGCCCCAGGCGTCGGCGAGCATGCCCGCCAGCACGAGGCCACGCCCCGTGGTGGCCGTGCCGCCGGGCGCCGGCGAGTCGGGGGCCGGCACGATCCGGGTCGGGTGGTGGTCGTCGACCTCGATCTCCAGCCTGGTCGGGATGGCGTTCGGGTCCAGCCGGCAGGTCAGCTCCAGCCCCGTGCCCGCATGGACCACGGCGTTGGTGACGAGTTCGCTGGTCAGCAGCACGGCGTCTTCGGCCAGGTGGCTCAGTTGCCATTCGCCCAGCACCTGGCGTACGAAGCGTCGTGCGGCCGCGGGGGCCTGGGGGGTGCCGTCGAAGGCCGTGCTCGACACGCGGGTCGTGTCCACTGTGCGTCCTAGAACATCACTCGATGTGGCAGTTCGGTCACTCTCAGAGTGGCAGACTGTGGGGCTTCATTACCCCCAGTTGCGAAGAAGGCCGCCATCGTCGCGCTGTTGGACCCCGGAGGGCGCCGCATGAATCGCCAGGTAAAGATCCTTTTGGTGGACGACAAGGACGAGAGTCTGGTCGCGCTGGAGGCCGTCTTACGCCCGCTCCAGCAGCAACTGTTCAAGGCCAGATCGGGGCAGGAGGCCATGAAGCTGATGCTCCGGCACGACTTCGCGGTGGTGCTGCTGGACGTGCTCATGCCCGGCATGGACGGATTCGAGACGGCGACCCACATCAAGCGGTTCGACCAGGCGCGTGACGTGCCCATCATCTTCCTGACCAGCACCGAGCCCGGATCCGACGTCGCGTTCCGGGGCTACGCCGTGGGCGCGGTCGACTACATCGCCAAGCCGTTCGATCCGTGGGTGGTGCGCTCCAAGGTCGCGGTCTTCATCGAGCTGTTCCGCAAGAACGCGATGCTGAGTGATCTCCTGCCGAACGCCACGGCGCTGTCGAGGAACGCGCAGGCGCTGTCCGGCTTCGCCGACCGCCTCGGCGCCGTCGAGGCGCGGCTCGACGAACTGGCGGACTCCTGCTCCGACGACGAGGGCTTGCGAGGCGCCGTCCAGGATCTGGTCGACCTGGTGGCGCACATGCAGGCGGCCTTCGACTCGGTTCGGCTGTGAGCGGCCTGGGGTAGGAGAGCTTTCGCGCACCTCGGCGAGCCTGAGTGCGTTGCGCGGTGTCTCCGTCGTACCTTTGGCATCATGGCCACCCGTACGCCGAAAAGCGCATCGAAGGGGCCGGCGAAGCGGTCGACCTCCGCCCGCTCGACCCCCGCCAAGCGCGGATCCAGCTCGACCGGGCGGCCGAGGGCGAAGGGGGCCACGTCGGCTCGTAAGCCGTCCTTGACTCACCCGGATCCGATCAGCTGGGTCTTCACGATGATCGGCAAACTGATCGTCGGACTCTGGATGCTGCTCGCCAACGGCATCGGCAGCACGGCGCGGGCACTCGGCAAGAACGCGCGCGACCTCGATCCCGCGCACCGGCGCGACGGGGTGGGCCTGTCCGTGCTCGCCGGCGCCATCGTGATGGCGGCGATGACCTGGCGCAGAGCCGACAGCGCGGTCTCCGGTGTGGTCAACGTCACCGTGCACAGCGTGTTCGGGTCGCTGGCGTGGGCGATCCCGCTGCTGCTCGGCCTGCTCGCCTGGCGCTACCTGCGCCACCCCGACCAGAACGCCGACACCGGACGGATGGTGATCGGGTGGAGCGCGCTGCTCGTCGGCGTGCTCGGCGTCATCCACGTGGCCAACGACACGCCCTACCCGGCGGGCACCGCCAACGACGGCATGGACCGGGTGTCGCAGGCGGGCGGCATCATCGGGTTCATCGTCTCGGCGCCGCCGATGAGCATCCTGCCGGCCTGGATCACGATCCCGCTGCTGCTGATCATGTCGGGCTTCGGCGTGCTGGTCATCACGGCCACGCCCGTCCACCGCATCCCGGAGCGGCTGTCCGAGCTCAAGCACCTGCTGTTCGAACGGCACGCGCCCGCCGATCAGGCGGCGGCGCCCGTCAGGAAGCGGCCCAGGGCCAAGAAGGCCGAGGTGGACGACAAGGGCGAGCTGATCAAGCCGTTCGACACGCCGGTGCTCTCCGAGCAGGACAAGCGCGCCGACCACTCGCCCGAGATCGTGCCCGGGCTGGTGGACGAGGAGGAGCCGCCGGCGTCGGTCAGGAAGCCCGAGCCGCCGGAGCCCACCCCCGCGCCCCGCAAGGTCGAGCAACTGGTGCTGTCGCCGCAGGCCGGGCCGTACAGCCTGCCTGATCTGCAGTTCCTCAAGCCGGGCAGCGCGCCCAAGCCGCAGACGAAGGCCAACACCATCGTCGTCAACGCGCTGACCAGCGTCCTTGAGCAGTTCATCATCGACGCGCAGGTGATCGGGTTCACCCGTGGCCCGACCGTGACCCGCTACGAGATCGAGCTGGGGCCCGCGGTCAAGGTGGAGAAGGTCACGGCGCTCACCAAGAACATCGCTTATGCCGTTAAATCGGCAGATGTCAGGATCTTGTCGCCGATTCCGGGGAAGTCGGCGATCGGGGTGGAGATCCCGAACGCGGACAAGGACCTGGTCTCCCTGGGTGACGTGCTGAACTCCAAGGTGGCCCAGGGCGACCACCACCCGATGATCGTGGGACTGGGCAAGGACGTCGAGGGGCGCACGATCGTGGCGAACCTCGCCAAGATGCCCCACCTGCTCATCGCGGGCGCCACCGGCGCCGGCAAGTCGGTCTGCGTCAACGGCCTGATCACCTCCATCCTGATGCGCGCCACGCCCGACGAGGTACGCATGGTGCTCGTCGACCCCAAGCGGGTGGAGCTGTCGGTCTACGAGGGCATCCCTCACCTGATCACGCCCATCATCACCAACCCGAAGAAGGCCGCGGAGGCCCTCGAATGGGTGGTGGGGGAGATGGACCGCCGCTACGACGACCTGGCCGCCAGCGGGTTCCGGCACGTCGACGAGTTCAACAAGGCCGTGCGGGCCGGGAAGCTGCAGCCGCCGCCGGGCAGCGAGCGGGTCTACCAGCCCTACCCGTACCTGCTGGTGATCGTCGACGAGCTGGCCGACCTGATGATGGTCGCCCCGCGTGACGTCGAGGACTCCATCGTGCGCATCACGCAGCTCGCCCGCGCGGCCGGCATCCACCTGGTCATCGCCACGCAGCGGCCGTCGGTCGACGTGGTCACCGGCCTGATCAAGGCGAACGTGCCCTCGCGGCTGGCGTTCGCCGTGTCGAGCCTCACCGACTCGCGGGTCATCCTCGACCAGCCCGGCGCCGACAAGCTCATCGGCCAGGGTGACGCGCTGTTCCTGCCGATGGGCGCCAGCAAGCCCATCCGGATCCAGAACGCGTTCGTGTCGGAGAAGGAGATCGCCGAGATCGTCACGCACTGCAAGACGCAGATGCAGGCCGAGTACCGCGACGACGTCGCCGCGGCGCCGGCCAAGCGGGAGATCGACGGTGACATCGGTGACGACCTCGACCTGCTCGTCCAGGCGGCCGAGCTGATCGTGACGACGCAGTTCGGCTCGACCTCGATGCTGCAGCGCAAGCTCCGCGTCGGCTTCGCCAAGGCGGGCCGGCTCATGGACCTGCTGGAAAGTCGCAACGTGGTCGGCCCCAGCGAGGGTTCGAAGGCTCGCGAAGTGATCGTGAAGCCTGACGAGCTCGCCGGTTTGCTCGCCGACTTGCGTGGCGAATGACCCCAATGCACGTTCGCCCGACGACTACTGATTGAATGTGAATCATTACAGAACGTCGTGGGGCGGAAGGCGCTTGCCATGCCGGAACAGAGCACAGGGGCCATGCTTGCTGAGGCCCGGCGGTCCGCCGGGCTGACAGTCACGCAACTGAGCGAGGCCACCCGCATTCGTGAGGCGATCATCTACGCGATCGAGCGTGACGACTTCTCACAGTGCGGTGGCGACTTCTACGCGCGGGGACACGTCCGGGCCGTAGCCAAGGCGGTCGGACTCGATCCCGTGGCGACCGTCCACTTCTATGACGAAGAACACAGCGGGGCGGCCACGCCCATCCGGGCCGCCGCCGTCTTCCAGGCCGAGCGCAAGATCAGGATCAACGAGCGGCGCGGCCTCAACTGGACGATGGCGCTGGGCGTCGCGCTGGCCATCGTCATGGTGTTCGGGGCGGTCAGGGTGCTCGGCGGCGGCACGTCGGACGAGGTGCGCACCGCCGACTCGCGCCTCGTGCCGCCGAACGCCCCGATCGGCGAGCGCGCTCCCAAAGCGTCACACGCCAAGGGGAAGACGGCCAAGGACGCCAAGGATAAAAAGGAAAAAATGGTCGTCGTCAAGGTGAAAGCCAAGCGCGCGTCCTACCTGAACGTCCGCGACGGCAAGGGACTCAACCTCTTCACCGGAACGTTGGCGGCGGGCAAGAGCTCGACCTGGAAGTCCGAGACCGGCGTCCATCTCGTGATCGGTGACGCGGGCGCCGTGTCGTTGCAGGTCAACGGCAAGGACCTGGGTCGTGCGGGTGCTCGCGGAGAGATGGTGACCCGCTCATTCGTGCCTCCCGCAGCTCAACCGAGGTAGCCCGTGCGCTCGGTGGTGGCCAACTCCCGATACCGTAGTGTTCACCATGTCATCCCGCCGAACCGCATCGCTGATCACTCTGGGCTGCGCGCGCAACGAGGTCGACTCCGAGGAGCTCGCCGCGCGTCTTGAGGCTGCCGGCTGGCAGCTGGGCGACGACGACCCCGATGTCGTCGTCGTCAACACGTGTGGCTTCATCGACTCGGCGAAGAAGGACTCCATCGACACGCTGCTGGCCGCGGCCGACACCGGGGCCAAGGTGGTCGCCGCCGGCTGCATGGCCGAGCGCTACGGCAACGAGCTCGCCGACGCTCTGCCCGAGGCCAGCGCGGTCATCTCCTTCGACGACTACACCGAGATCGGTGGCCGCCTCGACGACGTGCTCGCCGGCCGACCGCTCAAGCCGCACACCCCGCGAGACCGCCGCACCCTGCTGCCCATCTCGCCGGTGGATCGTGCCAGCGCGCCCAAAACCGCCATTCCCGGCCACGGCGACCTGCCCGAGGGGCTGGCTCCCGCCAGCGGGCCGCGCGTGCTGCGCAAACGGCTCGACGAGAGCCCGGTGGCCTCGCTCAAGCTGGCCTCCGGCTGCGACCGCCGCTGTACGTTCTGCGCCATCCCGGCCTTCCGTGGCGCCTACGTCTCGCGCGACCCCGAGGAGCTCCTGGCCGAGGCCGACTGGCTGGGCCACCGGGGCGTGCGCGAGCTCGTCCTCGTCAGTGAGAACTCCACGTCCTACGGCAAGGACCTGGGCGACCTGCGGGCGCTGGAGAAGCTGCTGCCGCAGCTGGCGGCCGTCGAGGGCATCGAGCGGGTGCGGGCCAGCTACCTGCAGCCGGCCGAGCTGCGCCCGGGGCTGATCGACGTGCTCGCCGGCACCGAAGGCATCGCCCCCTACTTCGATCTGTCCTTCCAGCACGCCAGCGGCACCGTCCTGCGCCGGATGCGCCGTTTCGGCGACCCTGAGCGCTTCCTGGGGCTGCTGGAGAGCATCCGCGCGGGCGCGCCGGAGGCGGGCGTGCGCTCCAACTTCATCGTCGGCTTCCCCGGTGAGACCGAGGAGGAGTTCGGTGAGCTGGTCGGGTTCCTGGAGCAGGCCAGGCTCGACGTGATCGGCGTGTTCGGCTACTCCGACGAGGACGGCACCGAGGCGGCCGGCTTCGCGGACAAGCTCGGCCAGGACGTCATCGACGATCGTGTGCGCGTGCTGACCGAGCTCGCGGAGGAGCTGACCGCGCAGCGCGCGGAGGAGCGCATCGGCACGGAGGTGGACGTGCTCATCGACGACGACCTGGGCGACGGCGGCTATGAGGGCCGGGCCGCCCACCAGGGTCCCGAGGTCGACGGGTCCGTCACGGTCCAGGGCATCGGCCTGGTCCGCGGTCAGATCGTGCGTGCGGTGGTGGTCGACGCCGAGGGGGTTGACCTGATCGCGCGCATCAAGGCCGGTCCATGACCAAGGACGAGCGCCGCGTGGTGAGCCCGTGGAACATCGCCAACGTCCTCACGGTCCTGCGGTTGGTGCTCGTCCCCTTCTTCGTCGTCTGCCTCTTCCTGCCCGGCATGGGCTGGCGCCTGGGCGCGCTGGCGGTGTTCGGCGTGGCCTCGCTCACCGACCATCTGGACGGCGAGCTGGCCAGACGCTACGGGCTGATCACCGATTTCGGGAAGATCGCCGACCCGATCGCCGACAAGGCGCTGACCGGCGCGGCGCTGGTGTCCCTGTCGATCCTCGGCGAGCTGCCGTGGTGGGTGACGGGCACCATCGTGGGGCGCGAGCTGGGCATCACGGCGCTGCGATTCGTGCTGCTCAGGCACGCGGTCATCCCGGCCAGCTATGGCGGCAAGGTCAAGACCGTGCTGCAGATCGCGGCCATCGTTCTCTACATCCTGCCCGGCGAGTTCGACCCGGTCCGCTGGGTGGTGATGGGCGCGGCCCTGGTCGTCACGGTGGCCACGGGCGTCGACTACGTGGTGCGTGCCATCAAGCTACGGCAGGTGGCCAGGCGGGCGCGCGGGGAGTGATCATGGTTGGGGCGGCGGAGGTTCTCTCCTTGCTCGTACGGCGGGCCGCCACGCTCGCCGTGGCCGAGTCGTTGACCGGGGGGCTCATCGGGGCGACGTTCACCTCGGTCTCAGGGGCTTCCCAGTCGTTCAGGGGCGGGGTCATCTCCTACGCCACCGATTTGAAGCACCGGCTGCTGGCCGTGCCGGAGGAGTTGCTGCGGCGGGAAGGGGCCGTGCACCCGGAGGTGGCGGCGGCGATGGCGACGGGGGTCGCGCGGCTGTGCGAGGCGACATACGGCCTGGCGGTGACCGGTGTGGCGGGTCCGGAGCCGCAGGACGGAAAGCCCGTCGGCACCGTGCATGTGGCCGTCAGCGGACCGGGAGATCAAATTTGGCAGAGACCGTTGAGGCTAGAGGGGTCTCGCGAACGTATCAGGGTAGAGACGGTGGACGAGGCTATCGATCTACTGGCAAGTGTGCTGAAGGGGAACAATGGGGAACATACCGGGTGATTACCGTGTTACGTCCCGAGCGAACATCCGAGGCACGGTCTGACGCGGTGTCGGTTGATACGGGTACGGTGGAGCTGTGAGTGAGGTCCGTGAGCCATCTGCAAGCACCGAGCGCCCGGCAGGCGGGCCTAACGAGTCACGTGACGAACCTTCACGTAACGAGCTTTCGCGAAGTGATCCTTCGCGAAAGGAGCCGTTGCGCAATGAAGGCAGAGCGGCGGGGCAGGGGCGGAGACGCCCGATGATGACGGCGAGGAGCATGTACGAGCCGAAGAAGAAGAACGGACGGCACGATCCGACCGCGCGGGGCGTGGTGGTGAAGCCATCCACGCCGGGGAGGGAGCGACAGATGATTCTGCTGCGTCAGCTGCTCGGCGACGTGCTGAGGCGGTTGAGGGTGCGGCAGGGACGCACTCTTCGCGAGGTGTCCACGCTGGCGCGTGTCTCGCTCGGCTACCTGTCCGAGGTCGAGCGTGGTCAGAAGGAGGCGTCATCGGAGCTGCTGGCGTCCATCTGTGGCGCCCTCGGGGTTCCCCTGTCGCAGGTGTTGCGTGAGGTGTCCGACCAGTTCGCGCTGGCGGAGCTCCAGGCCACTCCTGTGCTTGCCGACGCGCCGGAGCACGAGCGCATCCCCCTTGCCGAGACGGTGCCCGGGTCGATCTCCGACTCCGTGTTCCCCGAAGTCAAGGACATGGTGGCCGCCTAACGCGGTTGGCAGTCACCACACCACAGGACGAGTCGTTCCTGTGGCTGTGCTCCCATCTCCCCGCGACTGATGCGCGTTCCGCATCGGCGGCAGGGGCGACCTGCCCTGCCGTACACCCACGTCTGGCCGCCAGGACGGCGGTCGCCGGTGGTCACTGTGGCGGCGTGCGTCCTGTTCGCTGCCAGGAGCCGCTGGGCGAGCCTGACGAGCCCGTCCAGGTCCTCGATATCGCCGACCTTCCGCCATGGCCAGATGCCGCGCAGGAAGAGTGTCTCGGCGCGATAGATGGTGCCGAGCCCGGCGAGATTGCGCTGATCGAGCAGCGCCTCCCCGATCGTCCGGTCCGGCGCCGCGCGCAGGCGGCGCACTGCCTCGTCCGGATCCCAGTCGTCGCCGAGCAGGTCGGGCCCCAGGTGCCCCACGACGCGGTCCTCGTCGGCGGTCCTCAGCAGGTCCACCACCCCCAGCCGCACGCCCACCGCCTGCCACTGTTCGTTGGCCAGCACCAGCCTCACCTGGTCGCCGGGGGCGGTGCGACGGCCCGCGGGCAGCACCCGCCAGCTCCCGTCCATCCGCAGGTGCGTGTGCACGGTCAGGCCGCCCTCGACCCGGGTGAGCAGGTGCTTGCCGCGTGACAGGCTCGCGAGGACCGTCCGGCCGCTGAGGTCGGCCGTGGCGTGCCGGGGTACACGGAAGTCCGAACGGGTGAGAACCCGGCCGTCCAGGGCGCTCCGGAGCCGCGCGGCCGTACGGTAGACGGCATCTCCTTCGGGCATGCCCCCAGTTTAAGAACCGGCGCCGGCCACGCGGGCGCCGGTCAGTCCCCGGGCGCGGGCCACGCGGGCCCGGCGCGCGCCGGGTCAGTCCCAGGCGGCGGGGTCGGCGGCGAGCTGGCGGACGCGGTCGGGGAGCGCGCCGCTGGCCACCTGGTCCAGCGTGACCTCCTCGAGGATGGCGCGTTCGGTGGCCCGCAGGGCGATCCACACCTGCTGCAGCGACTCGGCCGGGCCCCGGTAGCCGACGTGCTCGGGGCGCTCGCCGCGGACGTTGGCCAGTGGGCCGTCGACCGCCCTGATGACGTCGGCGAGCGAGATCTCGGCGGCGGCCCTGGCCAGGACGTAGCCGCCTTCCGGACCGCGCTGACCACGGACGAGACCGGCGCGGCGCATCTGCAGCAGAATGTTCTCAAGGTATTTGGGGGGCATGTCCTGCTCTTTGGCGAGCTCGCCCACGGTGGTCGGGCCGGCGCCGGCCGCGGCGAGTTCGGCGGCAGCACGGAGGGCGTAGTCGACACGAGCGGAAAGGCGCATGTTGTTGATTATCCCTCCTGGTCAACAGTGGTTAGGCGCAAGGTCGCCAGAATGGACAGGTCATCCGGGCGCGGGCCTGCGCGGACACCGCGGACAGTCCTTTACCGTTTCAGTACGTGATCGCTCCGCTCGCGCGGGGGTTGGTCGTGAGGCATCCTCGGGTTCACCTGCGGTGATAAGCAAGGTCCAGGGCGCTAAACTTCCAACAACCTTTTCGATTTGACGGTGGGATTCAGCGTGGAGCGACGCCCTGGTGTGCCCAGACTGCTCAGGGAGATCAACGACCGGGCGGCGTTGGAGTTGTTACTGGCCACCGGCCCGATGACACGGGGGCAGATCGGCGATCGGACCGGGTTGTCCAAGGTCACCGCCTCCCAGACGCTGTCCAGGCTGGAGGAGCGCGGGCTGGTCGAGGTCGTCGGCACGCAGGCCGGCGGGCGCGGCCCCAACGCGGCGCTCTACTCCGTGATCCCCTCCAGCGCGTACGTGGCCGGGCTCGAGGTGGGGCCCGAGCTGATCTCCGCGGCCGTCGCCGACATCCACGGCCAGACGATCGCCGAGGTCACGGTCGATCCCACCGACCTCGACGACCCGGTCTCGGTGGTGCACGGCGCCATCATGAAGGCCTGCCGCAGCGCCAAGATCAGCATCGGCCGGCTGCGCGGCGTGGTCATCGGCACCCCCGGCGTGGTCGATCCGCGCAGCGGCGACGTGCGCTTCTCGTTCGACCTGCCCGGCTGGCACGAGGGCATCCACGAGGCACTCGCCGGTGACCTCAAACGCGAGGTGACGATCGAGAACGACGTCAACCTGGCCGCGATCGCCGAGCGTGCCGACGGCGCCGCCCAGGGACTCGACGACTTCGTGCTGCTGTGGTCCAGCCGCGGCCTCGGTCTCGCGGTGATGCTCGGCGGCAAGCTCCACCGGGGCCGTGCGGGCAGCGCGGGTGAGATCGGCTATCTGCCGGTGCCCGGCGTGCCACTGCCCGAGGACATCCGCAATGAACCGGGCCGGCTGCCCTCGCTCGCGGGCGGTCTGCAGTCGCTGGTCAGCGCCGAGGCCGTGTGCGAGCTCGCGAGGGGCTACGGGTTCGCGGCCGAGAGCGCCGGGCAGTGCGTGAAGGTCGCCGTGGCGGCCGGAGCCGAGGGCGAGCCGTTGCTCGACGAGATCGCGCACCGGCTCGCGCTCGGCGTGGCCGCGGTCTGCGTGATCCTGGACCCCGGCCTGGTCGTGCTGGCGGGCGAGGTGGGCCAGGCCGGCGGCACCGCGCTCACCACCCGGGTGGAGGAGGCCGTGGCCCGCATCTGCCCGGTTCGCCCCCAGGTCGTCACCACCACGATCACGGACAAGAACCCGGTGTTGCGCGGCGCGGTCCTCGCGGCCCTGGACCAGGCCCGCGAGGCACTCCTCAAGCCGTGAGCCGCCGCCTCGGGCCGCGACAAACTCCCCTCAACCCGCGACAAACTCCCCTCAACCCGTGACAGCTCCGCTCAACCCGTGACAGCTCTGCTTAAGCCGTGAGCAGCTCGATGGCCGCCTGGGCGTTCGCCCGGGCCGCGCCGTACGTCGCGATGTAGGCGGCGCTGTCCGGCCGCCAGATCGGCAGCCCCATCTCGATCACCGTCGCGTCGGGCCGGGCCGCCACCAGGGCCGAGACCAGCTCACGGCTGGCCTCGTTGCGGTGCGCGTCCTTGACCACCACGACCAGCGACCGGTCCGTGGCCTTGGCCAGCAGCACCGGCACGTCCGCGTCCGCGGGCTTCACCCGGATGATCTCGGCCTGGGGCAGCCACGGCCCCACGCCCCAGGGCACGTCGCCGACGGCGATCGTCGGCGGCGTGTCCACCTCGATCACCAGCGGCTCGACCAGCGGCTCCGGCGCGCCTGTGAGCCGCACCGCGCGCCTGGCGGCGTGCAGGCCGACCCCGTTCTGCTCGGCCGAGGGCGAAGCGGCCGAGCCGAACCACGCGCGCAGCGCCGCCAGCCTGGCCGCCGCCTCCTCCAGCCGGGCCGCGGGCAGCCGCCCATCCCGTACGGCGGCGACGATCTCGTCGATGATGTGCCGCACGTCGTCGTAGGTGGGCAACGGCCCGAGGCAGATCAGGTCCGAGCCCGCGGCCAGCGAGAGCACGGCGCCACCGGCCAGCCCGACGCTCTTGGTGATCGCGTGCATGTCCATCGCGTCGGTGATGACCGCGCCGTCGTACCCGAGCTCGCCCCTGAGCAGCTCGGTCAGCGCGGCGGGCGACAGCGTGGCCGGTGTCCGGCCGGTCAGGGAGGGCACCGCCACGTGCGCGGTCATGATCGACTTGGTCCCCGCGGCGATCGCCGCCCGGAACGGCGCCAGCTCGCGAGCGCGCAGCACGTCGAGCGTGACGTCCACGACGGGTATGGCCAGGTGCGAGTCGACCCGGGTGGCGCCGTGGCCGGGGAAGTGCTTGACGCAGGCGGCCACGTTCACCGACTGCAGGCCCTGAACGGCGGCCACCGTGTGCCTGGCCACCAGCGCGGGATCGTCGCCGAACGACCTGGTGCCGATCACCGGGTTGTCGGCCTCGGTGTTGACGTCGGCGTCGGGCGCCATGTCCAGGTTGATGCCGCAGGCGGCCAGCTCCGAGCCGATCGCCCGGTAGACCCGGTGCGTCAGCTCGGTGTCGTCCACCGCGCCCAGCGCCGCGTTGCCCGGGTACGGGCTGCCGACGTGGTAGGCCAGGCGGGTCACGTCGCCGCCCTCCTCGTCCAGCGAGATGACCGGCTCGCCGGCCGCGCGGAGGGAGGCGGTCAGCGACCGCAACCGGTCAGGGTCGGCGACGTTGAAGCCGAAGAAGGTGACGCCTCCCAGGCCGTTCTCGAGCTCGCGCAGCACCCAGTCGGGCGCGGTGGTGCCCTGGAAGGCGACGAGCAGCGTGCCGGCCGCGAGGCGGCGCAGCCCCCGATCACTCTGACTCATGGCTCCTCATCACAGGAAAGTTGGGCACGGTCAGGACGGCACGCGCCTACGCGAGCCGTACGAGATCCGTGGTCGTCAGCCCTTCACGGCCCCGGCCACCAGGCCGGAGACCATGCGGCGCTGAACCAGCAGGAAGAAGACGACGACCGGGATGGTCATCATCGTGGAGCTGGCCATGATGGCGCCCCAGTCGGTGCCCTTCTGCCCGAAGAAGTACTGCAGGGCGACGGGCATCGTGTAGCCGTCCGAGCCGCTCATCAGGACCAGCGCGAAGATCAGCTCGTTCCACGCGGTGATGAACGAGAAGATGCTGGTGGCCACCAGACCGGGCGCGACCAGGGGGAAGAGCACCTTCCAGAACGTGGTGAACCGGCTCGCGCCGTCGATCCAGGCCGCCTCCTCCAGCGACTTGGGCACGGCGGCGACGAACGTACGCAGCATCCAGATGCCGAACGGCAGCGTGAGACCGACGTTCACCACGATCAGACCGGCGAGCTGGTCGTACAGGCCCAGCCGCTTGACGCTCAGGAACAGCGGGATGAGCAGCGCCTCGGAGGGGATCATCTGCACGATGAGCAGCAGGATCAGGAACGTGTTGCGCCCCTTGAACCGGAAGCGGGCCACCGCGGTCGCCGCGAGCAGCGAGAACACCGCCCCGATGAGCACCGTGCCGACCGCCACGATCGCGCTGTTGCGCATGTAGAGCCAGATCGAGTGCCCGGCCACCCCCTCGCTCAGCACCCGGTCGACGTGCTCGAAGGTGAAATGGGTGGGGAACGGGATGAAGTCGGTGGTGAAGATCTGGTCGTTGGCCTTGAACGAGGTCGAGGCCATCCAGTACACCGGGAAGATCGCGAACAGGAACACCAGGAGTCCGGCCGCGTTCAGCGCGATCTTGCCGAGCCGCTTGCGCGCGAGCGGGGTCACATGTCCTCCTGCTTGACGAGCTGCCTGACGTACACCGCGGTGATGGCCAGCAGGATCACGGTCAGCACCAGGGCGATCGCCGCGCCGGACCCCATCTTGGGCGGCGCGCGGAACGCTTCGGCGTAGGAGTAGATCGACAGGTTGAACGCCTCACGGTTCGACGGGCCGCCCATGAGCACGTACAGCTGGGAGAAGACCTTGAAGTCCCAGATGATCGACAGGACGGTCAGCACGGCGAAGACCGGCTTGAGCAGCGGGAAGGTGATCTTCCTGAACGTCCGCCAGGCCGACGACCCGTCCACCCGGGCCGCCTCGTACAACTCCGCCGGGATGCCCTTGAGCCCCGCCAGCACCGACACGGCCACGAACGGGAAGCTCGCCCAGACGACGCAGATGATCAGCACCATATAGATGGACCACGCGTCGTTCAGCCAGGGCTCGCCGGTCCAGTCGGCCCGGCCGAAGAGCGACTTCGACAGCCAGTCGGGCAGCAGGTTCAGCGCCCAGTTGATGACGCCCCTCTCGGCGTCGAACAGCCACCGCCAGATGATGCCCTGCGCCACCGGAGGCACGGCCCAGGCGAACATGATGCCGACCACCACGAAGGTGGACATCTTCCGGCCGAGCTTGTTGAGCAGGGTGCCCACGGCTGTTCCGACGATCAGCGTCAGCGACACCGCGATGACGGCGAAGAGGAGCGTGTTGCGGAGTGAGGACCAGAAGATGTCGTTGGCGAAGATGCGGGTGAAGTTGTCCCAGCCCACCCAGGTGGCCGGCTTCCTGCCGCTGATCTGGACCAGGCCCACCTTCTGGAAGGCGATGACCCCGACCTGGAACAGCGGGTAGAGCAGCAGCGCCCCGATCACCAGCAGGCCGGGGATCAGCAGTACGTACGGCACCGACCAGGCGGGCAGCCCGCTGGCCCGGGCCGGGCGATGAGAGTTCGGCCGGCGCGGGGTGGCGGACTGGCCGTCACCCCGGGCGAGCGTCGAGATGTTCGTCATAAGGCTAGGAGGTGGCGTTGAGGATGTCTTCGAGTTCCTTGTTGGCCTTGGCCAGCGCGTCGTCGGCCGACGACTTGCCCTCGATGACGGTGCGGGCCGCGTTCTGCAGCACCGCCTTGGTCTCGTTGGCCTCGGTCCAGTGCGGGCTGGCCGGGAAGGCCTTGGCCTTGGCGAAGGCGGCGGCGAACGGCGCCTGGGCCGGGTCGCTGGACAGCGCGGCCAGGGCGTCGGGGTAGACGGGGAGCAGGCCGCCGTCCTTGGCGTACTTGTCGCCCCACTCCTTGCCGGAGGCCAGCTTCACGAACTCCTTGGCCGCGTCCTTCTCCTTGGCGGAGCCCCAGACGGCGATGTCGTTGCCGCCGAGGAAGGACTGCGCCTCGCCGCCGTCCTTGGACGGCAGCGGGAAGAAGGCCAGCTTGTCACCCTTGAGCTTGCCCTTGCTGTCCTCGTCGATGCCCGGCAGGTCCCACGACGCGGTGAGGTACATGCCCACCTTGTTGTTGGCGAAGCGGGTGCGGATGTCCGTGGTGTTCTGGGTGAGCCGCGACTTGCTCGACAGGCCGTCGGTGACCAGGCCGGTGTACTGGGCGAAGCCGGACTTGAAGGCGGGGTCGGTCAGCTTGCCGACCCACTTGTCGCCCTCCTTGACGGCGTACTCGCCGCCGGCGGTCCAGGCGAGGGCGCCCAGCAGGTGGTTGGCGTCGGAGCCGCCGTTGAAGGCGAACCCGTCGACGTCCTTGCCCTTCTTGGTCTGGATCTTCTTGGCCGCCGCGACCAGGTCGTCCCAGGTCTTCGGGACGTCGATCTTGAGCTCCTTGAACCAGTCGGCGCGGTACAGCACCGCGCGGCTGCCGCCGCCCCACGGCACGGCGTACGTCTCGCCGTCGATCGTCTCCAGGCCCATCAGGTTCTTCGGGATCTGCGTCTGGTCGCCGGAGCCCACGATGTCCGTGACGGGCTCGAGGGCCTCCTGGCTCTGCCAGAGCGGCACCTGGTCGTTGCCGATCTCGGTGACATCGGGACCGGTGCCACCGGCCGCCGCGGCGGTGAACTTGTCGTTCACCTGCGGCCACGGGATCCACTCGACCTTGACCTTGGCGCCGGTCTGCTGCTCGAAGGCGGCCACCAGCTCATCGGTGTACTTCTGCGCGGCGGGGTTGCTGTCGCCCAGGCGCCAGAAGGTCAGCTCCTTGCCCGCGTACTTGGGGCCGGACGCGGAGGCGGCGGCGGAGGCCGCCGCGCTCGGCGAGGCCGAAGGCGTCTCGCCGGAACCACAGGCGGCCAGGCCCAGGGCCAGAGCGGCCGTGGTGACCGTAGTGGCGGTGATCTGCGCGATCCTCACAGGGTTCTCCCTTCCCGGGTGCTCGCTTGCGGTCCGCACCAGGCTGATCGTCAATGTCCGAACGACTGCTGATAAACTAACAAGAAACTTTCTTAAAAAAAACGCCTGTTAGCCATTCGTGACGAGAGGGAGCGTGTCGATGAGCCGAAACCCCGGGACCCCTCGGCTGCTCCGCCGGTTGAACGACCGCACGGCACTCGAACTCCTCCTGGAGGGCGGGCCGCTGACCCGTGCGGAGCTGGGGGAGCGGACCGGACTGTCGAAGGTAACCGCAGGTCAGCTACTCGCCCGCCTGGAGGAGCGGGGGCTCGTGCGGGTGGCGGGGGAGCGGGCGGGAGGCAGGGGCCCGCACGCGGCCCTGTACGCGGTCAACCCCTCCAGCGCGTACGTGGCCGGGCTCGAAGTGCTGCCCGACAGCCTCACCGTGGGTGTGGCGGACATCACAGGCCAGATCGTGGTCGAGGTCACCGTCAACCCGGCGGACGGGGATCCGGTCAAGTCCGTGCACTCCGCGGTCCAGCGGGCCTGCGCCTCGGCCCGCGTCAGCCTGTCGCAGCTGCGCGCCTTCGTGATCGGCACCAGGGGCGTGGTCGATCCGGGCAGTGGCGACGTGCGCTTCTCCTGCGACCTGCCGGCCTGGCACGTCGGCGTGCTGGCCAGCCTGCGCCAGACGCTGGGCGTGCCGGTGATCATAGAGAATGACGTGAACCTGGTCGCGCTGGCCGAGCACCGCTACGGCGCCGCCGTCGGACACGATGACTTCGTGGTCATCTGGGCGGGTGTCGGCCAGGGGCTCGGGGTCATGCTCGGCGGGCGGCTGCACCGGGGCATCACCGGGACGGCGGGCGAGATCGGCTGGCTGCCCGTGCCGGGCGAGCCGCTGCCCGCCGACGTGACGCAGCCGACGTCGGGCTCGTTCCAGCGGCTGGTGGGGCACCCGGCGCTGAGCGGGCTCGCCACCGCGCACGGCGTGCTCGGCAGCACGGTCCCCGACCAGGTACGCAACGGCTGCGACGGCTACCTGGACGAGGTGGCGGCTCGCCTGGCGGTGGGGGCCGCGGCCGTGACGGTCGTGCTCGACCCCGGGCTGATCGTGCTCAGCGGCGACATCGGCCGGGCGGGCGGCGCACGTCTGGCCGCCAAGGTCGAGGAGGCCGTCGCCCGGGTCTGCCCGACCCGGCCCGAGGTCGTCACGACCGGGGTGGCGGGCAACCCGGTGCTGCGCGGCGCGCTGGTCGCGGCTCTGGAACAGGCCCGAGATCAGGTTTTCTCCGACACTGTGTGAGAATTTCTGCCCATGTGGCAGCAGACGAGCGACATCGTGCTGATCTCTGATCCCCGCGTCGCGGCTATCCCGGTGCGCGACAACGGCGAGGAGCTGGCGGACGTACGCGGCCGACTGCGGGTGGACGAGCGGATGGCCGACCGGAGCGGCGCTTATGCCCACCTGCGCTCCGGTTTGCTGGCCCGGCTGGAGCGGGCCGAGCGGCGACTGCCCGACGGCTTCCACCTGCTGATCGTCGAGGGTTACCGGCCGATCGACACGCAGCGCCGGATCTTCGAGGAGTACCGGGACGGGCTGCGAGCCGCTTTCCCCGAAATGTCGCCTGACGAGGCACATATCGCGGCAAGTCGGTATGTGTCGCCGGTCGATGTGGCCCCGCACACCGCCGGTGCCGCCGTCGACCTGACGCTGTGCGCGCCCGACGGCACCGAGTACGACATGGGCACCCAGGTCAACGACAACCCGGAGGAGAGCGAGGGCGGCTGCTACACGGACGCCACGAACATCTCGGCCGACGCCCGCGCCCATCGCAAGATCCTCGCCGCCGCCCTGGAGCCCGTTGGCCTGGTCAACTACCCCACGGAGTGGTGGCACTGGTCCTTCGGCGACCGGTATTGGGCGCTCGCCGAGGGAAGGCCGTACGCGGTCTATGGCCCACACCGCTTTGCCTAGCGGAAAACGGGCATAAAAGGGATGTGACTCCTCTTATCGGGATCGAGGAGGAGTACCTCATCGTCGATCCCTGGTCGCGCCACGTGGCTCCCCGGGCGGCAGAGGTGTTGGCCGCCGCGACGGACGTCCTAGACGTCGTTCACGAGATCACCCGTTTCCAGGTCGAGGCCCGGACCGCCCCTTCGGCCGACCTCGGCGAGTTAGGCACGCGGCTGAGGGCCGCGCGTAAGGAGGTGGCGCAGGCGGCCCGCTCGTGCGGGCTGGCCGTGGTCGCCAGCGGCCTACCCGTGCTGGGTGACGTCGTGCCGAGCCCGCTCACCGACGACATCCGCTACGAGCAGGGCCGGGTGCTCTACCGGGCACTGCAGGACGAGCTCAGCATCTGCGCCCTGCACGTGCACGTGGACGTCCCCGACGAGGAACACGCCGTGTACGTGGGCAACCACCTGCGTCCGTGGCTGCCCACGCTGATCGCGCTGGCCGCGAACTCGCCGTTCTTCGTCGGCCGTGACACCGGCTACGCGTCGTGGCGGGTGATCAGCTGGGGCCGATGGCCGGTCTCGGGCGCCCCGCCGTACTTCCCGTCGTTCGCCCACTACGAGCTGGCGCTGCGGGCGCTGTCGCAGTCGGGCGCGCTGATGGACCCGAAGACGGTGTACTGGGATGCGCGCCCGTCGCCCACGCTGCCGACCGTCGAGGTGCGCGTCGCCGACGTGCCGCTGGACGTCAGCGACAGCCTCACCATCATCGGGCTGATCCGCGGTCTGGTCATGACCGCGCTGGCCGACGTGGCGCGCGGTGATCGAGGGCTGCCGATCCCGTCGGAGGTCCTGCGGGCCGCCTACTGGCGCGCCGCCCGCGACGGCCTGCGCGGTGACAGCCTGGACGTGCGCGAAGGGGCGCTGGTGCCGGCGCCGGTGATGGTGGACCGTCTGCTGGAGCACGTACGGGATGCCACGGACGAGGCCGGTGACCTGGCGTTCGTTGAGGAAGGGCTGGACCTGCTGGTCAGCAGGGGTTCCGGAGCGGAACGGCAGCGTAGGGCGCGCGACCGCACCGGGCACCTGGCGGCGGTCGTGGACGACCTGATCGAGGCCACGGTCGCCTGACAGAGCACGCGGGTTCAGCGCAGGGCGAGCAGCGTGGCGACGCCCAGCCCGAAGACGACCACGACGCCGCGCAGCACCGCGGAAGGCATCAGCCGGGCCACGCGGGTGCCGAGGAAGCCACCCGCCAGGCTGGCCGGCGCGACCACCGCCACCGCCTCCCACCGGACCGGCCCGAACAGCGAGAACGCCACCACCGACACCGTGCTGATCACCAGCGACAAGGTGGCCCGCACGGCGTTGACCCGATGCAGGTTGTCATGCAGGAACAGCGCGAGCACCGCCAGCAGCAGCACCCCCATGCCGCCATTGAAGTAGGCGCCGTAACACCCGCCGAGGAACACCCCGACGTAGATCAGCCTGCCGGCGCTCTGCCGCCCGTCGCCCTCGAAGCGCTTACGCAGCCAAGGCTGGGCCAGCAGCGCCAGGCTGGCGAAGGCCACCAGCCACGGCACCAGCGAGTCGAACAGCCGTCCCGGCGTGAGCAGCAGCAGCGAGCTGCCCGCGATCGCGCCGAGCACGGCGGTGGCCGACAGGACCGTGGCCCGGCGCCGCTGGCCGCGCAGCTCGGCCCGGTAGCCCAGGACGCCGCCCAGGTAGCCGGGCCACAGCGCCACCGCGTTCGTCACCGAGGCGGTGATGCTCGGATAGCCGAGCGCCAATAACGCGGGGAAGGAGATGAGGGTGCCCCCGCCGGCCAGGGCGTTGACCGCCCCGGCCAGCAGCCCCGCGCCCGCCAGGAAGGCGATCTCGGAGAGCTCGATCATCGGCCGGCCGCGTAGCCCTGGGCCCCGCGCGGGTTGGCGGCGGCCTTGAGGAAGTCGCCGTCACGTGCGACCGCGCTGAGCCTGCCGAGCGTCCAGGGTCCCTGGACCTCCACCTGGTGGCCACGCCGCCGCAGCTCGGCGACCACCGCCGGGTCCACCCGGTTCTCGACGTGCATGACGCCGGGCCGGGAGCCGCGCGGGTAGAACGAGCTGGGGAAGTGCTCGGAGTGGAACATGGGGGCGTCGACGGCCTCCTGCAGGTTCAGCCCGCCGTGGACGACGGAGAGGAAGAAGTTCACGCTCCACTGGTCCTGCTGGTCGCCGCCGGGTGTGCCGAACGCCAGCCACGGCTTGCCGTCGCGCAGCGCGAACGACGGCGACAGCGTGGTGCGCGGCCGCGTTCCCGGCCGCAGCGAGGCGGGCAGCCCCTCCTGCAGCCAGAACATCTGCGCCCGGGTGCCCAGGCAGAAGCCCAGCTCGGGAATGGTGGGCGAGCTCTGCAGCCAGCCGCCGCTCGGCGTGGCGGAGACCATGTTGCCGTGCCGGTCCACGACGTCCAGGTGGCAGGTGTCGCCACGGGTGGAGCCGTCGGAGCCGACCGTGGGCTCGCCCACCCCGGACCGTACACCCGAGATGCCCGGCGCGGTGCTGACCGTGCCGGGGGCGGGGAAGGCGGGCAGTCGCGGCGTGCGCCCACCGGGCGCGCCCGGCCCCAGCTCCACACTGGCCTCGGCGCCGATGAGGGCGCGCCGCTTGGCGTTGTACTCCGCGTCGAGCAGGTCGGCCATCGGCACCTCGGTGTCGCCGTACCAGGCCTCACGATCGGCGAAGGCGAGCTTGGCGCTCTCGATCACCGTGTGCACGTAGTCGGCGCTGAGCTGCCCCATCCCGTCCAGGTCGAACCCGGACAGCAGGGCGAGCTGCTGCAGGAAGACCGGCCCCTGCCCCCACGGCCCGGTCTTGCACACCGTGTGCCCGTGGTAGTCGAAGGTGACCGGGTCCTCGACCGAGGCCGACCAGCCCGCCAGGTCGTCGCCGGTGAGCAGGCCGCCGTGCGCCTCGCCCGAGCTGTCGCGCCAGGCGGTGCCGGCGCTGAACGCGGCGATCGCCTCGGCGACGAACCCCCGGTACCAGGCGTCGCGGGCGGCCGCGATCTGCCCCTCGCGGGTGCTCGACGCCGCTTCCGCCTCGGAGACGAGCCTGCGGTAGGTGGCGGCGAGCACGGGATTGGTCAGCTTGGCGCCCGGCACCTTGCCGTGGGGCAGCCAGGTCGCGGCCGACGTCGGCCAGTCCTCGAGGAAGAGCCGCTCGACCGACGAGACCGTGGCGGCGATCCTGTCGAGCACCGGGACGCCGCGCGTGGCGTAGTGGATGGCGGGTTCGAGCACGTCGGCCAGCGTCCAGGTGCCCCAGCGCTCCAGCATCTCCATCCAGCCGCCGAACGCCCCGGGCACGGTCGCCGCCAGCAGCCCGGTGCCGGGCACCACGTCGAGCCCGAGGCCGGTGAACCGGTCGATCGTGGCCGCGGCGGGAGAGACGCCCTGCCCGCAGACGACCGACACCCGCTCCTCCTCCTGGCTCCACAGCAGGATCGGCACCTCGCCACCGGGCCCGTTCAGGTGCGGCTCGGCCACCTGAAGGACGAACCCGGCGGCGACGGCCGCGTCGAAGGCGTTGCCGCCGCGTTCGAGTACGCCCATGCCGGTAGCGGAGGCCAGCCAGTGCGTGCTGGCCACCATGCCGAAGTCTCCGGTCAGCTCGGGCCTGGTGGTGAACAAAGTGCGTCCTCTCATCGGGTGGCGGCCGCGTCGGGCACGTGGTCCGCCGTGACCAGGTGGCAGGCGACCGGATGGCCGCTCGTACGCGGGTCTGTCAGTTCGGGCTCGCTCGTACGGCAGGCGTCGTACACCAGCGGGCACCGGGTGTGGAAGCGGCAGCCGGACGGCGGATCGACCGGGCTCGGCACGTCGCCGCCCAGCACGATCCGGCGCCGCTCGCGCTGCCTGACCGGGTCGGCCACCGGTGCCGCCGACAGCAGCGCCTGCGTGTAGGGGTGGCGGGGTTCGGCGAAGATCTGGGCCGTCGGCCCCGACTCCACGATCTTGCCCAGGTACATGACCGCGATCCGGTCGGCCAGGAACTCCACCACCGACAGGTCATGGGTGATGAACAGGCAGGAGAAGCCCATCTCCCGCTGCAGGTCGGTGATCAGGTTGAGCACCGACGCCTGCACCGACACGTCCAGCGCGGACACCGGCTCGTCGGCCACCACCAGCTTGGGCTCAAGGATCAGCGCGCGGGCCAGTCCCACCCGCTGCCGCTGCCCGCCGGACAGCTCGTGCGGGAAGCGCGTCCGCATCTCGGGGCGCAGCCCCACCTGCTCCAGCATGGCGGCGACCCGCCCGCCCGCCTCGCGCCGGCTCGCGAGCCCGTGGTGCAGCAGCGGCTCGCCGACGATCTGCTCGATCGTGAAGCGCGGGTTGAGCGAGGAGTACGGGTCCTGGAAGACGATGTGGACATCCCTCCGCAACGGGCGCATGGCCCGGCGCGACAGGTGGGTGATGTCGCGGCCGTCGAGGCGGATGCCGCCCGAGGTGGGCTCGGTCAGCCGCAGCACGCACTTGCCCACGGTCGACTTGCCGCTGCCCGACTCGCCGACGAGACCCAGCACCTCGCCCTCGCCGATGCTCAGCGACAGGCCGTCCACGGCGCGGACCTGGCCGTAGTGCTTGACCAGATTGTCGATCTCCAGGATCACGACTGCCCTCCCGGGTGGAAGCAGGCCGCCAGATGAGCGTCCAGCAGCTGGGGTTCGAGCTGGGGCCGTCGCAGGCGGCAGTCGGGCTGCGCGCGGTCGCAGCGCGCCTGGAAGGCGCACTCGTCGGGATCCGTCAGCGGCGAGGGCACCATGCCGGGGATCTCGGCGAGCCGGCCGTTCACGGCGGCCGACGGCAGGGCGTTCATCAGGCCGAGAGTGTACGGATGGCGCGGCCGGGCGAACAGCTCGGCGACGGGCGCCTGCTCCACGGCCCGGCCCGCGTACATGACCACCGCCCGGTCGGCGATGTCGGCGACCACGCCCAGGTCATGGGTGATCAGGATGACCGCGGTGCCGAGCCGGTCGCGCAGGTCGCGGAACACGTCGAGCACGCCCGCCTGGATCGTCACGTCCAGCGCGGTCGTGGGCTCGTCGGCGATCAGCACCCGCGGTGAGCAGGCCACCGCGATCGCGATCATCACCCGCTGGCGCATGCCGCCCGAGAGCTGGTGAGGGTACTCCTTGACCCGCCGGGCGGGCAGCGGGATGCCGACCAGTTCGAGCAGCTCCACCGCGCGGGCCCCGGCGGCCCTGCGGGAGAGCCCCTCGTGCCTGCGCAGCACCTCGGCGATCTGGTAGCCGACCGTGAACGACGGGTTGAGCGAGGTCATCGGCTCCTGGAAGACGACCGAGACGTCCTTGCCCCTGATCTGCCGCATTCGCGACTCGGGCAGCGTGGTCAGCTCGCGGCCGTCGAGCTTGACCGAGCCCGACAGCCTGGTCGTCTCCGGCGGCAGCAGCCTCGGCACGGACATCGCGGTGACCGACTTGCCGCAGCCCGACTCGCCGCAGAGCGCCAGGATCTCGCCCTCGCCCAGTTCGAGCGAGATGCCCCTGACCGCCTGGACCAGGCCGTCCTCGGTGTCGAAGTCGACGGTCAGGTCGGTGATCTCGAGCAGGCTCATCGGCCACTCCTCGGGTCGAGAACGTCACGCAGCCCGTCGCCCAGCAGGTTGAAGCCGAGCGTGGCCAGCGCGATCATCAGCCCCGGCCAGATCGCCAGCCACGGCGCGACGTCGAGGTACTGCTGGGCGGTGGTGAGCATCACGCCCCACGACGGCGTCGGCGGCTGGACCCCCAGGCCCAGGAACGACAGGGTCGACTCACCGATGATCGCCGCCGGGATCGCCACCGTGGCCTGCACGATGAGCGGGCTGGAGCAGTTCGGCAGCACGTAGCGGAGCAGGATGTGGCGGTCGCCGGCGCCGTCGGCGATGGCCGCGGCCACGTAGTCCATCTCCCTGATCGCCAGCACCTCGCCGCGGGTGATCCGGACGACCGCCGGCAACTGGGAGAAGCCGAGCGCCAGCACCACGCCCTTCAGCGAGGGCCCGATGATCGCCGCCAGGCCCACGGCGAACACCAGGAACGGGAAGGCCAGCGTCACGTCGACCAGCCGCATCACGACCGGGTCCAGCCAGCGCCGGTAGAACCCGGCGACCAGCCCGATCGGGATGCCGACCACCATGGCCAGCAGCGTCGACAGCACCCCCGCCTGCAGCGAGACCTGCGCGCCGTGCGCGATCCTGGCCAGGGCGTCCCGGCCCAGGTCGTCGGTGCCGAGCGGGTGTGCCCCCGACGGCGGCGCGAGCGTCGCGTTGTAGTCCTGCGCCGACGGATCGCCCGTGAGCACCGGCCCGAGCAGCGCCAGCAGCAGGAACCCGGCGACGAGCACCAGCCCCGCCATCGGCATCGGGCGCCGCCTGAAGCGCCGCCACAACCTGCGGCGCCGATCGGCGCGGCCCGTCGTGGCCACCGGTACGACCGCCACGTCAGTCATGCCTGCCTCCCGACAGCCGGATGCGTGGGTTGAGGAAGGCGTACGCGATGTCGACCAGCAGGTTGACCAGCACGTACCCGATCACCGTGACCAGCACCACGGCCTGGATGACGGGGTAGTTCCTGGTGAGCACCGCGTCGACGGTCAGCTTGCCGAAACCGGGGATGACGAAGATCTGCTCCGTCACCACCGCGCCGCTGATCAGCGCGCCGAGTTGCAGGCCGAGGACGGTCACCACGGTCGTGAGGCTGTTGCGCAGCGCGTGCGCGCCCACCACCTTGGCCTCCGACAGGCCCTTGGACCGGGCGGTCCGCACGTAGTCGGCCGACAGCGCGCCCAGCATGGCCGAGCGCGTCTGGCGCATCAGGATCGCCGCGAACCCGGTGCCGAGCACCAGCGCGGGCAGGATCATGCGCTGGAGGTTCTGGCCGGGGTCCTGGGTGAACGGGACATAACCGGAGGCGGGCAGCCAGCGCAGCGTCACCGCGAACAGCAGGATGCCGAGCAGGCCCAGCCAGAAGTGCGGCACGGACAGCCCGGCCAGGCCGAAGCCGGTGGCCACGTAGTCGGGCAGCCGGCCCCGCCGCACCGCGGCCACGATGCCCGCGCCCACACCCACGACGATCGCCACCAGCAGCGCCAGAGCCGACAGCTCCAGCGTCACCGGCAGCCGCTCGGCGAGGATGCCGGCCACCGGCAACTGGTCCTGGGTGGAACGGCCGAGATTGCCGGACAGGGTCTGGCCCACGTAGTCGACGTATTGCGCCGGCAGCGGCTTGTCCAGGCCGAACTCGTGCCGGATCGCCTCGACCACCGCGGGCGAGGCCTCCTCGCCCGCCATCACCACGGCCGGGTCCCCGGGCAGCGCCCTGATCCCGAGGAAGATCAGGATGCTGGCCAGGAACAGCACGATCACCGCCGATCCCGCCCTGCGGAGGATGAACCAGACCATCAGCCGGCGAACCCAGCGGTGACGAAGCGGGGCAGGCCATCCTTGAAGTACTGGACACCGGCGACGGTCTTGTTCATGCCCAGGTAGTACTTGTTGTGATACAGGTACAGGACCCCGCGCACCTCGGCCGCCCGCTGCAGCGCCTTGGCGTACAGCTCGGCACGCTGGGCCGGCTCCGTGGCCGCCGCGGCCTCCTTGATCGGGTCGTCGATGCCGGGGTCGGACATGCCGCTGTAGTTGTTGCTGCCGCGGCTGGTGATCAGGTTCGACAGGTTGCCGTCCGGGTCCACCCGGCCCGACCAGCCGTTGAGCACGGTGTCGAACTTGCCGGCCTTGCCCTGCTCCAGCGTGCTGACGAACTCGGCCGTCTGCACGGTGACGTTGAACCCGGCCTCCTTGGTCATCTGCTGGACGACCTGGGCCAGGCGCTGGTTGGTGGCGTCGTTGGGCGTGGTCATCGTGACCGGGATGGGCGTCGGCACACCGGAGGCCTGCACGAGCTGCTTGGCCTTGGCCAGGTCGCGCTTGGCGCACTGGAGCGAAGGCGAGCGGTAGGGGCTGTCGGCGGGGAGCGGGAAGCAGTCGGGCTCGTACAGGCCGTTGTAGACGGTCTTGTTGATCTGGTCGCGGTCCAGCGCCAGCTCGAACGCCTCGCGCAGCTGCGGGCTCTTGGCCAGCGGGGTGTTGACCGGGCCCGGCTTCTCGGTGGAGCCATGGGCGTTGCCAGTGTTGATCGTGAGGCCGTAGTAGCCGAGCCCGCCGCCGGACACGACGGTGAGGTTCGGGTCGGCCTGTACACCCTTGACCGTGGTGGTGGCGAGCTGGTCGGCCACCTGGACGTCGCCGGACTTCAGGTTCGCGGCCCGTACGTTCGGGTCGACGATGATTTTGTATACGAGCTTGTCCAGCTTCACCTTGGCGGCGTCGTAGTAGTCGGGCGCCTTGTCCAGCACGATCTGGCTGCCGGAGGTGCGACTCGCGAACTTGAACGGCCCGACGCACACCGGGCTCGCGCCGAAGTTGTCACCGCCCGTCTCCAGCGCCTTGGGCGACATGATCATTCCGGCGCGGTCGGCGAGCTGCGCCGTCAGCGGCGTGAACGCGCGTGCCAGTGTGAGCTTGACGGTGGCCGGATCGACCACGCTCACCTTCGACACGGCGGCCAGGTCGGCCTGGCGGGCCGACTTCTCCCAGGTCCGGTGGCGGTCCAGCGACTTCTTGACCGCCTCCGCGTCGAACGCGGTGCCGTCGTTGAACTTCAGCCCCGCGCGCAGCTTGATGGTCACCTCCTTGCCGTCGTCCGAGACGGCGGGCAGGGCGGCCGCCAGCTGCGGCACCAGCGTGGCCTGCGCGTCGATGTCGAAGAGCTTCTCGCACATGCTCGCGAACACCTCGCGGCCCACCAGCGTGGTGGACACGCTCGGGTCGAGCGCGTCGGGGTCGGCGTTGAGCGCGATGTTCAGGGTGCCGCCGCTCTTGACGGCCCGGTTGTCGGCCGTGGCGTCGGCTACGGACGGGGCGACGGGGGTGCCGCCAGAACCGCCTCCACCGCAAGCGGCCAGAGCTATGGGGAGTACGGCGAGCGTCAAGACCAGCCTGGGTCTCATGATGCCTCCGGGGGAGCGAACTTTAGGAGACTGTATACAAGAACCTAGATTTCGATGGTGTTTCGTCAAGTCATGTTGTTATATGAGCGTTTTCTAATCGTTCGGGACTTTTACCGCAGCCAGGAACGACCTCCTGGCCGCGGCTACGTGCGCGACCGCCCTGGCCTGGGCCTCGTCCTCGTCGCCCGCCGCGATGGCCTCGCACAGACTCAGGTGCTCCGACCAGGAGTGCGGTCCGCGTACGGCGGCGGTCTGGCGGAACACCCACTGGGCCCGCAGCAGCATCGGCGCCATCATCAGGTTGAGGTAGGAATTGCCCGCCACCTCGCCCACGGCCAGGTGGAAGGCGGTGTTGAGGTCGGCCACCCGTTCGAGCCGGCCGCCCTCGACGGCCTCCTTGGCCGAGTCGAGCACCTTACGCAGCCGCGCGGCCGTCTCCGGGGTACGCTTGCGCGCCGCCAGCCGGGCAGCCAGCCCCTCGATCGCCATCCGCACGTCGAAGAGCTCCTCGGCCTCCGCCGGCGACAGTCGCGCCACGGTGGCGCCGATCCGGGGGATGACCAGCACGAACCCCTCGGCGGCGAGGACCCGGATGGACTCGCGTACCGGGTTGCGCGACACCCCCAACCGCGCGGCGAGCCGGTCCTCGACCAGGCGTTCACCCTGGGCGAGCTCGCCGGAGATGATGAGCCGGCGGATCTCCGCGGTCACTTGATCGCGGAGGGGGAGATGGGCGCCGCCCAGTGTCAGATCAGTCATTTGACGGCTAATCGTATACAAGTTACGGCGGTTTCCGGGGCGGTCGTGGAATCGTGCGGTCAGGCACGCAGCCGCAGACCTCGGGGTGTCGGGTGGAACCCGGCTTCCTCCAGTGCCGCGGCCAGCGGCGACTCGCCGATCGAGGTGCCGTCCGCCCGCTCGACGGTCAGCTTGCCGAGCGCCCCATCCCGTACGGCCAGCGCCAGCGCGTCCACGGCCGGCCGCAGCCGCTCGTCGTCGGCGAACGACAGCAGCGTCTTGCCGCCCCGCTCGACGTACAGCACGAGGAATCCGTCCACCAGCACCACCAGCGCGCCCGCCTTCCTGCCGGGCTTGTGCCCCACCTCGCCGGGATGCGCCGGCCACGGCAGCGCCGCTCCATAGGGGTTGGCCGGATCGGCGGCGGCCAGCACGACCGCTCTGCGCACCGCGCTCCCGTCACCGCCGCCCGCCCGCCCGAAGGTCCCCGCGGGATCGCTCGAGGCCGGGCTGGTCGGCGCGATGCTCGGAGCCATGGCCCGCATCCGGTCCACCGCTCCCGGCAGCGCGAACTGCGCGCCCCCGAGCCCCTCGACGAAGTAGCCCCGGCGGCACCGCCCGCTCTCCTCGTAAGCCCGCAACACCTGATAGACCGGCGTGAACCCGCCAGGCAGCCGCTCCGACGTCACCGCGCCCCGCGTCACCACCCCGTGCCGTTCGAGCAGCACCTCGGCCTGCGCCTGCGCCCGCTGGGTGGCGTCCTCGGCAGGTGCGGGAAGCCGCCACCACCGCCCGCCCACGGTGGGCGGCCCGGTCCTGCTCGGCAGCACGGCCCGCCGCCGGCGGGTGGTGGCCGGCCGGTGCGCGGGACGTCCCGACCCGAGCGTGGCCCGCAGCGGCGCGAGCGTGTCCCCGGACACCTGGCCCGACCACACCAGATCCCATAGCGCCGACACCAGCGCGGTGTCGTCGAGCGAGCCGAGCTGATCGGAGATGCCCCGGAAGAACAGCGCCCCGCCGCCGCCCAGCACGTCGAGGACCTGCTCGTGCAGCGGCGTCATCGTGATCGGGCCGGGCTCGGGCAGCAGCAGCGGCGCGGTGTCGGCGAAGTAGAGCGACACCCACCCGTCCCCGCCGGGGAGCGACCCCTGGCCCGCCCACATCACCTCACCCGAGGCGGTCAGCTCGTCGAGCAGCGCCGGGTGGTAGCCGGGCACCCGCGACGGCAGCACCAGCGTCTCCAACGCCGACGCGGGCACGGCGGCGCCCTGGAGCTGCTCGACGCTGTGGATCAACGCGTCCATGGCCCGAGCCGACCCAGCCGAACCAGCGGACCCGGCCGCGCCGCGTGGCGCCTGGGCCGAGCCGCTGATGCCGTGCCAGGCCGGCATGAACAGCGCGAGCGTCTCGGGCGCGACGGGCTCGACCTCCTTGCGCAGCCGCGCCAGCGACCTGCGCCGCAGCATCCGCAGCACACCGGCGTCGCACCACTCCTCGCCCCGGCCGCCCGGCCGGAACTCCCCGCTGACCACCCGCCCAGCCGCCGCCAGCCGCCGCAGGGCGTCGGTCACCACGGCCACACCGAGCCCGAACCTGGCGGCGGCAGTGCCGGCGTGGAAGGGCCCGCGCGTACGGGCATGGCGGGCCACGAGGTCGGCCAGCGGGTCGGCGACCGGCTCCAGGAACACGTGCGGGATCCCCACCGGCAGCGGCGCGCCCAGCGCGTCGCGCAGCCGGGCCGCGTCCTCGATCGCCGCCCACTGCTCCTCGCCCGCGATCCGCACCCTGATCGCCCGGCGGGCCCGTTCGAGCTCCGTCAGCCAGGCGGGATCGCCGCCGCGTACGCTCACGTCGGGCACCAGCAGCGGCCCGTGCGAGCGCAGCAGGTCGGCCAGGTCCTCGGCGTCACGCAACGGCCGGTCGAGCCGGGCCAGCTCGCGTTCGCTGTCGGAGATGACGTCGGGGTCGAGCAACTCGCGCAGGTCGGCCTGGCCGAGCAGCTCGGCCAGCAGCGTCGTGTCGAGCGCCAGCGCCTGGGCCCGGCGTTCGGCCAGTGGCGCGTCGCCCTCGTACATGAACGCGCCGATGTAGTGGAACAGCAGCGACGCGGCGAACGGCGACGCCTGCGACGTCTCCACCTCCACCACCCGCACCCGGCGCGCGGCGATGTCACGCATCAGCCGCACCAGCCCCGGCACGTCGAACACGTCCTGGAGGCACTCGCGCATCGTCTCCAGCACGATCGGGAACGACGCGTACTGCGACGCCACCCCCAGCAGGTGGGCGGCCCGCTGCCGCTGCTGCCAGAGCGGGCTGCGGCGGCCGGGCACGCGGCGCGGCAGCAGCAGGGCCCGGCCCGCGCACTCCCTGAACCGGGAGGCGAACATCGCCGAGCCGCCCAGCTCCTCGGTGACGATCCGCTCGATCTCCTCGGCGTCGAACGCCGCCACGTCGGTGGGCGGCTCGGCCAGCGTGTCGGGGATCCGCAGCACGATGCCGTCGTCGGAGTGCACGGCCTGCACGTCGAGGCCGTAACGCTCGCGCAGCCGCCGGTTGATCGCCAGAGCCCAGGGGGCGTGGACCCGCGCGCCGTAGGGGGAGTGGATGACCACCCGCCAGTCGCCGAGCTCGTCGTGGAAGCGTTCGACCAGGAGCGTGCGGTCGTCGGGGACGTAGCCGGTTGCCTCGCGCTGCTCGTCGAGGTAGGCGCGGAGGTTGCCGGCGGCGTACGCGTCGAGCCCGGCGGCCCGCATGCGGTCGGTCGAGGTGTTTCCGGCGTGTTCGCGGAGGAACGCGCCGATCGCCTCGCCCAGCTCGGCGGGTCTTCCCGGCGTGTCGCCGTGCCAGAACGGCAACTTGCCCGGCTGACCGGGCGCGGGGGAGACGAGCACCCGGTCGGTGGTGATGTCCTCGATCCGCCAGGAGGTCGCACCCAGCACGAACACGTCGCCGACCCGTGACTCGTAGACCATCTCCTCGTCCAGCTCGCCCACCCGCGACGCCTTCTCGCCCACCAGGAAGACGCCGAACAGCCCGCGGTCGGGGATCGTGCCGCCGTTGGTCACCGCCAGCCGCTGCGCGCCCGGACGGCCCCGCAACGTGCCTGTCACCCGATCCCAGACGACACGCGGTCGCAGCTCGGCGAACTCCTCGCTCGGGTAGCGGCCCGCGAGCATGTCGAGCGTGGCCTCCAGCGCGGTGCGCGGCAGCGTCGCGTAGGGGGCGGCCCGTTTGACCACGGCCTCCAGCTCGTCGACCGTCCACTCCTCCAGCGCGGTCATCGCCACGATCTGCTGGGCCAGCACGTCGAGCGGGTTACGCGGGTAGCGCAGCTCCTCGATCTGGCCGCTCTTCATGCGTTCGGCCACCACGGCGGTCTGGATCAGGTCGCCGCGGTATTTCGGGAAGATCACTCCCCTGGACACCGCGCCCACCTGGTGACCCGCCCGGCCGATGCGCTGCAGCCCGCTCGCCACGCTCGGCGGCGCCTCCACACAGGCGACCAGGTCGACCGCGCCCATGTCGATGCCCAGCTCCAGGCTGGACGTCGCGACCACGGCGGGCAGCCGGCCCGACTTGAGCGCCTCCTCGATCTGCGCCCGTTCCTCCTTGGACACCGAGCCGTGGTGCGCGCGGACGATCTCGGTGACCACGCCCTTGCTCGCCCCGGCCTGCGCCATCATCTCGGCGGGCGGCCGCCGGGGCGGGTCTCCCGGCAGTGGCGTCTCCCAGATCGACAGATCGACGGCCTCGGGCCCCTGCGCCCGCTCGTAGGCCAGCTCGTTGAGCCTGGTGCACAGGCGTTCGGCCAGCCGTCTGGAGTTGGCGAACACGATCGTCGAAGAGTGGGCCTCGATCAGGTCGAACAGCCGGTCCTCGACGTGCGGCCAGATCGACCGGCTGGACGGCTCGGGCTCCTCGCCGTCGGCGGGCCCCGGCCCGCCCTCCATCTCGGTCATGTCCTCGACCGGGACGATCACCTCGACCTCGATGCGCTTGTCGGAGGGCGGCTGCACGACCGTCGCGGGACGGGACCCGCCCAGGAACGCCGCGACCTCACTCACCGGCCGCACCGTCGCCGACAGCCCGATCCGCTGCGCGGGCCGCTCCAGCAGGGCGTCGAGTCGCTCCAGGCTGAGCGCCAGGTGCGCGCCGCGCTTGGTGGCGGCCACCGCGTGCACCTCGTCGACGATCACCGTCTCGACGCCGCGCAACG
The DNA here is from genome assembly GCF_040648415.1 of Nonomuraea sp. NPDC049141. Lineage (NCBI taxonomy): Bacteria > Bacillati > Actinomycetota > Actinomycetes > Streptosporangiales > Streptosporangiaceae > Nonomuraea > Nonomuraea sp. NPDC049141. Next base: position 44,228 of record NZ_JBEZDR010000023.1, read on the forward strand.
CCTCGCGCGCCTGGCTGGTGAGCAGCAGGAACAGCGACTCCGGCGTGGTGATGAGGATGTCGGACGGCTTGGCGGCGAACCGCCTGCGGTCCTCGGCCGGGGTGTCGCCGGAGCGGATCGCCACCGAGATGTCCGGCACCGGCAGGCCCAGCCGGCGCGCGGTCTGCTTGAGCCCGGCCAGCGGGGCGCGCAGGTTACGCTCCACGTCGACGGCCAGCGCCTTGAGCGGCGAGACGTACAGGACCTTGGTCCCCTTATGGGCCTGTTTCGGAGCTGCCCGGGTGGGGTCGGCGGCCAGCCGGTCGAGCGACCACAGGAAAGCCGCCAGCGTCTTGCCGGACCCGGTGGGCGCCACCACGAGCGTGTTGTCGCCGCGCGCGATGGACTCCCACGCGCCCTCCTGCGCGCTCGTGGGCGCCTCGAACGCTCCGGCGAACCACTGCCTGGTCCCGTGGGTGAAATGGTCTAGCGAGCTCACCAGCACATAGTGCCTCGCGGCACCGACAGAAAACGCATTGTGGCGGCGGTACGCGATTGAGGCGGGGGCGCTGCGGACATAGAGCGATCGTGGGCATCGACTACGCAGCCATTGAGACCCGCCGCGAGGACATCAGGGAGCGCTATCTATTAGCGCACCGACCGTCGAGCAGCGCGCGCGGCCTGCACCACTTCGCCCTGCTGTCGTCGGACGTGGAGCGGACGGTCAAGTTCTACCAGGAGCTGCTTGAGTTCCCCTTGACGGAGATCTTCGAGAACCGGGATTACAAGGGCTCCAACCACTTCTTCTTCGACATCGGCAACGGGAACCTGCTGGCCTTCTTCGACTTCCCGGGCCTCGACCTCGGCCCCTACCAGGAGGTGCTCGGCGGGCTGCACCACATCGCGATCTCCGTCGACCCCGCCACCTGGGAACGGCTGCGCGGCAAACTGGAGATGGCCGGCGTGCCGCACCAGATCGAGAGCGGCGCCTCCATCTACTTCAGGGACCCCGACGGCGCCCGGCTGGAGCTGCTCGCCGACCATCTGGGGGAGATGTACGGCTCGCGCGTGATGTGAACTACCGTCGCGACGCTCTACGCGTCCGCGGTGTGCCCGCCCGAGGTTCCTGCCTGATGTCCGCGTGCCTTTCGGCTCGTTCGGATTTTTCCTGTTGTACGGCTAAGCGCTGGGCTAAGCGGAGCTGACGGCGCTTCGTCCGGTTGGCTCGGCACTTGGCGGATTTGGGCGGGGAGGACTTGGGGGTCTTTGCCATGGGGGTGTCCTACCACTCTTGCCGCGGTTCCATACTTGGGTGATGCGCCTGACCGAGTTCTGGAGAAGGATGCGTGCCCACTTCGGCGAGTCGTACGCCGACTCGTGGGCCCGCGACTACGTGATCGCCCCGCTCGACGGGCGCACGGTCGACCAGGCGCTGGCGGACGGCGAGAGCGCCAAGACCGTCTGGCGCGCGGTCTGCCAGGTCGAAAACGTTTCCTCCCGGCTCCGCTAGATCCCCGGATCCATGCTCTCCTTCAGCGCTCGGACCGTCTGGGGCAGGTCGTCGGCGGTGCCCTGACCGCCGGGCGACCACAGAAACTCCCACCCACGGCGCCCGGGGATGGCGAAGACGAGCGTCTGCCTGCCGGTGCGGGGATACCACGCCCACAGCACCGGCTCCGCACCGCCGACCATGCGGCTCGCCAGCCCGTGGCCGGGCAACAACGCGGCGAGCGCTTCCAGGTGGGCGCGTCGTTCTCCGGTGTACGTGCTGCTCGTCACGTCGCCGCCTCCAAGCCTCTGGTTCAGAGTCTCCCCAGCTCATGGGGTGTGACAACACGTACGGCGCATTGCCTATGAATGTCTGTTGTGCGGCCGGTGCCGCTCGACGTGGTCGCTACCCTGGCCGTCATGCGTACGCGCCTTGGCCAGATCGTGGTGGATTGCCGGGACCCGCGGAGCCTGGTCCGCTTCTGGGCCGCCCTGCTCGGTGGCGACCCGGTGGATCGTGCCCGGGGTTGGTCTCACATCGAACTTCCCGGAGCCGTACGGCTGGCGTTCCAGCCGGTTGCCGAGGACAAGACCATGAAGAACCGGTTGCACCTGGACATCGAGGTCGAGGCCATCGTGCCCGCCATCACCCGGGCGCTGGGGCTGGGCGCCACGCGGATCGGGGAGACGGTGACCGACGACCAAGGCTCCTTCCAGGTCATGGCCGACCCGGAAGGCAACGAGTTCTGCTTCGTCGGCGATCGAGCCTGACTTCCCTGCCGTGAACTGCGTGTTCCGGATGTGATCGAACAGCCGTTCGGCTACCATGGAACCTGCCAGGCCGCGCCCTCCAACCAACGACTCCGCAAAACTGTCGGTGGCAGGCCGTAGCTTTCACTCGACTGATCGGACCACAACCCTCCAGGGGGAGTTCCCATGGCTATCAACGACCGCGAGAAGGCCCTCGAGACCGCCCTCGCTCAGATCGAGAGGCAGTTCGGCAAGGGCTCCGTCATGCGCCTCGGTGACGAAGTCCGAGCCCCCATCGAAGTGATCCCCACGGGTTCGATCTCCCTGGACGTCGCGCTGGGCATCGGAGGGTTGCCGCGTGGCAGGATCGTCGAGATCTACGGCCCGGAGTCCTCGGGTAAGACCACGATTGCCCTGCACGCGGTGGCCAATGCCCAGCGCGGGGGCGGCATCGCGGCGTTCATCGACGCCGAGCACGCCCTCGACCCCGAATACGCCAAGAAGCTCGGTGTCGACACCGACGCCCTGCTCGTCTCCCAGCCCGACACGGGTGAGCAGGCGCTCGAGATCGCCGACATGCTGATCAGGTCGGGCGCCGTCGACGTCATCGTCATCGACTCGGTGGCCGCGCTGGTTCCCAAGGCGGAAATCGAGGGCGAGATGGGCGACAGCCACGTCGGCCTCCAGGCCCGCCTGATGTCCCAGGCCCTGCGCAAGGTCGCCGGCGCGCTCAGCAACACCGGCACCACCGCCATCTTCATCAACCAGCTCCGCGAGAAGATCGGCGTCATGTTCGGCTCGCCCGAGACCACGACCGGTGGCAAGGCGCTCAAGTTCTACGCCTCGGTCCGCCTCGACATCCGCCGCATCGAGACGCTCAAGGACGGCACGGAGGCGGTCGGCAACCGCACGAGGGTCAAGGTCGTCAAGAACAAGATGGCCCCGCCCTTCCGGGTCGCCGACTTCGACATCCTCTACGGCGTGGGCGTCTCCCGCGAGGGCGGCCTCATCGACATGGGCGTCGAGCACGGCTTCGTCCGCAAGTCCGGCGCCTGGTACACCTACGAGGGCGACCAGCTCGGCCAGGGCAAGGAAAACGCCCGCAACTTCCTGAAGAACCACCCCGACATGTCCAACGAGATCGAGAAGAAGATCAAGGACAAGCTCGGCGTCGGCCCCCGCCTCGACGCTCCCGCCGAGGCCCCCGCGGCACCCCCCGCCCCGGCCGCCGCTCCCTCGGGCCGCGGCGCCAAGGCCGCCACGCCGAAGCCCGGTGACGTCTGATCGGTCGCCGCATGAGTGACACGGACCCGCCGCAGGCGCCCCACTCCCACGACTGGGGCGCCTGGCCCGACCTCCCCACCCCACCTCCGGGCCGCCGCCGCAAGCGCCGCAACCCCAGCGACAACCCCCCACCGCGGACTCCGGCCCCGGAAGCCACCTGGCCCTCCCGCCCCTCGGACAGCCCAGCCCGAGGCGGACAGCCGTCCGGCGAGGACCGGCCTAGCCAGGACCGGCCTAGCCAGGACCGGTCCGGCCGGGAACGGTTCGGTGGCGCGTCGTCGGGGGGCTGGCCGTCGCTCAGCGAGTGGCGCGAGCGTCCCCGCCCACCAGCTGACCCACCACCCGCCCTGCCCACTCACCCACCCTCTGAGCGGGCCTCTGAGGCACGCCCCGACTCGTCTCCCGAGTCGATCCACAAGCCGACCCCTGAGCCGGGCGGTGGGCAGGCCGACGAGCGCCTCTCAGCTACGCCCCGGGAACCCACCTGGCTGCCTGCCCAAGACAACTCACCGTCCACCGAAGGCAGCCCGTCTCTCCAAGGCGACGTGCCATTCCCAGGCGACCTGCCGTCCGGTCTGGACACCGAAAGCGGTCAGCCTGAGGACGGCCCTCGCCTGGGGGGTCAGCCTGGGGACACTCTCTACCCTGGGGAGCAGCCCGAGGCCTATTCTGCGGGGCAGCCCGAGGCCTACCTTGCGGGGCAGTCCGCAGCAGATTCCTACGTCGGTGGCCAGTCCGAGGATGAGTCCTTCCAAGGCGGTGACCCTGGCAATGACCCCCACTCCGACGGGCCATCCGAGGAAGGTTCCTACCAGGGCGGTCGGCGTGGGGAAAAGCGCTCCGGTAGAGGGCGTCGGTCAGGTGGGTGGGGCGGGAAAGGGGCGCGTTCGGCGGGGTCTCGGGGGCGTGGCGGGTGGCTTCCCGATGGGCCCGATGAGGAGTCGGCCGCGGGGGCCAGTCCCCACGCCGATCCCGAGTCGGTGGCTCGGGCCATCTGTCTTCGTCTGCTCACTATGGCCCCCAAGACGCGAGCCCAGCTAGCCGAGGCGCTGCGTAAGCGTGATGTGCCGGACGAAGCCGCGGAGACGGTCCTCGACCGCTTCTCCGAGCTGGGCCTGATCAACGACGAGGCGTTCGCCGAAGCGTGGGTCGACTCCCGCCACCACGGTCGCGGGCTGGCCAAGCGCGCCCTGGCGGCGGAGCTTCGCCACCGGGGTGTCGACTCCGAGACCGTCAACGAGGCCGTGGACCGCCTCGACCCCGACCAGGAGGCCGAAACGGCGCGGCGCCTCGTGGAACGCAAGCTGTCCTCCACCCGCGGCCTCGATCCCCAGGTCCGCACTCGCCGCCTTGCCGGAATGCTGGCCAGAAAGGGGTATGCCCCTGGGCTGGCCTTCCGCGTCATCCGCGAGGTTCTGGAGACGGAGGGCGTCGAAATCGAGGACGACTTCGCCTGACCCCGCACAGCCGGCCCGCCGGACCACTCCCGGTCCGTGTCCGGTCAGTCCGGGCCTGCGTCCGGCCCGTCACCGGGTCACCCCCGGTCTGCGTCAGGTCCCGTCATCGATTACGGCGGTCTGCGTCCGGCTCGCTATCGGGTCGGTCCGGGTCTGTGTCCGGTCTGTGTCCGGTCCGTCGCTGGATCAATGTCTGCGCGTCCATAGGTGTGTGCAGAGGGGTATTTCGGGTCAGAAGCTGGAAATCTGACTGAATGGCGAGATGCAAGCCTGTAAGACACGCTTGATGACGCGTTTGCTTGCTCGTGACTTGTTGGACGCATAACCTCGACGGCAGTGAGGAGTTACTCCGCGCAGTGCGGATTGCCATACCGGTGATTGACGGACGAACGAGCTCGAAGGATCGAGGCAGGCGAGGTGTCGGCTATCCCAGTCGACGCCCGGTCAGTCTTGGTTGGATATCGGTCGTGGTGAAGGTGCCGTTTGGGCGATCAGCGCCGCGCATGTGACCCCTCCCGTTTTGAGGGCGCGTTACGAGTCTTGACGACGCGAGGAGGGCGGGGAGCACATGGGGCCGCTTGTCGTGGTGCTGTCGGTGGCGGTGCTCCTGCTGGCGTTCGGGATGATCGCCGCGTTGCTCATCGTCGTCCGTCGCACGTCAGGCGGCGGTTCGCGAGTGGTCAAGCCGAGCCCCGAGCAGTTGCAGGCCGTACACGAGGAGATCGAACAGGCCCGTGAAGAGGCCGGGGAGATCCGTGACAAGGCCGAGTCCGACGCAGAGGAGATCCTGCGCAGGTCGGCGGCCGCCGCTGAGAGTGCGGCGCAGGTGCGGCGCGAGGTCGAAGAAGAGGGCCGGATACTCAAGGCGGAGCTCAAGGAGCTCCGGGCCGATCTCGAACGCAGGGAAGGGCGGCTGGCCGAGCGCGAGCAGCGGCTCGACGAGGAGGCCAGGCGGCAGGCCGAACGCGATCGCAAGCTGACCGAGACCGAGGTCGAACTGGCCGACAGGCGGGCGGAGTTGCTGCGGGTCGAGGACGAGCGGCGGGTGATTCTCGAGCGCGTCGCCGGGCTCACCGGCGAGCAGGCCAAGGGCGAACTGGTACGCGAGATCGAGAACCAGGCCAAGCGCGAGGCCGCGCTGATCATCAGGGAGATCGAGGGCGACGCCCGCAAGGAGGGCGAGAAGCGCGCCACCAAGATCGTGACGCTGGCGGTGCAGCGGATGGCGGCCGAGCAGACGGCCGAGTCCGTGGTCAGCGTCCTGCACCTGCCCGGCGACGAGATGAAGGGCCGGATCATCGGCCGTGAGGGGCGCAATATCCGGGCGTTCGAGTCGACGACCGGCGTGAACCTGATCATCGATGACACCCCGGAAGCGGTGTTGTTGTCGTGTTTTGACCCGGTGCGCCGGGAAACTGCCCGGCTCACGCTGGAGAAGCTGGTGCTCGACGGCCGCATCCACCCGCAGCGCATCGAGGAGGCGCACGAGCGCAGCCGCGCGGAGGTGCAGGACCTTTGCGCGCGGGCGGGTGAGGACGCGCTGGTCGAGCTGGGCATCACGGACATGCACCCCGAGCTGACGCTGCTGCTCGGCCAGCTCCGATACCGCACCTCCTACGGCCAGAACGTCCTCAAGCACCTCATCGAGTCCGCGCACATCGCCGGGATCATGGCCGCCGAGCTCAAGATGGACCAGCCGCTGATGAAGCGCTGCGCCCTGCTGCACGACATCGGCAAGGCGCTGACGCACGAGGTCGAGGGCAGTCACGCGCTGATCGGGGCGGAGATCGCCCGCAGATACGGCGAGCAGGAGGACGTGGTGCACGCCATCGAGGCGCACCACAACGAGGTCGAGGTCCGCACGGTCGAGGCGGTGCTCACGCAGGCGGCCGACGCGATCAGCGGCAGCCGTCCGGGGGCGCGGCGGGAGTCGTTGGAGGCGTACGTCAAGCGGCTGGAGCGGCTGGAGGAGATCGCGCAGTCGTATGAGGGGGTGGAGAAGGTGTTCGCCATGCAGGCGGGGCGGGAGATCCGGGTCATGGTGAAGCCTGACGCCATCGACGACATCCAGGCGCAGGTGATCGCGCGGGATGTGGCGAAGCAGGTCGAGGAGGAGCTGACCTATCCGGGGCAGATTCGCATCACTGTTGTCCGGGAGTCCCGCGCGACCGAGTTCGCCCGCTGAAGGTCAAGGTCACAAGCCTCACGATCATTTTTCTGTACGGCTGAGCACGGTGGGCGCCACCCGCCGTATGGGGCTGAGGTCTGTCCAGGGGCACGCTCCTCCGGTGTACGGGGCTGGGCGGCCGTGACGTGCGTCTTCTTGGCCCCGGTCCGTGGATGTTGCTGGGCGATGGGCAAAGAGGGCGGTGTGGCCGGGGCGGGAGGGAGGTTCCGCCCCAGCCACACCCGCCCCGGCCCGACCCACACCCCCACTGTGCGGGTGTCAGGCCAGGCGGATGCGGGGGTCCAGGAGGCCGTAGGCGATGTCCACCAGGAGGTTGGCCAGGACGACGGCGGTGGTGGCGAGGACGACGACGCCCATGATGACCGGCAGGTCGCCGCTGACGAACGCCTGCACCACCGCCTGCCCGATGCCGCCGAGCCCGAAGACCGACTCCGTCACCACCACCCCGCCGATCAGCGTGCCCACGTCGACGCCGAGTTGCGTCACCACCGGCGTCAGGGCGGCGCGTAGGCCGTGACGGTAGATGACCTGGCCTTCGGGGACACCCTTGGCGCGGGCCGTGCGGATGTAGTCCTCGCCGAGGGTGTCCAGCATCGACCCGCGCGTCAGCCGTACGTAGGAGGCGGCCTGGACCATGGCGAGGGTGATCCAGGGCAGGATCAGGTGGCGGGCCCATTCGCCGGGGCTGTCGGTGAACGACACGTACGAGTCCGGCGGCAGCAGCGGCGCCCCGGCCATGGTGAGCTGGAAGAACAGGAAGTACAGCAGCAGCAGGCCGACCACGAACGTGGGCATGGACACGGCGGCCAGGGCCAGGAACGTCACGACGCGGTCCAGGAGGGAGCGCGCCCGGGTGGCGCTGAGGACTCCGGCGCCGACGCCGATGACGACCCAGAGGATCGCGCCGCCGATCACGAGCGAGGCCGTCGGCGGGAAGTCCTCGGAGAGGATCTTGCCGATGGATTCGCCGGAGAAGTACGACTGGCCCAGGTCGCCGTGGATGAGGCGGTTCAGGTAGTCGAGGTACTGGACGAGGGTCGGGCGGTCCAGGCCGAGGTTGTGGCGGATGAGTTCCACCTGCTCGGGTGTGGCCTGGCGACCGGCCAGCGTCCTGGCGGGATCGCTGGGGGCGACGAAGAACAGCAGGAAGGTGCCCAGCGTGACGAGCCACAGGACGAGCACGCCGAGCAGCGCCCGTCGGAGCAGGAATCTGCGGAGCATCAGGCCCCCTTACGGGGAGAGCGGGAACGACGGCGACGGCGGCTGAACAGGCGTTCCGTGCGCGGGTCGATGGCGTCCCTGATGCCGTCGCCGACCAGGTTGAAGGCGAGCGTGGTGAGCAGCAGGGTGGCCGCGGGGAAGCCCAGGTACCAGTAGGCGACCCGGTAGAAGCCCTGCGCCTCGCTGAGCAGGTTGCCCCACGAGGGGGTGGGCGGCACGATGCCGAGCCCCAGGTACGACAGCGTCGACTCGAAGACGATGGCCGCCGGCACGAGGAGTGTGGTCAGGACGATGACCGGAGCGAGCAGGTTCGGCAGGATGTCGACGAACATGATCCGCAGGTCACCGCAGCCGATGGACCGGGCGGCCTCGACGTACTCGCGTTCCTTCAGCGAGAGCGTTTGGCCGCGCACGACCCGCGCGATGGCCGCCCACGAGTAGAAGGCGATCACCCCGATCGTCGCGGTCAGCGACGGCCCGGCGATCGACACCACCGCGATGGCGAAGATCAGGTACGGGAACGACAGCACCACGTCCATGAGCCGGGACAGCACGGTGTCGATGAGGCCGCCGTAGTAGCCGGCCAGCAGGCCGACGACGACGCCCACCAGCGCCGCCAGCCCGGTGGCGACCACGCCGACCAGCAGCGAGACCCGCGCGCCGTACAGGACCCTGATGAACAGGTCGCGCCCGAGGCGGTCGGTGCCGAACCAGAACGTGCCGTTCGGCGCGATCGGCAGCCCCTGGGCGGTGATGCCGGTGTCGCGAAACTGCTCGTCCGGGTCGTGGCCGTTCCACGCGGCGATGAGCGGGGCCGCCAGCGCCAGCGCGCAGAGCAGGACCACGGTCAGGCCGGAGACCAGCGCGACCTTGTCGGTCCTGATCCTGGCCCAGGCGAGCTGCCACGGGCTGCGGCCGGCGATCGTCCGGTCGGTGACCGCGTCGGGCCGGATCTCCGTCAGCGTCATGCGGTCCTCCCGACGGTCAGGTCCTCGCCCGCCTCGACGGGGAAGTGGCAGGCCACCAGGTGGTCCCGGGGCACCAGAAGGGGTTCCTCCAGCGAGCAGTGGTCCCGCGCCTTCGGGCAGCGGGGATGGAAGCGGCAGCCGGACGGGGGGTCGATCGGTGAGGGGACGTCGCCCGTGAGGATGATGCGCCGCCGCCGCTCGGCCTCGTCCGGGTCGGCCACCGCCGTGGCGGAAAGGAGGGCGTTCGTGTACGGATGTCTGGGATGTTCGTGCAGCTCGTCGGCCCCCGCGAGTTCGACGAGCTTACCCAGGTACATGACCGCGATCCGGTCGCTGATGTGCCGCACCACCGACAGGTCGTGCGCGATGAACAGGTACGTCAGCCCGAAGTCGTCCTGGAGGTCCTTCAGCAGGTTGAGGATCTGCGCCTGGATGGAGACGTCCAGCGCCGACACCGGCTCGTCGCAGATGATCAGCCGGGGTCGCAGCGCGAGCGCCCTGGCCACCCCGATCCGCTGCCGCTGCCCGCCGGAGAACTCCGCCGGGAACCGGTTGTAGTGTTCGGGATTGAGCCCCACCCGTTCCATCAGCTCCTGCACGGTCTGGCGGAGCTCGGCGCCGCTGCTCACCCGGTGGACCACGAGCGGGTCGGCGATGATCGAGCCGACGCGCCTGCGCGGGTTCAGCGAGCCGTAGGGGTCCTGGAAGATGACCTGGATGTCGCGCCGGTAGGCCCGCATCCTGGCTCTGGGCAGGTTCGTGATGTCGTCGCCGTCGAAGCGGACCCGGCCCGAGGTGACGGGGTGCAGGCCCGCGACGCATCGGGCGAGGGTCGACTTGCCGCAGCCGGTCTCGCCGACCAGCCCGAGCGTCTCGCCCGGCGACAGGTCGAAGCTCACCCCGTCGACGGCCCGTACGTGCCCGACCGTCTGCTTGACCAGCATGCCGGTGGTGATGGGGAAGTGTTTGACGACGTTCTCGACTTCGAGGAGCATCAGGCCTCCTTCGCTCGCAGCCGCAGCGCGTCGGCCTCCGGGCCGAGCCCGACCGCCTCGTGGGGCAGCCAGCAGGCCGAGGCGTGTCCGCCGCCGCCCGTGACTCTGGCCGGCGGTGGCCGCTCGGCCGCGCAGACCGGCATGGCGTACGGGCAGCGCGGGTGGAAGGCACAGCCCGAGGGGATGTCGATCAGCGACGGCGGAGAGCCGGGGATGGGCCGCAGTCGCCCGCCGCGGGCCCCCGTGCTGCCCGGGATCGACTCCAGCAGACCCTTGGTGTAGGGGTGGTGGGGGCGGTAATAGAGGGTGCGGCGGTCGGCCCGCTCCGCCACCAGCCCCGCGTACATGACCAGCACCTCGTCGGCGATGCCCGCCACGACGCCGAGGTCGTGCGTGATGAGGATGAGCGCGATGTCGAACTCGGCCTGGACCCGGCCGATGAGTTCGAGGATCTGCGCCTGGACGGTCGCGTCGAGCGCGGTGGTCGGCTCGTCGGCGACGATGAGTTTCGGGTTCAGCGCCAGCGACATGGCAATCATCGCCCGCTGCCGCATGCCGCCGGAGAACTGGTGCGGGTAGTCGTCCACCCGCCGGTCCGGCCGGGGGATGCCGACCAGGCCGAGCAGCTCGATCGCGCGCTTGCGGGCCTCGGCGCGGCCGGTGCCGGGCTGATGGACCCGGAACAGCTCCTCGATCTGCCAGCCGACCTTGTAGAGCGGGTGCAGGCTGGTCAGCGGGTCCTGGAAGACGACGCTGATCTCCGCCCCGCGGATGCGGCGCAGCTGCTCGCGGTCGAGCTGGAGCAGGTCCACGCCTTCGAACAGGGCGGTGCCGGAGATGTCGGCCCCGGGGGAGAGGCCCAGGATGGCCTGGGTGCTCACGGTCTTGCCGCTCCCGGACTCGCCGACGATCGCCAGCGTCCGGCCGCGGTCGACGGTGAACGACAGTCCCCGTACCGCCTGTACCAGGCCGTCGGAGGTGGGGAAGGTCACCTTCAGGTCGGTCACCTCTAGCAGGCTCATGTTTCTCCCTCACAGCGCCCCGCGGACTCCCGCGGGGCGCCGCACCGTCATGGCGAGTTGGGGTCAAGCCAGAGGTTGGTGATGTCGTAGAGCTGGAAGGCGGGCAGGTACAGCGCGTTCTTCACCCGCTTGCTCTTGTAGATCGGCGTGTTCTGGTTGTTGAACGGCACGATCACCGCGTCGCCCATCACCGTCTCGTCGACCTGGTGCCAGAGTCCGGCCGCCTTGGTCGCGTCGGGCTCGGCCAGCGCCTGCTTGATGAGGTCGTCCACCTTGGGGTTGCTGTAGCAGCCGTAGTTGCTCGTGCCCGCGGCGCAGTTGGTCTGGAACAGCGGCTGGGAGACGGCGCGACCGTTGTTGCCGTACCAGTCGGGCACCCAGCCGGGCGCCGAGATGTCCCACTTGCTGTCCTTGGCGATCGTCGGGTTCTGCAGGAACGCGCCGTAGTAGTCGCCCTGCCGTACGGGCAGGCCCTTGACGTTGATCCCGCACTGCTTCAGGTCGGCCGAATAGGACTGGAAGTTGGCCGGGTGGTTGCCCGCGTTGCGGAACGCGCCGATGAGCGTCAATCCGTTCGGGTAGCCCGCCTCGGTGAGCAGCTGCTTGCACTTGGCCGGGTCGCCCTGGTCTCCGGGTGTCGGGTACGGGTTGTACTCCTGGTAGCCGATGTTGCCCGGTGGGATGGCCGTGTGCAGCGGGGTCGCCACGTCGGCACCGCCGTAGATCTTGGCGATGGCCACCTTGTTGATGGCGTACTCGATGGCCTGGCGCACCTTGACCTTGCCCATGGCGCCGTTCTCGTTCTTGCTCTGCAGGTTGAACACGAGATACGGGTTCGTCACGGCGCCCGGGAAGATCTTGAAGTCGGGGTCGCCGCTCTTCAGCCGGGGGATCTGGGCGGTCGGCACCGGCAGGTCCCAGGACAGGTCCGCGCTGCCCGCCTCGAGCTGCTGCTGCACCGCGTCGGGCTCGGTGACGCCCATCTTGACCTCGACGGTGTTGACGTACTGGTGCCTGATCGGGTCGGCCGCCTGCGTCCAGGCGGGGTTCTTCTCCAGCTTGATCGACTTGGTCGCCACATACTGGGTGATCTTGTACGGGCCGTCGGAGATCACGTGCTGGCGGAAGGTGGCGTCGTCCGGTACGTATTGGTCGTACTCCTGGGGGGCGGCCGAGGAGAAGTTCAGCGTCAGGATGTTGAGGAAGTCGGCCGCCGGCTGGACCAGCGTGAACACGACCGTCTTGTCATCCTTGGCGCGGACCCCGGCGATGTCGTGCGAGTTCTGGAAGGCCGCCAGCGCCGCCGCAGTGGGCTTGGCCTTCTCGAACGCCTTGGCATAGGCCGCGCAGTAGGCGGCCATGCCCTTGATCGTGCTGGTGTAGTAGCCGGGCGCGCCCGCTCCGGCCACCGGGTTGCAGATCCGCTTGAAGCCGCGGACGAAGTCGCCCGCGGTCACCGCCCGCGGCGGCTGGGTGTCCCACTGGACGCCGTCCCGCAGCTTGATCGTGTAGGTGAGGTTGTCGGCGCTGAGGCCGCCGTTCGCGGTCGTCGGCAGCTCGGCGGCGACGTCGGGGACGACGGCGAAGCCCTTGGTGGTCTCGGCCTCCTTGGTGACGCCGTTCAGGTTGAACAGCTGGCGCGCGTAACCGCGCAGGATGCCGTTGGTGACCGTGTAGTAGGCGCTGGTGGGATCGAGGTGGTCGACGTCGCCGCCGCCGACCAGCCGGAGCGTGCCGCCCGATAACGGATTGCCGGGCTTCTGGGCGGCTGTCGGGGGCGCGGAACCGTTCGTACCGGTGTCCGTGGCGCATGCGGCGGCGAGCAGACTTGCCGCCGCCACCACGGCAATGCTGAGATAGCGCAAGCTGGCCATCTGGCCCTCCCTCGTGCCGAGATGGGATGTGTGGCTGGCCAGTGGGGTGCGCTTCGTGGCCGCGACGCGCACCCCACGTTCGCTCTTTCGAGCAACCCACTTTGGAGGGCCCGGTGTCGAGGACGGTTATTCAACCGTTGGCGAGTAGCGACCGCCGAGTGATGCCGGTTCTGTCAAGGAACCGTGAGAGATGACGACGAGAGCGAGATTCAGCTGAAAACCTGCTGGTAGAACGCCAGTTCCGCGGCCAGCGCGGTGGCCCGCGTCTCGGTGCGCCGGAAACCATGTGACTCGCCCTCGAACGCCAGATACGTGCACGAGACACCGCGCTCGGCCAGCGCGTCGGCGAAGGCCGCCGACTGCTCGGGCGGCACCGCGGGATCGTCGAGACCCTGGAGCAGCAGCATCGGGCAGGACACGCCGCCGACCAGCGCCAGTGGCTCGCGCTCGGCGTCCAGCCGTGGGTCCTCCGGGCCGACCAGCCACTCCACGTAACGCGACTCGAAATCGTGCGTGTGGGCGTTGAGCGGGGCCAGCGCGCTGACGCCGTAGTAGGACACACCCCCCGCGAACACGTCAGAGCGGCAGCAGGCCGCCATCACGGTCCAGCCGCCCGCGCTGCGGCCGCGTACCGCGATGCGCCCGGGGTCGGCCAGCCCCTCGGCCGCCAGCCATTCGGCGGCCATGATCGTGTCCTCGACGTCGACGACGCCCCACTGCCCCTTCAGCCGATCGCGATAGGCCCGGCCGTAGCCGGTGGACCCGCCGTAGTTGACGTCGAGCACGCCGATGCCGCGCGAGGTGAGGTACGCCTTCTCCAGGTCGAGCGCCGTGTCCGCGTGGGCCGTCGGGCCGCCGTGCACGAAGACCACGTACGGCGGAGCGTCCTCCGAGTCCTCGGCGGCCGGGTTGGACGGCGGGTAGAGGAAACCATGCACCCGGCGCCCCACCTCCACCGGTCGTGGCGTCGGCAGGCAGGCGAGGTCGGGCAGCTCCTCGATGTCGAGTCTGAGCTCCTCGGCCTGGCCGGTCACGGTGTCGACGCGCAGCACCGACTTCGGCACCGCGGCGCCGTACGCGATGCCGGTCACGGAGGTGCCGTCGGCGGCCAGCGCCGGATCCCACCCCCCACATGGCAGGTCGAGGTCGGCGAGTTCGCCCGTCTCGGGGTCGAGCACCCCGAGCCGCAGGTCGCCGCGCCCGTGCAGCACCGCGAGCCGGCCGTCGCCGAGCACGAGGTAGGGCAGGCCGCCCAGCGTCCACGGCGGCCAGGCGAACTCCTCCTCCAGGGGATGGAGCGGCTGGGGCGAGGCGTCGTGCAGGCCGGTCTGGTAGAGGTTCCACCAGCCGGAGTGGTCGGAGATCAGGTAGAGGTGCTCGTCGTCCTTCCAGCTGGGAGCCAGCACGGACTCGGACGGGCCGCCCCGTACGGTCCACGCGGCGCCGTCGGACAGGCGGGTGACGCGGAGCTCGGTGCCGATCCACGGCATGAGCGGATGGTTCCAGGTGATGTAAGCGAGATGCCGCCCATCGGGGGAGAGGGTGGGGGAGGCGTAGAAGTCGCCGCCGGTGACCCATTCGCGGGTCTCGCCACCGTCGACCAGCACGGAGACGACGGCCCTGGTGACCTTCCCGTCGTCGGTGTGCCGTTCGCGTACGCACCAGATCTGGCCGTCGCGGATCAGCAGGTCGGCGTAGCGGTCGCCGTCGGGAGTGAGCGGGACGGGCTCGCCTGCGCGCTGGTCAAGCAGGTAGAGGCGCTGGTCGGCGAAGCAGGCGAAGATCACGTCGCCTTCGGGGGTCACCGCGTAGGGGCGGCCTCCGTACTCGTGCACGCGGGTGCGGGCGCTCCACGGTGCGGGCAGCAGCTCGCGGCAGGAGCCGTCGGCGGCGCGATGCATGATCGTGGTGCGTCCGACCTGGTCAGGACGGTCCTCCGTCCACCACACCTGGCCGTCGAGCGCGGTCGGCCAGCCGAGCCGCCGGCCGGACCGGGCGACGTCGGTGGTCGAGATGGGGGAGCGCCAGAAGGGCATAGACGCATCCTGCCGGAAGATCGGCAAGAGTGCGGGGTGATCACCTCACTCCGGTGACCACCCCGCTCGATCACCGTAGCCCGGTGACCACCCCACTACCGCCACTCGTCCAACCGCGGTGACCGGCTTCGCTGACCTCAGCCCTAGGCCACCACGGCTCCGTCGGGAGTCGGCTGGCCCGACGGCAGGCCCGCCACCGCACCCGGCGGCTCGATCGGCCTGGCCGTGGTCTTGCGGCTGCGGCGGCTGCGCTTCTCCAGCCAGGTGGCGAACGCGCTGAGCGCCATGGCCATGAGGATGTAGATGACGCCGATGACGATCGCCGACACCAGCTTCGTACCGGGGTAGACCGACGGCAGCGTCTTGAAGCCCATGTTCAGGAGGTCGACGTAGACGATGAAGTAGCCCAGCGCGGTGTCCTTGAGCAGGACCACGAGCTGGCTGACCACCGCGGGCATCATCACGGTGAGGCCCTGCGGCAGCAGGATCAACCGCATCACGCCGCCCTTGCGCAGCCCGACCGCGTACGCCGCCTCCGACTGGCCCTTCGGGATCGAGTTGATGCCCGCCCTGACCACCTCGGCCAGCACCGAGCCGTTGTAGAGGGTGAGCCCGAGCACGATCGCGAACAGCGCGTAGTCCCCGCCGCCGAACAGGTCGGGCGACAGGAACCAGATGAAGAAGATCAGCAGGAGCAGCGGGATCGCCCGGAAGAGCTCCACGATCCAGGCGGCGGGAATCCTGATCCACCGGTGGTCGGAGAGCCTGGCGATGCCGAAGACCGCACCGAACAGCAGCGCGAAGACCGCGCCCAGCGCGGCGGCCGTGAGCGTGCCCACCAGTCCGGGCAGGATGAAGTCCACCCAGACGACCTGGGTGGTGAACGGCGCCCAGATCTTGCCCTCGAACTGGCCCTTCTCGTTGAACTTCAGCAGCACCCAGGCGAGGGCCGCCAGCAGGACCAGCGCGGAGATCCCGGTGATCAGGTGATTGCGCACCCGGCCGCGCGGGCCCGGTGTGTCGAAGAGGACGGACGAGCTCATCGGGCCACCGCCAATTTCCTGGCCAGTCGGCCGGTGTACCAGCCGATCGGCAGGATGAGTATCAGGAACGAGGCCACGATGCCGAGGAAGATGGGAATCGAGGTGCCGGTGGTGTCGAAGATCGTCCGCATGGTGTTGGAGGTTTCCACGGTGTAACCCGCAGCCGCCACCACGGTCGTGTTCTTGATCATGGCGATCAGGACGCTGCCCAGCGGGGCGATGACCGCCCTGAACGCCTGCGGGAAGATGACGAGCGTGATCGACTGGCTGAAGGTGAGCCCGATCGCGCGGGCCGCCTCCGCCTGTCCCATTGGCACCGTGTTGATGCCGGACCGCAGGGCCTCGCAGACGAACGCCGCGGTGTAGGCCGACATGCCCAGCACGGCCAGCCAGAACGAGTTCATCAGCGGGTCCTCGGTGGAGAAGATCAGGCCGAGGGTGTCGCTGAGCCCGAGGTAGCAGAAGGCGAGTACCAGTGTCAGCGGGGTGTTGCGCACCAGGTTGACATACATCGTGCCCGCGGCCCGCAGGACCGGGGTGGGTGAGACCCGCATGGCGGCCAGGATTGTGCCGACGATCAGCGAGAACACCGCGATGACCAACGAGAGCTTAATGTTGTTCAGGAACCCGACGGCCAGGTCAGGGCCGTACTGAATTAGTTCGTCCATCGTGCTCCACCAGTGAGAACGGCTGCGGCGGCCGGGTTACCGGCCGCCGCGAGGTTGAGGATCAGGCGCAACCCTCGGCCGGTGGGGCCTCCTTGGGCAGCTCCAGGCCGGTCTTGCCGTACCACTTCGTGAGGAGCTGGGTGGCCGTGCCGTCCTGCCACATCTTGGCGACGGCCTTGTTGACGGCCTCGCAGGTCGTCTTGTCGCCCTTCTTCAGGCCGATGCCGTACTTCTCGTCCGTGAACGGGTCGTTGAGCAGCTTGTACTTGCCCGGGTCCTGGCTGGCGAAGCCGGCGAGGATCAGGTTGTCGGTGGTGACCGCGTCGAGGTTGCCACCGCTGAGCTTCTGCACGCACTCGGAGTAGTTGCTGGCTCCGACGAGCTTGGCGGGCAGGTTGAGCTTGCCGTCCGGCGGCGGGTCGGTGATCCGCTTGTAGGAGTTGGAGCCCTGCGCCTGGCAGATCCTCTTGTCCTTCAGGTCCGTCGCCTTGGTGATGTCCGCGGCGTCCGCGCGGACCATGGTGTCCTGGTGGACGATGACGTACGGACCGCCGAAGGTGACCTTCGGCTTGCGCGCGTCGGTGATGGAGTATGTGGCGAAGATGATGTCCACGGTGCCGTTGGCGAGCAGCGCCTCGCGGTTGGACGAGGGCGACTCCTTCCACGTGATCTTCACATCCTGGCCGCCGGCCAGCTCCTTCACGATGTACTTGGCGACATCGACGTCGAAGCCCTCAGGATCGCCGCCACCCTTTTTCAGACCCAGGCTGGGCTGGTCCCATTTGGTGCCGACGGTGATTTCCTTGGCACCCTTGAGCTTGTCCATGACGTTGGTGTAGCTGTCTCCACCGCCACACGCGGCAAGACCGGCCGCCATGGCCGTGACGGCGAGCACGGCCCCAGTTCGACGCATCTGCATAGTGGTTACCTCAATCTTCCTGCTGCGGACTGGGATCAATGCGTGAGGATCTTCGAGAGGAAGTCCTTGGCCCGGTCTGTCTGGGCGTTGGTGAAGAACTCATCCGGTGTGTTCTCTTCGACGATCTGACCGTCGGCCATGAACACCACCCGGTTCGCGGCCCTTCGGGCGAACCCCATCTCGTGCGTGACGACCATCATCGTCATGCCGTCGCGAGCGAGCCCGATCATCACGTCGAGCACCTCCTGGACCATCTCCGGGTCCAGCGCCGACGTCGGCTCGTCGAAGAGGATCATCTTCGGGTCCATGGCCAATGCCCTGGCGATCGCGACGCGCTGCTGCTGGCCGCCGGAGAGCTGCGCCGGGTACTTGTCCGCCTGCGCGGCGATGCCCACCCGTTCGAGCAGCTCCATGGCGCGCGTGTCCGCGGCGTCACGGGCCTTCTTGCGCACCTTGATCGGTCCCAGTGTGACGTTCTCGCGAATCGTCTTGTGGGCGAACAGGTTGAACGACTGGAAGACCATGCCCACTTCGGAGCGGAGCTTGGCCAGTGCCTTGCCCTCTTCGGGCAACGGCTGACCGTCGAAGATGATCTGCCCGCCGTCGATGGTCTCCAGCCGGTTGACGGCCCGGCACAGGGTGGACTTGCCACCACCCGAAGGGCCGATCACGACCAGGACCTCGCCACGGGAAACGGTCAGGTTGATGTCCTTCAGGACGTGCAATGCCCCGAAGTGCTTGTTGACGTGCTCCAACTTCACCAGTGGAGTGACGTCCCCGTTCTCCGTCATGGTCAAAACCTAGGGGTCGATAGGACGCTGGTCACTAACCGAGCGGTACCGATCCGATCACATCGTGCCGTCAAGCTGGTGTTTTAAATCCTACGACCGTCGCAAGCCGGACAAGGACTACCCTTGGACGTGCGATGACTGTGACCCAGGAGAGCGCCCGCACCTATGAAGTGCGCACATACGGGTGCCAGATGAATGTGCACGATTCCGAGCGTCTTTCCGGTCTGCTGGAGGACGCCGGTTATGTGGCCGCGGCCGACGGCGAGACCGCCGACGTTGTGGTGTTCAACACGTGCGCCGTGCGCGAGAACGCCGACAACCGCCTCTACGGCAACCTCGGCCACCTACGACCGGCCAAGGTGAGCAACCCCCGCATGCAGATCGCCGTGGGCGGCTGCCTGGCGCAGAAGGACCAGGGCGAGATCGTCCGCAAGGCGCCGTGGGTCGACGTGGTGTTCGGCACCCACAACCTCGGGGCGCTGCCGGTGCTGCTGGAGCGGGCCCGCATCCAGGGCGAGGCGCAGGTCGAGCTCAAGGAGTCGCTCGAGGTCTTCCCCTCGACGCTGCCCACCAAGCGCGAGTCCGCCTATGCCGCCTGGGTCGCGATCTCGGTCGGCTGCAACAACACCTGTACGTTCTGCATCGTGCCGTCGCTGCGGGGCAAGGAGAAGGACCGGCGGCCCGGCGACGTTCTCGCCGAAGTCCAGACATTGGTGGATCAGGGCGTTCTTGAGGTCACGCTGCTCGGCCAGAACGTCAACACCTACGGCGTCGAGTTCGGCGACCGGCTGGCGTTCGGCAAGCTGCTGCGCGCCTGCGGCGACATCGACGGGCTGGAGCGGGTCCGCTTCACCTCGCCGCACCCGGCCGCCTTCACCGACGACGTGATCGCCGCCATGGCCGAGACGCCCAACGTCATGCACCAGCTCCACATGCCGCTGCAGTCGGGCTCCTCGCGCCTGCTGAAGGAGATGCGCCGCTCCTACCGGGCCGAACGCTACCTCGGCATCATCGAGCGGGTCCGCGCCGCCATGCCGGACGCGGCCATCTCCACCGACATCATCGTCGGCTTCCCCGGCGAGACGGAGGAGGACTTCCAGGCCACCCTCGACGTCGTCCGGCAGAGCCGCTTCGCCAACGCCTTCACCTTCCAGTACTCCATCCGGCCCGGCACGCCCGCGGCGACCATGGACGACCAGATCCCCAAGCAGGTCGTCCAGGAGCGTTACGAGCGCCTGGTCGCCCTCCAGGAGGAGATCTCCTGGGCGGAGAACCGCAAGCAGGTGGGCCGGACGCTGGAGGTGCTGGTCGCCGAGGGCGAGGGCCGCAAGGACGACGCCACGCGCCGGCTGTCCGGGCGCGCCGCCGACAACCGGCTGGTGCACTTCGCGGTCGGCGACCACGTGCCGCGGCCCGGTGACATGGTCACGGTCGAGGTCACGTACGCGGCTCCGCACCACCTGGTGGCCGACGGGCCGGTCTCCGTCCGCCGTACCCGGGCGGGCGACGCCTGGGAGGCGCGGCAGGGCGCCCCGGCTCCGGCCAAGGGCGTCTCCCTCGGCATGCCCACCATCGGCCGCCCGCCGTCCGTACCGACAGCGGGGGCGTGCTCCGCTTCTTAGCCCCCTCGTCACGGGCCCCTTGTTATGGGGCCGCCCGTCACGGCGCGCCTTGTCAGAGGCCTGGCTTGTCGCGGGGCGACCTGCCGAGAGGTCATCTGCCGAGGCGGTCGAGCAGTCGGTTGCAGTAGTCGCGGCGGAAATCGAAGAAGGTCGCGCACGGGTTGGCCCCCAGGGGTGTCGAAGGCTCGTGTCGTTCGGTCTGCTCGCTGGGGGCGGTGGCCTGGGCCGCCGGTGCGTCCGGCAGGGGGTCCGTGGGTTTCTGCGGGGTCGGCAAGGGCCGGGGTGCCCGCGACCTCTCCGGCGGTCCGCTCGGCGTGGGGCTGTCCCGCCGCGGGGGCGGTGGCAGCGCTTCGCCCACTCCCGGGCTCGGGGAAGGCACGGGCTGCGGGCGCGCCTCGATCACTTTGGGCGTCAGGCCCTTCTCGGGCGTCGGGCCGTTCTCCGGGGGCGGGCCGCCGTCGGGATCTGGGTCGTCGGCGTCGGCGTCATCGGTGTCGGCGGCGGCCTGGCTGTCGTCCGGGGGCGTAGCCGAAGTTAGAGGCGGAGGCGGGCTCGGGCTCGGCGAAGGAATGCTTGATAGATCAGAAAGCCCGCTTTCCTGATCATTTTCCGGGCCCTTTCTTGGCTCGGGACTTTGGGATCCCATGAGCGACAGGAAAACCCCGAGCGCGGCGACGACGATCACCCCGGCCACACCTGCCGCGGCTGCCAGGCGGTCACGACCACCTGGGCGAATAGCTTTATGCGGTGACAAGTCGTGATTCCTTTGTGATTGGTGCGCGAGCATTCGACTCCTGCGGCTAGTGTGGTCCATCACCCGCGGAAGCCGGCGAGCTTTCCCGATACGACCGCAGGGAGTCGCACCACCATGCAAGATCCGATGGAACCGGATCGCCAGGAGATCCTCACCGGGCCGGGCGATATGCCGAGAGCCGCCAGAAATGGCAGGTCCGGCACCAACAAGAAGACCGTCATCATCGCCGCGTCGGCCCTCGTCGCCGTGCTCGCGGCGGGCGGCATCGGCTTCGCGCTGGCGGGTGGCCCCGGCGGCCCCGCCCGGCCCGCGCCGTCCACCGGCCAAGCCGGGCAGGCGAGCCCCACTCAGACCGCCGCCGACGAGCTGCAGGATGAAGAGGCGTCCATGGGCGACGCCGAGACGGACGCCCCTGACGAAGGACTCTCGTCCGACGAACCCGCCGCCGACATGGGTGACGCGGCCACGGACCCGGAGACGAGCACGAATACGGACAAGGGGGCGGCGGGCACCGATTCACGCACCACGGCCACGCCTCCGGCCAAGAACGGCAAGAAGCCCACATCCTCGCCGACCAAGCCGACGCAGGAGTCGGCGGGCGACAACCCGGCGGACGGCCCGGCGGGCGAGGTCATCGGGCAGTGCGCGAAGAGCGGTTGCTGACGGCCAAGTGGTTTGGTGGTTCCTCGTGGCATTGGCCCTTTGGCGGGAGCCACCCCCTTCCTAAGCTGGCCCTATGACCACTGACAAGGCCGCCCTGCTGCGGGCTCTCCACGTGCCCGGCAACCCGCTGGTGCTGCCCAACGTCTGGGACGCGGCGTCCGCGCGGGCCGTACAGGAGGCCGGGTTTCCGGTGATCGCCACCGGAAGCGCGGCCGTCTCCCAGGTGCTGGGCTACGAGGACGGCGAGGAGACCCCCGTCGCCGAGATGATGGCCGCCGTGGCCCGCATCACGCGCGTCGTGGACGTGCCCGTGACGGCGGACATCGAGCGCGGGTACGGCCTGAAGCCGGCCGAGCTGGTCGAACGCCTGCTCGCGGCCGGTGCCGTCGGCTGCAACCTGGAGGACTCCGACCCCCGTACCCATGTGCTCATGGACGTGGCGGCGCAGGCCGAGTTCCTGGCGGACGTGCGGGCCGCCGCCGGGCCGGGGCTCGTGATCAACGCCAGGGTGGACACCTATCTGTACGGCGACCGGACGCGGGAGGCGGCCGTGACGCGGGCACGGCGCTACCTGGAGGCCGGCGCCGACTGCGTGTACCCGATCGTCCTCGGTGACGCGGAGGAGATCCGGGCCCTGGTGAGCGAGGTCGGTGGCCCGGTGAACGTGCTGTTCAGGCCCGGTGTTCCGGATCTGGCCCGGCTGGCCGAGCTGGGCGTGGCCAGGGTCAGCTACGGGGGCGGGCTGCACCGGGCCGCGTACGAGTACGCTCGCGGCCTGATCCAAGCGATCGACGAGGGCCGCAGCCCGTACGAGTGACCGCGTTCAAGAGGACCGGGCCGGGTTACTCTGTCAGCTCGGTGCTGAGCTGGTCATCCTTCGCTGCCGCGGCAAGGTGGAAGTCCTTGCCGCATTCGAGGTCGTCGAGCGCCGCCTTGATCTCTCGGTTCAGAATGGCGCGCTTCTCGCCGTCCGTGAGGTGCGCCGGGATGTAGCCCGTGCCGGACTCCGGGTCGAAGTCGGGAACGCTCTTGTCTTCTTTCTTCGCGAGCTCGTGCAATTCCCTGGTGAACGTCGTGAACCCCCAGTCCCGCATGGCTATCGGGCTGTGCAAGGTGACCCGGTAGCCTTTGGCGGTCATGCAATCGGCCATGCCCGTAGCCAGTTCTGTGAGCCGGGCATCGCCGTTGAGCTCGCGCTTCCTGCGCGCGACGTACGCCTGTTCACGGAACCGGCTCCACTCATCAGCCGACTTCACGTCCTTGCCCGTGACCTGCTTGATCGCATCGATCTGACATTTTTCGAACTTGGTCCCGTACGAACGGCGCTGTGCGGGCGAGAGGGCCTTGACGAGGGCGACGTTCGGGTTCTTGGGCTCGTGCTCCTGTGCTCCGGTCTCGCCGGTCGGTGGGTAGACGAGCGTGGCGGACACCCCGAAGCCGTATTTGGCGCGGTACGCCTTCATGCCCTCGTAGTCGCGGGCGGAGGCCATTTTGGATTGCTCCGTCTCGGGCAGCTCAGGAGGGATCCACACTACGTATTTGAAGCCATTCGCTTTCATGCAGTCGGCTTTGGCCAGCTCGATTCGCTGGTTCTCGCCAAGCCCCTGGCCGGCCGTGGCGGCCGATGGAGACGGCTGTGCGGTGCTGGTCGTCCCGCAACCGGAGACGATGACAGCGAGCGCCGCCAGCGCCAATGATCTCTTTGGCATGACCTGGGACCATAATTCGTTAAACGTAGTATTGTCAATCGTAGCTCAGTAGGACTGGAACTCCACCAGATTGCCCTCCGGGTCACGGACGTGCGCGGCTCGCAGGCCCCAGCCGGGCCGGTCCGCGGGCTCCGCGACCGACCGGCCACCGTGGGCCAGGCAGATCGCGTACGCCCGGTCGACGTCGGCCACCCGGCTGACGAGCATGACGTGGTCCTGTGCGACGGCGTTCGCCGGCAGGGCGCCCGTGCCCGCGATCTCGCTCATGAAGCCGCGGTCGAGCATCGACAGCACGCCCTCCGACCCCACGTCCCAGTGCGCGTAGGGGCCGTCCGGGCCGCCCTTCGCGAGGTTCGCCCCGAGCACCTCTGGCAGGACCGCGTCATAGAAGGCGAAGCACTCCGCGAACGCCGAAACCAGCAGTCGGGGATGTAGCACGTCCATCCGGAAATCTCCTGAAATAGTGGGTCGAGACCTATTATTGGGTCCGACCATACAATATCGAGGATGGAAACGCTGCCGCCGAGCCTGCTCGGACTCACCACGTACCTGCTGTCGAAGACCGGGAAGGCGGCCAGAGGCCGGCTGGCCGCGCGGCTGGCGGCAGACGGGCTGCGCATGTGGCACATGGCCGTGCTGGCGGCGTTGGCGGACTTCGGGCCGCACGCCCAGCGTGACCTGTCGGCCAGGCTCGGCATCGACCCGAGCGACGTGGTCAAGGTCCTGGACGAGCTCTCTGCGCCCGGCTTCGTCGACCGCGCCCGCGACCCCGCCGACCGCCGCAGGGTCACCGCCACCATCACCGCCGCCGGACGGTGCGAACTCACCCGCCTGACACAGGAGGCGCGAGCCATCCAGGACGAGCTCCTCGCCCCACTCGACGCCGCCGAACGCGACCAGCTCCACGACCTGCTCACCCGGATCCTGGTCTAGCTCCTGTTGTCCGTTCGGGGCGGAGCAGGTAGGACAGATCTCATGACTGCTCTCGGCGCCGTGTTCCGGCCTCAGCTCCCTCCCGAACGGATGCGCGGCGTGGCCCGCGCGGCGGAGGAGGCCGGGCTGGACGAACTCTGGCTCTGGGAGGACTGCTTCTCCCAGAGCGGCATCGCCAGCGCGGCCGCGGCCCTGGCCTGGACCGAACGGCTGCGCATCGGTGTCGGCCTGCTCCCGGTGCCCCTGCGGAACGTCGCCCTGACCGCGATGGAGGTGGCCACGCTGTACCGGCTGTTCCCGGGGCGGGTCGTCCTGGGTGTCGGTCACGGCGTTCAGGAGTGGATGGCCCAGGCGGGCGCGCGGGTGGACTCGCCCCTGACGCTGCTGCGCGAGCACCTCGCGGCGCTACGGGCGCTGCTGCGTGGCGAGCGGGTCACCGTGGACGGCCGTTACGTGCGGCTCGACGACGTCGCACTCGACTGGCCGCCGGAGACGGCGCCACCGGTGCTCGCCGGCGCGATCGGGCCGCGGTCGCTGCGGCTGTCCGGCGAGGCCGCCGACGGCACCATCCTCGTCGCCGGAACCCCGCCCGACCAGGTACGACAGGCCCGAGGGCTGATCGACGAGGGGCGGGTGGGGGCCGGGCGTACCGACCACCACGAGCTGATCGCCGGCCTCCACACGGCGATCGGCCCGGACAGTGCCGAACGCCTCAAGGCCGAACTCGAGCGCTGGGGCGACGCCGGCAAACCGGACGCCGGAGTCGCCGGGGACGCGGGCACGGTCGCCAAGGCCGTCCAACGGCTGGCGGACGCCGGGGCCGACACCGTGGTGCTCCAGCCGACGGCCGACGAGCCCGATCTCGAAGGCTTCGTACGGTTCGTGGCCGAAGAAGTGCGCCCGCTGGTCCCCTGACCTACGGGTGCCGTCGCCGGGGCACGGGGATCTTCATCAGATCGCGGGCCAGGATGATCTCGCCGTCGTAGTCGCGCCGTGCCTCGCCGAGGAAGGCGGGTTCGTCGGCGAAGCCGTAGCGTTCGGAGAAGTGGGTCAGCACCAGACGGCGCGCCCCCGCCTCGGCCGCGACCTGACCGGCCTCGGCCGCGGTGAGGTGGCCGTACTCCTTGGCCAGGGTGCTCTCGGCGGACAGGAACGTCGACTCGATCACCAGCAGGTCGGTGCCGGCGGCGAGTTCGAAGACGGCATCGCACAGGCGGGTGTCCATGATGACGGCGGCGCTCTGCCCGGTTCTGGGGACGCTGCACTGGTCGAGCGTGATGCCGCGGACGGACCCGGTGCGCTGGAGCTCGCTGATTTCAGGTCCGCGAATACCGAAAAATGCGAGCTTGTCGGGCAGCATGCGGCGGCTGGACGGTTCTTGGAGGCGGTAGCCGTAGGACTCGACGGGGTGGGACAGGCGGCGCGCGGTCAACGGGCCGATGGTGGCGTGATCGCCGCTGACCGGCTGCTCTTCGATGACGCCGGTGTCGGCGAAGACGGCGGCGTGACGGAGCCGTTGCCAGTATTCGGCGCCGGAGGCCGGGAAGACGGCTCGTACGGGATGCCGGACCTTGTCGCGCGCGATGCGCTGCACCACGCCGGGCACGCCCAGGCAGTGGTCGCCGTGGAAGTGCGTCAGGCACAGCCAGTGGACGTCGTTGGCGCTGACCCCGGCGTGCACCATCTGCCGCTGCGTGCCCTCACCCGGGTCGAACAGGTAGCCCTGGCCGTCCCAGCGCAGCAGGTACCCGTTGTGGTTTCGGTGGCGCGTGGGCACCGCGCTGGACGTTCCCAGGATGACGAGTTCACGGGATGACACGAGCGCGATGTTAAACCGTTCGATGCCTAGACGGGGGCTTTGCGGCGGGTGAGGTGTCTGCGGGTCCAGCGGACCGCGCGCTGGACGACGGGTCCGGCCAGGCTGATCTCCCTGGTGGCGGTCTTCAGGTTCTGGACGGCGGTACGGGATTCCGCCGCGGTCTTCTTCAGGTCCGCCGCCGTGCGCCGGAGTTCGGCGCTGAGCCGGCCCAGCTCGCCCAGGTCGCCCGCCGGGGCGGGCTTCTTGCGCTGGTTGACGCGGACGAGTTCCCGTTCGCCGAGCACGTCCGTGGTGTGCCAGAGCTCGGGGGTGGCGGCCAGCCAGTCGAGCAGGCGCCGCTGGACGGGCGCGGGGTCGCCCCACGTGGCGTACAGCTTCTGCGAGCTGACGCAGATCGGGGACAGCCCGAGCCCGGCGACCGCCTCCCAGACCGCGAGCGCGACGCCCGGCGTGTGCTCGCTGCGGTAGTCGTCGAAGGCGACGATCCCGTCCTCCCGCAGCACCGCCCGCGCCGCCAGGACGTCCGCCTTGACGTGGGTGTAGAGATGCGAGGCATCAACGTGGACGAACCGGCAGGAGTCCGCCTTGACGTGGTCCAGGATCACCGAGGTCGGCCCGTGCACGATCTCCGGCAGGCTGTCGTGGACGCTCAGGTAGTTCTGCTCGAACCGTTCCCGGGTGAGCGTGGAGTAGGAGCCGGTGGTCTCCGCCTCGTTGGCGGCGTCGGGCGCC
Source organism: Nonomuraea sp. NPDC049141 (assembly GCF_040648415.1). Classification (NCBI taxonomy): domain Bacteria; kingdom Bacillati; phylum Actinomycetota; class Actinomycetes; order Streptosporangiales; family Streptosporangiaceae; genus Nonomuraea; species Nonomuraea sp. NPDC049141. The sequence goes on from NZ_JBEZDR010000023.1 coordinate 71,143, forward strand.
TCCAGCTCGAACAGGTCGCAGACCGTGAACGACTCTCCCGGACGAAGGTGCCCGCCGATCAGGACCGCGCTCTTGCCGAGGTACGTCCCGAGCTCCAGGAGATCGCCCTGCGTGCCCGTCGACAGGAACCACGCGAACAGGCGCTGGTCGGCAGGCCAGAACCAGCCGGGGATCCGGTCCAGTGCGGCGGCAGTCGGTGCTGGCATGTTCGGACGGTAACAACTCGGATACCCGGCCCTGAAGAGGCTTCGCCACATGGCCATCCGGGAGTCGCCTAGTGTTTATGCCCGGGAGTAAATCCCCCAGGGGAGGACATGATGGGTACGGTCGCGTTCGCCGAGGTGCCGACGCCGGTAGGACCGTTCGTGCTGGCCGTGACCGAGGTCGGCCTGGCCGCCACGGGGTGGGGCGCAAGGACGCATCCGGGTGAGCGGCTCTCGGATCTGACCGAGGTGGATGATCCCGGGCGCATGGCCTTCGCCGTCGCCGAGCTGAACGCCTACTTCGCCGGTGACCTGCGTACCTTCGAGACCCCGATCGACTGGCGGCTGACCTCGGGGTCGCGGCGCCAGGTGCTGAAGACCCTGCACGGCATCCCGTACGGCACCGCCGTCACCTACGGCGAGCTGGCCGAGCGGAGCGGATCGCGGGTGCCGGCCCGCGGCATCGGTTCGATCATGGGCTCCAACCCGATCCCGATCGTGGTGCCCTGCCACCGGGTGGTCGCGGGCAACGGGCTGGGCGGATTCAGCGGCGGCGAGGGTGTGGAGACCAAGCGCTGGCTGCTGACCCACGAGGGATACCTGCAGCCAACACTGCTGGACCTCTAAGCGGTTCGTCCATACCCAGACAGTTGACACACTTGTCGGTGTGCGTCAGCAGCCAGTCATCGCCGTCGTGGGTCCCACGGCAGCCGGAAAGTCGGATCTAGCCGTGGATCTCGCCCTCCGGCTGGGGGGCGAATGCATCAATGCCGACTCGATGCAGCTTTATCGAGGAATGGATATAGGCACGGCAAAGCTTTCCCTGGCCGAGCAGCGGGGGGTGCCGCATCACCTGCTCGACATCTGGGACGTCACGGTGACCGCCAGCGTGGCCGAATACCAGAAGCTGGCCAGGTCGCTCATCGAGTCGCTGGCGGCGCCCGTGCTGGTCGGCGGCAGCGGGCTGTACGTACGCGCGGCCATCGACGACCTGGACTTCCCCGGCACCGACCCGGAGATCAGGGCCAGGTTGGAGGCCGAGTTGGCCGAACGCGGCCCGGCACCGCTGTACGAGCGGCTGCGAGAGGCCGATCCGGCCGCGGCGGCGGCGATCCTGCCGAGCAACGGCCGCCGGATCGTCCGCGCGCTGGAGGTGATCGAGCACTCGGGGCGCCCGTTCTCCGCGACCATGCCGTCGTTCGAGGCGATCTACCCGAGTGTGCAGATCGGGCTGGCGGTGCCCCGGCCGGAGCTCGACGAGCGGATCGAGATCAGGGTCGGGCGCATGTGGGCGGCTGGCCTGGTCGATGAGGTGCGGGGGCTGCTCGGGCAGGGCTTGGCCGAGGGGCGTACGGCCGGCCGAGCGCTGGGGTACGCCCAGGTGGCGCGCTACCTCGACGGCGAGTGGACAGAGGAGCAGGCGTTCGCCGAGACCGTCAGGGCGACCAGGCGTTTCGCCCGCCGCCAGGAGTCGTGGTTCCGCCGCGACCCGCGGGTCCAGTGGTTGCCCTACGACGCCCCCGACCTGCTGGAACGATCCCTGGCGCGAATCGCCGACCAAGGCTCCGGATAAAATCGTCCTATGCGTTTTCTCAAGGGGCACGGCACCGAGAACGATTTCGTCATCCTCCCCGACCCCGATGGCGAGCTCGACCTGTCCGCCGCGCTGGTCGCCGCGATCTGCGAACGGCGGTCCGGGATCGGCGCCGACGGCGTCCTGCGCGTGGTGCGCACCAAGCTCAGCCCCGAGGTCGCCGACCAGGCCACCACCGCCGAGTGGTTCATGGACTACCGCAACGCCGACGGCAGCATGGCCGAGATGTGCGGCAACGGCGCGCGCGTCTTCGCCCGCTACCTCGTCGAGACCGGGCTGGCCGGTGAGAGCGAGTTCGACGTGGCGACCAGGGGCGGCGTCCGGAGGATCCGCATCGAGGACAACGGCGACGTCACCGTCGACATGGGCAAGCCCGTCGTCCGCGGCACGAGTGTCACCACCGTCACCGGGCAGGAGTACGAAGGCGTCCACGTCGACATAGGCAACCCGCACCTGGCCTGCGCCATCGGCGACCCGGTCGCGCAGCTCGACCTGACCCACCAGCCCGGCTTCGACCCGGGTGTCTTCCCCAGGGGCGTCAACATCGAGCTGTTCAACGCGGTCGGCGCCAGCCGCGCGGTCATGCGCGTCTACGAGCGCGGCTCGGGCGAGACCCGCTCCTGCGGCACCGGCACGATCGCCACCGCCGTCGCGGCCGCGGCCCTGTCCGGCGAGACCACCGGCACCTGGACGATCGAGGTGCCCGGCGGCACGGTCGTCGTCACGCTCGACGAGGAGACCAGCTATCTGACCGGCCCCGCCGTGATCCTCGCGAGCGGCACCCTGACGCTTGCAGAATGATGTTCTCCTGAGAGATCCTGGGTCCACTTCCCGAACCGAGAGGGCTGGACATGGCGGACCCGAGAACCACGGCCGTGCTGGTCAAGACCCCGATCGGCCAGTACGGCGGCGGATTCATGATCTCCAGGGAGGCCAAGACCCGCTGCGAGGAGTACGGTCTCGGCCCGCGTGAGTTCTACTTCCGCGGGCGCTGCGGGGTTCTCGGCGAGTGCGAGGCCGACGTGGTCACCTCCGTCGCGGTCTTCTTCCCCGCCGCCCACGTCGAGGAGAGCTGGTACGGCGGGCGCAAGCTGAGCGTCGAGCGGGCCGTCGAGAGCTACGCCGAAGCCTGCCAGGAGTGGGGACGGCGCCGGCTCGGCGACTTCGACGGCTGCGCCAGGCTCGCCGAACTGCTCGAACGGGTCGTCGCCCAGGCCCCGGTCGCCGGGGCGCCGCTGTTCGCCGGGTGGCGGGCCGTACCCCTGCCCGACGACCCGCCCGCGCGGGCCACGCAGCTCATGCACGTCGTACGGGAGCTGCGAGGGGGGCTGCACGCCAACGCGGTGCTCGCGGCGGGCCTCCACCCGCTGGAGGCGATGCTGGCGGCCGAACATGACGCACCTTTCGGACACACGCCCGGTGAGGCGATGGCGCGGTTCTGCAATTGGCCGGAGCCGTACCAGAAGCCGGGTCCCGAGGTGGTCGCGAAGCGGGCCGCGGTCGAAGACACGACCGATGATCTGCTGGCATCGGTATTTTCGGTATTGGACAATGACGAATCGGACGAGCTCATCGAGCTTCTGCGTTTTGGGCACGCTCATTGACCTGGCAGACTGACTGCTCATGGACGTGGACATCTGGGCCTGGGTCGGTGAAACCCAGCAGCAGCTTTCTGAGGCGGGCAATGTGGGCCTCGCCATGGCGCTGGGAGACCTGCCCGCACAGGCCTATGAGGGGCGATACCCCCAGCTAGACGTGATGGCTCCGGCCATCGCACAGCAGGCGGAGGCCCTGGAGCTCCCGTGGCTCGAGTTCTACGCCCGCTACTGGCACCTGCTCGGCCGCGTGGGCGACCGCGCGCAGGGTGCCGTCGCGATCGGTGACGCCGAGCAGTTGCTGTCGTTCGCTCAGCGCGAAGAGGTGCGCGACTGCCCGGCCACACCGGCCGCGGTCGAGGCGCTCGCGCTGGCGTGGGCCAACGCCGACGGCCCGGGCTACGCGGCCGAACGCCTGGAGACGCTCAACGCGGTCATCGAGGACCTCCAGCCGGCCAACCCCGCCTACACCGGGCTGGTGACGCAGTACATCGCCGCGCTCATCGACGCGGGCCGGGCCGGCGAGGCCGTGACCTACGCCGAGACCGCCGTCGAGCGGCTGCGCGCCGCCGACCGTGAGGCGAGCTGGGAGCTCGGCGCCGAGAGCGCCCGCGCGCTGCTCGCCGCCGGACGCGGAGAGGACGCGCTGGCCGCGCTCCAGGCCGCGGCCGACTTCCAGGCCGACGACCCGGTGGCCAAGGCACACCGCGACGGCGTACGCCGGGCGCTGATTCTGGCCACGCTCGGCCGCATCGCCGAGGCCGTCGACGCGCTGCCCGACCTCGACGTGGTCGGCGAGCACCCGCACTCGTGGGTGGAGTGGTCGCAGGCGGTCGCCAAGCTGGCCGGCTCCTCGCAGATCACCAACACCTGGCAGCTCGGCCGCGTGCTGCGCCAGTGGATCGACTACTTCGGCATGATGGGCGGCTACCGCGCCCGCTTCGAGCTCTCGCTGGTCGCGGGTGAGCTGGCCATCGCCAGGCAGGGCGTCTGGCAGGCGCGGCTGCTGGCCGACCAGGCCCAGTCGGCCGCCGCCGAGCTGCGCGAGAGCGCGGGAGTGGCCGAGCGGATCGCCGCCCTGCGCGCCGCCGCCGACGCGACGGCCGAGCCGCCCGCGCCGGGTCCGGTCGAGGAGCGGGTGGCCTACTTCGACGCCGCCGACGGCCACAACGCCGACCCCGAGCGGTGGGTCGGCTGGCTGGCCCCGCGCTCCGGCGAGGACCTGGAGACCACCCGCCGCCACACCACCACGCTCGGCTTCCTCGGCTACCCGGCGACGGGCGCCGACATCTACTGGAAGCTGCTGGTCGACTCCGGCGACCTCGCCGCCGCCGAGCCCGACGACATCTCCACCCTGACCACGCTGCTCGTCGAGGCCCGCCAGGACGAGCGGCTGGAGCAGCTGGCGGCGCTGCTGCCGCACGACACCCAATACCTCGCGCTGGCGCGGCTGCACAGCGCCCGCGAGCGTTGGCCGGAGGCGCTGGAGGCGGCCGAGCACGCCGTGGCGGCCGGCGGCGGTCTCGAGGCGCGCCGCCTGGTGGCCACCGCGGCCCAGCAGCTCGACGAGAACGCCAAGGGCGCCCAGGCGCTGCTCGAAGTGATCGACGAGATCACCGAAGAGGACACCTGGCGCATGATCGTCATGGCCACCTCGAGCGAGGACTGGGACATCGTCCGCAAGGGCACCGCCAAGATCGGCATGCCGGTCAAGTCGACCGAAGGCCCGATCGAGGAGGAGATGGGCCTCATCCGGGTCATCCTCCCCGCGCCCGACGGCGGTCAGCGGCAGATCCTGTCCATCCGCACCGGCCCGGCCACCGCCCGGCTCGCCCTGCCGCAGCCCCGCGGCATGGACTACAACGCCGGCGACCTGGTCGTGTTCGACCCACAGTTGCTGGAGCCGGTCCCCGACGACCCCGAAGAGCAGCAGAACTTCGTGCCGCCGTTCGCAGCGGTGCGCATCCTGCGGCCCGGCGGCTACACCAGCTACTTCTTCGACGGCGCCGCGCCGAGCGAGGAGGACTGGGCGGAGTTCACCGAGGTCATGGCCGAGCGCGGCTGGCCGATGTGGGTCTACAGCGACGAGAACTACACGGTCACCCACCCGACCGGCGGCGAGGCGCTGCCCGGGGTGTTCGGCTGGGTCGCGGTGCCGCCGGACGTCTCGGCGACCGAGGTCGACGCGCTGCTCGACGACGCCACCGAGCGGTGGTCGCACCCGCTGGCCTGGCTCGACCTGGCCAAGGAGGTCGACGTGGAGGTCGAGCGCCACGAGCGGATCGTCAAGGAATACGGTCTCTAACATGCTCCAGCGGTTCAGCCTCGAGGGGAAGGTCGCCGTCGTCACCGGCGCGTCGTCGGGACTGGGCGTGGCCTTCGCCCGCGGGCTGGCCGAGGCCGGGGCCGACATCGTGATCGGCGCCCGGCGGCAGGACCGGCTGGATGAGACGCGGCGGCTGGTCGAGGAGACCGGCCGCCGGTGCCTGGCCGTCAAGACCGACGTGACGCGGGTCGAGGACTGCCAGGCGCTGGTCGCCGCGGCCGTGGAGACCATGGGCTCGGTCGACGTGCTGATCAACAACGCCGGGGTCGGCACCGCCGTGCCCGCGCTGCGGGAGACACCGGAGGAGTTCCGGCAGGTGGTCGACATCAACCTGCACGGCACCTACTGGATGGCGCAGGCGTGCGCGCGGGTGATGCGGCCCGGCTCGTCGATCGTCAACATCGGCAGCATCCTGGGCGAGACGACGGCGGGGCTGCCGCAGGCCGCTTACAGCGCGTCGAAGGCGGCGGTGATCGGGCTGACCCGGGACCTGGCGCAACAGTGGACGGGGCGGCGGGGGATCCGGGTCAACTGCCTGGAGCCGGGGTTCTTCGCCTCGGAGATGACGGAGCAGTACAACCCCGCATATCTGGAGCGGATGCTGGCGCAGCGGGTGGTCATGGGACGGGTGGGGGATCCGGCGGAGTTGGTGGCCGCGGCGGTCTTCCTGGCGAGTGACGCGTCCTCGTACATCACCGGCGTCGTCCTCCCCGTCGACGGCGGCATCCTCATCACCTGAGCGAATCGCCTGGCCGCGGGTCGGTTGGCCGTGCGTCGGTTGGCTGTGCACCACCTGACCTGGAGGTCCGTGGTGCCTGGTAGTTTGAGCGCTGGTTGATGGCGTGATTTTTCGGGACCTTGGAGGGGCGATGCAGGACATCGACAGGCTGGCGGCTGTGATCCGTGACGAGCGGCCGTGGGGTGGGTTCGAGCGGTTCACCCTCAACGAGGTGTCCACCGTCAAGATCATCGAGGTCTCGCCGGGGCAGAGGTTGAGCCTGCAGCGTCATGAGCACCGCTCCGAGCTGTGGGTGGCGCTCGACCCTGGGTGTGTGTTCGAGGTGGACGGGAAGCGGATCGAGCCCGCCGTGGGGGATCGGGTCCTGATCCAGCAGGGCCAGACGCACCGGCTCAGCTCGTCCGGGCCCGCGACGCGGATTCTCGAGATCGCCTTCGGCCACTTCGACGAGGACGACATCGAGCGCCTTGAAGACTCGTACGGGCGCTCGTAGGCGTCTCTATTTCCGATCGTGACCGATCCCGTCCCTACAGGCGGGATCTTTTTTGCGGCCGGCCCGGGCCGGCCCGGTGAGCCCCAGTCTCCTCCGGTGGAGCGCGCTGGGCGTTGCTTAACGTCCTTGAGGGATAAATCGTGCCTTAGGGGTAATTGCTCTACCTAGACTTTGCTAAAACTTAAGTCAAGGGGTAGAGCGTGCGGTTTCGTGTGGTTTTGGCCGGTTTGGCCACAGTGGGATTGCTCGCCGGATGTGGGCAACTGGAAGCGCAGACACCTCAAGCCGACAAGGGCAAGGCGCCATCGGCCGACGTGGGGGACGCCCGCAAGAAGCTGGCCAAACTCGCCGTCAAAGGCCGTGCGCCGAAGACCGGCTTCGAGCGGGAGAAGTTCGGGCCGGCCTGGTCGGACGTCGACCACAACGGCTGTGACACCCGCAACGACATCTTGAAGCGTGACCTGCACGACGAGAAGTTCAAGTCGGGCACCCACGACTGCATCGTCCTCAGCGGCGTGCTCGACGACCCGTACAGCGGCAAGACCATCACCTTCAAGCGCGGCCAGGACACCAGCACCGCCGTGCAGATCGACCACCTGATCCCGTTGTCCGACGCCTGGCAGAAGGGCGCGCAGCAGTGGACGGCGGACAAGCGCAAGGAGTTCGCCAACGACCCGATGAACCTGATGGCCGTGGACGGGCCGCTCAACGGCCAGAAGAGCGACTCCGACGCCGCGACCTGGCTGCCGCCGCGCAAGGCGTACCGCTGCACCTACATCGTCAAGCAGATCGACGTGAAGGCGAAGTACGGCCTGTGGCTGACCACCGGTGAGAAGGACGCCATGGACGGCATCCTGGACTCCTGCTGACCACCGGTGCCGACGATCCGGGCACGCCTCTCCGCGGATGGGGAGGCGCGCCCGGATCTTGTCGTCAGTCGTCGTCGTCCTTGCGGTCGTCGTCCTTGCGGTCGGTGCTCTGGCTCAGGACCTTCCCCGTGGCCGCGTCGACGTCGAGGTCATGGTCCTCAGCGCCCTTGACCAGTCCCACCTCCCACACGTCAGGCCGAGTCCCGCGACCGTCGTACGAGACCTCCTTGACCCACGCGCCGGGGACCTGCTTGTGCGCGATCTCGATGGCCCGCTCGGCCGTGACCTTCGGAGCGGTGGCCGTGGCGGCGGCGTAGGCGGCGCCACCACCCGCGACGAGCACGACGGCACCGGCACCTGCTGCGACGAACTTGGTGATTGTGTTCATGCCTCTACGCAATCGCGATCACCGGTAAGGCCGCGCTAAGCCCCGGTTAACGTCACCTCCACCACCGCCCCGCCCCCGGACGGGGATGACACGGACAGCCGTCCGCCCGCGTCCTCGGCCGTACGCCGCGCGATGTCCAGGCCGAGCCCGGTGGATCCGCCCCCGCTGTGGCCACGCTCCAGGAGCGCCCGGTCGAAGCCGGGGCCCTCGTCGGCGATGGTCAGCACAGCTCCGGGCGGGCGGGCGGCCAGCCGTATGGACAGGGCGGCTCCTTCGGGAGTGTGCGCGAACACGTTGCCGAGCAGCGCGTCCACGCAGGCGGCGAGCTCCTCCGCGCGGACCGCCACCGGGAGCGCTCCGGGCGGCAGTTCCACCTCGACGGCCCGTCCCTGGTCCTCCGCGAGCACCGACCAGAACCGCACCCGCTTCCGCACGACCGCCGTCGCGTCGCAGCCCTCCCGATCGGCGGCACGGCGGCGGGCATCGGTGATGACCGCGCTCACGGCCCGCTCCAGGGCGTCAACGCGGGCCCCGACGCGTTCCGCCTCCTCAGGGTCACGCAGCGACTCCGCGTCCAGCCTGAGACCGGTCAGGGGCGTGCGCAGCCGGTGTGACAGGTCTGCCACCGACTCGCGCTCGGCGGCCAGCAGGTCGTCGATCCGCCCGGCCAGGTGGTTCAGCGCGAGCGCCACCGACCGCACCTCCGGCGGCCCGCCCGGCTCGGCCCGCGCGGCCAGGTCGCCACCGGCCAGCCGGTGTGAGACCTTGGCCAGTCCGTCGACCGGTCTGGTGACCGCGAGCGCCAGCCGGTCGGCCAGGACGATGCCCAGCACAACCAGCGCCAGGCCGAGCACCAGCAGCGCCAGCCACGCCTCGCGGACCCCGCGCAGCAGTTCCGCGTTGTCGGCGAACGCCCTGATCACCACCGTGCCCTCCGGCGAACGCACCGAGACGAGCACCTCTCTGCCGCCCGGGGCCTCGGCGGTGACGCTGCGGCCGGTCATGGCCAGCCGTACCGCGTCGGAGCGGGGCGCGGCCGGGCCGAGCGTCCGCCCGTCGGGCAGGAACACCGTCACGGGGCGGGAGACCTGCGCCACCGCGAGCTCCAGGTCGGGCGCGCCGACCGCGACGGCGACCGACTCGGCGGCGGCGGTGGCGCGGTTCATGGCGCCGTTCTCCGCCACGGAGCGGATCAGCAACGCCATCGGCACCAGCAGCGCGATCAGCACGACCGAGGTGGTCGCGGCCACCAGCAGCGCCAGCCAGCGCCTCACGACGGTCCGACCAGCTTGACCCCGACACCTCTCACCGTGTGCAGGTAACGCGGCTCCGCAGCGGTCTCGCCGAGCTTCCTGCGCAGCCACGACAGGTGCACATCGACGGTCTTGTCGGCCCCGCCGTACGGGAGCTGCCACACCTCGGTCAGCAGCTCCCGCTTGGTGACCACCTCGCCGGGCCGGGCGGCGAGGTAACGCAGCACGTCGAACTCGCGCGGCGTCAGGTCCAGAGCCTCGCCGCCGAGCGTGGCCACCCGCGCACGCGGGTCGATGCGCAGCTCGCCGACCTCCAGCGGCTCGGGCGCGGAGTTGCCCGCGCGCCGCAGCACGGCCCTGATCCGGGCGTCGAGCTGCGCCGAGCTGTACGGCTTGACCACGTAGTCGTCGGCACCCGCGTCGAGCACCGGCACCATCTCGGCGTCCCCGTCATGCGCGGTGGCGACGATCACCGGCACCCGGCTCACCGCGCGCAGCATGCGCAGCAGGTCCACACCGTCGAGATCGGGCAGCCCCAGGTCGAGCACGATCAGGTCGGGCCGGTTCTCGACGGCCAGCCGTAACCCGTCGAGGGCCGTGGGGGAGGAGGAGACGGCGTGGCCGAGCTCCCGCAGACCGCGGCTCAGCGCCGTGCGGATCGCCACGTCGTCCTCGATGAGGAGGATGTCAGCCATATACGGCAACGGTAGACGCTGTAGGGAGATGCGCAGGGCCGCCTTATCGTGGCGTTAACCCGGCCTTATCCGGAGATGGGGGAAGCTGGCACGGTGAAGCGATTCGTGCTGGCCTGGGCTGTCACCGCGCTCGCCGCGACGGGCGCGGCCGTGGCGGTGCTCGGGTTGCTCGGCGGCGTGCTCACCGGCACGTCCGGGCGGGTGCTGAGCCAGGGCGAGATCCGCGCCGCTCTCGCCACCGCCACCGTCCAGGCGTCCAGGACCGCCGCCCCGACGGCTTCCGCCGCTCCGACGGCCTCCGTGAGTCCGCATGTCGGCAAGTTCATCCGTACGGCCGGCGGCACCGTGATCGCCTCCTGCGCGGGCGGCCAGGTGACGCTGCGGTCGTGGAGCCCCGCCCAGGGCTACTCGGTCGACGACGTCGATCCAGGTCCCCGGCCGGAGGCCAAGGTCGAGTTCGAGGCCGACGGGCGCGAGGACGTCGAGGTACGGATCGGCTGCTCAGGCGGCGAGCCGGTCACGCTTCCGCGCTGAGCGCCGCCTTCGTGAGCTCGGCCTGGCGCCTGATCTGTCCCATGACGATCTGGTTGACCCCCTTGGACTGGAACAGGGCGACCATCTTGTCCATCACCGCGTTGGCCCGTTCCAGGTCGCCCTGGCGGGCTTCGGCTCTGGCCAGGCGGCGCATCACCATGTTCAGGGTGATGTTGTCGACGCTGGCGTCCCGGGCCACCGCGGTGAGCTGCTCGATGCCCTGTTTGAGGTCCGGCAGCCGGACTTCAACCTGCTTGTCGGTGGTGATCGCCTTGAACTCGCGCTCGGCGTTGAGCCCCTTGACCATGCGGGCGTAGACGGCCAGCGGGTGGCCGCCGTACCTGCCGATCACCTCGTCCAGCGCCCGGTTGCCCGAGCTCAGCGTCGGCGAGTCGGAGCCGAGCAGCGAGAACAGCTTGCCCTGCTCGTCGCCCAGCATCAGCTCCGCCACCCGGTGATCGTCCGCGCCGACCGGGTAACGGACCCTGACCAGGCAGGCGGGGGAGACGATGCGTGAGCCGTCGGCGGCGATGTACTGCCCGCGCACCTGGTACTCGCCGGGCTGCTGGAAGTAGTGCCCGTCGCGGCCGTGCCCGATGTACGCGCTCCGGTACATGGCCGGGTTGCCCGAGTCGAGCCGGATATCGGGTGAGGTGTCGACGCAGTGCCGCATCATCGGCCGGTACAGCACGGTCCGGCCGGTCGGCTGGGTGATGGTGATCTGGGTGAACTCGGTGTCGGGATGGAGGTGGCCGTGCGTGGTGCGCGGCTCGCCGGTCGTGGACAGCTTCAGCTCCACCACGACGGGCTCGCCGAAGCCGAACGACTCCTTGGCCCGCAGTTCGAGCAGCAGCCCGGACCGGTCCACGATCGGCTGTTCGAAGGGCGCGATGTCGGCGGCGCCCGTGCCGAAGGCGTTCGCGCCCATGGCCACCTCCCGGTAGAAACCGTGACGGAGGTGGACGAGCTCGGAGTCGGTGAACTGGAAGGGGAAGGCGGCCCAGTAGCCCTGCTCGCCACCGGGTTGGTAGTTCTGGACGTAGTTCATCCAGGACAGGTCGCCGAAGCCGCCGTTCGGGCCGAGCGGCTGGGGTGGGTTGCCCAGGTTCTTCTGCCAGGAGTGCAGCAGGTTGAAGGCGTGGCCGAGTTCGTGCACGTACGTACGCAGTTGCGCGCGCTGCGCCTGCGGAGTGTCGCCCTTGATCGCGTCGTAGAAGACCGCGGACCCCTGCCGCTGGTGCGCGTCGTCGTAGTCGAACATGATGCCCCGGTAACCGCCCACGTGCTTGCTGGCCACCAGCAGCCACACCCGCCAGGCCGGAGCCTCCCCGAACGCGCTGAACTGCTGCGTCATCGCGTGATGCAGCTCGGCGTCGTCCCACGCCAGGTCCGCGCCCGACCCGTCGACCGGGATCACCCCGGGCGGGTTGACGGTCAGGCGGATCCCCGCCTCGTCGTAGGCGGCGGCCACGCTCAGCTCCCTCGCCGGTGAGCCCGCCGGGCCGGGCAGCGTCCCGGTGCCGTACTTCTCGAACGGCCGGGTGCCCGCCACCGAGTCCTGCTCCAGGAGCACGGTACGGAAGTGGCGGCCGGAGAACGTCAGCTCGTAGGTCTGCCCGGCGATCCTGGCGGTGCCCACCGTGCCGCTGATCGTGACCGTCACGTCCTTCGCCGGGGTGTCGAACGAGAACGCACCCCGCCCCGTGATCTTCGTCCCGGCGCCCTCGGCCGTTGCCGAGGCCGTGTTCACCACGAACGAGCCGGCGTATGACGTGGTCGCGCCCGCCACGGAGAACAGATCTCCGCTCACCCTCCCCGTGGGCCGCGCCCCGTCGACGTCCACCCGGAGTTCGAGGCGCGAGTCCCCGTCCCTACCCTGATACAGCCCACTGATCATGGGATGCCCCCTGGCGATCGATGCGGTTACACCGGGGACACTTCCTGCACAGAGCGACCGTGTCAACGCCCTCCGCGAACCTGTAGCGCCGCCAGCAACTCCTCCGACGCCCGGGTGATCGTCTCGACCGCCCGGTCGAACGCCTCGGCGTTGTGCGCGGCGGGCGCGCGGAAGCCGGAGATCTTGCGTACGTACTGCAGCGCCGCCGCCCGTACGTCGTCTTCCGTCACGTCCTCGGTGTACGGCGGGCGCAGGGTCTTGATGCTTCTACACATGCGGTCAACGGTAATGGCCGATGCGCCGGCTCAGGCAATATGTCGGAGCCCTGTGCCACGCTGCGTTCATGGCAGAGAGAACCGCTTATCCCGACGGTGCGCCCTGCTGGGCCCAGCTCCTCACCCGAGACGCCGCCGCAGCCCAGCGCTTCTACGGCGAGCTCCTCGGCTGGGACTGCCGCGACCAGGGCGGCTGGAGCATGTGCCACGTCGAGGGCAAGCCCGTGGCGGCGATCACCCCCGACCCCGAGGCGGCCGACCCGGCGGCCTGGACCGTCTATCTGTCCACCTCGGACCTCACCGCCTCGATGGCGAAGGTCGAGGCCGCGGGCGGCAAGATCCTCGAAGGCCCCTTCGAGAGTTACGCCCTGGCCACCGACCCGGCCGGCGCCAGGTTCGCGCTCTACCAGCCGGACTCGTTCATCGGCGCCGGTGTGCAGGCCGAGCCGGGCGCGATGAGCTGGGCCGAGGTCAACGCCCCCGACGGCGCGGCGGCCGACGCCTTCTACACCACGCTCTTCCCCTACGTGCCGCAGCGGGTCGAGGGCGGCATCGACTACACCGTCTACAAGGCGGGCGGCGAGGCCGTCTGCGGCCGGCTCCAGATGGACGAGCACTGGGTGGGCGTGCCCCCGCACTGGATGGTCTACTTCGACGTGGCCGACCTCGACGCGGCCGCCGCGAAGGTCACCGAGCTCGGCGGGGAGGTGCCCGTGCCGCCGTTCGACACGCCCCACGGGCGCATCGCGGTCGTCCACCACGCGGGCGGCGGCGGCTTCTTCAGCCTGCGCCAGCCATGGGGCTGAGCTCGGCGCCGAAGTCGAGCGCGAGCTTGCGCATGGCCGCGGCCAGCTCGTCCCGGTCGAGGGCGTCGATCCGCTCCGCCGGGCCCGACACCGACATGGCCGCCACCACCCGGTTCCCGTCGTGCACGGGCACGGCCAGGCAGTGCACGCCCAGCTCCTCCTCGCCCAGGTCCATCGCATAACCCCGGTCCCTGACCCGGCCGAGCTCGGTGAGCATGCCCTCGGTGTCGGTGATCGTGTTCGGGGTGCGGCGCGGCATGCCGGTCCGTACGAACACCGCGACCGCCTCATCGGCCGGCCGCCCCGCCAGCAGCACCTTGCCCACGGCCGTGCTGTGCGGCAGCACCCGCCTGCCGACCTCCGCGAACATCCGCAGCCTGCGCGGCGAGGGCACCTGCGCCACATAGACGATGAAGTCACCCTCCAGCACCGCCAGGTTCGCCGTCTCTCCCGACAGCGACACCAGCTTCGACAGGTAGGGCCGCGCCCACACGCCGACCATGCTCTCGGCGATGCCACCCAGTCGCACCAGGCCGCCGCCCAGCGCGTAGCGCCGGTCCGACTCCTGACGTACGTAGCCGCGGGCCAGCAGCGTCTGCAGCAGCCGGTGGATCGTCCCGAACGGCAGCCCGGTCTTGGCCGCGATCTCCGACAGCCCCGCCTCACCACCGTGCTCGGCCAGCGCCTCCAGCACGTCGAGCGCCCGCTCGACCGACTGCACGCTCACCCGCCCAACCCCCGTCCGGTCAAAGGGACACCCCGCGCAGCGACGCGTCCAGCACCTCGGCCGTGTGCGCCACCCTGATCTGCGCGCCGCCGCGCCGCATCGCGGCGGCTATCTGCATCGTGCAGCCCGGATTGGCCGACACCAGCAGCTCCGCGCCCGTCGAGGCCACCGACCTGGCCTTCCTGTCGCCCAGGTCGCGGGCCGCCTCGGGCTGGAAGATGTTGTACGTGCCCGCCGAACCGCAGCAGATGGCCGACTCCGGCACCTCGCGCAGGTCCAGCCCCGGGATCGCCTTCAGCAACTCGCGCGGCTGGGTCCGGATCCCCTGCGCGTGGGCCAGGTGGCAGGCGTCGTGGTAGGCCACCGTCACGGGCAGCGGATGCCGGTCCGCCACCGGTCCCAGCTCGGCAAGGTATTCCGACAGGTCCAGCACCCGGAACCCCGGCTCCCTGCCCAGCAGCCGGCCGTACTCCTTCATCGACGACCCGCACCCGGCCGCGTTGACCACGACCGTGTCCACGCCGGCCCTGGTGAACGTCCTGACCGTGCGCCGCGCGAGCCGCCTGGCCTGCTCCTCGCGACCCGAGTGCACGCTCAGCGCCCCGCAGCAGCCCTGTCCTGGCGGGATGACCACGTCGCAGCCCTCCAGCGCGAGCACCCGCGCGGTGGCCGCGTTGACCTGCGGGAAGAACTCGCCCTGCACGCACCCGGTGAGCATGCCGACCACGGCCCGGCGCGGCCCCCTGGCCCGGACCAGCCGCGGCAGCCGCTGCCTGCGCTCGACCCTGGGCGCCAACCCGGCCATCGCCCCGAGGCTGGGATGCACCCGCGCCAGGAACGGCGCCATCCGCTCGGCCAGCCACATCCCCGGGCGCAGCAGCCGCAGCCTGCGCGGGTAGGGGAACAGGCTGAACACGATCTCCCTGACCGCCCGCTCACGTGGGTCGCGCACGTGGACCCGCTCGACCTCGGCCCGCGTCTGCTCGATCAGCTGGTCGTACTGGACGCCCGACGGGCAGGCGGTGACGCAGGCCATGCAGCCGAGGCAGGCGTCGAAGTGGCCGGCCATCGCCGGGGTCACCGGGGTGCCCTCGACGTGCTGTTTCATCAGGTGGATCCGGCCGCGCGGCGAGTCCATCTCCTCGCCCCACAGCACGTACGTCGGGCAGGTGGGCAGGCAGAAACCGCAGTGCACGCAGTCGTTGATCAGCTTGGGGTCGATGCCGGATGTCATGTCAGATGCCTCCCACGAACCGGCCGGGAGACATCCTGCGCCCCGGGTCGAACCGTTCCTTGACCCGCCGCATCAGCGGCAGCGCGCTCACCGGTCCCCACCGGTCCACACTCTCCTCCGGCGCGGCCAGCACGGTCACCCGGCCGCCCAGCGGCGCCAGGCGCTCCCGCAGGCCGGACACGACACCCGCGAAGCCTGTGGCGTGTCCTCCGGGCTCCAGCCGGACCCGGCCCGCGACCGGCGAGCCGCGCAGCGCGAACCCGGTGCCGCGTACCGCCTCCAGGACCTCGCCCGCCCGCGCCGGCGGGAAGCGCAGCTCAAGCAGGACCTCGTCGTCCGTGATCAGCCCCCACCAGGCCGGCGCCTCGTCCGTGACGGTGCCCGCGCCCATCGCCTCGCGCAGCGCCTCCGCCCGCTGCCCGGCGGCCGTGCCCTCGACCAGTGCGGCCAGGGTGAACGGCGCGTCCCCACCGGGCCAGTCGAGCTCGACCGCGCTCGGCTCGGCCTGCGACGCGGCGAGCAGCGCGGCCACCTCCTGGACGCGCTCGTGCGACTCGAACGCGGCCACGACATAGCGCCGGTCGGCGGGCAGCGGGTGCAGCCGGAACGTGGCCTCGGCGATGACGCCCAGCGTGCCGTACGAGCCGGTGAACAGCTTGCCCAGGTCGTAGCCCGCGACGTTCTTGACCACCCGGCCGCCCGACTTGGCCACGGTCCCGTCCGGCAGGACGACGGTGATGCCGATGAGCAGGTCGCGGGCCGTACCGTAGCGGAAGGCACGCGGCCCGGCCGTCGCGGCGGCCAGCGTGCCGCCGACCGTCGCGCCGTCGGCGAACGGCACGTCCAGCGCCAGCTCCTGGCCCTGCGTGGCGAGCGCGTCAGCCAGCGCGTCCATCGTCACCCCGGCCTGGGCCTTCACCACGAGGTCGCCCGCGGCGTGCTCGATGACCTCGTTCAGGCAGCACAGGTCGAGCAGGACGTCACACCGTTCGGGCGGCGGGCCCCAGTGCAGCTTGGTGCCGCCGCCCGCGGGCACGACCGCCAGGTCCTGCTCGGCGCAGGCCCGCAGCACGGCCGCGATCTCCTCGACCGACTCGGGCAGCGCCACCACGCTCGGGCGCACCCCGCCCACGGCGTCGTCCGGCCCGGCCTCCCTGACCGTCACGCCGGTCTTCCGCAGCGCCTCCATCAGAACTGCTCCGCCTGCCCCGAGGCGACCAGCGGATGGACGCCCTTGCGCACGCCGGGCACCTCCCCGCACAGCCGCGGAGTGGGGAAGATCTTGCCCGGGTTCGACAGGCTCTTCGGGTCGAAGGCGCAGCGGACGAGCTGCATGGTGTCGAGATCGTCCGCCGAGAACATCTTCGGCATGTACTTCGCCTTGTCCGTGCCCACCCCGTGCTCACCGGTGATCGACCCGCCGTGCTCGATGCACAGGTCGAGGATCGCGCCGGAGACCGCCTCGGCCCGCTCGCCCGCCCCCGGCTCCGCGTCGTCGAACAGCACCAGCGGATGCAGGTTGCCGTCGCCCGCGTGGAAGACGTTGGCCACCCTGATCCCGTACTCCTGCGACAGCCGGTCGATGGCGGCCAGCACCTTGGGCAGGGAAGTGCGCGGCACCACGCCGTCCTGCACGATGTAGGCCGGGCTGATCCGGCCGACGGCCGCGAACGCCGACTTGCGGCCCCGCCAGATCGCCGCCCGCTCGGCCGGGTCGTCGGCCACCCGCAGCTCGAACGCCCCCGAGCAGATCTCCTGAAGCCGCTCGAACTGCCGGACGACCTCCTGCTCCGGCCCGTCGAGCTCGACGATCAGCACCGCGCCCGCACCCTCGGGATAGGAGCAGGACACCGCCGCCTCGGCCGCCTCGATGGACAGCGCGTCCATCATCTCGATCGCGGCCGGCACGATGCCCGCGCCGATGATCGCCGACACGGCCTGCCCGCCCTGCTCGATGCTCTCGAACGCGGCCAGCACGGTGATGACGGACTCGGGGGTACGGCTCAGCCGTACCGTGATCTTGGTCGCAATGCCCAGCGTGCCCTCGGAGCCGATGAACGCGCCGAGCAGGTCGTAGCCGGGGTCCATGCGGTCGAGCGTCACCAGGTCACCGTCGGGGGTGACGATCTCGCAGGCTTCGATGTGGTTGACCGTGAAGCCGTATTTCAGGCAGTGGGCGCCGCCGGAGTTCTCCGCCACGTTGCCGCCGATCGAGCAGATCTGCTGGCTGGACGGGTCGGGGGCGTAGTAATAGCCCTGGTCGCGGACGGCCTCGGTGATCGCCAGGTTCGTGACGCCCGGCTCGACGACGGCCCTGCGGTTGGGCAGGTCGATCTCCAGGACGCGGCGCATCTTGGAGGTGACGATCAGTACGCCGTCCTCGCGGGGGAGCGCGCCGCCCGACAACCCGGTGCCGGAGCCGCGGGCCACGAACGGCACCCCGAAGTCGTTGCAGGCGCGGACCACGCCGGAGATCTGCTCGGCGGTCTCCGGCAGCACGACCACGCCCGGCGTGGCCCGGTGGTAGGTCAGGCCGTCGCACTCGTAGGTGCGCAGGCGTACCGGGTCGGTGATAACCGAGTCGGCGGGCAGCAGCGCGTGCAGCGCGGCCGTCAGCTCGTCGAGCAGCTTGTCGACCATGGCGCCCCCCTTCTTATCATCATCCTTTACGGCATGCGGGCGTACGCCGGGAGTGTCAGGAATTCGGCAAAGTCGTCGTCCAGCGCGACCTCCTTGAACAGCGCCGTGGCCTGCTCGTACAGCCGCTCGTCGTAGCCGGGCTCGGCCGCGATCTTCGCCAGCTCCTCCGCGATGATCTGCTCGACCAGCTCCTTCGTCACCGTCGCGCCCGTGTCGGACAGCGTGATGTCGTTGTGGATCCACTGCCAGATCTGCGAGCGGGAGATCTCCGCCGTGGCCGCGTCCTCCATGAGGTTGTGGATCGCCACCGCCCCGAGCCCGCCCATCCAGGCGGCCAGGTAGCGCAGCGCCACGTCCACGTTGCCGCGCAGCCCGGTCTCGGTGATCACGCCCGGCGTCTCGGAGACCGCCAGCAGATCGGCGGCCGAGACCGAGACCTCCTCGCGCGTCCTGTCGAGCTGGTTGGGCCGCGAGCCCAGCACGCCGTCGAACACCTCGCGGCAGATCGGCACCAGGTCGGGGTGCGCCACCCAGGAGCCGTCGAAGCCGTCGCCCGACTCGCGCGTCTTGTCGGCGCGCACCTTCTCCAGGGCCATGGCGTTCACCTCGGCATCGCGCCGCGAGGGGATGAACGCCGCCATCCCCCCGATCGCGTGCGCGCCGCGCTTGTGGCAGGTGCGCACCAGCAGCTCGGTGTACGCGCGCATGAACGGCGCGGTCATCGTGACCGCGTTGCGCTCGGGCAGCAGGAACTCGCGGCCCCTGGTGCGGAACTTCTTGATCACGCTGAACAGGTAGTCCCAGCGGCCCGCGTTGAGCCCCGCCGAGTGCTCGCGCAGCTCGTAGAGGATCTCCTCCATCTCGAACGCCGCCGGGTACGTCTCGATCAGCACGGTCGCCCTGATCGTCCCCTGCGGGATGCCCAGCAGGTCCTGCGCGCGGACGAACACCTCGTTCCAGAGCCGCGCCTCCAGGTGCGACTCCATCTTCGGCAGGTAGAAGTACGGGCCGCGGCCCTTGTCCAGCTGCCGCTGGGCGCAGTGGAAGAAGTAGAGCCCGAAGTCGAACAGCGAGGCCGACACCGGCCGCCCGTCCACCAGGGCGTGTTTCTCGTCGAGGTGCCAGCCGCGCGGCCGGACCACGATCGTGGCCAGCTCGGCGTCGGGCTTGAGCGAGTAGGACTTTCCACCGGTCTCGAAGTCGATCGTCCGGTCGAGGGCGGCGCGCAGGTTGAGGTGGCCGCTGACGCAGTTCGCCCAGAGCGGGGAGTTGGCGTCCTCGAAGTCGGCGAGCCAGACCTTGGCACCGGAGTTGAGCGCGTTGATCGTCATCTTGCGGTCGACCGGGCCGGTGATCTCGACCCGGCGGTCCTCGAGGCCCGGAGCCGGGGGCGCGACGCTCCAGTCGCCCTCCCTGACCGCCTTGGTCTCCGGCAGGAAGTCGAGCCGGCCGCCCGCCGACAGCTCCGCCTGCCGTACCTGCCGGGCTTCCAGCAGCTCCTGGCGCGTCGCGTCGAACTCCCGCTGGAGGCTCTCCACGAAGGCGAGCGCCTCCGGCGTGAGGACCTCGTCGAACCGGTCGAGCATCGGGCCGGTGATCTCCATGAGCCCCTTCTTCCATGATGTGGAAAATCAGTTCTGGATTATGGAAGCGAAATTACTTCATGGGTGGTCCCGGGTCAAAGGTGGGGGTTCCCCTGGGAGGGGTTCGGGGGGAAACCCCGATGTGCGCCAAGGCCTGCGCGCGCGAGGATCTGCGGCATGAAGACAATCGTGATCGCGGGCGGCCTTCTCGCCTCGGCGCTGCTGCTGACGGGCTGCGGGCTCAAGAGTCTCGGTGGCCCGACCAATCAGGACACCGTCACGTACCAGGTCACGGACAAGGTGGCCAAGCTGCACGTCAGGAACGAGTCCGGCGACTCCGTGATCACGGAGTACGACGGGGCGGCCGTGCGGGTCACCGAGACCCTCCAGTGGCGCAACGAGAAGCCGAGGGCCCAGCACAAGGTCGACGGTGACACGCTCTCTGTGTATTACGACTGCAACAAGGACTGGGGCAGTTGCAGCGTCGACTACAAGATCGAGGTCCCCAAGGGTCTGCAGATCGACGCCGACGCGGGCTCGGGCAACATCACGATGCGGCAGCTGACCGGGCAGATCGAGGCGTCCGCCGGCTCGGGCGACGTGGACGCCACCGGCCTCGGGGGCAAGAAGATCTTCGCTGAGGCCGGCTCTGGCGACGTCGAGGTGAAGTTCGCCACCGTGCCCGACAGCGTCGAGATGGAGAGCGGCTCCGGCGAGGCCATCCTGCACGTTCCGGACGGTGCCTATGATGTGAAGACCGAGGTCGGATCGGGTGAGGCGACGGTTTCGGTCAAGAAGGACCCGTCCTCTCCGCACAAGGTGTCGCTGACCACGGGCTCGGGGGACGCGAGCGTGTTGCCCGGATAACCAGGTGATGGCGTCAGGGATGTCATGTCACCATCGGGGAAGACACTCCGGTGTTCAGACGTTGCCTATTAGAGATGACACGAATGCACGAATACTCCGCGCGCGACGAGTTCGAGACCGGCGAGATGGACCTCGAGGAGCGCCAGGCGCTACGCCGCGTGGCGGGCCTCTCCACCGAACTCCAAGACGTCTCCGAGGTCGAATACCGGCAGCTGCGGCTCGAGCGGGTCGTCCTGGTCGGCGTCTGGACCTCAGGCACGGCCGAAGACGCTGAAAACTCCCTGCTGGAGCTCAAGCTCCTGGCCGAGACGGCGGGCTCCGAGGTCCTCGAGGGCCTCATCCAGCGCCGCCAGAAGCCCGACCCGGCCACGTACATCGGCTCGGGCAAGGCGCTCGAACTCCGCGACGTGGTCGACTCGACCGGCGCCGACACCGTGATCTGCGACGGCGAGCTGGCCCCTGGCCAGCTCCGCCAGCTGGAGGAGACGGTCAAGGTGAAGGTCATCGACCGCACCGCGCTGATCCTCGACATCTTCGCGCAGCACGCCAAGAGCCGTGAGGGCAAGGCTCAGGTCGAGCTGGCCCAGCTCCAATACCTGCTGCCCCGCCTGCGCGGCTGGGGTGGCAACCTGTCCAGGCAGGTGGGTGGACGCGCCGCGGGCGGTGTCGGCATCGGCGGCCGCGGCCCCGGTGAGACCAAGATCGAGCTGGACCGGCGCCGCATCCGCGAGCGCATGGCCAAGCTGCGGCGCCAGATCAGCGGCATGTCCACCTCGCGCGACACGATGCGCCACCGGCGCACCCGGCGCGAGGTCCCGGCCGTGGCGATCGCGGGTTACACCAACGCCGGCAAGTCCTCCCTGCTCAACCGGATCACCGGTGCGGGAGTGCTGGTGGAGGACGCGCTGTTCGCCACCCTCGACCCGACCGTACGCCGGGCGCACACGCCTGACGGCAGGCTGTTCACGATCGCCGACACGGTCGGCTTCGTGCGCCACCTGCCGCACCAGCTGATCGAGGCGTTCCGCTCCACGCTGGAGGAGGTCGCCGACGCCGACCTGATCCTGCACGTGGTCGACGGCGCGCACCCCGATCCGGAAGGCCAGCTCGCCGCCGTACGCGAGGTCTTCGCCGACATCGAGGGCGCCTCCGACGTGCCCGAGATCGTGGTGATCAACAAGGCCGACGCGGCCGACCAGGAAGTGCTGGACCGCATCGCCAGGCGCGAGCGCGACAGCATCGTGGTCTCGGCGCGCACCGGTGCCGGCATCGCCGAGCTGATGGCGCTCATCGAACGCGAGCTGCCCAGGCTCGACCACGAGGTCCTGTTGCTCATGCCGTACGACAGGAGCGACCTGATCTCGCGGGCCCACAAGGAGGGCGAGGTGCTCTCGGTGGACCACGTGGCGGACGGCACGATCCTGCACGCACGCGTGCTCCCGAGCCTGTTCCAGGAACTGGAGCGGGCCGGCAAGCCTGTCGAACGCGTCTCTTAGGCGTCGCAAGCGGGCAGCTCCGCCAAAATCACTGCAGGGCTGCCCAAAGGCGGCAGTGGTCCCTGAACGCTGGGATTGCTAGGATAAGCCGAGTCTTACGACACTAATGGCGCGGGTTTCGCATGATCGCTGCTGTGAGTGAGGTCGCGTGCGGGGGCCACAGGGGTTCAATGGGGTCGAGTGGCGGTTGGGAAGAGTGGGCTTTCTTCCGAATAACCCTGTACAGCAAGCCCACCTGTGAAATAACGTAACTGAACTGAAATCGCCGGATCATGAGTCCGGCGATACGGTCACCGCACAGCCATAGCGGATGAGAGCAGGAGACCCCCCATGTCGTCCGGACCCGGAGCCGACTCAGTGGGCGCGGCGTCAGCCGTGCGCTGCTGGGTGCTGTGCTCGCCTGGGGGATCCCGCGGGGCGGTGATGCGGTGACCGTTCGGCTTCTGACCAATATCGGCCGCCTCTGGACCGGCAACGAGGTTCTCAGCAACGCGGCCATCCTCGTACACAACGACCGGATCGCGTGGGTCGGGCGGGCGCCCGATCTGCCGCAGAGCGTGCCCGGTGTCGTTGACGACATCGTCGACGTGGACCACGTCGAAAACCTGGGTGGCGCGCTCGTCACGCCCGGCCTCATCGACGCGCACACCCACCCGGTCTACGCGGGCAACCGCTACGCCGAGCTGGCGATCCGCACCGGCGGCTCCACCTCGTCGGCGATCACCGCGGCGGGCGGCGGCGTGGGCTCGACCGTCACCGTGACCCGCGGCACCGACCCGTGGACCCTGTGCAACGGCGTCCGTGAGCGGCTGCGCGGCTGGCTGCTCAGCGGCACCACGACCGTCGAGGCCAAGACCGGCTATCACCTCACCCGCGACGGCGAGCTCGCCGACGTGCGGCTCCTGCGCGAGCTGGAGAAGGAGCCGATGATGCCGCGGGTGCACGTCACCTTCCTCGCGGCGCACGTGGTGCCACCGGAATACTTCGGCCGGCAGCGCGAATACGTCGAGGCCGTGGGCGCCTGGTGCGCCGACGCGGCCGCCGCCGGTGCCGACAGCGTGGACGTCTACTGCGACGAGGGCCACTTCACCACCGAAGAGTCCCGCTGGGTGCTCGCCTCGGGCCGCAACGTCGGCCTGCTGCCGCGCATCCACGCCGGCCTCTTCAGCCGCCGCGGCGCCGTCCAACTGGCCGCCGAGCTCGGCTGCGCCTCCGCCGACGGGCTGCACCACATGTCCGAAGAGGACATCGCGATCATGTCCCGCTACGGCGTGCCCGCCGTGGTCTGCCCCGCGACGGCGCTCCAGCGCGGCCACCTGCCGCCGGTCCGCCAGATGATCAAGCACGGAGTGCAGATCGCGCTCGGCAGCGACCACAACCCCGGCTACTGCGGCATCACCTCGATGTCCCTGGTCATCGCGATGGCGGTGTCGGCGTTCGGGATGAGCGTCAACGACGCGCTGCGGGCGGCCACGCTCGGCGGCGCCACTGTGCTGGGCGCGCCCGACCGCGGCGTCCTGGCTCCCGGCCGCCTGGCCGACATCGTCCAGTGGGACGCCGACCACGAGGGCGCCTTCGCCTGGTCCTTCGGCCTCAAGCCGCGCCGGGTCTGGCGGGGTGGAACCCCGGTTCAGTAGTTAATCTCGGACTATGCCGCCATCGGTGCTCGTGGTCACAGATTCAACTGCTTACCTACCTCCGATGCCTGGTGTCGCTTTTGTTCCTGTACAGGTGACTTCCGGTGGTTTGTCATACGACGAGAACTTATTCACCGGAGACCTGTCGTCGGCGACCACCTCCAGACCCGCACCCGCTCACTTCGCCTCGTGCTACGCGTCGCTGGCGGCCGGCGGCGCTTCGGGCGTGGTCTCGATCCACCTGTCGGGTGAGTTCTCCGGTACGGCCTCCGCCGCGCTGCTGGCCGCCGCGGAGTGCCCGGTGCCGGTGGAGGTCATCGACAGCCGGTCGATCGCCATGGGGCTCGGCTACCCGGTGCTCGCCGCCGCCCGTACGGCCGCGGCGGGCGGATCGCTCGCGGAGGTGGCGGCTGCCGCCCGGCGGTGCGTTGCGCGTACCCGGACGTACTTCTACGCCGACACGCTGGAGTACCTGCGGCGCGGCGGGCGCATCGGGACGGCGGCCTCGCTGGTGGGTTCGGCGCTGATGATCAAGCCCCTGCTGCACCTTGTGGACGGGCGGGTCACGCTGCTGGAGAAGGTACGGACGGCGGGCAGGGCCATCGCGCGGCTGGAGGATCTGGCGGTGGCGGCCGCTGAGGGCGAGGCGGAGGTGCGGGTGGCGGTGCAGCACCTGGGGGCGCTGGGACGGGCGGAGGGGCTGGCGGAACGACTGGCCAAGCGGCTGCCCGGGATCGTGGAGATGCGGGTGGTGGAGGTTGGGGCGGTTATCGGGGTACATGTGGGGCCAGGGATGCTGGGACTGACGGTCACCTCAGCCGACTAGCCGTACTGACCACGGACGCCTGACCACCCGCCACTTCCTTCAGGCCGTTCACCATGTCGTCCACAGGCTGGCCCGCCATGCCTCGGTTGTCCCCAGAACCTCGTTCACCGCTCTGCGACCCCCAGCCGGTCTCGTACCTTCGCTGCCGTGCGCAACCACGATGCGACAGCCGAGCGGACCATCGCCGAGTCCCGCCTACGGTCGATCACCAGCCCCAGCCTGCCCGGCGGCGCACTCCAAGATCCGCATGACCCGCCCATGGGCTCAGGCCGGCCCCCGCTCCCGCCTGAGTCACCTCTGGGATCAGGCCGCGCACCGCTCCCACACGACCCGCCACCAGGGTCGGATCGCCCGCTGCCCCCGCACGACCCGCCCCTGGGATCAGGCCCACCTTCGCTGCCGCATGACCCGACCCTGAGGCCAGGTTGGGCCCCCATCCCACCCTCGTTCGAAGCCTTCCGCCAGGCCGTCACCACCAGGCCCCCCGCCTCCCTCGACCCTGGCAAGCCAGGTCTGCGCATCCTGATTGCCCTGGCCGTCCTGGCCGCAGTGGTGGCAGGCGTGATCGCGTGGCGCTCCCAACCCACCCCGGAGCCCCTCCCCGCCCCGATCCCCAGCCCACCGGTGCCCTCCAATCCATCTCCCACGGCCAAGGTGACCGTCCACATCACCGGGAAGGTCCGCAAGCCGGGCCTCTACACCCTCGCCATGGGAGCCAGAGTGGCCGACGCCGTGACAGCCGCCGGTGGACCCCAGCGCGGCACCGCCACATCCTCGGTCAACCTGGCCAGACGTCTCGTAGACGGCGAACAGATCGTCATAGGCGCCCCATCCGCCCCCACCCAAGCAGACCCCGCCACCACAACACTCGACCTCAACTCGGCCACCCCCGACCAACTGGAGCAACTCCCCGGGGTGGGCGAGGTCCTGGCGGCCCGCATCGCCGACTTCCGTACCACGCACGGCGGCTTCACCAGCATCGACCAGCTGCGCGAGGTCAGCGGCATCGGCGCGAAGAAGTACGAGGAAATCAAGGGAAAGGTACGCGTCTGATATGCCCCACGACCTTCCCGCCTCCCCCCACTCCTGGTCCCTGACTCTCCCCGGTCTGGCCGCCTGGGCCACCGCCCTCACCCTGCTGAGCTTCTCCCCAACAACGAGCCTGATCGTCTCCATCCTGGCCATCGGGTCCGCAGCGGCCCTTCTGGCAGGCTCCAGATTCGCGCGCATACGCAGACACCCCTTGCTCACCCGCCCGCCCCTGACACCTTCCTCACCCACCAGGCCGCGTCTGACGCCCTCCTCGCCCACCCGCGTGCCCGCGACGCCTTCCTCGCCCGCTCGTACGCGCTCACCGTTTACCCGCACGGCCCTAACGTGCCTCTCACCTACGCGCGCCCTCGCGCGCTTCTGGCCTGGACACCCGCTTGCCGCACGCTTCCGAGCCGCCCGTTCCCTCTCCGTGCTCAGGCGGATCGTGTGCGCTCGTCCGTCCTCGGGACCGGTTCCCGGCGCCGTTCGACGGCTCTGGCGCAACGTGGCGATCGCGACCCTCACCTGCGTCGCCGCGACCTCGGCTTCGGTAGCCCTGCGCGTCCACGCCGTGAGCACAGGCCCGGTGGTCGCCCTGGCGGCCCGCGGAGCACAGGTCACCGCACAGATCACCCTCACCGACGACCCGAAGGTCAGACGCCACCGAGGCGGACGCTTCACCCAAGACCGAATAATCGTTCCCGCCACCCTGACCCTGCTCCAAACCCCGGCAACCCGACTCGCCGTGAACACCCCCGTGATCGTCTTCGCCCAAGGCGCCGAATGGACCCGCCTCCTCCCAAGCCAGCGCCTGGAAGTGACCGCCCGCCTCGCCCAGGCGACCCCGGGCGACCTGACAAGCGCCGTTCTCCTCGTCCGAGGTCCACCACATGTCCTCACATCCCCGTCATGGATCCAAGCCGCGGCAGGCACCCTCCGAGCGGGTCTACGGACGGCCGCGGACGTACTCCCGGTAGACCAGCGCGGCCTCCTTCCGGGCTTGGTCGTAGGCGACGTCTCCCGCATGGACCGACAACTCACCGCCGATCTCACCGAAGCAGGCTTGAGCCACTTGAACGCGGTGAGCGGGGCGAACCTGGCGATCGTCGCAAGCGCCGTCCTGGCCGTCTCCCGCCTGGCAGGCCTCCCGCTCGCCCTGAGAGCCGTCCTCGCGGCCGTCGCCATGATCGCGTTCGCCGTGGTCGCACGGCCCTCGCCGAGTGTCCTCCGAGCTCTGCTCATGGGCCTGACCGCCGCCGTAGCCCTCGGCACCGGCCGGACAAAGGATGGCGTGGCGGCCCTGTCGGCGTCGATCCTGCTGCTCATCCTGTTCGACCCCGAACTGGCCCACTCGTACGGCTTCGCCCTGTCGGCATCCGCCACCGCCGGCATCCTCCTGCTCGCTCCCCGCTGGCGAACCCGCCTCACCGGCCCTGACCCGGCGGAGACCCCGACCAGTGCCGCCATCCACGACGCCTCGGACCCCGAGAGGCCCGTCTCCACCCGGGCCGGCGACGCCGGGCGTCACAGCGACTCGGCATCCCGTGGCGCCGTCGCCTCTGATCCGGCATGTGGCGGTGGTGTCACGTCCGGTGCAGTGCTTGGTGGTGCTGTGGCGTCGGATTCGGCGTGGTGTGGTGGTGGTGCCTCCGTTCCGGCATGTGGTGGTGGTATCGCGTGCGCTGCGGCGCTTCGTGGTGCTGTGACGTCGGATCCGGTGCGGTGGGGTGCCGTGTCCAATTCGGCGACTTGTGGTTCTGCCACATTCGGCTCGGCGGTCTGTGGAGCTGTCGCCTCCGGCTCGGTACTTCGTGGTGCCGCCACGCTCGATACGGCGTTCGACGGTGCAGCCACATCCGATGATGTCCTGGCGTCGGCGGCGTCGCCCTCTGCACCGATCCGTTCTCCGCCGAAGGGTCGTCTACGGCTTCCTCGATGGGCGGCGGAGGCGGTGGCCGTGTCTGCGGCGGCGCAGGTCGCTGTGACACCGGTTCTCGTGCTGATGTCCGGCCAGCTCACCCTGGTGGCGATCCCCGCCAACCTGCTCGCGGGCCCGGCAGTGGCGCCCGCGACCATCCTCGGGTTCGTTGCCGCGCTGGTGGCTCCCCTTTGGCCTCAGGCGGCTCAATGGCTGGTCATCCCGGCCGGGTACGCGGTCGGCTGGATCATCATGGTCGCCCAGTGGGCCGTGGGCGTGCCGCTCGCCACACTTCCGTGGCCGGGCGGGCTTCCTGGGCTCGGCCTCCTGGTGATCGCCGTGGCTGTGGCGATTCCCGTACTTCGACGCCGTGCCTGGCGGACGGTGGCTCTCACGATGGCCGGCGTGGCACTCGTGGTCGTGCTCGTCGTTCGTCCCGTGGCCAAGCCATGGCCGCCTCCGAACTGGCTGATGGTGGTCTGCGACGTCGGACAGGGTGACGGCATTGTGCTGGCGGCCGGTCCCGGCCGGGGGATCGTCGTCGACACCGGCCCGGACCCCGTCGTCATGGACCGCTGCCTTCGCAGACTGGACGTACGCGACGTACCCCTGCTGCTCCTCACGCACCCGCACGCCGACCACGTGGACGGACTCCCCGGCGTACTCAAGAACAGGCACGTCGGCGCGGTCGTCGTCAGCCCGCAACGCGTCGCCCAGCAGGAGAGCAACCGCATCGCGACCATCCTCGCCCGCCACCGGATCTCGGAGTGGACACCGCCCGCGGGCAGCCGCTGGCAGCTGGGCCCCTCCGAGGTGACCATCCTCGCCCCCGATCCGTCGCAGGGTAAGGCCGGTGGCCAGGGGGAAGGCAGCTTGATCAATAATGCCAGCGTCGTGGCCTGCGTACGCTGGCGAGCGGGCTCGGCCCTCCTGAGCGGCGACATCGAGACCGAGGCCCAAGACGAACTGCTGCGCCGCCTCGCCCCGCGAGCAGACGTACTCAAGGTCCCGCACCACGGCTCGCGCCGGCTGGACCCGGCCTCTTCCGCATCCGTCGGCGCTCGGGCGGCACTGATCAGCGTGGGCGCCGACAACGACTACGGCCATCCAGCGCCGTCCACGATCGCGCTCCTGCAACGCCTCGGTGCCCGCGTCTACCGCACCGACCAGTCAGGCGACCTCGCGGTGATCGACCAGGACGGACGGCTGGCGGTGGTCGCCCGTGGCCCGTAGCCAACGGTCTGCTGTCGGTGGCGTCCTTCACCAGCGTTCCAGGGCAGGCAGTGGTCGACGAGTGGGCGGCGGCAGGACTGCGAGGTGAAGGCGCCCCGCTCAGGCGAAGTCGCCCGCCCAGGCAAGGGGCGCTCGCCCCCCTCCCGGCGAGCGCCCCTTGTCTGAGCGGGCGCCTTCGACGCGGGCCCAGGGGGCTGGTGGCGCACCACATCTGTGGCCCCCGTCTGGAATCCCCGCCCGAGATCCCGGCTGCGGCTCACGTTTGTGGCTCAGCGCATAAGCGGTGGCTCAGCAGCAGGCGGTGCTAAGCGCATAGTGGTGACGACTCAGCACGTCAGCGGTGCTCAGCAGGTCAGTGGCGGTTTGGCGGGTGAGCGGTGCTCGGCACGTCAGTGGCGGCCGAGCACCTCAGTGGCTCAGCACGTCACAAGGATTGTCGGTACGCGAGCCACGTCTTCCCCGCGACCGCCGCCCTGGCCCGGAACTCGCGCATCTCCTCCGGCCCGTACCGGGCCTTGTAGATGCGGAACCGTGTCCACAGCGCCGCCAGCCCGATCACCGCGTCGGGCGGGGCGGACGTCCACGACGGTACGCGGGACAGTAGCTCGTCCACCTCCGGTGGGGTGTGTCCGGCTTCGACGAGGCGTGGGGCGAGCATGGCCGCGTCGATCCAGGCCGCGCCCCGAGCGGCGTACGACCAGTCGATCACGTACACGCTCCCCTGTGAGATGAGCATGTTGCTCGAACCGAGGTCGTAGTGCAGCAGGGTGTTGCCGCGGAGGTCGCTTGGCTCGAAGCGTTCGATCGCGGTGTCGTACAGGTCGCGGTCGGCCGGGATGCCTTTGTCGCGTAGGTGGGAGTCCTTGGCCAGGAGCGGCAGGATGTTGTCGATGACCGGCGCCCCTCCCCGGGGGCAGGGCGTGAGAAGGGCGCCGAGCAGGGAGACCGTGTCCAGGACGACGGGCAGGTCGGGGGAGCCGGGTGTCAGGTCGACGTGGCGGCTGTTGTCGTTGATGTACTCGAACACCGTCACCAGCCAGCCGTCCTGCTGCCCTCGCCACAGCAGGTGCGGTGCGGGAGCCTCGTCGGGCAGGACGCTCGCCGCCCAGGACTCCGTACGGTGTGCCTTGGCAGCGATACCGGCTGCCTCGACGGCCTTGATGAACACACTGTGGTTCTCGGTCTGGAGCCGGGCCGCGATGCCGGGCATGATGCCTTCGCCGGCGGGCTCCGCCTTGATCACCGGGCCGCCGCATTCGAGCTCTACCCTTTCGCGTACGCTGACCGGCAGGTCTTCCCATTGCTGGCGGGTCATCGTCATCCTCCACTTCCGGAGTCGTCGGCGCAGCCGGAGTAGCACTGACCGCATCTGCCGTCGGGGATCCACAACTCGACGTCCACCGGGAGACCGGCGGCACGCATGGCTTGTACGGTGGCGCCGACTCGCTCAGCCGCGGGGCGGAGCGCTTCCCCTGCCGGGTCGTCGGGCCTGTGATGGATGAACCGTCCGGCCACCTGCTCGCAGAACGCCGCGTACTCGCGGGTGTGAAGCAGGAAGGCGTGCCAGCCCTTGTCCACCTCTTCCGAGGGTGGCAGACCGGCGTCCGGATTGAGGGCACATGTGGCAAGAAAACCGAGTGTCTGCCGCATGATTCGCTCGGCGTAGGCGGTGGTGGTGCAGTAGTCGCGTGCGACTCGCTCGATCAGCCGATCGAGCAGGCCCACGTCGACGAGGTCGCACGGATCGGTCAGGGTCGACCGATCCAGCAGGGGGATCATTGCCGTGCTCCAATCGTGAGGTGGGGGCTACACGAAGGGATGGGCGCTGCCAAAATGACCCGCGGGACGCCTGGCGGTGGTTCGGGGAGCCGGCGGACAGCGGGTGAGAGCTGTGAGGACGCGGTGCGGGGGGTGATACGCCGAAAGTGCGGTCGCGGAGCGCGGACGGCGGTGAAGTCGCGGGCCGGCATGTGGAGACGACCGCAGATAAGGCGGTGGGTGACACAGCGGGTTCCTCACAGAGGTGGTTCTTTGCTTGCGGCGGCCGGGGTTTTGGAAGTCCGGGAGCCTTCCGACCGCCGCGAAGTGGTCCGACTTGAAGGTACGAACCAGCGTCGCCGCAGCTCAAGTAAGTTTCGAAAAGTTTCTTAAAGATCTCGGCGAGCCGCGTCGATACAAGCCAGCGCGGGCTGCCCGTACACCGCTACCTCGGCCAGTGCCGTGAACGCCTTCTCGTAGACGGCGACGTCATCCGGTTTCTTGATCCGGAACTGCGCCGCCACCCCATCCACCCGGACCTCGCTGGCGTCGTACAGCCAGAAGTTCTCCGGCGGCATGACGGGGGGTTTGCGGGTGTACGGGAGGATGCCGAGGCTGACGTATGGATTGTCCCGGGTGTAGGTGGCCAGTCTGTCGAGCTGGGCGTTCATCCCTGCGGGGTTCACCATGGGCGTGCGCAGCGTCTGCTCGCCGAGCACGAACACGAAGCGCCGCACGCCGCCGAGCGACTGCTGCTGCGCCATGCGCGCGGCCACGGCCCGGTCCAGGTCGTCGGGTATGCCGCGGAAGGAGATGATCGTGGACAGGTGGGCGCGGGCGTACGCCTCGGTCTGCAGCAGGCCGGGCACCGTGGAGTGCTGCCACACGCGTAACCGGGTCGTCCGCTCGTACAGGGGGATGAACGTTTCCTGGACCTGACCGAGTCCGTTCCGCTCCAGGCGGCGCCATTCGGTGTACAGCGTGTCGATATGACGGGCGGCGGCGAGCAGGTCGGGGATCTCGTGTTCGGCGCCGCAGGCGGTGGCCCAGGCGCGGATGTCGTCCTCGCTCGGGACCTGCTGCCCGTTCTCGATCTTGGAGATGCGGGCCTTACGTCCGTGCCACCCCATGGCCTCGGCCAGGCGTTCGCCGGTCATCCGCCGGCCGTCCCCCGTATGGGCGGTGCGGAGGTCCTTGAGCCGGGTGGCGAGCGACATCCGCGCTTCCATGATCGTGCTGTGACTTGTCATGGGTCACCTCGGCTCGGGCGATGGAGTTGCTTCGAAGCTACGCCCGGGTTCGGCATCGCGTCAGTAGGGTTTCTTGAAAATCATGACGAAACCCTACTGAGTAGGATTTCGTCGGATGTGGCCGCTGCGTCGGATGTGCCACGCGGCCGGCCCATCAGTCGTTCACATTTCAGGCCCATAGCTCAATCGCCGACGCCGTCGATGATCGAGTGAGCGCGGTGGGGGCAAATACGTGGATTCGCCCCCGCCGGGACCGGCTGTGGCGAGCTGTTCGGTACGGCGGGAAAGGTGGTCACGCGTGGCCGCGCGCCAGCTCCCTGTCCGCCTCCTCCTGCACACCGTCAAGATCGTCCGCGATCTCGGCACCCGCCACCGCGTCCGGCAGGTGGTCCTCCATCAGCCGCAGTGGCCGATACCACAGGCCCAGGGCGCCCCACACCACCAGCAGCGCGCCCGTCACCGCCAGGAGCAGCCCCACGCCCCGGCCCGGGCCGACGCCGACGAGCTGAGCGACGATCGTGCCGTCCAGCGCCCCGCCAGGCTCCAGCAGCGGGCCGAAGAGGTCGGACAGGGCCGGTGCGGTGAGGAAGGCCAGCGGCGTCATGGACACCGCCAGCATCTGGTTGGTGGCCAGGACCCGCCCCTGCAGCTCCAGTCCTACCTTGAGCTGGATGATCGACAGCCAGTGCGCGTTGAGGATGCTGAGGAACAGCCACGACAGCAAGCCGCCGGCCGCCGCCAGGGCGACCGACGGGCGTAGTCCGATCAGCAGGACGCCCAGGCCGAAGCCGCTGACGAAGCCGACCATGCCGATCGCCCGCCGCTCCGTGCCGCCCCAGAACACCATGACCAGCGCCCCGAGCACCGCGCCCATACCCTGCGCCGCGGTCACCGTGCCGACGGCCGCCACGTCGCCGAACGACAGCACGGTGGGTACGGTCACCGCCAGGGCGAGCATCCCGAGGTAGTTCTCCACGACGAAGAACCCGATCATGATCATCAGCGGGCGGCGCCGTACGAGGAAGCGCCAGCCGCCCACCATGGCCTGCGTGAACGTCTCCTCCAGCCGGTGGAACATCCGGTCGGGGAAGCGCACCAGTAGCAGTGTGGACAGGCCGATGACGAAGGTGGCGATGTTCACGGCCACCACGCCGTGCACGCCGATCAGCGTGATCAGGGCCGCCCCGGCCAGCGGGGCGAGCAGCATGCCGAGCCCGGTACCGAGGTTGGCGACCGCGTTGGCCTGCATGAGGTACGGCTTGGGCACGAGCTGCGCCACGGCCGCCAGGTAGGCGGGCCGATGGAAGGCCGTGACCAGCGACAGCACGCCGGAGATCACACCGACCTGCCACACCTCCAGCCGCCCGATGACCAGCAGCGCCACCAGCACGGCCGTCGCGACGGCGGACATGGTGTCGCAGGCCAGCATCACCAGCCGGCGGTCCACCCGGTCCGCCACGGCCCCGCCCAGCGGGGAGGCCAGCAGCGACGGCAGCGTTGCCAGCATCGAGACCAGCGCGTAGTCCGACACCCGCCCGCTCTCCTGATAGGCCCACACGCCCAGGGCGAACGCGGTGAGCGCGCTGCCCAGCAGCGAAGCGGTCTGCCCGACCGCCATGGTGTAGAAGCGGCGCAGGTCCCTGCGGGCACGCTCGCCGACCACCTCGACCTCGCCGATCGGTGGCGGCATCCGACCCGCCGCCCAGCCGTCGAGGTGACCGTCGATCAGCTCGGCCAGGAGTGGTGCCTGGTGCTTGAGGAAGTAGTGGCCCGCGCGGGGGATGGTGGCGAGCTCCACACGCTCGGCGAAGGCGCCCCACTCCCGGTAGCGCTCCTGATAGAGCTCGGTGGAGCGGTCGCGCTCGCCGATCACGCACAGCACCGGCGCGGCCAGCTTGCGCGCGCCGTCGATCACGCCGTTCTCGTCGCTTCGGCGCGTGCCCGCAGCGGCCAGCTCCCCGCTGAACCAGGCCTGTGCCTCCTCCACGTCATGCCGCAGGCCGCGTAGCATGATCGCGGTGTCGCCGGTGTCCTCGTCGAGCGCGCCAAGCGTGCGCAGGAAGTCGCGCTGCGACCGGTCGGATGACCACCTGTTCGCCGGGAACTTCCGGTTCCACCAGGCGGAGATCCGGCCGGGTAACCGGGCGTCGGGGAAACTGCCGCCGATGAACAGCCCGGCCACCGGCACGCCCGACTCCTCCAGGCGCAGCGCCAGTTCGGTGGCCGAAGCCGAGCCGACGCAGTGTCCGTAGAGCGCGATCGGCCCGGTGGTCAGCGGGGCGAGCTCCGCCATCACCCGATCGACCAGCTCGGGCAGGGAGAGCATCGGCTCCTCGGGCCGGGCCGGGTCGTGGCCGGGCAGCTCTACGGCCAGCACCGCGGTGCCGGGATGCCGGGTCGCCAGCTCGGTCGCCAGCGGCCCGTAGGCGGCGGCCGAGCCACCGCCGTACGGCACGCACAGTACGGTACGGCTCGCCACGGCGGGCCCCGCCAGCCGGTGCAGCAGCCCGGGCTCGGCCCCGTCGTCCGAGTCGAGATGGGTGGCCAGCTCGCGGATCGTCGGCCGGGTGAACAGGTCGATCACGCGCAGCGCCGGATCGATCTCCCTCACCGCGCGCACGGCCATGAAGGAGTCGCCGCCGAGGGCGAAGAAGTCGTCCTCGATGCCGAAGTCCTCCGTGCCCAGCACGCCCGCCCAGACCGCGGCGACGCGCAGCTCCGTCGGCGTGCTCGGGGCCACCCGTTCGCCCGCCGTGGCCACCTCGGGCATCGGCAGCGCGGCCCGGTTGACCTTGCCGAGCGGGGTGAGCGGGAGCGTGTCGAGGACGACGATCGCCGGCGGCACCATGTATTCGGGCAGCCGCTCCCGCAGACCAGCCCGGACCGCCGCGAGGTCGACGGTGGCGGGTGCGATCCACGCGGCCAAGCGGCGGTTGTGCGCCTCGCCGATCGGCAGGACCGCCGCCTCCAGCACGCCCGGCTGGTCGTGCAGCGCCGCCTTGACCTCGCCCAGCTCCACCCTGAAGCCGCGGATCTTGACCTGGTCGTCGACCCGCCCGAGGAACTCGACCAGGCCCTCCGCGTTGAGCCGTACCCGGTCACCGGTCCGATAGCACCGGGTGATGCCGGTGACCGGGTCGGGCACGAAACGCTCGTCCGTCAGATCGGGACGGCCGAGATAGCCGCGCGCCAGACTGGGACCCCCGATCCACAGGTCTCCCGGCACGCCCGCGGGCAGCGGCCTGCCGGCCGGGTCCACCACGTAGCAGTCGACGTTCGCCAGCGGCCGGCCCAGCGGGACGGCCGCTGTGCCCGTGGGCGCCTCCGGCGCGGTGCAGCTCAGCACGGACACCGTGGTCTCCGTGGGACCGCAGTGGATCTGCAGCTCCAGGTCCGGTCTGGCCGCCCTGATGCGCTCGGCCAGCTCCCATGAGGTGGCCTCGCCCGCCAGGATGAGTAACTCCGACGGCAGCATGGCGGCCAGGTCGCCGTGCGCCCCCAGCAGCTCCAGATGGCTGGGCACCATCTTGATCACCTCGACCGGATGGGCGGCGAGGTAGCGCGTGTAGGCGTCGGGGTCGGTGCCGGTGTCCTGGTCCACCAGGTGCACGGTGGCGCCGCTGATGAGCGCCCCGAACAGGCAGGTCATCACCAGGTCCGAGGCCATCGTGGAGACCACACCCCAAGAGGCGTACTCGCCGTCGATCCGCTCGGCCACCGCCCTCAGGTAGTGCAGGACCGCCCGGTGCTCCACCGCCGCACCCTTTGGCCGCCCGGTCGAGCCCGACGTGAACAGTACGTGGGCCAGGTGCTCCGGCAGGACCGGCACGTCAGGAGAGGTCTCCGGCAGGTCCTCGGCCAGCACGTCCTCCAGGACCAGAGCGCCGGGCAACCGCGCGGCCAGCGCCCGCTCGGCCAGCACCAGCCGGGCTCCGCAGGACACCATGTACGCCAACCGGTCGTCCGGGTAGGCCGGTTCGAGCGGCATGTAGGCGGCGCCCGCCTTGAGCACGCCCAGAATCGCCGGGACGAGCGGTCCGTGCCTCTCGGCGAGGACGCCGACCACGTCGTCGGCCCCGACGCCGGCCGCGAGCAGCCGGTGCGCGATCCGGTTGGCCTGCCAGTCGACCTCGGCATAGGTCAGCGTGCCCGCCGGGTCGGTGACGGCGACGGCCTCAGGCGTACGCGCCGCCCAGTCCTCGAACCACGCG
Organism: Nonomuraea sp. NPDC049141; assembly: GCF_040648415.1. Taxonomy (NCBI): domain Bacteria; kingdom Bacillati; phylum Actinomycetota; class Actinomycetes; order Streptosporangiales; family Streptosporangiaceae; genus Nonomuraea; species Nonomuraea sp. NPDC049141. The sequence goes on from NZ_JBEZDR010000023.1 coordinate 107,222, forward strand.
TGCAGCGGCCTGGACAGGTCGTAGTCCCGGCGCGGTCCCGCGATCAGCGGCCCGGTCACCGGCTCCAGGGGCACCGCGGCGGCAGGGGAGTCGAGATCATCGAGCATCCCTTTCAGCAGCGTCACATACCAGCCGGCGACCCGTTGTGCCGTGCCCGCGTCGAAGAGGTCGGCGCGGTAGGCCAGCGAGCCCTCGTAGCCGTCGCCGGCTTTGGCCAGCGCCAGGTTGAGGTCGTACTTGGCGATCCGCAGCGGCGGCTCGAAGACCTCGACCTCCAGCCCGGCGAAGCGCGGCGGCTCCGGCGAGGTGTCCACGACGTTCAGCACCGCCTGGAAGATCGGCGTGGTGGCCAGGTTGCGATCCGGGTGCAGCACCTCCACCACACGCTCGAACTGCGTCTCCCGGTGCCCGAACGCGTCCAGTGCCGTGTCGCGGACCCGAGCGAGCAGCTCGCGGCCAGTCGGCTCGCCTGACCGGTCACCCCGCATGACCAGCGTATTGACGAAGCAGCCCAGTATCCTCTCGGTGTCGGGGTGCAGGCGGCCCGCTTCCAGGACGCCCACCGGCACGTCGTCGGTGGCCGACACCCGGCCGAGCAGTTCCTGCCAGGCCGCCAGCAGCACCATGAACGGCGTACCCCCGATCTCGGCGGCCGCCGCCCGCACCCTTGCGGCCAGCTCCGGGCCGAGCTGGACGGGCACCTCGTCGCCCGCCCAGTCCGCGATGGACGGGCGCGGGCGGTCAGTGGGCAGGTCGAGCACTGGTTCGAGGCCCACGAGCCGGTCGGTCCACCAGCTCACGTCGCTCTCCGGCTGCCCGGCGAGCCACTGCGCGTAGTCGCCGTATTGCACCCGCGGCTGCGCCGGGCGCTCGCCCAGGCCGAGCCCGGCGGTGTAGAGCGCCGCCAGCTCGGCCATCGCCACGTCCCTCGACCAGGCGTCGAAGGCGATGTGGTGCACGGTCAGCAGGAGCACGTGCTCGTCGCCGTCCATGCGGTACAGCACCGCTCTGGTCGGCGGCTCGGCACCCAGCGCGAACGGCCGGTACGCCTCCCGCTCCAGCCGTCCCGCCAGCAGTTCCCGGTCGGCCACGTCCTCGACCGTGATCGGCACCAGGTCGGCGCCGACCACGGTGGTGTGGTCCTGGTCGACCAGCGTGCGCAGCACCTCGTGACGCTCGGCCAGCTCGCGCACGGCGGTCAGCATCGCTGCGGTGTCCAGCGGGCCGCGCAGCCGGACGGCCGTCGGGACGTTGTAGGCGCCCGCGTTGCCCGGCTCGGCGAGCTGATCCAGGAACCACAGCCGGGCCTGCGCGGGTGACGGCGGGGCGGGCGATTCCCCGGTCCTGGCGGGGATGCCGGGCACGGTACGGGCCGCGGTACGGCGGGCGGCGGCCAGCCGTACCGCCAGCCGGTCTTGCAGGCTCTGCCGCGCCTCGGTCATCTGTCCGCCTCCAGCTCCGCCATCAGCAGCGTCTCGACGGCCGAGGCGAGCGCGGCGAGCACCGGCCGCTCGAACAGCAGCCGCACCGGCACCTCTATGGCCAGCGCCTCCGTGAGACGTCCGGTGACCAGCAGGGCTGCCAGCGAATGGCCGCCGAGCCGGAAGAAGTCGTCGTCGACGCCGACCGTCTCCAGTTGGAGGACCGCCTGCCAGATCTCGGCGACCAGCAGTTCGGCGTCGCTGCTCGGCGGGATCAGGGTCCGGGTGGTGGCGTGGTCCGGCTTGGGCAGCGCGCTCCTGTCGACCTTGCCCGACGAGGTGGTGGGCAGCGTGTCGAGCGCCATCCACCGGCGCGGGATCATGTAGTCGGGCAGCCGCTCGCCCAGCGCGGCCTCCAGCGCCCCGGTGTCGGCCACCCTGTCGCCTGTCACGCCGACCAGGTAGCCGACGAGGTGCTCCTCGTGCACGGTGACCACCGCGTCGGGTGCGCTCTCGCGCAGCGCGGCCTCTATCTCGCCCAGCTCGATCCGGTGACCGCGGACCTTCACCTGATGGTCGCGGCGGCCGAGGAAGTGGAGCGTGCCGTCAGGGCGCCAGCACGCCAGGTCACCGGTGCGGTAGCGGCGCTCGCCTGGCGCGAGCGGATCGTCGGCGAACGCGGTCGCCGGGGCGCCGCGGTAGCCCCTTGCCACGCCCGCGCCGCCGATCCACAGCTCACCGGGCACGCCCGGCGGGACGAGCCGACCCACCTGGTCGAGCACGCAGGCCCGCTCGCCGGGCAGCGGCCCGCCGATGGGCACGCTGTCGCCGACGGGAGCGGTGATCCTGGTCATGGTGGAGTAGATGGTCGTCTCGGTCGGGCCGTAGGAGTTCCACAACTCACCCACGCGGGCCAGCAGGGCGCCGGCCAGCGCAGGGTCGAGGACCTCGCCGATGCTGACCACGCGGACGTCGGCGCCGCCCGACCAGCCGGCGGCGACCAGCATGCGCAGCGTGGTGGGAGTGGCGGTGAGCAGCGTGACGCCGGAGCCGTCGATACGCCGGGCCACGGCGCGGCCGTCGACGGCTGAATCGCGGTCGAGCAGTTCCAGGCGGAGCCCGTTGCACAGGCTGACCCACAGGTCGAAGCCGAAGACGTCGAAGGAGAACGGGGTGAGGCCGAGCATGATGTCGTCGTCGCGGATGCCGGGCGTGACCCGCATGGCCGCCACGAACGCCGTCAGGTTGGCATGGGTGACCTCGACGCCCTTGGGCCGGCCGGTCGAGCCGGACGTGTAGAGCACATAGGCCAGCCCATCAGACGTGGTGGCGGGGGCCGCGTCGCCGTCCGGCAGGGTAGCGAGGTCGGTCAGGTCCAGCAGGGTCGCCCCGGTGGACTCCGCCAGCCCGCGCGCGACCGGGACGGTGTCCCCGGCCGCGAGCACGACGCCGGCGCCCGAGTCGGCGAGCTGGTGTCGCAGCCGCTCGGCCGGATGGCCCGGTTCGAGCGGCACGTAGGCCGCGCCCGCTCTGCCCACGCCGACCAGCGCGGCGGGCAGATGCCGGTCACGCGGCAGGCACACGGCCACGACGTGGCCGCCTTCGGGGGCGGGATCAACGGCGAGTGGTTCGCGCAGGGCGGCGGCGACGCGGGCCGACGCCTCCGCCAGCTCGGCGTACGTCAGCTCGCCCGCGGCGTCCGCCACCGCGACCCGCCGGGGGTGGCGGGCAGCCTGCTCCAACACCTCGTGCACGACGGTGGCCGAGCCGGCCTCAGCCAGAGGCGCGCCGGTGCCCCAGGCCAGCAGCGTGGCCCGCTCTTCGGCGGTGACCAGCTCGAACGCCGACAGCGGCAGTTCAGGACCGGTTGCCGCGGCCTCCAGTAGTCGCATGAACCGGTCGGCGAAGGACTCGGCCTCCTCCCGGCTGAAGTGGTCGATGTCGTACTCGACCTGGACCTCGACGCCCTCGACCGTGGTGTTGACGAACAGTGTGAGCGGCGCCTGAGCCCCGCCGCCGCTCAGCTCGCCGAGCAGCTCCACGCCGAGCCCGTCGCGCTCCAGCCGCACCGGTACGGCAGGCGGCTGGTAGGAGAGCACAACCGGGGTGAGCATCGTGCCGCGAGGACGCTCGATGCCGGAGACGGCCAGACGTTCCTCGGGGGGCAGGCCGACGTGATCGAGCGAGCGGGCCGTGGCGACCGCCGCCTGGGTGACGGCTTGCCGTACGGACAAGTCGCCGTCGATGCGAAGGCGTACGGGAAGCACGTCGACCAGTGGGCCGACGAGCCCTTCCAGTTCGGGATGGGCGCGGTCGGCGACGGCCGCGCCGAGCAGCACGTCAGGCCGGTCGGTCTGCGCGGCCACCAGCAGGCCGAGCACGGTGAAGTAGATCGCGAACGGGGTAGTGCCAGTCGCCGCGGCCAGCTCACCCACCCTGGCCGCCATCCGCGGCGGCACTCCGCGCACCAGCCGGGTGCCGCGGAAGCGGCTGGGGCCGCTCTGCGCGCGGGCCGACAGGTCGTACGGAGGCGCCGCCCCGGCCAGCTCCTCGGCCCAGAACGCGCGCAGGCGCTCCATCCTGGCCGGGTCGGCGGTCAGCTCCTGCTCCAGCAGCGCCACGTCTCCGACCTGGACGGGCTGCTCGGCGACGGTGCCGGTCAGCGCCGCCATGAGCGTGGCGTTGGACCAGCCGTCGTAGGCGGTGTGGTCGGTGACGATGATCAGCTCGGCGGTCCGCTCGTCGTGCCAGAGCAGGGCCGCGCGCAGTAGCGGGACGTCCGCGGACAGGTCGAAGCCGTGGACGGAGAGCTGCTCGGCCAGGCCGGGGGAGTAGCGGTGCTCCTCCAGCGGGACCGGCGCGGGTGACCGTACCTCGGCCACCGGCTCGCCGTCCTCGCCGACCACCGTGACGGTGCGCAGCACCTCGTGTTCACGGACCAGCGCGTCCAGTGCGGCCCTGACGGGCTCGGCCGAGCCGAGTCCTGTCAGGCGCAGGCGGAAGGCGAGCGTTGTGGCGTTCCTGGTGCGGCTGACCTCACGCAGCAGCCACATGCCGTACTGCGCGGAGGTGAGCGGGTAGCGGTCCCTGCCCGGGTGGCGGGCCAGCCGGGGTGCGCCGGATCCGGATGGCGTGGCCTCGGCGGCCTCCACGAGCGGGGACAGCTCGGCGATCGTGGGCCGGCCGAGGAACGTGGTGAGCGCCACCCGCGCGCCCAGTTCCCGCTCGATGACCGCGCAGATCCGGGCCGCGGCCAGGGAGTGACCGCCCAGGTCGATGAAGTGATGGTGGATGCCCACCCGCTCGACGCCGAGCACCGCACCGATGATCTCAGCGAGCCGCCGCTCGATGTCGTTCCGCGGCGCGACGTAGGCGCCCAGCTCGGGGGCGAACTCCAGTACGGGCAGAGCGGCGCGGTCGATCTTCCCTGTTGGCCCGAGCGGGATACGGTCCAGGATCGCGATTCTGGACGGCACCATGTAGTCGGGCAGCCGCTCGCGCATCCATTCGCGTAGCCCCGCCTCACTCAGTTCCGCCCCGGTGGGCCCGGCCTCATCCCCTGCGACCGGCTGCACGTAGGAGACCAGGCGCCGTACGTCGCGTGCGTCAACCTGGGTCAGCACGACGGCGTGGTTCACGCCTGGATGCCGGGTCAGGGTGCCCTGCACCTCGCCCAGCTCCACCCGGAACCCGGCCACCTTGACCTGGTCGTCGTTGCGGCCCGCGTAGTGGTAGATCCCGTTCTCGCGGCGGACGAGGTCGCCGGTGCGGTAGTGCCGCACGCCATCGTCGTCGGTCACGAACCGCTCGGCGGTCAGCTCGGGCCGGTTCAGATAGCCTCTGCCGACCAATGGCCCCGCCACCCACAGCTCCCCGATCTCGCCCTCGGGCAGCGGCCGCCCAGCGGTGTCGCGTGCGCTGAGCACGGAACCGGCATAGGCGGAGCCGATCGGCGGCTCGCCCTGTCCGTCGCGGAGCACCTCGGAGGAAGTGCAGGTCACCGTGCATTCGGTCGGCCCGTATACGTTTACCACGCGGTGCACGCCAGGGTTGGCGTAGATGCGATCGGCCAGAGCCCTGGTGAACGGCTCACCTCCGGCGATCACCATGCGCACACTGGCGGGGAGCGGCTCGCTCAGCAGCGCTACCAGTGCGGAGGGCGCGCCGTACACGGCCGTCACCTCGTCGCGGGCAGGGAGCGCGGACAGCGCCAGCAGGTTGTCGGCCACGATCACGGTCCCGCCGCAGAGCAGCGGCAGGAACATCTGCGTCACCGAGGGGTCGAAACACACCGACGTGGCGAACAGCATGCCGCCCAGCTCGTCGGGGTACCGCCCTGCCTCGTAACGCAGCAGCGCCATGGCGTTGCGATGCTCGATGACCACGCCCTTGGGGCGACCGGTCGAGCCGGAGGTGTAGATCACGTAGGCGGCGTCCGTCGGCTTGCCGGGGACCGAAGGCGCGGTCCGGCCCGTGGCTCCGGCGCCGTCGCCCACGGACTCGATCAGCAGGGCTTCGGCGCCAGAGGCCCGCAGCACCGCCTCCTGCCTCCGGGCCACCGGCTCCGAGGTGATGAGGTGGGCCATCCCGGCGTCGGCGGCGATGAACTCCAGCCGGTCGGCGGGATAGGCCGGGTCGAGCGGCACGTAGGCGGCGCCCGCCTTCCACACTCCCAGCAGCGCCGCGATCAGCGAATCGTCTCTGTCCAGGCAAACGCCCACCGAGTCACCGGGGCCTGCGCCCCGGGCACGTAATTCGCCGGCGATCCGCTCAGCGCGTGAGTCGAGATCGGCATACGTCACGCGGGTCGTGCCCGCCACCACAGCGATGCGGTCAGGGGTGCGCCGCACCTGCTCTGCAAGGGCCTCATGAACCCGATCGGTCTTGAGGATGGTACCCACCACGCTTCTCCCAGTCAGGGGCGAACTGATCGCGGCAAGACTGACAGATCGTGAGGTGGGGAGGGTTTTTGTCAGGTTCCGTTACCGTAACAATGATCATGGCATTGGGTGAGCCTATATGCCCGGATGGTAGTGCCCGGCTCGGCAGATGGTTGACGACACTCCTGCGCGGGCGTCCAGCAGAGCGCCCACCTCCCGCATCGGTAAGGGGGCCCGCATAGCGGCGTCAACGCCGTAACTCAATCATGCGGCGAAGCCTGGACCGGGCAGTTGCGCCTCTCGTTGGACGAGTTGCGCGGTGGCTACCCGCGCAGCTCGTAGGCTCCGTAGACGAACCCGTCGTGCGTGAAGGGGATCTGCTCCACCGCGGCGGCGAGCGCCAGGGTGGGGATCCGCCGCAGGAGGGCGGGGTAGGCGACTTGCAGTTCCATCCGCGCCAGGGGCTGGTGCGCCCCGTACCCGAAACTCACGTGGAGCCGGGCGTTGCGCTGGAGGTCGAGCCGGTCCGGGTCGGGGAAGACGGACGGGTCGCACGGATCGTCGCCGTCACGGAGGAGGACCAGCTGCTCGGGGTGCCGCAGCAGGGCCAGGGTCCCTAGCGTGATCCGTCGGACTCGGGGCGGAATTCGAGCCGGCCAGGAAAGCCGACCAGCCCGGGATCGGGCAAGGATTCGAAGAGGTCTTCCTCCCCTGCTGCGAGGGGTGGATGACCAAATCAGTCATGCCTCCTTCGTCTCACAGAGAGCGCCGGAGCAGCCGGCGAGACTCGCGATGGCGACACAAAGTCGCACTAAAGGTCTCTCAGTGTGCGACCACCGGCGGTAGATGGCGACGAGGGAGAGGTCAATATGCGGGGTCGCCAGGATTTCTTGGTTCTGTTGGCGGGAGTTCCCGTATCTTCGGAACGATCACGTTCTCCGGTTTCCCGTTCGCCATGTCGGTCCACGAATTAGGGGCACCGTCAAGAAGGGTGAGATGCGCCGTCTGATCGCGCCTGATCTGTGCTTTCGTCTGCCCTGCAGAACGCAGCCGGAAGCGGAGGCGGCAGGGATGCGCGCCGCCGCCGAAGGGTGTTTCGGGCGACGGGACTCGCCGAGAGTTCGGCCGCCGGCACATGGCCCCGCCCAGGCGAGAGGCGGTCTCGGAGGCGGGATCGTTCCCTGTGTATTCCGTCGGCGGTGGCACTCCTGGGCCTGCCGCCGGCGCCGGCCGAATACCGCGGAGCAGGCATTGCCGCAGGCCGAGGCGGAATTTCTTCTGGTTATGGAAGCGCGCCCTGCAGGTTTCGAACCCGCAATCGGGCGTCACTCACACAGACGCTCCGCTGGTGAAGCGACTGCTCGGCTTCATTAAGCGTGTGCTCACAATCACGCTTCGAAGTTCAGAGAGCCCCGGGTAGAACAGAGAGGCAATTTCGGCACTCACATAATTCCCGAAATGCTCTCGCCATGGCATTCCGCAAATCCTGTCAGAACAGTATTGACACTCCCCTTTGTCCACTTGATAATCAACAATGGCAGTCGATGGCGATAAACTATCGCCATTCTTGCCGCCGCTACCGCGCACAGGCAGGCCTGGAGAGGCGGCGGGTGACGCCGCTCTCCTGCCGGGACACGCGAACGGCACCACCTGCGCGTACACCCGCGATCACGGATGGCATTGGGCAGGTGGGGATGACGACGGTCGGAGAACCGGATCGGGCCGCTCCCGGCGGGAGCCTGCCGTGGGCGGGCGGCGGCGGGGCGGCGCGGTGGTACCGCCGGGACCCGCTGGGGTTCGTCGAACAGGCGGCCCGTGAGCGGGGCACAGTGTTCCGGCTGCCCGACGATGGATCGCTCTGCGTGGCCGATCCGGTGGAGGCCTTGCGGGTGCTGCACGACGAGGAGGGCAACTACGACCAGGTGTCCGACTTCTTCCACGTCCGCGGCGGCCGGCTGGGACCGCGGGCGCCGCAGGTCGCGATCGGGCGGGCGGCCCGCGCGACGTTGCGCGCCCACCTGGCCGCGCACCGCGAGCGGCTGCCCGCCGTCGTGGCGGAGCTGGGGGAGGTCAGCGAGTGGCCCTCGGCCGGACGCGCCGCCGTGCACCGGTTTCTGGCAGAGGCGCTGCTGCGCCCGGACAGCTCGCCAGCCCTGCGGGAGCTGATGACGCAAGTGATGCGGCACGATGTCCTGATCCGTCCCAGCGGCCGGCTGGCGCGCGCGGCGCGGTGGGCGCTGGGGGCGCGCGTGGTGCGGGCGGTCACCGGCGAGGTGCTCGTCCGGCGGGCCGGGCCACAACCAGGCGGGCCCGGCGACCTGCTGGACGCCATGCTCAGGGTAACTCCGCCCGATACGCCTGCCACGCAGGTCGCCCAGGTATACCTGCTGCTGTTCCGAACCTCGGTGGCGCCGGTAGGCCACGTGGTCGCCTGGGCGCTGCTGGCGGCCGCGACCCACGGCGTCGACCTGGCGGCCGTGCCCGCAGAGTCAGCCGTACGGGAGTCGCTGCGGCTGTGGCCGGTGGCGTGGCTGCTGGGCCGCCCGGTACATCGCGCCCATCAGGTCGGCGGCGTGCGGCTGGAGCCCGGGGAAAGCGTGTCGGTCTGCACCTACCTGTTACATCGCGACGAGCGGCAATGGCCGCAGGCCACCCGGTTTCGGCCCGACCGGTGGGACGGCCCCGGTCCTCGCGGGCCCTACCTTCCGTTCGGTGGCGGCCCGTTCACCTGCGCCGGCGCCGCCGTCGCCCACACCCTGGCCACCGAGCTGCTCGCCGCCGTGACCGACGGCGCCCGTCTGGAGGTGCGGGGCGGCCACGGATACCCCCACGTGGCGGGCATCATCACCCCTCCGCCGTTCCAGTTGCGCCGGATCCCACGCCAGGTTTGACCACCATCGGTCACCAAGAGAGGAGGTGAGCCACGTGAGGAAGCTGCTGCGCCGCGTTACCAGCCGCCGGATCAACCGGCAGGCATGGTTCATCTGGTAAGCCGTATCCCGTCGGCCGTGCCGGGCCAACAGCCCGGCGCGGCTCCCGACGTGGCGCGGCCGACGGGATACGTGAGCTCAGGAGGCGCGCATGGCGCATGTGGATGAGACGCTGGCGGCGTACGAGAGCATCGCGGTCCGGTACGACGAGCTGAACGCGCGGATGGACACCGCCGGACTGGTAGACCGCTTCGTGGAGGCGGTGGATCGGTACGGGCCGGGCGGGCGGCGGCTGCTGGACGCCGGGTGCGGTACCGGCCGCAGCAGCGTGGCCTTTCGCGAGCGGGACTTCGAGGTGACCGGCTACGACCTGTCCCCGGCGATGGTGGCGATGGCCCGGCGCCGGCCTGGCGCCGAGGGGATCCGGTTCCTGGTGGGACGGCTGCAGCAGCCCCCGCCCGGGCTGACGGGCTTCGACGTGGTCGCTTGCGTGGATGTGCCAGTGACGTACCTGACCACTACAGACCAGCTGCGGCGGTCGCTGGCGGCCGCGCGCGATCAGCTCGCTGAGGACGGGGTGCTGGTCTTCGACCTGAACACCATCGGCTACTACCGGCGTACGTTCAGCGTCCCCGCAGTCGTCGACCAGGGAGACCGGTACGTGGCCTGGTTCGCGGTGTCCCCGCGGATCGAGGCCGACGCGGTCGTGGTCACTCAGTTCGACCTGTTCGAACGGGCCGGCGCGGGCTGGGAGCGGGTGTCGATGCAGCACGTGCAGCGGCACCACTCCGACCGGACGGTGCGCCGCGTGGCCGAGCGGGCCGGGCTGTGCGTCGTGGCTGCTTACGGGCTGGTGGGGACGTCGGCGCGGGAGCCGGCCGACGAGGACGACCACGACCGGATTCTGTACGTCGCCCGCCGGGTCGGCTGAAGCCGGCCGTCTATCGCACTCAGACTCGAACGTGCGGGCGTGTGGATCGTCGAGTACCGGCTTGTCGGTGGCGCATGGCATGCTGCTCGACATGGCGGGAACCCATCCAGCACTCGTGACCTTGGTCGTCGGTGACGAAGAGCTGCTGGCCGAGCGGGCGGTCAGCGGTGTGATCGCGGCGGCGCGGGCGGCCGACGGCGGCGCGGACGTGCACGATCTCATCGGCGGGAAGGTGACGCCGGGGGAGTTGACCCAGCTGACCTCGCCGTCGCTGTTCGGTGATCGTTCGGTGGTGGTGATCCGGTCCGCGCAGGATCTCGTCAAGGACGTCATCGCGGAGGTCGTGAAGTATGCCGCGCGCCCCTCCGACGACACCGTGCTCGTCCTGGTCCACCCGGGTGGGGTGAAGGGCAAGGCGCTGGTCGACGGGGTCAAGAAGGCGGGGGCGAGCGTCGTCACCGTCAGCAAGGTCACCAAGGCCGGCGAACGGCTCGACTTCCTCAAGAACGAGATCAAGCGGGCGGGGCGCGGCATTTCACCCGATGCCGCGCAGGCGCTGCTCGAGGCGGTGGGCAACGATCTGCGGGAGCTGGCCGCGGCGTGCAATCAGCTGGTGTTCGACACGGAAGACAAGACGATCAACGCGGCGGCCGTGGCCCGCTATCACAAGGGCCGGGCGGAGGTCACCGGGTTCAACGTGGCCGATTCGGCGGTCGAGGGGCGGCTGGCCGAGGCACTGGAGCAGCTCCGCTGGGCGCTCGGCACCGGAGTGGCCCCCGTGCTCCTGGTGAGCGCGCTGGCGGGAGGGCTGCGGGGCCTGGCCAAGGTCGGTGGAGCGCCGCGCAACCTCAGGGGCGGGCAGCTGGCGAGCCATCTCGGCATGCCGCCGTGGAAGATCGACCGCGTCAAGCGGCAGCTGAACGGCTGGGGCCCGGAAGGCCTGTCACGGGCCATCCAGGCGGTGGCCGACGCCGATGAGCAGGTCAAGGGCGGCGGAGCCGACCCGGCGTACGCTCTTGAACACACGGTGCAGGTGATCGTCGCCAGCCGCACCGGCCGCTAGCCATGACAACCTGAGCAGTGGAGGAAGCGTGACCTGGTCGCCGTTTCGGATCGACGTGCCGGACGACGTGCTCGATGATCTGCGCCGTCGGCTGCGTAACACTCGGTTCGGCGACCCGGCGGGTGGGCCGGCGTGGCAGGGCGGCGTGGATCTCGGCTATCTGCGGGACCTGATCGGCTATTGGGCCGATGGATTCGACTATCGGGCACGTGAGGCGGAGCTGAACGCCCTGCCGCACGGCATGGCCCACATCGACGGCACGCGTACGCACTTCCTGAAGATCCCCGGCAACGGGCCCGCGCCCATGCCGTTGCTGCTGAGCCATGGTTGGCCGAGCAGCTTCGTGGAGATGCTGCCGCTGGCGGCACGGCTCGCCGATCCAGGGCGATACGGGGGAGATCCGGCCGACGCGTTCGACGTGGTGATCCCGTCCATGCCCGGCTTCCTCTATTCTGACCTGCCTGCCGAGCCGCTGACCAGGGTATCGATGGCGCGGACACTGCACGCCCTGATGACCGAGGTCCTGGGGTACGAGCGTTACGGCGCGTTCGGCGGTGACATCGGCGGGGCGGCGACCGGGTGGCTTGGGGCGCTTTATCCGGAGCAGGTGATCGGGATTCATCTGATCCATCCGCCGTTCCCGGCCTCGATGGAGGACCCGCCGCTGTCGGCGGCGGAGCAGGCGTTCATCGACGCGGAAACCGTCTATGACGAGGGTGACGGCGGCTACAGCGCCATCATGGGCACGCGGCCCGACACCATCGCCGCCGCTCTGCTCGACTCGCCGGTCGGGCTGGCCGCGTGGATCGTCGACAAGTACCGGGACTGGAGCGACTGTCAGGGCGACGTGGAGACGCGGTTCGACCGCGACACCCTGCTGACGGTCCTCACCCTCTACTGGGCGACGGGCTCGATCGGCACCTCGTTCCGGCAATACTTCGACTTCGAACACAACTCCGCGCGGCCGGCCATCACCGTGCCGACGGCGATCACGCTGAGCCACGAGCCGGTGCTGGCGGGGTTTCCGCGGACGCTCGCCGAGCGCGCCTGCCCGGACATCCGGCACTGGAGCGAACCCGGAACAGGCGGCCACTTCCTGCCCATCGAAGAGCCCGCACTCCTCCAGGACGAGCTGACGACCTTCTTCCGGAAACTCCGGCACGCCTGACGCAGAGGTCTTCTCCTGCGCCCGACGTGGCGGCTCTCACGGGCGCCTGGCGTGGCGGCTCTCACATATGCCTGATGCGGTGAATCTCATGGACGCCTGGAGCGGCCGGATTTCACGGGCGGGCGGGGGCCGCCCGGCGTGAGCGCATGGACCCGCCCCATGGTCAGGAACTCAGCGTCGCTGAGGCGTCGAAGACCAGTTGGACCAGGCGTTCGGCGAGCTCGTCATCCAAGGGGGAGCCGCTCAGCAGCCTGCGGTAGAGGATGGTGCCCGCCCACAGGTCCTGAACCAAGCCGGTGTCGAGGGTGGCGGGCAGGTCGCCACGGTCGATGCCGCGGCGCAGGGCGACGGCGATGTTGTCGCGCTTGCGCAACAGGAACGTCTCACGGAAGCGCGCCAGCAACTCAGGGCTGCGTGCCAGATCGGCGGCCAGTGCGGGCACGGCGATCGCCAGGTCGGCGTCCGCGTAGTTGTCGATGGTCATGTCCACGGCGAGGCGCAACTCGGCCCGGGTGTCACCGAGATCCGGGATCTCGTCACCTTTGAAGACCTCGGCCAGCGCGTCGGCCAGCAAGGCCTCCCGGTTCGGCCACCACCGGTAGATGGTCGACTTGCCCACGCCCGCCTTCGCCGCGACCGCCTCGACGGTGAGGTCCGCATAGCCGCGTTCGGCCAGGACGTCACGTGCGGACTGACGGATCCGGGAGGCCGCGCGCGGCCCCGGTGGCTCGGCAGTGGTCACATTTTCCATGAAACGAAACGATACGACCCGTTTCATTCTTCGGCAAATCGCGCTACTCTCGAAATGAAACGAAACGTATCGTCCCATTCGGGAGATCTCATGCTGCACGGCTACACCCTTCCCCTGTCCCCGCGCGGCGAGGCCGGCCTGGCCCCGGCGCCGCCCTGGCACTACGCCGGCGACGTGCTCGGTGTGGAGTTCTGGGCCGCTCCTGAGGCCGCGGCCGCGTCCCTGCCGCAGGGGCTGGACCCGGACCCGTCCGGCCGCGGGGTCGCGATGTTCATCGACTGGCAGTTCTCCGCCGCCGACCAGGACTACCTCGACCCCGTACGCAGCCAGTACCGCGAGTTCATGGTGCTCATCGACGCGTTCTGGCAGGACAAGCCCGTCGCCTGGTGCCCCTACATCTACGTCGACAACGATGCCGCCCTGGCCCGCGGATGGATCCAGGGCTTCCCCAAGAAGCTCGGGGCCGTCCACCAGACCAGGACCTTCGCCGCGCAGGGCCCGGCCACACCGCAGGCCGGTCCGGGCGGCCGGTTCGCCGCCACCGCCTCGACCGCCGGGCAACGCATCGCCGAGGCCCTGGTCACCCTCGGCCAGCCGGTGCCCGACGCGACGGCGCTGTTGACCAGGCCCACGGTCAACCTGCGCCACTTCCCGCGCTTGACCTCCGGCCAGCACGAGGAGCCCGCCGTACACGAGCTGGTCATGGCCGTCTTCGACAACCCGCGCATCGACAACGCCTGGGTGGGGACCGGCGAGTTGTCCTTCCTGCCCGCCCGCGGCGAGGAGCTCGACGCGCTGGCGCCCACGCGCACCGGCATGGGCTTCCGCGCCTCGCTGTCCTACACCGTCAACGATCTGCACATCCTCGGCAGCTGATCCCGCAGCCCGACCGCCCTTCAGAGGCGAAGAACCGGGCACCAACGGAGAGGAGCAGGACATGGCTGATGCGATTTTCAAAGTCTTGGGGCCAGTGCGGGTGTGCTGGCCCGATGGGCGGCAGGTTCAGCTGAGCGGCAAGCAACGCGCCGTACTCGCCAGCCTGCTCCTCAACGTCAACACGCTGGTGTCCCAAGAGCGGCTGATGGCGGCACTGTGGGAGGACCCTCCCGCCTCGGCCATCTCCAACCTGCACACCCATGTCGCGCAGCTGCGCAGGGCACTGCCCACCGGCGCGCGGCTTCTGACGGAGGAAGCGGGCTACATCCTCGCGGCGGCCACCGAAGAGCTCGATCTCCTGGAGTTCGAGCAGGCGGTACGGCTGGCCCGAGACAGGACCGAGCAGGGCGACGTCCGCGCGGCCGTCCGCGAGTTCGAAAGAGCTCTGTCGATGTGGCGGGGGAGACCCGCCGAAGGCACCAAGCTCGCCGGTCCCGTCCTCGCCCGCGTGGCCGAACTGGAGGAACGGCTGGCCGCGGCGAGACTGGACTGGGCCGAAGCGAAGCTCGCCCTCGGCATGCCCATGGAGGTGATCGAAGACCTCCGCCTCTTCCTCGCCGAGCAGCCACTACGCGAGAGCGCCTGGCGATTACTCATGCTCGCGCATTCACGAGCGGGACAACGTGACAAGGCCCTCGAAGCCTTCCGGCACGCCCGGTCGGTGCTCATCGACGAGTTGGGCCTCGAACCCGGCGCGGAACTCCAACAGCTCCAGGCCGCGATCCTGGCCGGCACCGTTCCGCTGAACGGGACCGCACCGGGGACGCCGATCTGTCGGCTCCCGTCAGACGTCAGGCATTTCAGTGGCAGGCAGGCCGAACTGGCCACTCTGGACGAGCTCCTTCCCCGCGCCGAGGAGGAGCCGCCGCGCGCCGCCACGACCTGTGTGATCAGCGGTACCGGCGGGGTCGGGAAGACCTCACTCGCCGTGCGCTGGGCCCACAGCGTACGTGAACGCTTTCCCGATGGTCAGCTCTATGTGGACCTCCAGGGCTTCAGCTCCGCCGCGACGCCCCTCTCTCGGACGGAGGCCGTACGGATCCTGCTGGGGTTCCTCCAGCCGCCCCACAGCCGGATACCGTCCGCCTTCGACGAGCAGATCATGCTCTATCGCAACTTACTGACCGGCAAGCGGGTCCTCATCCTCCTGGACAACGCCCGAGAGCCCGATCAGGTACGCCCGCTGCTCCCTCCATCACCGGAAAGCCTCACTCTGGTGACCAGCAGGACCGTGCTCACCGGCCTGATCGCGGCCGAGGGCGCCCAACTGCTGCGGCTGGCGCCGCTCTCCGCCGCTCAGGCCGGCGAGCTGCTCAAACACCGCCTCGGGAAAGACCGGATAGCGGACGAACGCGAGGCGGCGGACGACATCATCAGAGCGTGCGCCGGACTGCCGCTGGCCCTGGGCATCGTCGCCGCACGGGCCATCGTCGACGAAGGCCTCTCCCTCGCCGCGCTGGCTGAAGAACTCCAAGCGGAGACCACCCGATTGGACGCTCTGCGCACCGAAGAGGTCAGAACCGACCTACGGGAAGTGTTCGGCTCCTCCTATCGCGTGCTGGCCCCTGAGACAGCCGAGACCTTCGCCTATCTGGGCCTGGTGCCGGGCCCCGACATCAGCCTGCTCGCCGCCGCCAACCTCATCGGCCAACCCGTTTCTCGTACGCGCACGCTCCTGCGCACGCTGGAAACCGCCCATCTGCTGCATCAGCACGTGCCCGGCCGCTATCGGATGCACGACCTCGTCCGCCTCTACGCCATCGAACGCGCGATCCTCGATCTGAGCGTGGATGACCGTGCCGCCGCGGTGCATCGTCTGGTGGCCTTCTTCCTGCACACGTCGTACGCGGCCGACCGGCTGATCTCCCCCTACCGTCTGGGCGCCAGGGCACTCGATCCGCCGGCTCCTGCTCGTCTCCCGCACGCCTTGGCCGACGCGGCGGCGGCGCAGGCCTGGTTCAGAGCCGAGCACGCCGGCCTGCTCGCCGTTCAGGAACTGGCCGTCAAGCATGATCTGCACGTCGCCGTGTGGCAACTGGCCTGGACGCTCAACACCTTCCACCAACGCCACAACCTGCTCCAGAACTCCGTCTCGACCTGGCGGATCGCGTCAAGCGCCGCTGAGCACCTGCCGGGTCCGGCCGTCCATGCCCTGGTCCACCAGATGCTCGGCCGAGCCTGCGCCGGAGCGGGGCTGCATGAGGAGTCCCAGTCCCATTTCGCCGAAGCCCTCGATCTGTACGAGCGATCCGGAGACATCGCCGGCCAGGCGTATGTTCGCCATTCGCTAGGGATCGCCTGGGGAGACCAGCACGAGCATGAGCGGGCGTTGTTCCAGCTGGAGCAGGCGCTGCGACTGTACGAGGACCTCGACGACGACGTGGCGGAGGCCAACGCGCTCAATTCCCTGGGCTGGAACCAAGCGCTGCTCGCCGACTTCGGCAATGCCCGGGCTCATTGCGAGCAGGCCCTGGCCCTGCTCCGCCGTCATGGTGATCGGGTCGGCGAGGCGGCGGTCCTCGACAGCCTCGGCTATATCGCCGGTCACACCGGTCAGCACGCCCGATCCCTCGACTACTACCACCAAGCCCTGAGATTGCGGCGGGAGAACGGCAACACCAGCCAAGAGGCCGAGACGCTCTCCCACCTCGGTGACACCTATCACGCCCTCGGCCGGCACGCCGAAGCCGCCCGAGCCTGGAACCAGGCACTCGCCATCTACCGGGCCCAGCACCACACCGCGAAGATCAAGAACGTGAACACGAGGCTCGCCGCCTCCGCGTCCCGGGCCTTTCCTCAGGTCAACGGTTGGCTTCCACATTCGCAAGGAGCCGTTTGAGCAGGCCGTCCAGGACCGCCTGTTCCGCCGGATCCAGTGCGCACACCATCCCGGCCTCCACTTCCGCCCGGATCCGCATGGCCTCCAGCCACAGCTCGTGCCCCTTGTCCGTCAGCTCCACGTCGACCCGGCGCCGGTCGTCCGTGCTGCGCAGACGTCGGATCAGGCCCGACTTCTCCAGCGTGTCGAGGCGGCCGGTCATCCCCGCGGGCGACAGCATCAGCTCCGCGGCCAGCTCCGAAGGCGTCGCCGAACCGGATCCGGCCACCAGCCGATGCAGCGTCTCGAACTCGAAGTCCTGCATCCCCACCTGCGCCAGCGCCGTCTCCTTCGTCTGACGCAGGTGCTTGACGAGGAACTGCATGCGCGTCACGACACCCTCCACCCGCTCGTCGTACGGCGCCTTGCCCCGCCACCGAGCCAGGTGCCGATCAACAGAGTCTTCAGCGCCGGCCGCGTTCATCGAGTCCACGGGCCAATCGTACGCCAGCAAGTATTTTGTTGACGAAACATTAGCCAGCGAATTAATCTCACCCTCCATGAGACTGCTGATCGGCCGAGCCATCTCCGCTCTGGCCACCGCCTTGATCCCTACCACCCTCACGCTCGCCGTCCTTCGCTCCACCGGCTCGGCCGAGGCCCTCGGCACCGTACTGGCCTGCGAGATGATCCCCCTCCTCCTGCTCCTCCCGGTCGGCGGGGTGCTGGCCGACAGGTTCCGGCCCGAGCGGGTGGCCTTGGTGGCCGACCTGGTCCGGGGCCTGTCCCAGGCCGCGATGGGGATCGAGCTGCTGATGGGCGCTGGTCGTGTGCTCGACCTGGCCGTGCTGTCCGCCGTCGCCGGGGTGGCGATCGCGTTCGGCATGCCGGCCGTGCCGAGGCTGGTCGTGGCCGTGGTGCCGGGCCCGGAGCGGCTGCGGGTGAACGCGCGCCTCGGTGTGGCCACGAGCGCGTCCAGCGTGCTCGCCCCGGCCTTGTCGGGCGGTGTGGTGCTGGTGGCGGGCCCGGGGTGGGCGGCGCTGCTCACCGCCGTGTTGTTCGCCTGCTCGGCACTCACCCTGGGCGGAGTCCGTACGGCCGAGCAGCCCACGAAACCTCGGGCCACGTTCGCGAAGGACCTGGCCGAGGGCTGGCGCGAAGTCAGGACGCGGCCGTGGTTCCTGAAGTCGGTGCTCGGTCACGGCGTATGGCACTTCATGGCCGGATTGTTCCTCACGCTTGGCCCGCTGACCGCGGTCAAGCAGCTCGGTGGTGAGGCCAGTTGGGTGCTGATCGTGCAGTGCGGCACGGTCGGCCTGGTGGCGGGGGTGTTCGTGGTGCCGCGGCTGCCCATCCGCAGGCCGCTGGTCGCCGTCCAGGTGGCCGCCGCGCTGTACCTGCTGCCGCTGGTGGCGCTGGCGGTGGCGGCGAACGCGGTGGTGATCGCGGTGGCCTACTTCGTGGCGATGTTCGGGCTCGGGGTGCTCAGCCCGCTGTGGGAGACGGTCGTCGCCGAGGAGATCCCAGAGGGCGCGATAGGGCGGGTGCGGGCCTTCGATCAGCTCATCTCGTTCGCGTCGCGGCCGTTCGGGCTGGCCGTCGCGGCGCCGCTCGCGGGGCTCGTGGGCATGACCGGGCTGCTGGTGGCGGGAGCGGTCGCCGTGGCCGGGGCGAACCTGGCCGCGATCACCGGCCTGCCGGCTTCGAAGCCGGAAGAGCCCCATCCAGCGGCGGAGTCTCCCGGAGAACTCCGTCGCTGATCTCCAGCACCCGGTCGGCCAGCGTGATGAGGCTCGGGTCGTGGGTGGCGACGAGCGCGGTGACGCCCTCGCTGCGTACCAGGGCCCGCAGCAGCTCCATGATCTGCCGCCCGGTCTGCGAGTCGAGCTGCCCGGTGGGCTCGTCGGCGACCAGCAGCCGGGGCCGGTTGGCCAGCGACCTGGCGATCGCCACGCGCTGCCGTTGCCCGCCCGACAGCTCGTACGGCCGCTGGTTGGCGTGCTGTTCCAGCCCCACCAGGGAGAGCAGCAGGCGCACCCGCGCATCTCGCTCCGCGACCGGCGTGCGGGCCAGCCGCATCGGCACGCCGACGTTCTCGGCCGCCGACAGCACCGGGATCAGCCCGAACGACTGGAACACGAACCCGACCACGTCGCGGCGGAGCGCCAGCAGGTCGTCCTCGGACATCGAGGTGACCTCGGCCCCGGCCACCACGACCCGCCCGGCGTCGGGCCGGTCGAGCCCGCCGATCTGGTTCAGCAGGGTCGTCTTGCCGGACCCCGACCGGCCGCGGACGGCGATCAGCTCGCCGGGGTACGCCGAGAACGACACCTCCCGCAGCGCCACGACCTCCTTCGGCCCGCTCCGGTAGACCCGGCGCACCCCTTCGACGACGACCAAGGGCTCACTGCTCATCGGAGGGCTCCTCCCGGGCCGGCCACACGCCGATGTGGTCGGATTCGAGTTCGAGGCGCACCCGGCGCTCCATGTCCAGGGCGTTCATGAAGTCGCGGGGCAGTTGCAGCCGCCCGACACGGTCGAGCACGGCGTACTCCTCGGCGACGCCCTCGCGGCGGAGCGTCTCGCTGCTGGTACGCCCGTCGCGGATGCCGATCGTCCGGTCGACGCGCTCGGACACCAGCGGGTCGTGGGTCACGATCACCACGGTCACGCCCAGCTCACCGTTGGCCTTGCGCAGCGAACCGAACACCTCCTCCGACGTCTCGCTGTCCAGTTCGCCGGTGGGTTCGTCGGCCAGGACGAGCTGCGGGGAGTTGGCCAGGGCGACGGCGATGGCCACCCGCTGCTGCTCGCCGCCGGACATCTCGGGCACCTTCCGGCCGGCGCAGGAGCCGACGCCCATCAGGTCGAGCAGTTCGGCCGCGCGGCCCCGGCGGGCCTTACCGGCCAGCTTCATCGGCAGCTCGACGTTCTCGCGCGCGGTCAGGTAGGGGAGCAGGTTGCGCGCGGTCTGCTGCCAGACGAACCCGACGATGTCGCGCCGGTAACGCAGCCGGTCCTTCGCGGTCATCGACAGCAGGTCCGTGCCCGCCACCCGGGCCACCCCCGCCGTCGGCACGTCCAGGCCGGACAGGACGTTCAGCAGCGTCGACTTGCCCGACCCGGAGGCCCCGACGACGGCGACCAGTTCGCCCTTCTGGATGAGCAGGTCGAGGCCCTGCAGGGCGACCACCTCGACGCCCTCGGTCTTGTAGATGCGGACCAGGTTGTCGCACACGATGTGCGCGTCGGCGCCGAAGGCGGCCTTCTGCTCGGCGGCCCTGGCCTCCAGTTCGGACAACGTAGGACTCATGTGAGGTCACCCACTCGGAGTACGGCGCCGAGGTTGCGGCGGCGGCTGATGGCGGTGTGCGCGTAGACGCCGAGCACGGCGACGGCGGCCAGCCCGGCCGCCAGGAGGGCCGGCATGACCGGATCGGCGGAGTAGCCGCCGACGGTCAGGTCACCGGTGTAGGCGGACAGGTCGATCGCGGGCCCGAGCGCCGGGGGCAGGCCGAGGCCGAGCGCGAGCCCGGCGAGCGAGGTGATGAGGATCAGCGGCAGGATCTCCAGCACGGTCAGGCCCCGCGCCTGCCGGTCCGACAGCCCCAGCGTGCGCAGGAACGACAGCGCCCTGGCCCGGTCGGCCGCGCCGATCACCAGCGTCACGACCACGGCGATGAGCGCGTAGACCGCCAGCGCGACGGTGGTGATGAGCAGGACGTCCTGGACGGTACCGGTCAGCGGGTCGTCCTCGATCGCGGCCAGGGCCCGCTCCTGCGAGGTCAGCTCGGCCGCCGGCTGGCCGGTGGCCGCCAGCAAGGCCGCCGGATCTGCGTCGCCCTTGATCAGCAGGGTGTTGACGCCGGGCCGCTTGTTGGTCTCGAACGGCAGCACGATGAACTTGCCGCTCGGGTAGAAGCCGGGCAGAGCGGCGATCTCGCCGGCCGTGGTGACCTTCATCCGCTCGTACCAGCCGATCTCGAACGTGCCGCGCCCGCGCAGCTCGTGGGAGACCAGCACCGGGATCCCGGAGGTTCCGGAGGCGAGGGCGGGCACGCTGATCGGCGCGTCGTCCAGCAGCCGCCGCCATTGGGCCAGGTCGACGGCGATGACCTGGGCCCGCTCGCCGCTGTAGCCGAGCTGCGCGCTGGCGGTCTGCGCGGGCACGAGCAGCCGCACGCCGGGTACCTTACGCACCCGATCGATGGCGTCGGGAGGCAGCTCCACGGGTGAGGTCAGCTTGATCGGCGCGCCGACGCTCTGCCAGGACGCCAGGCGCTGCGTGGCCGACAGCCCGCCGGAGATCACCGCCCCGAACACCGACACGGCCAGCGCGGGCAGCAGGATCAGCACCGGCAGCGCGCTGGCGGATCGCGCCCGGGCCGCCCTGGTCAGGCCCAGGAAGGGCACGGCGAGCCGGCCGCGGGCGGCCAGGCGTACGAGGAGCTTGAGGGGGAGGGGATAGCAGCGGATGGTGATCAGCGCGGCGGCGACGGTCAGCGCGACCGGTACGAGGACTAGGAACGGGTCCTGCCCGCCGGTCGTCAGGCCACGGGTGCGCAGCAGGTACGCGCCGGCCAGCGCGAGGCCGACGACCAGCACCTCCAGCGTGATCCGCCGAGCCGACGGGCGGGCGGCGGCCACGTCGTCGCGCCGCTCGTGCAGCGGCGTCCGGTGCGTCACGGCCAGCCGCGCGGCCGCGTAACCGACCGCCGTGAGCGGCACGAGAGCGGGCCCGGCATGGGCGATCCACGGCACCGGCCCCGGCACCAGGAAGGCCAGCGCCCATCCGGCCAGCGCCGCGGGCGCCACCGCGATCGCGACGAGCGCCGCGCCGGTCCCCGCCACCTGCCGCAGCGACCCGCCGCGCGCCCGCGCCAGCGCCAGCGGGTGGTCGATCCGCTCGATCAGCAGTTGTACGGCCAGCACGAGCACCCCGAGCGCCACGACCAGCAGGCCGCCGAGCACCAGGAACATCACGGTCTGCGCGGCGCCCAGCGCGGTCCCGAACCCGGCCAGCACCCCCGGCAGATCCGTCGCCAGCTCGTACGGGCTCCCGTCGCCCGCCAGCTGCAGCGGGATCAACCGCCCGTAGTCCTCGACGGCGGCGCTCAGTTCGGGCACGTCGAGAGAGGCGGGCGCGGTGGGATCGACCGGCAGGATCCAGCTGTAGACCAGGTTGCGGGTGGCGCCGCTCAGAACGGCCAGGCCGCTAGCCGGGATCAGCGCGGTCGTGCGCCGCTCCATCTCCTGCTTGCCGGGCGGCTGGACCTGCGTGACGTGCAGGACGTCGACGTCGTGGCTCCAGTAACGGGCGGCGGAATCCTTCGCCCTGAACACCCCGACGACCTTGGCGGCGATCTGGTTGCTCTCGCCGAGGATCCGCACGTCGCCGACCTCCAGCGGCATCGTGGTGCGGGCCTCGTCGACGATGCCCACCTCGAACAGCGGAATCTCCGACCCGTTCCAGCGAAGGACACCCGGTTTGCCCGGCGCCCGGCCGTCGATCCACTCGACCCGCCGGTCGCCGTCGGACAGCCAGGCGAGGTTGATGTAGGTGAGCCCGTTCGACTGGTAGACCGGCGTGTCGTACGTCTTCGCGCTCATCTGGCCGGAGGCCGAGACCAGCGGCCGCAGCCGCGGCGGCAGGAGCGAGCGGAGCCTGGCGTCCTTGGTGGCGAACTGGCCGGGGTCGCGCAGATCCGCCTGCTGCCCGCGCGTCTGGGTCTGTACGGTCAGGTCGGCCTGCGACGCGGACGCTTTCTGGAGGGCCCCGTGAAGCGCGTCGTCGTACGAGCCCTGCAGCACCCGTGGCAGCCCCGCCACGAGCAGGCAGGCGCTCAACGTCAGCAGGGACAGCACGGCGACCACGCCGAGCCGCACCCGGGCGAGCAGCAGGATCCTCACAAGTCCTCCCCACCCTGCCCGCGCAGGTTGCGGGCCAGCACCGCGACGATGCCGAGCAGCAGCGCGGCCACCAGCGCCAGCATGGCCGCGGTCGCCGCCCATGGGATGTCGAGCAGCACGTCGGGCGTGACCGCCGCGGCCTGCCCGGTGAGCACGATGTGCGGCACGACCAGAACGCCCACGACGACCGCCAGGGCCGTGCCCGCCACCAGCGACAGCCCGATGACGAACGCCTGCTCGATCGCCAGCATCCCGAACACCTGCCGTGAGCTCACCCCGAGCGCCCGCAGGATCGTGAACTCGGCCATCCGCTCCCGGGCCGCGACGCTGGCGTTCACCAGGAAGCCCAGCACCGCGAACGCCAGCGCGGCCACGAAGCCCAGGATCAGCGCCCCCTGCAGCCCGCTGGCCAGCGGGTCGTCCCGCAGCCGCTCGGCGAGTTCGCGCTGGTCGACGGCCGTGACGTTCCACTCCGGCCGCTTCTTCAGCGCCGCGAGCGCGGGCTCGGTGTCGCCGCCGTCGGTGGCGAGCCACCATTCGGTGGCCGGTTTGGGTATCTGTCCCGCCGCCAGGCCGTATGCCTGGAGGGTGCCCCAGTCGGCCAGTACGGCCGGCTGGTCCGCGGCGGTCGTCGGCATGCGATCGACCAGGCCGGCGACCTTGACCTCGACGACCTGCCGATCCAGGCTGACCCGGCTCACCTGGCCCGGCGAGAGCTTGAGCGAGGCGGCCAGGTCGGTGGTGAGCACCACCGGCAGCGGACCGGTCGGCTCGCCGAAGGCGACCACGGCCGGCCGCGATCCGGTCACCTTCAGCGAAATCGCGTCGCCAGGGCTCAGACCGGTCACCGTGACCTGCGCGTCGCCGCTCTCGGGCGGATTGGCGACCAGGCCGCGGACGGACAGCGGGTAGGCGATCTTCCCGGTCCGCCCGGCCGACGCCCCGAGATCCAGGTCGATCTGGTTGTCGCCCCGATGGAGCCGGCCCAGGGACAGCTCGCGCCAGACGCCGAGCGCGTCCGAGATCATCATCCGCAGCGGCACCTCGGCGTCGGCGTGGGCCCGTACCGTGAGCGTGGTGGGCCTGCCCGGCAGCTCCAGCGGGCCACCTCGCGGCCGGCCCGAGCGCAGTTCCCGCGCCATCTCCCCGACCGATCGCGCCGACAGGTCGGGCCGCAACTGGAGGAGCCGGTCGAGCTTGCCGGCGTCGAGGCCGAGCAGGACCGCGTCCTCGCCGCTGAGGTCCACCTGGCCGCGGAAGGCGGGGGAGACCGTTGTGACGCCCGGCAGCGCCGCGAACGCGGTGCCCCGCCCGAACATGCCCAGCTCGGGACCGTCCGGTGGCCCGGAGATCCGCAGATCGGCCCCGATCTGGTGACGGGCCTGGTCCTCCTGGGAGCCGCGCCAGGTGGCGGCCGTGGCCATGGACACGATGCCGATCGCGATGGCCATGGTCAGTAGCAGCGCGGGCCCCGCGTACCTGAGCGGCCGCCTGCTGACCTGCCAGACGCCGAGCGCCGGAGCCAGCGTGGGCCGCCGGGCGGTGAGTCGCTCGGCCAGCTTCGAGACGCGGGGCACCAGGCGCAGGCCCAGCATGCCGCCGGTGAGCAGCGCCAGCGCCGGGCCCGAGACGATGAGCGGGTCGATGCCGAGGTCGCCGGCGGCGGTCGCGGTGACGGGCGCGCCATAGCGCCGCAGCTGCCAGATGGCCAGCGCCGCGACCAGCAGCAGCGCCAGGTCCGCCCCGGCCCGCTCGATCAGCCCGCGCCCGCCGCTCCGGCCGCGCGTCGACTGCTCCTCCACGTAGGTACGCCGGGCGCCCGCGAGGGCCGGCAGCATGAGGAGTACGGCCGAGGCCAGGGCCACGCCGATCGAGACCGCGAACGTGCCGAGATCGGCCGAGGGCGCCAGCCGTACACCGGAGGCCTTGATCCAGGGCAGCGCGTTGACCAGGGCCAGCAGCGGCGGGCCGAGGAACGGCGCGACGATCGCGCACGGGACGGCCACCAGCAGCGCCTCGCCACCCGCCAGCGCGGCCAGCCGCAGCGTGCCCGCGCCGCGCGAGCGCAGCAGCGCCACCTCCATGCGGCGGTGGTCGGCGAGCAGGCGGGCGGTGAGCATGAGCGCGTACGCGGCCAGCAGCAGAAGCTGGAGCACCGGGATGAGCATGGTGGAGCGGGCCACCAGGGCGGCGGTGCCGAGCTGGGTGAGGATCTCCGGCAGGCGGCTGGTGGCGGTGCAGCTCGCGCAGCCGTTCGCCCGCAGCCGGTCGCGTAGCTCGCTCACCCGGCCGGCGAACGGCCGTAGCTGCTCCGGCGACAGCGTGCGCAGGTCGGGGACTGCGGTCCAGGTGGCGTTGACGTTCGTGGCGAAGCGGCTCAGGAACGTCTGGCGGGGGACCATCAGCGGGCCGTAGGTGGTGTACTCGCCCGTCTCGACGCCCCTGGTGAGCAGTTGCTCACCGGTCCAGCGGTCGCCGAACGGGTCGTTGAGCTGGAAGACGCCGGTGATGCGGACCTTGACCGCCTTGTGGTCGAGGCGGCCCTCGGTGGTGATCTCCTGACCGGACTTGAGGCCGCTCGCCGAGGCCGCCGACAGCGAGATCGCGGCCTCGACGACGTCGCTTCCGGCTCCCGGCCAGGTGCCGGAGATCAGCTTGGCGTGGGTGTCGAGGCCGTCATAGCTACCGAACCTGAGCAGTTCGGGGGTCTTGCGGCGCTCCTGGCCCGGCAGGACGTAGGAGTCGGAGCGGAAGGCGGTCGTGATGGCGGCGGGCGCGCCCGCGTAGGCCCTGGCGAGCTCGGCGCGGATCGCCCGGTCGAGCGCCGGGAACGTCTCGGTGTTGACGGGCGTGGCGATGGTGGCGGCCACCTGGCCCAGCGACGCGGTCTCCATCGTGCGGCGCACGCCCACCTCGGCGATGGTGGAGGCGTACATCGTCAGCGCTACCAGCGTCGTGGTGGCCAGCAGGATCGACCCGAACGCGGCCAGTAACAGCAGCGGCTCGCTGAACGCCCGTTTGACGACCAACGGCCCCCGCATACGCCCCCCTTGCCCCGTTTAGTGAACCTTTGGGCATTCAGGCGGGGGAGGCAAGGTGATCTTCAGAACGGTGACGGACCCGAAACGCCGGTGTGATATCGAAACCGTGACACAAAAAACGCCGCACCCCTTGACGGCGGTGCGGCGCTGTGGTGCCTTGCCTCTGACGTCCTACTTGGCAGCCAGGCCGGCGGCCTGCTTGGCGATCGCCGACTTGCGGTTGGCGGCCTGGTTCTTGTGGATGACACCCTTGCTGACGGCCTTGTCGAGCTGACGGGCGGCAGCCCGCTGCAGCTCGGCGGCCTGCTGGGCGTCGCCCTGCTCGGCAGCCTCGCGGAACTTGCGCACAGCCGTCTTCAGCGAAGACTTGACGGCCTTGTTGCGCAGGCGAGCCTTCTCGTTCTGCTTGTTGCGCTTGATCTGGGACTTGATGTTCGCCACGAAGAAGCCTCGGTGAAAGTCTGGTGATGGATGGGGCGCGCGGGCTCGAGAGAGGGCGCGCCACACGCAGTTGAACAGGTTACCAATAACCCAGGCGGCAGCTCAAATCAACACCCTGGGTAATTGGAGTCTCGGCCTAGTGTACGCGCTCAGGAGAACCACTCGGTGGTGTATTCGCGCCAATCCTCCTCAGTTGCCGCGAAATCGACGTACAGCGCCAGGCCGAACCGCTCCCGCCTGCCATGGTCCGTCAGGGCCAGCTTGGCGCCCTGGGCGGCCATGGCGACGCTCTCGGCGGAGTCGCTCCAGCCGACGCCATGGTCGTGGTAGGCGGGGGCGCCCACGAGGACCAGCTTCGTCTCGGGGACCAGGTCGAGAGCGAGTGTGGCCTGCCGTGCGACATACCCCCCGTAAAGGGACTGTGCGGGGGTGAAGGAGTCGTACGTCATGATGGCGACCTGGTCGACGCGGTCGGCGGCCTGCTGGAAGTAGCCGCTCGACCAGTACTTGTCGTGGCCGATGATGGCCCGGGCGGGCAGGCGCATCAGGGGGTACGGCTCGATCTGGGGCGTCGAGATGGACAGGAGCCTGGTGCGCAGGCGGGTCTTCTCGAGGAGGTCGAGGAAGTTGCGGTCGCCGTCGCCGATCGGCTCGAAGTCGTAGTGGATGCCGTCGAAGCCGGTCTGCATGATGGCGGCGGCTCCGGCCAGGACGTTCTCGCGGGATGTGGCGTCGTCGAGGTCGAGGAGGCCGTCGACCTTCTGGCCGAGCCAGGCGGAGACGCGGACGCCGGGGAGGCGCTCGCGAACCCATTGGACGAAATTTCGGGCGCTGGGGTATTTTGCGGGATCTAGGCGGCCGTCCTTCTCGAACGGTCCCGAATGGACGTACAGATCCTTGATGCCCGTGGCGCGCAGGCGTACCGCGAGCCGCTCCACGTCTGCCTCCGTACGACGGCCGTCGACCCATGCGTGGCCGAGCCAGAGGGCGTCGTTACCTGTGCTCTTCGCCCAGGCCGCCGGGGCACCGGTAAACTGAAGACGGAGCGCGCCGGCCAGGAGGCCGATCAGCGCGACGACGATGGCCAGGGCCAGCGCGACAAGGCGCAGGCCACGGCGAATGGCGGTTCGGGCAATCACCCGGGCATGTCACCATGAAAGACGCTTGACCTCAACCCTGTCGAAACGGACTTCGGTGCGCACTCAGCCTGGCCAGACCGACCCCGCGTTGATCCGCAACTTCTGCATCATCGCGCATATCGACCACGGCAAGTCGACCCTTGCCGATCGGATGCTGCAGATCACCGGCGTGGTCGACGACCGGTCCATGCGTGCCCAATACCTCGACCGGATGGACATCGAGCGAGAGCGCGGCATCACGATCAAGTCGCAGGCCGTCCGGTTGCCGTGGGACGGCCACGTGCTCAACATGATCGACACGCCGGGCCACGTCGACTTCACCTACGAGGTGTCCCGGTCGCTGCAGGCGTGCGAGGGCGCGATCCTGCTGGTCGACGCCGCCCAGGGCATCGAGGCGCAGACGCTGGCCAACCTCTACCTGGCCATGAACAACGACCTGCACATCATCCCGGTGCTCAACAAGATCGACCTGCCCGCCGCGCAGCCGGAGAAGTTCGCCGAGGAGCTCGCGGGCCTGATCGGCTGCGACCCGTCCGAGGTGCTCAGGGTCTCCGGCAAGACCGGCGACGGTGTGCGCGAGCTGCTCGACCACGTGGTGCAGACCGTCCCCGCACCGGTGGGCGCCGCCGACGAGCCCGCCCGCGCGCTGATCTTCGACTCGGTCTACGACACCTACCGGGGCGTCGTCACGTACGTCCGGGTCTTCGACGGCCACCTGGGCAAGCGCGAGCGCATCCTGATGATGTCGACCCAGGCCGCCCACGAGACGCTGGAGATCGGCGTCATCTCGCCCGAGCCCAAGGTGTCGGAGCTGGGGCTGGGCGTCGGCGAGGTGGGCTACCTGATCACCGGCGTCAAGGACGTGCGCCAGTCGCGCGTCGGTGACACCGTCACCTCGGTCGCCAAGGGCGCCACCGAGATGCTGGCGGGCTACGACCACCCCAAGCCGATGGTGTTCTCCGGCCTCTATCCGATCGACGGCGACCAATACCCCGAGCTGCGCGAAGCCCTCGACAAGCTGCAGCTCAACGACGCCGCGCTGATCTACGAGCCGGAGACCTCGGCCGCGCTCGGCTTCGGCTTCCGCGTCGGCTTCCTCGGCCTGCTGCACATGGAGATCGTCCGCGAACGCCTGGAGCGCGAGTTCGGCCTGTCGCTGATCTCCACCGCGCCCAACGTCGTCTACCGCGTGGTCATGGAGGACGGCAGCGAACTGACCGTCACCAACCCGTCGGAGTTCCCCACCGGTGGCAAGATCGCGCAGGTCTTCGAGCCGGTGACCAAGTCGACCATCCTGGCCCCGGCCGAGTTCATCGGCGTGATCATGGAGATCTGCCAGGGGCGGCGCGGTCAGCTCCGCGGCATGGACTACCTGTCGGAAGACCGGGTCGAGATCCGCTACACACTGCCGCTCGGCGAGATCATCTTCGACTTCTTCGACCAGCTCAAGTCGCGCACCCGCGGCTACGCCTCGCTCGACTACGAGCCCGACGGGGAGCTGGAGTCCGAGCTGGTCAAGGTCGACATCCTGCTCCAGGGCGAGCCGGTCGACGCCTTCAGCGCCATCGTCCACAAGGACAAGGCTTATGCGTACGGCGTGGACATGGCCAAGAAGCTGCGTGAGCTCATCCCGAGGCAGCAGTTCGAGGTGCCGATCCAGGCGGCCATCGGGGCCCGTGTGATCGCCCGGGAGAACATCCGCGCGATCCGAAAGGACGTTCTGGCCAAGTGCTACGGCGGCGACATCACGCGTAAGCGCAAGCTGCTGGAGAAGCAGAAGGAAGGCAAGAAGCGGATGAAGATGGTCGGCCGGGTCGAGGTGCCTCAGGAGGCGTTCGTCGCGGCGCTGTCGACCGATTCGAGCGCCGACAAGACCAAGAAGTAGCCGACTGCTCGCCGCAAAGGACCTTCGCTACGCTCCGGACGACCTTTTCAGCCCACCCCTTACCCGATTCGGTGGTTGGCCGTCTGATGCCCGCCCGTCCAAAAAGGCCCTCCGCTTCGCTCCGGACGTCCTTCCAGGCGGGCTGACGCCCGCCCCCTGAAGGACCTCGCTACGCTCGAACCGCCCTCCCAAGCACGCCTCGCCGGGTTGGCTGATGGGAGTGGAGTGGATTGGCCTTGGCGGCAACATCATCGAGACCGGCACCGACTCCTGCCACCTCGCGCCAGCGCGGGCCGCACTCGCTTCGTTCGCCCTTCGGGTGGCCTACGGTCATGCCGCCAGCCCCCGACGCTCCCAACCCCAACTCCGTGTCCGGCCCCGGTGGACCGTCGCCGCTGCTCCCGAATAATCGCGTAGATCGTTCTGTCCCCACGCTGGCACAATTGCCCGATGCGTTTGTGGACGGTCCAGCATCGAGCGGTTCTCAGGTCGCTGGAGGATGCCAGCGGCCTGGTCGGTGACTGGGACCGGATCATGGTCCGAAGCTACCGGGCCTGCTACGAGGAGATGGTGGCGGAGATGGCACGGCGTGGCCTCGACGGTGGAGGCCGGCCGCCGGTGTGGGCGTGGGTCGGGCCGGACACTCGCGACAACAGCGTGGCGCTGGCGGCGGAAATGCTCCTCTGCCCGCAGACTCCGGAGGAGTACGCCCGCTATGTGGTGCTCGACCTGGACGTGCCGGACGAGGTCGTCCTGCTCAGCTCGTGCGGGCGCTGGAACGACTTCATGAACGTGATCATGATGGGCGAGGGATCGCCGGACATGGATTGGGCGATCGGCCAAGAGGAGCCCAACGGGGTGCAGGCGTGCCTTACGCGTGTCGCAGCCGGATGGGTTCTCGGCGTCCGTCCGTTGGAGCCGTTCAGGCCGGAAGAGGAGGACGAGGAAGGCGGAATCAGCTCCTGACCGTGCGCTGCGGACGGCCTATTCGCCGACCTGGTACGAGGTGGACCACGACTACTACGAACAGCTACCTGGCCTGGCCAAGTCTTACACCCTCGTGTCCCCATGCCGGGATGGCGGCAGCTTGGGTACCAGCAGGTCGTCGACCATCGGCTCCGGGTGATCGCCGTGCATCCGGGGCGGGCCGAGCGCGTCAGCCGGTTGCGTAGTTCCCGCCTCCTTCCACACCGCACCGCGCGTCCAGCCAGTCGACCACCCACTGTCCGGGCGGTATCGCCTTCGACCTGACCGAGCAGACCCTGTCCTGGTGGCTATCTCCGGCCGCCCGTAGAAGGGCGACGGAGGAGAGTGTGCGCCCCGGACCCGTTCACGATTTCAGCTTGAGCCTCTTCCTCGACGCACCCGGGAACACGACGACCAGGTGCTCCTCACCTGCATCGGCGACCCGCACGTAGACACGGAGCCGGTAGCGGCCCTTCCCCGCGATCGCCAGGTTCGGCATCGGGGCACCCGCGCCCACTTCTCCGCCGCCCATCTCCGGCACGGTGAGCCGGCCGCTGCGGCTGACGATCGGCACCTCGTTGACCTGCTCCCACCCGGCCGTCCGCGGTGGCGGCGCGGTGCGGAAGGCCTTCACCGTAAGGCACAGATCACTGACGTCTTCGACGTGCCCGATGAGCACGGCGCTGCCGGCCACCCCGATTTGGGTGTTGTCGTCGAAGACCTTGTCCATCGCCTGCTCCGCCGCCTCGTCGGTCGCTTCGTCTTCGGGGTCGTGGACCAGATAGCCGGGATCGCCGTCGACGAACAGGAAGTATTTGGCCGTGGCCTGGGCGACACCCTTCGTCCGGGGCCACGGGTCGCGGCACTTCGCGTTCTTCTCGGCGATGTAGGCCGCGTTCGCCGCCTCCGTCTCCGTGGTCGACCGCAGCAGCTCGGGATGGGTTGCGCCGACGGTCTCCGGGCACACGTAGACGAGATCCCACGGGTCCACGCGCCAGGCGGGCCGCGCGCTCCCGGCCTGCGTCAGAATCGCCTTCTGCTCGTCGCGGTCCTCTGTACGGCACAGCGCCCGCCCGTACGCGAGGACCGCCTGGTCCGACAGGCTGTCCGGGAACATGGGCGGGACTCCGCCCTCTCTGCTCCGCGCTCGGCACAGGAACGCGGCGTCGCGTTCCTCAGGTTTCAGGTCGCCG
The DNA here is from genome assembly GCF_040648415.1 of Nonomuraea sp. NPDC049141. Taxonomy (NCBI): domain Bacteria; kingdom Bacillati; phylum Actinomycetota; class Actinomycetes; order Streptosporangiales; family Streptosporangiaceae; genus Nonomuraea; species Nonomuraea sp. NPDC049141. The sequence continues at coordinate 138,695 of NZ_JBEZDR010000023.1, forward strand.
AAACTGGGGCGGTCATAGCAGCCCATCGACCAGCTGGTGTAGGTGAGGTGCGCAGTCTGCTCCGGGTGGATCAGTGCGATGATCGGCAGTACGGTTACGGCCGCCACCGCGACGCGGATCACGCGCCGCCGCGCGGGCGGAGGGTCCGCCAGGTGCTCCTCAGTGGGCAGTTCACGGGCGGTCGCCGCTATCCACACGGCGCTGACGAGCCCTACCGCGTCCAACATGACCGTCATCGCCGGATTGCCGCTGGAGATCCTTCCAATGAGAAGGTAGAGCGGGATCACCAACGCGTAGACGCCCACCGACAACCACCCGGCGGCCTGCGTGCCGCGGCTCCACCGGCCGTCGCGCCGCTGCCCGACGACCGTGATGATGGTCGCCGCCAATCCGCTCAGCATCAAGCCCAGTTCGACGATGTCGCCCGAGCCAAGGTCTGGGAGGTCGAGTTCGTCCAGCAGTTCGTTGGCCATCCCGGCCAGCTCGACCGCGAACATCGCTCCGGCCGCCGCGCGCAGCATGCGGGACCGCCAGCGGATAACGAGCAGGAAGAGCACGTCAATCGCGGTCCACAGCGCGAGCTGGAATGCCGCGTTGACCCCGTCGGGGAGCAGTTCGATCGTGTACCACAGTACGAGGGTGTAGGCCACCGCCAGATACAGCAGTCGGCGCAGCGCCTTCGCCCGGCGGTCCAGCGGTCCCGGCGCGGGGGCACGCAGGATCAGCCACAGGAGTGCGGCCTTCACCAGGGCGGCCACGAGTAGTGCCACAGTCGTCGGGGTGTCAAACCCGGCGCGCGTATAGAACTCCGCATAGGCCGGCGGCGACCAATCGACGGCCACCCAAAGCCAGGTGTCGCCGAGCATCAGGCCTGCGCCCGCCGCCGCAAGAGCCAGACCTACTAATACAATCCTTATAATCCGCCAGAAACTATCCGAAAGCACGGGACGCGATCTTAGCGCGGCACCGCCGTATGGGCGGACACAGCAGAACTAGTGATCCCAGAAGGTTATGTACCCGCTACGCCGCCACTCGCGAGGGCCGTGGGCGCCCGTTTAACTTCGAAGAGCTGCTAATTCCTGGCCTACTTCAGACGGCCGATTACTACTGCGCATACCTCGCGACCCAGCCAACCGATTTCGGCAGTGACGAGATTGATCGAAAAATCGCCTTCCGGACAGGAGCGGATGCTCCAAGACGACGCCCGCAAGCTTTCCTTCGTCCTCAACGAGGCAAGTCTGCGGCGGGTCGCCGCTACCAGCACGTTCACCCGTCCGCTGTCACCCTCAAGCGGCAGTCCGCAGTTCGTGGAACCACGCGCCCGCGGTTGGTCGGGCCAGCGTGACATCAGCAGTGCGTCCAACCGGGCCATCCAGGCGGCGGCGCAACGCGGCAATGATCGCTTCCACGTGGGTGATCGGCGGTCACGTCACGCTCACACCCGGAACGAGGAACCTCTCGCCTTCCGAGATGGGATCGACGCTCTCCGGCCGGCGAGCCTCGATCTCATCGGAACACCCCGCCGACAAAGCCGCTGTGGGGAACCGTCACCGCAGAGCGACAGGCGACCGTCGCATGCGGAAGGCATTCAGAGGTCGCTCACATGCTCCTCAGGGCACCGCGAATGCCTTCTATGACGGCCACGGCCTCCGAAGAGGAGCCGCTCTCCTCCCAGAGTTCCAGCCACTCCGAGCCTTCGCCCATCACCCGGTCCAGCGCCCGCGCGGCCAACGCCACGAGTTCGTCATCGACCTCCACCCTGCCGCCTTCCAGCAGGAAATCCGGCGCATAAGGCGAGGTGATCGGCACGCCGCTGCGTTGAGAGGCGACAATGGCCGCTGCCGCGATCGCCTCCACTGCCTCATCGCTGTCCAGATATTTCGCACGACCCGCAGCGCCTTTGAGCGCCTTGCGGATCAGAGCCGGACGCCGCTTAGGGGCTGCGTTGTGCAGATCACCGCACCAGTCGGCGGCCGAGTCGTTGTCGAACGGTCCCACATCCCATGTGCCCATGGCCGATTCATATCGGACCTCACCGACATTTAGCCCCCCACCACCACGACCGCTTCGGGTGCGACCTCCCCATGCACTCGCCGAAGGTATTCCACAGCGTGTTCCGTGGCCGGGTCATGGTTCAGCCGTTCCCGGTAGAAATGGAGCCGTTCCTCGCAATCATCGATGATCTCGCTCCACGTACGGGCCCAGATGCGAACTCCTCCCTCCCACTCGGCGATGCAGCCTGGCGGACGGTTCGGCGCGTTGGCATCACGTCTGACGATCTCCGCCATCTCGGTGGATACGACCCAGAAGTCCCAGGAAACGCGGGCATCGCGGAACTGTGGATCGCTGACGACCGCCTCCGCATAGCTCTTGATCTGGGCGACCTCCGCCTGGCCGATCTTGACCCTGGGAGCCTTGAGTTCGACTATGAGGTGCTCTCGCCCGGAGCTTCCCCGGTGAACACGCCCCAGCAGGAGATCGACGATGCCCGTCCGACCGTCCTCACGGCGGACCGGATTGAGCTTGCCGTCTTCTGACTCCCGGCCAAGCTCTTGGAGATGGCGAACGAGGATCGCATCCAGGCTCTGGTCGCTGACCATCAACGCGTAGGCGTCGCCGAAGATCCAGGTCTCGCGCTCAAGGATCTTGTGCAGCTCGCTCCGTTTCTTGACCGTCCGGCTGATCTCCGGCTCGAAGACCAGCCTTTTCAGCGCGGCCAGGAAATCGAGCCGGTCACTGACCTGTCCTGTTGCCTTGATCACTTCAGACAGGCTCGTCCGCTGAAGGATCCGCTTGAGTTCCTCCTGTTCGGACTGAGGTAGCTGGAACAGTTCGTCAAGTACCGGGTAGAGCCCACTTGGATCACGGGAAATGATCTCTCTGAGCAGCCGCAAGGTGGTCTTCTTGCTCTGCGTCACGCCTGGCAGTCGCCGGGAGATCCGCGTGGCCACCTCGTCGAACATCTCACGTTCGACAGCCTGCGCGGGCTCGGCAGGCTCCTCAGAGTAGGGATAGACCCCCTCGATCTTCCACTCCTGGATGAGCCTGGTTCGACGCTCTTGGTCGCGTCTCTTGACGTGCGCACGGAGTGTCTCCCGCGCAAGCGCCAAAAGGGGTCCGATCTCGTCCATCTTCAGCTTGAGCCCCTTCTTCGACGCACCCGGGAACACGACGACCATCGGCAGTACGGTTACGGCCGCCACCGCGATGCGGATCACGCGCCGCCGCGCGGGCGGAGGGTCCGCCAGGCGGTCCTCAGCGGGCAGTTCACGGGCGGTCGCCGCGATCCACACGGTGCTGACGAGCCCCACCGCGTCCATTATGACCAGCATCGCCAGCATTGCCGTTGGAGATCCTTCCGGAGAGAGTGAGCAATGCCCCCAGCATCGACAATGACGACATAGCCCTCGTCTGGCGCAAGTCGGGGTTTAGCAATGCCAGCGGCGATTGCGTAGAGGTCACCACTTTGCCCAGAGGCGGAGCTGCTGTGCGTGACAGCAAGGACCCTCAAGGGCGCCAGCTCCGGTTCAGCGCGTCCGAGTGGGTTGCGTTCATCGATGGAGCCAAGGCGGGTGAATTCGACTTGCCGTCCGCCTGAACAAAGGCGTCGGACGAAGAAGAACGCCCGGTCACCTGTGGTGATCGGGCGTTCGTCATGTGCATGCAGTGGTGGCCCCACAGGGATTTGATCATGCTCCGGCGGGGCGCCGCTCCGGAATGATGGCCTCACGACCCAGGCCGCGCCGCAAGTGGTGCCGTGGGGTCTGATCATTCCTTTCTTGGCGGCCGAGTATGTCCGGTGTGTCGGTGGTTTCAGAGGCCGAGGACGTCTGGTGTGGCGGCCAGGGAGCGCCAGCGGGCTGCCGGGTCGTCTACCAGGCGGCGGGCTTCCAGATCGAGCAGCCCGCCCACGCTGGTCATCTCGGCCGCCACCCGCCCGTCGGCGTGCCTGAACTCCTGTGCGATGGTGAACGTCTTTCCCTTGCCCCACACGAACGCGCACGTCACCTCCACCTCGTCGCCGCCGCGCAACTCGCCGAGGTAGCGGATGGTGTTCTCCAGGGTGACCGGGCCGACGCCCGAGCTTCGCATGTCGTCGACCGAGATGCCCGCCGCACGCAGGCACTCCCAGCGGGCGTGGTCGCCGTACTGGTGGTAGACGGCGCTGTTGACGTGGCCCTGCGTGTCGAGCTCGTAGCCGCGTACGGCGATGCGCACGGAAAAGGTCATGTCCGCTCCTCCAGCCAGGTGTGCGATTTCGCGGTGAGATAGCGCAGGCCGTCGTCGCCGATCTCGATCCAGTCGCCCCGGGCCCACCCCCCGGTCGTCTGCGGGGCGAACCCGTGCCGCTGGAACAACACCGACGCCTCCTTCTGCGTCAGCCCCCGCCGCCCCCACTCCTCGATGACCCGGGCGGTCCGCTCGTCCTCCCCGGCCTCCTCCTCGCCCAGGGCGGCGGCGAGCTCCTCGAACCCACGGGCGATCAGCCGGAGTGCGGCCTGCGTGCGTGCTACGTCCATCTCTCATCGCCTACCAATCGACCCCGATTGCTAACCGATCCTACCTCGTCAGCTCCGCCGAGTGTCTCCACAACGGCCCTACGCCGGGTCGTTGGCGCCCGCCTCCGAACGCGAACCCGCCTTCGGAAAGTGAGCGATTGAGTATACGATGTGTCTGGCGCGTCTACCGTTCCAGACGATGGATCACCCGCACCCATGGAGCCCTCGCTGCGTGGACCAAACACCCCGCCGTCATCGCTACAGCTCTCACTCTGGCCACCACCCCAGCAGACTGCGGCAACCGCAGCACCACCCAGCCTGAAGGCCGCCATGGCTGCGAAAACTCCTGGGGACCACTCACCGCCGTCCAGTTCGCATCAGTCGCGCCCCGAGTCAGAGCGAGCCTGCGCGTCACATGCGACCAGGAAGTCCTCACCACGTTCCACGCCCGGATCGCCATCGACCACAAAGACGGCCTGTTCGCCGACTGGTACGAGGTGGACCACGACTACTACGAACAGCTACCTGGCCTGGCGAAGTCTTACACTCTGGTGGCCCCCTGCCGGGATGGCAGCTACCGGGCGCGTGCCTCCATCGTCGGCACGTTCACCAACGGCGAGCCCTACAAGGTGCAGGACGAGAGTTCCAGCAGCCACGTAGACTGCGACCACCCCGAACCGATCACCTGAGGGCCTGCCGGCTCCCGCTCACCACGGCGGGCATTCGATCACCGTACGGCCGAGCGGCGGCACCACCTCAAACGCCCAATGAGCCGCAACCTCAGGTTTGGCCTGGGGGATGTCCTCAGTGCTGTAGGCGGGCACTGCCGTGACGTCCGGCTTCCGGCCGGGCCACACGCCCCAGCCCTCACCCCACCAGGCAACCCGCCACACTTGCCGCCCCTCATCCAGCTCGGTTGCGTTCGCGTGGTCCGCGGGGGTGCCTCGGCGGCGAGACCACCAGAGCCGCCGCACGAACACGTGCCCGTGCTGCGGGGCCCGCTTGCGGCCAGGAAGGTGCATGCGTTCAGCGTCGCACATGGTGACACGCTTGTCGCCGCTACCAGCACGTTCACCCCGTCCGCTGTCACCCTCAAGCAGCAGTCAGCAGCTCGTGGCCAGCGCCGGCAGGTCCTCCTTGGCGTTCCACGCGGCTATGACCGGCCTTCCGACCCGCGCCCTGGGCGCCAGCAGGTCGTCGACCATCGGGTCCGGGCGGTGTGGCCTTCGACCTGACCGAGCAGGCCCTGTCCTGGTGGCTACAGGGCACCTCGCTGATGATGCTGATGACGAAATCCCGGCACAAGAAGCCGGAGAACGTCCGCCGCTGCTTCAAGCCGTCCCCCGAGGCGATCGCCGAGCTCACGAGCCTGCTCGCGCCCGGCGGCGGCAACCGCTGAGCCGCGTTCCTCGATCCTTCTCGGTGGCAACGGCGGAGGCGGAGAGGAGTGTCGCAGCGGAGAGGCTGCCCCAGAGGGCGGCCGAGCCGTGGGCGGCGAGAGCGGTGATGACCGCCGGGGAGACGGCGAGGCCGAAGCCCGTGGAGAGCTGGAAGCGGGCGAGGGCGCGTCCCAGGACATGGGCCGGGGTGAGGGCGGTGACGAGCGCGGTGGCGCTGCCGGCATAGATGATCTCGCCGATCGTGCAGACCACGGACACCGCGGCGACGGCCGGGGCACTCCAGCCGTGTCCCAGTGAGGTGGCCGCGAGGAAGCCGAGGTAAGACGCGGCGAGTACCACGCCGGCGAGAGCCAGCACGGTCCGCCGGGAGAAGCGGGACATCAGGACGGTGACCGGAACCTGCAGGGTGACCACCAGCACCGTGTTCGCCACGAAGATGGCTGCCGGCCACACCGGGGATGCGTGCACCTGTGTCACCAGGATCAAGGGGAGCGCGATTTCGGGGACGTTGAGGCAGAAGACGTAGATCACGTTGGCGGCCAGCAGCGCGCCCATTCGAGGTGCGGGCCCGCCGGCCCTGTCCGTGGCCGGAGTAGCGGCCGGATGTGTGCGCAGGCGGACCGACCATGCCAAGGCCGCCGCAGCGAGATAGGCGAGCCCGGTGACGGCTGCCAGCGCCTGCAATGCGGTGGTGCCGCCCGCCAGGCATGCGGTGGCGAGGAGGGCGCCCACGCCCAGGCCGGCGTTGCGCAGGGCGCGGCCTCCCGCGAGAGCGACGTCACGTTCGCGGCCGTGGGCGACCGTGGCCACGAGGGCCGCATGGGCGGCCGGCCATGCCTGGTTGCCGATGCCGAGGAAGAGTGCCGCCGTCGCGAACAGCCAGACGTGCCCCACCGGGGCGGCCAGCAGCAGCGCCACGCCCAGCACCCGCACCAGCATCGACGCTGCCACCACCGTGCTGCGTGCGCCCCGGTCCAGCCATCGGCCCACCGCGGGCATGCACACCAGACCCATGACGACGCCGACCGTCATGGCGATGCCGGTGGCCGACGTGGACAGCCTCAGCACCATCACCCCGTAAAGCAACAGAAAGGGCCGCAGCAGGCCGGTGCCGAGCGCGTCCACGGCCAGGGCGACGGCATAGCGGGGGCCTCCGGAGGCACGGACGAGGGCGCGCGGCTGGATCTTGGTGGTGGTGGTTGCCATGGCGTCAACGATGCGTTCGGCCGCCGGGCCGACTGTGTCGGTTGACGGACACCGTCAATCGACGCCGTCGCCAGCCATCCGACCAGCGATGATGAGGGGATGACGTTGAGGATCGACATCAGCGGCCTGCCGTCCGGGCGACTGCGGTTCGCTGCCTCCCCGCTGGCCGAGCTGACCGCGATGCTGCACGTGCTGGCCGAACCCGGGCATCACCCGCAGCTCGCCGGCTGGGCCGGGGACGTCTGGACCGGGCTGCGGCCGGAGCTGGCCGAGCGGTTGCGGGAGGCGGAGTTCCTCTGGCGTTCCTCACGAGCCGACTTTCTGGTCCCCGCTCGTCCTCGGCCGACCCTCGCCGAGGAGCTGGACGATGTGGACCTGATCGACGATGAAACCTATGTGACCGCCGCGCTCGTCACCACGTGCGGCAGCAACCGGGTCCACTTCGCCGCGCCGTCGCCGCTCGCCGACGCGACGGCGCGCGAGCGGGCCCTGGACCTGGCCCAGGCCCGCGGCGCGCTTCAGGAGGCCTTCGCGGAACGGCTGCTCGCGGACCCGGCCGGCGTGCGGGCGCGGGTGCGTCACACCCTCGAACAGTGCGCCGAGGCCTTCTTCGACGCCGCCTGGACGGGCGTCGCCGTGCAGCTCGCCACCGACCTGCGCCTGAAGAACGACCTGCTGAAGCGCCAGGGCATCGGGGCGGCACTCGCGTCGGTCTCCAGCGCCGTCACCCTGGCGCCAGACGGCAACCGCATCATCGTGGACAAGCTGCAGGACAACGCGACCGCCGCCCACGGTAGCGGGGTCACCTTCCTCCCCAGCGTCTTCGGCCGCCCGCACCTGGTGGTGGTCCACGCGCCCGGGTGGCAGCCGGTGGTGCAGTACCCCGTGGCCGAGGCGAGTCCATCGGAGCCGGTATCGCTGGAAACGGTCACGCTACGGCTGGAGGCACTCGCGCATCCGGTACGGCTGCGGCTGCTGCGCACCCTCGCCCGCGGCCCGCACACCACCGGTGAGCTGGCCCACGCCTGGGAACTTTCACCCCCGGAGGTTTCCCGCCACCTCGCTGTCCTGCGCCGCGCGGGCCTGCTCACGGCCCGGCGGCACGGTCGTTACGTCCGTCACACCCTCAATCTCCCCGATCTGACGGCGCTGGGCGCCGACCTGCTGGCGGCCGTACTGCGCTGAGCAGCTTCGGTCTGCCAGAAGGCGGGCGACAAGCAGTATCCCCGTGTACGCCGGGGATTCTGTCGGTGCCGCCCGCTACCTTTCTGTCCGAACACCTGTGCGATAGGAGGGTGACATGCTTGCCGCTGAGCAATTCGAGCGTGCTGCTGTGCTGGGGGTCGCCGTGGCGGAAGAGATGCGGCGGTTGCTGAGACTGCACGCGGTTCCGGCCGAGGAGGCGGGTGACGGCACCGTCCTGGTCGACGTGCCCTATCCCGATGCGGCCGTGGTGGTGGCCGTGCTCGATGTGGCCGCCGACTGTTTCGGCGAACGCGGCGGCTCGGTCGAGGAGACCCGGCAGGCCGCCCTGGAGACGGTCTTACAGCTTGCGGGCTTCGACGACGACTCCCAGCTCAACCGCGCCGAGGTCAGGGGTTCGGGCGGACGAGACCGTGGCGGTACGCGTATGTGACAGCCTGCGCTCGGTCTCTCAGGCGGGCCTTGGCGAAGAGGTTGTTGATGTGGGTCTTGACGGTGGCCTCGCTGATGAAGAGCCGGGTGGCGATCTCGGTGTTCGACAGGCCGTCGGCGATGAGCCGCAGCACCTCGACCTCGCGTGGCGTCAGGCCGTCGCGCGCTTCGTCGCCGGTGTTCCTTGCGGTGTCCGCGCTGCCGGGAGTGCGCCGGTCGATTGTCGCGTCCGGCCTGCCAAGGGCAGGTGCGGGCCGGGGAGCAGCGGGGCCATCGGCGAGATCAGGCTGTTCGTGCGGGTCGAGATCAGGTCGCTCACCCGCCGGTCGGCCGCCGTCGGGCGCGGTCCGGTGTGGGTGTTCGCCCCAGGGTCTGCCGTCGTCGGGAGCCGTCATGGCGTCGAGGAGGCGGCGTTGGACGGTGGGGTCGAGCTGGGCGTTGCCGCGTACGACGGTGGTGATGGCCTTGGCGATCTCGTCCGAGTCCGCGCTCTTGGTGAGGAAGCCGCGTGCCCCCGCCCTGAGCGCGGCGAACACCGACTCGTCATCCGAATACGTCGTGAGCACCACCACCTGGGTGTCAGGGTGTTCGGCGCGGATGCGGCGGGTGGCCTCGACGCCGTCCATGCGCGGCATCCGGAGGTCCATCAGCGCCACATCGGGCTGCCGCTCCGCGACCAGGCGGAGCGCCGCCTCGCCGTCCCCAGCCGAACCGACCACCTCGATGCCCGGCAGGAGCCCGAGCAGCAGTACCAGCCCCTCACGGACGACCGCCTGGTCATCGACGACGATCACCGTGACGCTCATGATCCGGTCACCGTGGCGGGGCTGTCGGACATGAGGGAAGCCATGCGGGCGCTCCGCAGGTGGACGCGGAAGCCGCCGTTCGTCTCGTCCACACACCGGCTCATGCCGGGACCCACAAGTGGACCTGGAAGCCGTCGTGCGTCTCGCCCGCTGACAGGGTGCCGCCGAGAAGCTCGGCTCGTTCGCGCATACCCACGAGGCCATATCCTCCCCCAGGTGTGCCTGGCTCGGCGCTGACGGGGTTGGTGATGCGCAGGCCGCATGAGCCGGGCTCGTACATCAGCCTGACCGTGGCCGGAGAGCCGGGCGCGTGCCGCCGTACGTTCGTCAGAGCCTCCTGGGCCGTGCGCAGCAGGGCGAGCTCTGCCTCCGGGGGCAGTCGGTGTTCCGCGCCCGAGATGTGCAGGGTGCACGGACGGTCGGTGGCCGCCTGGAAGTCCTCCACCAGCGTCCGCAGCGCCTGTGGAAGGGCCGGTGAGTCTTCGCGCAGGGCCGACACCGCCCGCCGGGCCTCCTCCAGCCCGGATTTGGCCAGGTCGCGGGCGTGGACCACACGGTCGAGCGCTTCGTCGGTTTTGTTTGCGCGGAGCAGCAGCTTGGCGCCCTCCAGGTGTACGAGTTGTGCCGACAGCGAGTGGGCGAGGATGTCGTGGATCTCTCTGGCGATCCGCGCTCGTTCGGCGAGTACGGCCTCGCGGGCTTCGGCGGCTCGGGCCGCCCGGCGTTCCTTGACCGAGTACGCCACCAGGAATACCAGGCAGGCGCTGAGGATGAGGCTGAGATCGCGACCCAGCCGCCCGTAGATCGCCCCCTCCACGAGCAGCCCGCCGATGGCCAGGACCCCGATCGGCACCGAGTGGCGCAGCGGCAGCCGGACCGCCGCAATGCCGAGGCAGTAGAGCAGTACGGCGAGCGCCGGACCGCCGTCGACCACCGCGTCGAGGATGATCGCGAAAACGACCGACAAGCCCAGCGCGATCGCCATGACCGGCGCCCGGGACGTGACCGCCGCGACAGGCGCTCGGGACGCGATCCATCTGACGGGCCGGCGGGACGCGGTCGTCATGCGGGACACGCGGGAGGTGATCGCTCTGGCCAGGCGGGAGGTGATCGCTCTGGCCAGTACGCCGAAGGCGGCTCGCGATACACCGACGGGCTCGGACGGGCGCGACGCCATGTGGTCCAGCGGTGGTTGGGGCATCACTTGGTCCTGAGGCTGTCGGGATGGCGCTTGGCCTGGCGTGGCCTTGTGGTCCTGTCGGAGTGTGGGCGTCTTGCGGACCAGAGGGAGTTGGACGACGAGGAGCATGATCACTATGGCCGAGGTCAGTGTGGTGGCCGTCAGGCTGGCGCCGGTCAAACCAAGCGTGGGCTTGGCCCGTATTTGTGCCCATACGAACACCACGATCGCCCCCCACCGCAAGATGAAGGGGACGATCTTTGACGGGTCGGGCATCACTCCACGAAGTTATCCGCCCGCACGGTCGTAGCGGAAAGGGCGCGGCCGCGACGGGCGACGAGGAGAGCCTGGGTGCCGATGGTCAGGCCGATGAAGAACAGGAGGCCGGAGGTCGAGACGGGCAGACCGAGGGCGGCGCCGGCGAAGTAGAGGCCCACGCGGCTCGCGAGCGAGGCCAGCCAGGCCAGAAGGGTCAAGGGGGTGGCTTTCGACCAGGTCACTCCGGCCTCGTCCATCCAGACGCGCACGGTCGCGGCGCGGATGGCGCCGAAGACCACGGCGGCGACGGCCTCCACGACCCCCAGGGCCAAGCTGAGGGCCAGGTGGTCGCCATCGATGAGGCCGCCGGTGAACACGCCCAGGACGATCATGGCAACGGAAACGTAGACGATGCCGTTTCTGGCCGTTGGGCGGGTCATCATCTGCCGATAAACGATGAAGACGGCGGCGGCGAGGATGAGCAGGGCGCTCTGTGTGGGCTCCATGGGCTTGACGGTAGGGAGGAAGGATGTGGCTGCGGATCGGACTGGGGGTTGAGCCGTGGATCTCCACCCTGGGGTGGAGGCACTGGCACTTCCGACGAATGGGCGGCGTGCGGGCGCGGCAGGAAACGCGCCCGCACACCACGATCACCGCAGCGCCGCGATCACGCGGTCCGAATCGAGCGGAGTCACCACGATCACGCGGCTCCATGGTCCGGAGATCCGGTGATCCGCATCCGGTGGTCAGCTGGGCCCGCGAGCAGCGTCGTGATCATCGCAGTATCGAGTACAGCGCCGACGTGAGTGAGGCCCGGGAGTCGTCCTCGTCGATTGACCACATCATCGACCCGCCCAGCCCCTTGAGCCGGATGTAGGCCGCCTTCTGCAGCATCACCTTCGGATCGTCGTACGACCAGAACTCGTTCCCGTCGTACAGCCACAACGTCCCCGTGCGCAGGTCCCGGTACCGCTTGCCGGGCTTGGTCACCAGGTCCTTGTAGTCCTCCGTCCCCGCACCCCACTTGCCCGGCGCCGGTCCGGTTGCGGGCTTGTAGAGGCCGTCGCCGCCGGCCGTGACCCCGGTCCAGCCCTGGCCGTACGCGGGGACGCCGACCACGATCTTGTTCGCGGGCGCGCCGCGTGACAGGTAGTCGCTTACGGTCTGGTCGACGCTGTACCGGGTCGGGTTCGGGTCGCGCCGGTCCGTCAGCAGGTTGCCGTTGTGGCCGGTCTGGAGTTCCCAGCTGCCTCGCAGGTCGTACCCCTGGACGGTGGCGAAGTCGAGCTGCCTGAACACCTGCTGCACCTCGAACCCGGCGTCGATCTTGGCAGTCGCGGCCGGCAGGAAGGCCGTCAGCTGCGACGACGCGGAGAACGCCCGCAGCCGCGACCGTAGTTCCGTCGCGAAGAGGGTGTAGTTCCGCTTGTCCTCGGGCCTGATGACGTTCCCGTCGGCGCCGGACGAACCGGGCCATTCCCAGTCGAGGTCGATGCCGTCGAACACCCCGGCCCCGGCACCCGGCTCCAGCCCCGGCAGGTTGCCACGCAGCCACAGGTCGACGCACGATTGCGCCAGTTTCGCGCGTGACTCGGGAGTGAGGACGGCGTCGGAGAAGTGGCCGGATCCGGTCCAGCCGCCCAGAGAGATCAGCACCTTTAGCCCTGGGTGCTTGGCCTTGAGCTTGCGCAGCTGGTTGAGGTTGCCGTTCAGGGCCTGCCCGGGCGCGTCGGCCACGCCGTCCACGCTCTGCTCGGCGGGCACCGGGCGCTGCCAGTCCGCCCAGGGGTCGGCCGAGTAGCAGGTTCCCTCGGCGTTGACGAAGCCGAAGGCGTAGTTGAGGTGCGTCAGCTTGGCGGCGGCGCCGCTGGCCTCGACGTCCTTGACGTGGTAGTTGCGGCCGTAGATGCCCCACTGGATGAAGTAGGCGACGCGTTTGAAGCCGGTATGGGCTTCAGCGGGCACGGCTACCGCTGACAGGCCCAGGAGGAGTGAGAGTGCGATCAGGATCTTCTTTTTCACAAGGTGTCTCCAGATAGGAAACTTTCCTAATAATTTCTCCGGATCGTAGAGCCGCTGGATCAGGCAGTCAATGGCAACGGGCAGACTGGAGGCGTGCCATCCACCCTGCCCGACGGCGACGCCGCGCCCCCGTCCGGCGACCTGCCCGAGAGCGCGCTACGCGGCCTCGGTGAGCGTCCGTTCGGCTTCTACGTGCACGTCCCGTTCTGCGTGACGCGCTGCGGCTACTGCGACTTCAACACCTACACCGCCGCCGAGCTTGGCCCCGGTGCGTCGCATCGTGACTACGCCGACACGGCCATCGAGGAGGTACGGCTGGCACGGCGCGTCCTCGGTGACGTGGAGCTCCCGGTCGAGACGGTGTTCTTCGGTGGCGGCACGCCCACTCTGCTGCCCGCGGAGGACCTCGGCCGGATCCTCGGCGCGATCGACGCGGAGTTCGGGCTCAAGGCGGGCGCCGAGGTGACCACGGAGGCCAACCCCGAGTCGGTCGACCCTGCCTACCTCGGCAGGCTGCTGGACGGCGGCTTCAACCGGGTCAGCTTCGGCATGCAGAGCGCCAGGGAGCACGTGCTCAAGGTGCTCGACCGGCAGCACACGCCGGGCCGGGCGGCGCAGGCCGTACAGGAAGCCAAGAAGGCGGGCTTCGAGCACGTCAACCTGGATCTGATCTACAGCACGCCCGGGGAGTCCGACGACGACTGGCGGGCGTCGCTGGAGGCGGCGATCGCCGCCGAGCCCGACCATGTCTCCGCCTACTCACTGATCGTGGAGGACGGCACGCGGCTGGCCGCCAGGATCAGGCGCGGTGAGCTGCCGATGCCCGACGACGACGTGGCCGCCGACCGCTACCAGATCGCCGACTCGCTGCTGGCGCAGGCCGGGTTCCGCTGGTACGAGGTGTCCAACTGGGCCACCGGCGACGACGCGCGGTGCCGGCACAACCTGCTCTACTGGACCGGCGGCGACTGGTGGGCCGCCGGCCCCGGCGCGCACAGCCACGTGGGCGGCACCCGCTGGTGGAACGTCAAGCACCCGGCCGCCTACGCGCAGCGTCTGGCCGCGGGCACTTCGCCCGCGCACGCGCGCGAAGTGCTCGCCGACGACGACCGCGACGCCGAGCGCCTGATGCTGGAGCTCCGGCTGTCGTCCGGCTATCCGGTCGCCGACGTCGCTCCGGGCGCGCGTACGGCCGTCGCGGCGGCGCTGGGCGGCGGACTGCTGGAGCCGGAGCCGTTCAAGGCGGGCCGGCTGGTCCTCACCCTGCGCGGGCGGCTTCTGGCCGACGCGCTCGTACGCGATCTGCTCAGCTGACCATGCGGATGGAGATCGGGTAGCGGTAGTTCTCGCCCCTGTTGGCGGCGAGGGCGGCCTGGATGTGGAAGATCAGCGACACGATCCAGATGATCGGGAACAGGAAGATCCCGATGATGATGATGCTCAGCGCGCCCGCGACGATGTAGCCGATGAACATCGTGATCTGGAAGTTCAGTGCCTCGGCCGACTGGTCGCGGACATAGGGGGACTCGTCCCGCTTCATCAGGTAGATGATCAGCGGACCGATCCACGAGACGAGCAGGCCGAGCAGGTGGGCCAGCATGGCCATCGTGGTGTCGTCGCTGCCCGGACGCGGGCCGTAGACGCCGGGGACGTGCGGCGGCCGCTGCTGCGGGCCCGCGTAGCCGTACCCGGGCTGCTGGTAGCCGGGCGGCGGCGTGGGCGGCTGCCCGTAGGCGTAACCGCCCTGTGGCCCGGAGCCATAACCGGGACCTGACCCAGGCCCGGGACCGTAACCGGGTGCGGGACCTGACCCAGGCCCGGGACCGTAACCGGGTGCGGGACCAGATCCGGGCCCGGGACCGTAACCGGGCTGAGCCCCGTACCCCGGCTGCGAGCCGGGCTGGGCGCCATACTCCGGTTGTGGGGGTTCGGGGTTGATGTCCGACTGCGAGATGCGCCGCGTGGCATCGTCGTCCGGCGGTGGCTGCGGGGGATCCTGGCTCATGACGCCTCCGTAACGAAGTCGATCAGTTCCTCGACCCGGCCGAGCAGCTCGGGCTCCAAGTCTGTGTAAGCCGACACGGCGCCGAGGATCCGCCGCCACGCGTCGGCCGGTTCCACCCGCCAGCCCAGGGCGGCGATGACGCCTTCCTTCCATGGCACCCCGCGCGGTACGTCCGGCCAGGCCGGGATCCGCACCACGGAGGGCTTGACCGCCTGCCAGATGTCCACGTACGGATGCCCCACGACGAGCACGTGGGGCGAGGTCACCTGAGCGGCGATCCGGCTCTCCTTGGAACCCGGGACGAGATGGTCGACCAGCACACCCAGCCTACGTCCCGGCGAAGGGCCGAACTCGGCCACGATCGCGGGCAGGTCGTCGACACCCTCCAGGTACTCGACCACGACGCCCTCCACCCGGAGGTCGTGGCCCCAGATCTTCTCCACGAGGGCGGCGTCGTGCACCCCTTCCACGTAGATGCGGCTCTCCTTGGCCACCCTGGCCCGCAGCCCCTCCACGGCTATCGAGCCGGACGCGGTACGCCTGGGCCCGGCGGCGGGCGTGGCGGCCGGGCGTACGAGCGTCACGACCTTGCCGTCCAGCAGGAACGCGGCCGGCGCGAGCGGGAACAGGCGGCGTTTGCCGAAGCGGTCCTCCAGCGTGACGGCCTCCTTGTCGCAGGCCACCACGGCGCCGCAGAAGCCGCTCTCGGCGTCCTCCACGACCAGATCGAGTTCGGCGGGCACCTGGGGGATCTTGCCTTTGCCCGGCCGCCGCCAATTCCCCGCGAGAACATCACCCTCGTACACACGGGGACCGTAGCAAATCACCCGCCCGACGCAAGGCGCTTGCGGTGAGAGCTGCGGCGGGTCACGACCATGATCGTCGTGATGATGGCGGCCAGCACGCCCAGCCCCGGGATCACCACCAGCGCCGCCACGCCGCCCACCAGGCCGCCCGCGGAGGCCACGAGGTCGCGGCCGACGCCGAAGCGCGCGCTCGCCGGCTCCTGGGTCGCGCAGGTGAGCTGGTAGTCGCCCTTGGCCGGCGCGTTGACCACGAGGATGAGCTGCCACTTGGTGGCGCCCTCGGAGACGGTCTCGGTGCCGGAGACCTTGGCGAGCTTGGCCTGGCCGGAGCCGCCGTCGATGCGGCACGTGTAATGGACCTGGCTCGTGCTGGACAGGTACACCGCCGGCTTGTCCGCCGGATCCAGCGGCACGGTGATGCTCTCGCCTGCCGCGAACGTCTTGGACGGAGCCGCCGCGGTCACCGTGTTGAACACGCCGCCCACGAACAATCCCACCCCGGCCACCACGCTGAGCAGGGCCAGCCCCCACGCGACCGCGATCCACCGCATCCGCGGCCTGATCTGCTTCGGGTCAACCTGCGGGCCGGACCGCTGCGGCATCCCGTAAGGTCCTGGCTGGTACGGCTGCCCGTAGGGGCCGGTCTGGTAGGGCTGCTGGCCATACTGGGGCTGGCCGTACTGAGGTTGACCGTACTGAGGTTGACCGTATTGCGGCTGACCGTATGGGGGCGGCGGCGGAGGGCCGTACTGGGGAGGCTGACCCTGGTAAGGACCCTGGCCCGGCGGCGGACCGTAGGAAGGGGGCTGGGAATCGTCGGTCATATCGGCCAGTGTGAGCCCTATGGGCGGCCACTCGCTAGCACCGGCGTTATCGCACCTTGTGGGCGAGAGCCGTACACTTGGCACTCGGGAACACAGAGTGCTAGACCTGTCGTTTCTTGAAAGGCACAGGTAGGAGGTGAGCGCGTGCTCGACGATAGAAAGCTGGCGGTGCTCCGCGCCATTGTCGAAGACTACGTGTCCACCAACGAGCCGGTGGGCTCCAGGGCCCTCGCCGAACGCCACAACCTGAAGGTCTCCCCGGCAACGGTCAGGAACGACATGGCCGCGCTGGAGGAGGAGGGCTACATCACCCAGCCGCACACCAGCGCGGGCCGCGTGCCGACGGACAAGGGCTATCGCCTGTTCGTCGACCGGCTCTCGCAGGTCAAGCCGCTCTCCGGGGCGGAGCGCCGGGCGATCGAGACGTTCCTCGCGGGCGCGGTCGACCTCGACGACGTGGTCACCCGCACGGTGCGGCTGCTCGCGCAGCTCACCAGGCAGGTCGCGGTCGTGCAATACCCGACGCTGACCCGTTCGACGGTCCGGCACGTCGAGCTCGTGCCGCTGCACGACCGGCGGATCATGCTCGTGCTGATCACCAATACGGGCCGCGTCGAGCAGCGCGTGGTCGAGCTGCCCGAGGTGGTGGAGGACACCCGCATCGCGCACCTGCGTGCGGTGCTCAACGCCTGCCTCGACGGCTGCGGCCTGGTCAACGTGCCCGAGTTGGTCGCCGACCTGCCGGAGCGGCTGCCCGTCGAGGACCGTCCGGTGGTGGCCACGATTCTGTCGGTGCTGCTCGAGACACTCGTCGAGCGCCACGACGAGAAGATCGTGTTCGCCGGTGCGGCCAACCTCGCCGGAGCCGACTTCTCGACCGGGCTGCGCGACGTGCTCGAAGCACTGGAGGAGCAGGTCGTGCTCATGCGGCTGCTCGGCGAGACTTCCACAGACACCCCGTCCACGCTCACCGTGCGCATCGGTTCCGAGAACCCGTTCCTCCGTGGCACGTCGATCGTCGCAACCGGATACGGTTCTGGTGACAACGAACTGGCCCGGCTCGGCGTGCTGGGTCCCACGAGGATGGACTACCCCGTGACGATGGGCGCCGTGCGCGCGGTGGCACGCTACGTCAGCCAGATCCTGGCTGCATCATAAGAGGTCGATAAGTGGCAAACAGCGACTACTACGCCACCCTCGGGGTGCGCCGTGACGCCAGTCCGGAAGAGATCAAGAAGGCCTACCGCAGGCTGGCCCGCGAACTCCACCCTGACGTCAATCCGGACCCCGCGACCCAGGAGCGGTTCAAGGAGATCACGCAGGCCTACGAGGTCCTGTCCGACGCGAACAAGCGCCAGATGTACGACCTGGGCGCCGACCCCTTCGGCGGCGCGGCCGCGGGCCAGGGCGCGGCCGGCTTCGGCGCGGGCTTCCCGTTCAGCGACATCATGGACGCCTTCTTCGGTACGGCCGGCGGCGCCCGAGGCCCCCGCTCGCGGGCCAGGAGAGGGCGCAACGCGACCATCCGCGTCGAGCTCGACCTGCGCGAGACCGCGTTCGGCACCACCCGCGAGCTGGTCGTCGACACGGCCGTGCTCTGCGAGGTCTGCCAGGGCGCGGGCGCCGCGTCGGGCACCCACCCCGACACCTGTGACATGTGCAACGGGCGTGGCGAGATCTCCCAGGTCACCCGGTCGTTCCTGGGCCAGGTCATGACCTCCAGGCCGTGCCCCCAGTGTGGCGGCTTCGGGACGATCATCCGGCACCCGTGCCAGGAGTGCTCGGGCGACGGCCGTGTGCGCACCCGCCGTACGATCAAGGTCCGCATCCCCGCGGGCGTCGAGGACGGCACGCACATCCAGCTCGCCGGTGAGGGCGAGGTCGGCCCCGGCGGCGGCCCGCCCGGAGACCTCTTCCTGGAGATCGTCGAGCGCCCGCACGAGATCTTCGAGCGGCGTGGCGACGACCTGCACTGCACGGTCCAGATCCCGATGACGGCCGCCGCGCTCGGCACCAACCTCGCCGTGGAGACGCTCGACGGTTCCGAGGAGGTCGACGTGCGGCCGGGCACGCAGTCGGGCCAGGTCATCACGATGTACGGCAGGGGCGTGCAGCGGCTCAACGAGACGGGCCGCGGCGACCTGCTCATCCACGTCAACGTGGAGACTCCGCTGCGGCTCGACGAGGCGCAGGAGGAGCTGCTGCGCGAGCTGGCCAAGCAGCGTGGCGAGGAGCGGCCGCCCGGTAAGTTCGCCCCGGGGACACAGGGGTTCTTCTCGCGGCTGAGGGACGCCTTCAACGGCCGCTGACCCGTCGTGGCACTAGAAGCTTGCGCGGGAGGGCCACCCGGGCGGTGATGCCGTGTGGCGGCGATGCGTCGAGCCACACCCGCGCGCCGAGCCGCTCGGCCAGCCTGCCGACCACGTAGTGGCCGAGATAGCGGGTGGGGGCGGCGAAGAAGCGCCGCTCGCCGCGTAGCCGGGCGTTGGCGGCGGCGCGCTCGCCCTCGGTCATGCCCACGCCCTGGTCGACGATCGCGATGTGACACTCGCCCTCCCGGGTGCTGGCCCGGATCTCCACCTCTGTGTCGGGGGCCGAGCAGGTCAGCGCGTTGTCGACCAGCTCGGTCACCAGGTGCGCGATCTCCGCGACGACCGTGCCTCTTAGCATGGCGTCGTCGACTTCGCCCAGCACCGCGCGGCCCGACCCGGCCGCGGTCACCGCCGAGCGGAGCACGTCGCGTACGGCGACGGGATCAGGCGGGCGGCGGGGACGGCCGGTGGCGGGACGGTGAGGCTCATCGGATCCGGGATCCGTCCTGTCCGGGGCCTTGCCGGCGAGCCGGCGCGGCGCCGAGCGGGCGATCGTGGCAGGGACGGTGAGCAGGACGGTCAGCCGGGTCTTCAGCGCGCACGGCCAGCGCCGCGTGCGGCGGGTGTTCCTGGACATGAACGTCATCAGAACCACCCGTGGATATCCGGGCGTTCACGCCGGGGAGAGAACGGGAGCGGGAAGGTCCTTGAGGGCTTGAGCGTGCCCTGAGGTTCGCCGTTCAGTGGTGTTCTCCTGCCTTGTGGTGTAGCCGTAGCCGTCGGCTCTCTGGAGCAGGCGGATGTTTGGCGGGTGCCGGTTGCGGTGGTGATGTCGAAGGATCCTTTGGTGCGGACGGCGACGTCCGGTGTGCTCGACCTGCAACGGCGTACCCGCCGCGCCGCAGTACGCGCAGGTCCGGCCCCATTTCTTCAGCAGGTACTGGCGGATCTCGTATCCGGCCAGCGTCCCCTGCTGGTATTCGATGCCTTCCAGCGGCTTGCCCGCCGACATGGCGTGTGTGTCGAAGGAGACGCGCTCGACGTGGACGGCGCGCACGGGTGCCCACCGTCTCAGCCGGGCCAGCCACGACAGGGTGGTGTCCACCCGGTGTTGGAGGGACGGCGCGAGCCAGCCTTTGGGTCTGGTGCGGTTGAGGAATCGAGGAGCGCGGTAGCGCAGCTTGCGCGACCTCCTGCCGCGCCGGTACTGCGAGCGGGCGGCGAGCTTGTCGCGGATCTCCCCTCGCCCAACTTCCACACCGGGTGCGCGACCTGCCGCGCATCCGTGAGCCGTTTCGTACCCACCCTCGGGCGTGTCTGCTCCCACGGATTCCAGAGCAGCGAACTGAGGAAGCATTCGCTGGTGGGTCTGCGGTCCTGCGTGAAAGGTAGCCATCCGGATTACACCTCCAACGGTGATGACTAGGGCTGGTCAACGCGGGGCTTCAAAGCACCTGGCGGCACCTCAAGCCTTCTCCTTCAGGAGGGGGTCGTTGACCGCTCTGACCCCTCGTAGAGTGACGTCAGGAAGGTGCGATCTCGGCCAACCTTAATCGTTTCGTGATCGCTTGACTACTAGACGTGAAAAACTTTGGGGTGATCGCCGGTGACCGTGCCGGTTTTCCTGGCCCCCGGCCTCGCCGACCTCGGCGGGCCGGAGCTGGTCCTCGACGGCCCCGAAGGGCGTCACGCGGCCTCCGTCCGGCGCCTGCGCGCGGGCGAGCGGCTCGACCTGACGGACGGCGCCGGTACGGTCGCCGAGTGCGTGGTGCGTGAGGCGCTGAAGGACGCGCTCAGGCTGGACGTGCTGGGCCGCTACGCGGTGCCGCCGCCCGAGCCCCGGCTGGTCGTCGTCCAGGGGCTGCCCAAGGGCGACAGGGGCGAGCTGGCCGTCGAGATGATGACCGAGGCGGGCGTCGACGTGATCGTGCCCTGGGCGGCGGCTCGCAGCGTCACCCAGTGGAAGGGCGACAGGGCGGCCAAGTCGCTGGCCAAGTGGCGTGCGACGGCCCGGGAGGCGGGCAAGCAGGCGCGCAGGTTCCACCTGCCGGAGGTGGCCGAGCCGGTGTCCACGGCCGGGGTCGAGGCGCTGCTCGGCGGGGCGGCGCTCGGGCTCGTGCTGCACGAGGAGGCCGCCGAGCCGCTGTCGGGCGTGGCGTTGCCCGCCGGGGGCGACGTCGTCGTCGTGGTGGGGCCCGAGGGGGGTGTCTCGGACGCGGAGCTGGCCGGGTTCAGGGCGGCGAAGGCGGTGCCGGTGCTGCTCGGCCCGACGGTGCTGCGTACCTCGACGGCGGGGGTGGCGGCGGCGGCCGTGCTCCTGGCCCGGACCGGTCGCTGGTAAGGCCGTCCACCGCCCCTTACGGGGTGGAGATCACGGTGTCGCCGAGCGGGCTGGCGAAGGTGTTCGGCGTCGTGTCGACGTCATCCGGCGGGCACTCCTCGGCCGGGCAGGTCGCGGCGGGCGTGCTCGTCTCCGGTGAGGACGGCTTGGGCGTCGGGGTCGGTGTCGCCTCGTCCGTGGGGCAGTCCTCCGGCGGCTGCTCCTCGACCGGGGTCGGGCACTTGGTCGGCGTCGGCGTAGGCGTCGGGGTCGCCTTGGGTGTCGGCTTGCTGGTGGACTTGGCGGTCTCCGAGGCGGGCAAGGGCGCGGAGGTGACGGGGTCGGGCACCACGGCCGGGGGATCGTCCGGCGGCCGGGTCGGCTTGGGTGAGGCCGGCCGGCTGGTCGAGGAGTTGGCCGGCGGCTTGGACGTGAAGTCCTTCACCGGCTCGATGGTGTCCTGCTGCATGACCTTGTGCCGCAGGTCGGGAATGACCATCACGATCGTGCCCGCCACCAGCACCGCGCTGGCGGCGGCGGCGCCCGCTCGCCACCAGAACAGGTTGCGCACGCCGCGCCGCTCGATGCGGGCGCGGATGATCTCCAGTCCTTCCGGCGAGGGCACGACCGTGTCCGCCTCCGCGCGGAGCACACGGCGCAGGACGTCGCCGTACTCGTCGGGGGACTGGGTCATGACATTTTCTCCAGGACGGATCGCAAGGCGGCCATGCCACGAGCTGTGTGGCTCTTGACCGCACCCTTGCTGATGCCCATGGCGTGGGCGATCTCAGCCTCGGACAGATCACCGTAGTAGCGAAGGACGAGTGCCTCTCTCTGACGTGTTGGCAGGGACCTTAGCGCTTCGATGACGGCGGTGCGTTCGAGCTCGCCGATCGCGCCGTTCTCGGCGCTCGGAGCATCGGGCAGGCCTTTGGGGGCGTACTTCTCGACGACCGCGCGGTGACGCAGCACGGAACGGGACCGGTTGACGACGGATTGCCGCAGGTAGGCAAGTGCTTTGTCGGGATCGCGCAGTCTACGCCATGCGCCATGGATGGCGACGAACGTGTCCTGCACGACTTCTTCCGCGGTTGCCATGTCTCGCACAAGCAGCACCGCGAGACGCACTAATGACCGAAAATGCGCGCTGTACAGCGCGGTCACGGCCATGTCGGCGTCCCACCCGACCGGCACCGCCCCCAGCGACCTGTCGGCCAAGAGGGTTTCGGTGGTCACATCATTGGGACGCGCGGCCTTCCCAGAGGGTTTACGCTCTTGCGGTTCCTTAGGGGGCATTACCCAGTCGTGTCCTCGCCAGGTGGCCTCGCCCGACCCTGAATCGTCTTATTTTTCGGCAGTCTTGCACACTAACCCTAACCGCGTGGATCTTCAGAAGCACGGCACGGCGGATTACCGATTCGCAACGGAGACAGGGGGTTCCGTCCGATCTAGGATCAAGGCAGAATGTCGCGCCCTTCATCGCACGACAAGACCGCCCCTGAAGACCCGTGGGGGTGGCTCAAGGACGTTGCCGCCATAGTGACGCCGCTCTGGGCCTTCCTGGGGGCTGTCGCGACGCCGCTGCTGGAGATCGGGCTTGGGGCGTTCATCGCGGCCGTCGTGGCGATCGTGATCCTGACCGTTCTCGTGGTGGTGGTCCAGCGCGGTGTCCGGCTCGGCCGTATCGGGAGGGCCGTAGTCTGGCTCGGCACCACGCTCAGGGCGTTTTTCCGCGGGGTGTGGAGCCTGATCGTGTCCCCCGTCAAGTGGATCGCGAAGGGGGTCAGGAAGCGGGCGGACCCTCTGACCGCGGGCGCGGCCGGATTCGCCGCCGGGGTGCTCGCGGTCGTGCTCGTGCTGGCCGGTACGTCGGCGGTGCGGCTCGGGCTGGGCTGGGTGACCTCCAGCCCTTGTGGCCAGCCGTTGGAGCTGCGCGCGCTCACCTCGGCCGAGAACGTGGTGGGGTTGCGGGAGGCGGGCCGCCGCTACGCCAGAGAGAGCGCCGACCTGCGCGGCTGCCCGCGCGTGCGGTTGTCCGTGACACCCCAGCCGCCGCTCGCCACCATGGCCCGGGCGGCCAACAGGGACTGGAACGACCCCGTCTCCTGGAACGGCAAGGACTACCGCGCGCTGATCGCGCTCCACCCCGACATCTGGCTCGCCTCCAGCGCGGCCACCGCGGACTACCTCGAGCGGGCCTTCGCCAATCTCGGGCAGGTGAGGTTCGACAGGATGTCCCCGGTGGCCACCTCCGCCCTGGTGGTCGCGTTCACGCCCACGCTGGAGCGGCGGCGGGGCACGCAGTCCCTGCCCACGAGCCTGCCCGGCCTGCGCAAATGGCTGAAGAGCGTCAAGGCGCCCCTGGCCAGGCCGCGCGCCGACCTGTCGGAGATCGGGCTCATCGCGAGCAGCGGGCTCTACGGTTCCGACACCTCGCAGGACATCGCCGACGAGATCGCCTATACCCCGCCCGATCTGCCGCTCTCCGACGCCGCCGGCCTTCTCTGTGACGTTCGCGACCGCTTCGACACCGAGAAGGAGTCGCTCGCCATGATCGTGCCCGAGCACCTCGTCTACGCGGTCAACAAGCGTCAGGTCCTGGGCGCCTGCGGCCCGGGTCACCAGGGCCCGAACCTGTCCTGGTCCCCGCTCACCGAACTGCCCGCCCTCAGCTACCCGTTCGTCCGCCTGAAGTGGGCCAACCAGTGGAACGAACGGCGTGAGCAGGCGGCGATCGACTTCCATGACTGGCTCGCCCAGGACAAGCTCTCCGAGTACGGCTACCGCGACCCGGCGGGTGTGTTCCACCGCAACGAGCCCATGCCGCTCGGCAAGGCGCTGCCGTCGCGGAAGGCGGACAGCGGCGCATCGGCCAAGGACGGGCCTGGCGACCCGATCGCCGGCCTGATCGACCGCCTCGGCAAGGCGCATCCGGAGACTTCGCTGCTCCTGCTGGTCGACGAGTCGGGCTCGATGGACAACCCGATCACGGGCGGCACCGCGCTGCAGACGGCAAGTTCCGGGGCCAAGACCCTGCTCAGACGGCTGCGTGACAGCCCCGACACGGTCAAGCTGGCCACTTTCTCCTCTCCTGGCGGGGCCGGCCAGACCGTGGTCACGGGCATGGACCAGGTGAACAGGCGGCTGGGGACGCTGGCCGTACACGGGAGTGACGCTCCGCTCGGGGATGTGCTGGCGCTGGCGGCGCCCCAACTCGAGGACGCCCCGAACCCGGTCATCGTCATGCTGACCGACGGCGGCAGCCAGTCGGGCGACCTCGGCAAGACGGTGGCCGCACTGGCGAAGGTGCAGGGGCTCAGGATCCGGCTGCTGCTCACCGGCGAGCAGGAGTGCGGCGCGCCGCACATCAAGCGGCTGCTCGCGGCGGTCGGCGAGCTCATCCGATGCGCCCGCATCGGGTCCGACCCCGCGACGCCGTACCAGGATCAGGTCAGCGAGGTAGACAAGGAGCTGACGAAGCTGTGGCGGGAGAGTCCGTGACGGCGAGGCGGGTGGCCGCCGCGGGCGCGATGGCGGGGGCACTGTTCACGTTGGGGGCGGTGGTCGTCGCGGACCGGGCGACGCCCGCGGAGGAGTGCGTGGACGATGGCGTGATCAGGGTCGCCACCGGCGACGACGTGAGCGTCGGCGGCGCGCGCAGGGCGCTGATCAGCGGCTGGCGGGACACGCCCGTCCTGCTGATCGAGATCTCCAGGGTGGCCGATTTCAAGCACGACGAGATGATGGCCGCGGCCCAGTCCGACCCCTGTCAGACCTATGACCTGCTGATCATCGACAGCGCCTCGACGCCCGAGTTCGCCGCCGCCGGCCTGCTCAGCGAGATCAGACCCGAGGACATACCGTCCGGTCTGGTGCGGCAGGCGAGTGAGAGCGGTCAGTGGGACGGCAAGCAGTACGCGTTGCCGTTCGCGTTGGACGTGGGGCTGCTGTACCGCAGGGACGAGCGGGTGCCGGAGAGCTGGGACGAACTCTGGCAGGCGGCGCGCGTCGCCAGGGTCGATTTCCCGCACGGCGGGTACCTGGCGCAGCTCGCCGACTACGAGGGCCAGACTGTGGGGTTGCTCGAACTGCTGAGGGCCGACGGCGCCGCCGTGGTGGACGACGACGGTGAGATCGTGCTCGGCCGGCCGCCCAACAACCAGCGGGCGCTCAACGCGTTGCTACGGATGCGGCAGGGGCAGCGCGACCAGACGCTGGGGGACTCCTGGTCGGACAAGGAGGCGGAGAGCCTGGCCGCCTTCGCCGAGGGGGGCGCCGGGTACCTCCGGCACTGGCCGTACGCGGATCTGCAGTTGATCTCTGGCGGCAGGGTGCCCTTCCACGTGTCGAAGCTGCCGGGCCCGGCGACGCTCGGCGGCTCGAACCTCGCCATAACCGCCAGATCCAACAAGTACGACCGCGTACTCAAGTTCGTGAAATTCCTGCTTCGGCCGGACAACCAGCAGGCGCTGTTCGCGTGTGGTGGCTACGCCCCGGTCGTCGAGGCCGCCTACGAGGACGTGCGGGTCTGTCCCAGGGAAGCCGAGGACGGGACGGCGGTCGTACCGTCGGAGAAGGACCTGCGAGAACTGGCGACCGCGATCAAGGACTCGCTGCCGACGGCCGCGCGGCCCAAACTGGAGCACTACACCCAGTTCAGCGAGGTGTTCCGGCAATGCGTGACGAAGTATGTCCACTCCGCGGAGGATCCGACCCTCGACGACATCCAGATGATCGCCGACCGGCTGGAGGCGGCCAAGCTGGGCAGGACGGAGAGGAGCGAGCCCTGTGGGTAAGGTGCTGCCTGTGACCGACTGCCTCTTCTGCAAGATCGTGGCCAAGGAGATTCCGGCCGAGATCGTCCTTGAGAACGACAGGGCGCTGGCGTTCCGCGACATCAACCCGCAGGCCCCCATGCACGTGCTGGTCGTCCCGAAGGAGCATCACGCCGACGCGGCCGCGCTGGCCGCGGCGGACGACGGCCTGGCCGACGACGTGCTCAAGGCCGCGCACGCCGTGGCCGTGCAGGAGGGCGTGGCCGAGGGCGGCTACCGGGTGGTCTTCAACACCGGGCCGGGGGCCGGGCAGACGGTCTTCCACGTGCACGCCCACGTGCTCGGCGGGCGCGCTCTGACGTGGCCGCCCGGCTGATCCGCCCCGGTGATATTGACGCGAGCAATCGGCCTGGTCCCGGCTACGATGGGCGGAGAAGTACACCCGAACAGACCGGGAGGCATCAGGCCGCTGGCCTGCCCATGTCCGAACTACATGAATCCCGAAGAACGGCACCTCCCTCGCGCACTCAAGCCAAGGTGCTGATACCGGACGAATACCCAATGGTCAGCCTCCTGGGCTCCCGCGACGAGTTGCTGCGCGTCATCGAGGGTGCGTTCAGGGCTGACATCCACGTGCGTGGCAACGAGATCACCGTCACCGGCAGCCCCGACGAGAGCGGCACCGTGGTGCGCCTCTTCGAGGAGCTGGTGGAGGTGCTGCGCAACGGCGGCGAGCTGACCCCCGACGCCGTCGAGCGGAGCATCGCCATGCTGCGCATGACGTCGGACCGCCCGGCCGAGGTGTTGTCGCTCGACATCCTGTCCTCACGCGGCCGGACGATCCGCCCCAAGACCGTCAACCAGAAGCGTTACGTCGACGCCATCGACCGGCACACGGTCGTGTTCGGCATCGGCCCCGCGGGCACCGGCAAGACCTACCTCGCGATGGCCAAGGCCGTGCGGGCGCTGCAGGAGAAGCGGGTCAACCGCATCATCCTGACGCGGCCCGCCGTCGAGGCGGGGGAGCGGCTCGGCTTCCTGCCGGGCACGCTCTACGAGAAGATCGACCCCTACCTGCGCCCCCTGTACGACGCGCTGCACGACATGGTCGACCCCGACTCGATCCCGAAGCTGATGGCGGCGGGCACGATCGAGGTGGCACCACTGGCGTACATGCGTGGTCGCACCCTCAACGACGCCTTCATCATCCTCGACGAGGCGCAAAACTCTTCGGCCGAGCAGATGAAGATGTTCCTGACCAGGCTCGGCTTCAATTCCAAGATCGTGGTGACCGGTGACGTCACGCAGGTCGACCTGCCCTCGGGCACGGTCAGCGGCCTGCGGGTGGTGCAGGAGATCCTCGACGGCATCAACGACATCCACTTCTCCCGGCTGACCAGCGCCGACGTGGTACGCCACAAGCTGGTGAGCGAGATCGTCGACGCCTACGGCCGCTACGACGCGCTTCAGGAGCCGAACCAGATCCAGCACCGGGGGAAGCGGCGATGAGCATCGAGATCAACAACGAGTCGGGCGCGGACGTCGGCGAGCAGAATCTCGTCGAGCTGGCCACCCACGTGCTCGGCGAGATGGGCATCAACCCGCTCGCCGAGCTGTCGATCGTGGTGGTCGACGAGCGCACCATGGCGGAGCTGCACGAGAAGTGGATGGGCGAGCCGGGCCCGACCGACGTGCTCGCCTTCCCCATGGACGAGCTGCGACCGGGCGGCGGGGCCCGCGGCGACGCCGACACCGCCACCGACCCGGCGCTGCTCGGCGACGTGGTGCTCTGCCCGCCGGTGGCCGTCCGGCAGGCGGAGGAGGCCGGCCACAGCGCTCAGGACGAGCTGGAGCTGCTGTGCACGCACGGCATCCTCCACCTGCTCGGCTACGACCATGCCGAGCCTGAGGAGCACAAGGAGATGTTCGGCCTGCAGGCCCGGCTCCTCGAGTCGTGGCGGGAGGTGCGCAGCCCGCGGTGAACGCCTGGTTGCCTCTGGCCATCGCCCTCGTGGTGATCGGTGGCCTGATCGCCAGTGCGGAAACGGCACTGACGCGCATCTCCAGGGTGCGTGCGGAGGAGTTCGTACGCGAGGGGCGCCGCGGCGCCCTGCGGCTGCGGGCCATCGTCAACGACCCGCCGCGCTATCTCAACCTGCTGCTCCTGCTCCGGCTGAGCTGCGAGCTGATCGCCACGGTGATCGCGACGCTGCTGTTCATCGATCTCATGCACGACCAGGGCTGGGCGTACGTGTGCGCGGCCGCCGTCATGATCGTGGTCAGCTACGTGATCGTCGGCGTCTCGCCGCGTACCCTGGGCCGCCAGCACGCCGAGCCGATCGCGCTGGCCGGCGCTCCCATCGTCTACGGCCTGACCAGGATCTTCGGCCCGCTGCCCAAGCTGCTCATCCTGCTCGGCAACGCGCTGACCCCCGGCAAGGGGTTCCGCGACGGCCCGTTCACCTCCGAGGCGGAGCTGCGCGACCTGGTCGACCTGGCCGAGGAACGGCGGATGATCGAGCCCGACGAGCGCGAGATGATCCACTCGGTCTTCGAGCTGGGTGACACGCTCGTACGCGAGGTCATGGTGCCCCGCACCGACATGGTCTTCATCGAGCGGGGCAAGACGCTCAGCCAGGCGCTGTCGCTGGCGCTGCGCAGCGGCTTCTCCCGCATCCCCGTCGTGGGCGAGAACGAGGACGACGTCATCGGCATCGCCTATCTCAAGGACATCACCCGCAGGGTGCACGAGTCGGGCGAGGACGGCGGCGAGGAGAAGGTCGAGTCGATCATGCGCCCGGGCACCTACGTCCCCGAGAGCAAGCCGATCGACCAGCTCCTGCGCGAGATGCAGGCCAGGCAGAGCCACCTGGCCATCGTCATCGACGAGTACGGCGGGACGGCCGGCCTGGTCACGATCGAGGACGTCCTCGAGGAGATCGTGGGCGAGATCGCCGACGAGTACGACCGCGAGGCGCCCCGCGTCGAGGAGATGCCCGACGGCGGGGTCAGGGTCACGGCCCGGATGCCGGTCGACGAGCTCGCCGAGCTGTTCCACACCGAGATCGAGGTGGACGACGTCGAGACCGTCGGGGGCCTGCTCGCGCACGCGCTCGGGCGGGTGCCGATCGCGGGCTCCGAGGCGGAGGTGGCCGGGCTCCGGCTGACCGCCGAGAGCCTCGCGGGGCGGCGCAACCGGATCAGCACCGTGGTCGTCCGCCGGGTCGTCCCGCAGGCGGGTGACGTGGTGCCCGCCGCCGCGGAGCAGGACTGACGGGGCGCTGACCGTTTTGAGAGAGATGTGGCAAGTGTTCTACAAGTCTGTTGCAAGCGGCCTGCGCCAGTCTTGATCTCGACACCCGGTGCGGTGGGTGTCACTGGGGAAGCATCCGAACGCCGGGTGGGGTTCGCGGCGTGAGGATGCCCCCTGGGGGGGACGACAACGTCTCGGTCAGCTAGCCGATCGTGACGTTGCTCGGCGTAAAGGGGGTTCTCGTTCAGGCGAGGACCCCCTTTTGCGTTTGGGGCTTTGTTGATGACTCTGGTGGATTGCCGTATTCGTCGCCCGGGGACATCGCGGTCCAGGGGGAATCATGGAACGCGTGATCGTTGTCCTGGCCATCGTGTGCGGGCTCCTTGCCGGATGCGGCGGACCGGTCGAGAGTTACGTCGATGCCCAGGCCACGGCCCGGCTGCGTGAGGTGCTCAACAAGAACCCGCGGCTGCCCGACGGCTTCTCGGCCCGGTCGGAGGAGCCGTGGCGGGTGCCGTTCACACCGGCGGACCGCAACTGCCGGGCCGTACTCGATCCGGCGGCGGGCCGGGCACCCGGGCGGGCGCTGACGGCGCAGGCGGCGGCCAGCTTCGAGGGGGACGAACTGGGCGAGGTGGCCGGGGTGGGCCTGGCGCGCTACGCGGGCTCGGAGGCCGCGGGGCACATCGACGACCTGGCCGACGCGCTGGAGGCGTGCCGCACCGTGCGGTCGGGCGGCGGCACTCGGCTGCGGCTGACGATGCTGCCGGTCGAGGACGTGGGCGACGAGGCCGTGGGCGCGGAGCTGCGCGGGCGGTTGAACGGTTACCCGTACGCGCTGGACGTGATGCTCGCCCGCTCGGGCGACACGCTGGTGTCCGTCGTGCACACGGGCATCGCCAAGGTGGACACGGAGCGTACGCGGCAGGTGCTCAGCGCCGTCGTCGGGATGGCCAGCGCCTAACCTAGAGCACGTGACTCTCGATCCAGAAGACAGCAAGATCATTACGCTCGCGCGGGCGGCCAGGGCGCGCAACGGCTCCGTGGAGGGCGCCGCCGTACGCGACGAGACCGGGCGCACCTACTCGGCCACGAACGTCGCGCTCTCCTCGCTCACGCTCTCCGCGGTGCAGGTGGCGGTCGCCACGGCCGTCTCGAGCGGCGCGCAGTCGCTGGAGGCCGTCGCGCTGGTCACGGCGGGCGACGGGCCGAGCGCCGCGGACGAGGCGGTGGCCGCCGAGCTGGGCATCAAGGCGCTGCTGGTGGCCGGGCCCGACGGCACGGTGCGGGGCTGACATGCCGATCTCGCCCCATCTGGCCGGGGTACGCGCGAAGGTCGGGTCCGACCTGCTGATGCTTCCGTCGGTCAGCGGCTTCGTGTTCGACTCCGCGGGCAGGGCGCTCATGGCGCGGCACGGCGACGTGGGCCTGTGGGCCTCGCCCGGCGGCGGCGTCGACCCCGACGAGCGCCCCGAGGAGGCCCTGGTCAGGGAGCTCCAGGAGGAACTCACCATCGACGTCGCCGTACGTGGCCTGATCGGCGTGTACGGCGGGCCCGAATTCCGGACCGTCTACCCCAACGGGCATCAGTGCGCGTACGTCATCGCCGTGTACGGCTGCGTGATCGAGTCGGGCACGCCCACCCCCGACGGCGACGAGATCACCGACGCCCGATGGGTGACCGAGCCGGAGATCGCCGGCCTGACCACGACCGCCTGGACACCGCTGGTGGTGCCCGAGGCGTTTGCCTGGTGGCGTCACCAGGGAGTTTGATAGGCCACAATGCACTATGTGACTTCGCCAGACAACCATCGCGCCGGATTCGCCTGCTTCGTGGGGAGGCCGAACGTCGGCAAGTCCACGCTCATGAACGCCCTGGTCGGCACCAAAGTGGCGATCACCTCCTCCAAACCGCAGACGACCCGGCGCGTCATCCGGGGCATCGTGCACCGCCCCGAGGCCCAGATCGTCATCGTCGACACGCCGGGCCTGCACCGACCGCGCACGCTGCTCGGCGAGCGGCTCGACAGCCTCGTGCTGTCCACGCTGACCGAGGTCGACGTGATCGGCTTCTGCGTTCCCGCGAACGAGCCCATCGGCAAGGGCGACCGCTTCATCGCCGACAAGCTCGCGGCGGTGAAGAAGACGCCGGTCGTCGCCGTGCTCACCAAGTGTGACCTGGCCTCCAAGGAGCAGATCGCGCAGCAGTTGCTGGCGCTGTCGCAGGTGGCGGAGTTCGCGGCGATCGTCCCGGTGTCGGCGCAGTCGGGCGACCAGCTCGACGTGCTGGCCGAGGTGCTGACCGAATACCTGCCGGAGTCGCCGCCGCTGTACCCGGGCGGGCAGCTCACCGACGAACCCGAGCAGGTGCTGGTCGGGGAGCTGATCCGGGAGGCGGCGCTGGAGGGGGTACGCGACGAGCTGCCGCACTCGATCGCGGTGGTGGTCGACGAGATGATGCCGCGCGAGGGGCGGGACGATCTGCTCGACATCTACGCGCACATGTTCGTCGAACGGCCGTCGCAGAAGGCGATCGTGATCGGGCACAAGGGCGAACGGCTGCGGGACGTCGGGACGCGGGCGCGCAAGCAGATCGAGGCGCTGCTGGGCACTCGGGTCTATCTCGATCTGCGGATCAGCGTGGCCAAGGATTGGCAGCGCGACCCCAAGCAGTTGCGGCGCCTGGGCTTCTACGACTGAGTTTCTACGTTCGACGGCCGCGTACGAGCGACAGGACGGCGAGGGCGACCACGGCCAGCGCACAGGCCAGGGCGGCGAACCAGCCGTAGCGGATCCCCGGCTCGATCGACAGGAACCCGAGATCGACGGAGACCCCGTTGCCGACCCCGGGCGGATCGACGACGAACATCAACAGCCAGACCGTCGCCAGCACCCCCGGAATGACGGCCAGCGCGGCCACCCGCGGCCGGGCGAACAGCCCCGCGGCCCCGAACACCAGCGTGACGAGCCCGGCGACGAGCGTGTAGACGCCGAGGCTGTCGTCGATGCCCCGCATGTCGTCGGACACCCCGCCGAGGGCACCGATCTTGGCCTCGACCCCCGTCCACGGCAGGAACGCGCAGAACACCAGCAGCGCTCCGGCGACCGCGATGACGAACGCGTAGCCGCGCCGCGCCTTGGGCTTCGCGGGGCTCTGCGGGAGATGGTCGGCCACACGATCACCTTAGGACGGGCACGTGGCTCCTGCCAGGTCACCGAAGGCCACACCCTCACCCCACTCCAGACGCCGCCGCAACTCGACGGCGTCGGCGCCCAGCGCGGACACCAGCACCCCGGGCCCGGCCAGCGGCAACACGGCGACACCGTCCGCGACCACGGCCCTTGAAGCGAGTCCCTGTGTGGCCGGTTCTGGTGCGGTGGGGGTGGGTTTCGGGGTGATGAGGGTGGTGCCGATGCAGCGGGCGTCGCCGTAGACGGCTGGGGAGGCGTCCAAGGCCGGGTCGCCGACCGTGTACTCCTGTCTGAGCAGGGGGCGGCCGTCGTAGGTGGCGTCGAAGCGGGCGTGGCAGCGGCCCGGTGCCTCGCCGTACCGGCCGAAGACGATCTCCTCGCGCCAGAACACGTGCGCGCCCGCCGCCAACGTCAGCCGTACCACCAGGCGGTGGAAGCACCCGGCGGCGAGCACCGTTGGCTGGGGTGCGAAGCGGAGCGTGGCCCCCGCGCCGACGCGGGCGGTGATCACCATGACGGACTCGCCGTCGCCGGGCAGCACCAGCGTGCTCGCCACCGAGCCGACCTCGAGACTGGTGCCGGGGGCTATGTCGAGGTCGAGTTCGAGCCGGTCGCCGCCGAGCGGGCCGGCCGCCGTGGAGACCAGGTGCACGGTCCGCGGACCGGTCTGCCGCAACGTCAGTGGCGGCGCCGAACCGAGCCGGCTGACTACCGTCCGACCCCCGGCCAGCGAGGTCCCGACAGCCGCCCGAGCCACCATCGCCCGCCGCCCGACAACGCCGACGGCACGGGCCGCGCCGCCATTGGGTAGGACGGCCCCCTCGGCACCGGCCCCGTCGGCATTCGCCACGTCGGCATCGGCCGGGCCGGTACCGGCCGCGCGAACACCCGCCGCTGCGGCGCCGGCCGCGCCGGGGGCTGCCGACGTGGCTGTCTGGGCGGCTGACGTGGTCTCTGCCGCGGTGTTCGGCAGGGGTGCGCTGCTGGTCATGGGGTGGGGTGGGTCATGCCGCTGGTACGGGCTCGTGGGGCCAGGAACGGGCCTGTTCCGAGACCCAGGCCGCCACAGCCGCCGCCGAGGGGTCCTGTCTGATCGATGTGAACAGGACCGGCTTGTCCCCGCGGACCGCCGCCGCGTCCCGGGCCATCACGTCCAGGTCGGCGTCCACCAGCGGCGCCAGGTCCGTTTTGTTGATCACCAGCAGGTCGGCCGAGGTCACCCCCGGGCCGCCCTTGCGGGGCACCTTGTCGCCACCGGACACGTCCAGAACGAAGATCTGCCTGTCGGCCAGGCCACGGCTGAACGTCGCCGTCAGATTGTCCCCGCCACTCTCCACGATCACCAGGTCGAGCGGTCCGAACCTGTCCTCCAGGGTCTCCACGGCGTCGAGGTTCGCGGCGATGTCGTCGCGGATGGCGGTGTGGGGGCAGCAGCCGGTCTCGACGGCCAGGATGCGTTCCTGGTCGAGCACTCCGGCCCGGCGCAGGAAGTCGGCGTCCTCGGTGGTGTAGATGTCGTTGGTCACCACACCCAGCCGCAGGGAGCCGCCGAGCGTCCGGCACAGGGCGGCGACCAGGGCCGTTTTGCCGCTGCCCACCGGCCCGCCCACCCCGAGGCGGAGCGCCCTGTCGTGGTGGTCCGGGGCGTGGTGATGGTCGTCGTGATTGGCGCCCATGGCGGATCCTTCCTAGGAGACGAACAATCTGACCTTGGCGCCCGCATGCCGCTCGGCGAGCAGGTCCAGGGCCGGGGCGGACCTCGCGGGCAGCTCGGCCCATAGCCGGTCGGCCAGGGAGGTGCCCGGGGTCCCAGGGGACTCGGCGGCCCGGGCTGCCATGTCGGCCATGTCGGCTGTGGCCGTCGTGGCCGCTGCGACCAGCGTGGCGGTCGTGGCTGCTGTGGCGGTCGTGGCCGCTGTGGCCAATGTGGTGGCGGCTGCGGTGACTGTGGCGGCTGTGGTGGCGAGGTCCGGGGTCAGGTCGGCCAGCAGGCCGTGGACCGCTACCGGATCCAGGCCGAGCAGGCGTACCGCCGCCGTGGCCGGACCGGTGATCGCGTGGTAGGCCGCCGCCAGGGCGGCGTCCCCGGGCGACGCTCCCGCCGCCTGTGCCGCCGCGCCGAGCGCGATGGGGTGATGGGGATTCGGTACGGCCTGCGCCAGCCCGTCGAGCACGGACGACGGCCACAGGCGTCGAGCCACCCGCAGGAGCAGCCTGCCCTGGATCCTGGAGGCGTCCCGTTGGGCGGGGGAGGCGGTCCTGGCGTCGGCCTCCGCATCCAGCAAGTCCCACGACGCTCCGGCCGCCTCCGTCCGAGCCCGCCCGGCCGCCTCCCGAGCTCGCCGGGCATCTGCCATGCCGATGCCGGAGACGAGGGCGGAAGTGGAGACGGGGCCGGGGCCGCAGGTGGGGACGGGGCCGGAGGTGGGGTCGGGGGCGGCGACGGGGTCGGGGGCGGTGTCGGGTGAGTGGGTGGCGCTCAAGGCGCAGGCTGCGGCGGCGAGGGCGGCGGCGACGTGCCCGGACGTGTGCAGACGGCCCCGCAGGAAGGCGGCAAGAGACGCCAGGTCGTGGACCGCGCCCGTGGCGATCGCCTGTTCGGTGCCGCCCGAGTGGGCGTGGCCGCCGGCCGGGAGCCGGGAGTCGGTGAGAAGCAGGAGCGCGGGGTTCATCGTCAGAAGAGGAAGTAGCGCTGGGTCATCGGGAGCGTCTCGACGGGTGCGGGCTCGATCAGGTCGCCGTCCACGCGGACCTCGAACGTGTCCGAGGCCACCTCGATGCGGGGGAGCGCGTCGTTGAGCGGCATCGTGTCCTTGCCGCGCCCCCGTACGTCCGCCACGGGGACGAGGCGGCGGCGGACCGCGAGGCGGTCGGCGAGGCCGGCGTCGAGGGCGAGCGGAGAGACGAAGTGCAGCGAGGTGGCGGCGGCCGTGACGGGGGCGGCGCCGAACATCGGGCGCGGCAGCACCGGCTGCGGCGTGGGGATGGAGGCGTTCGCGTCGCCCATCTGGGCCCAGGCCACCACGCCGCCCTTGAGCACGAGGGTGGGTTTGACGCCGAAGAACGCCGGGTCCCAGAGGACGAGGTCGGCGAGCTTGCCGGGTTCGACGGAGCCGAGTTCGGCGTCGAGGCCGTGGGCGACGGCCGGGCAGATCGTATATTTCGCGACGTAGCGGCGGGCGCGGAGGTTGTCCGCAGGGCCGGTCAGCGCGCCGCGGCGGCGCTTCATGACGTGCGCCGTCTGCCAGGTGCGGATGATCGTCTCGCCGACCCGGCCCATCGCCTGCGAGTCCGAGCCGATCATCGAGATCGCACCCAGGTCGTGCAGGACGTCTTCGGCCGCCATCGTGGTGGGCCGGATGCGGGACTCGGCGAAGGCCAGGTCCTCGGGGATCGACGGGTTCAGGTGGTGGCAGACCATCAGCATGTCGAGGTGCTCGTCGAGCGTGTTGACGGTGTGGGGCCTGGTGGGGTTCGTGGAGGAGGGCAGGACGTTGGCGAACGACGCCATCCTGATGATGTCGGGCGCGTGCCCGCCTCCCGCCCCTTCCGTGTGGTAGGCGTGGATCGTCCGATCGCCGATGGCGGCCAGCGTCGACTCCACGAACCCGGCCTCGTTGAGGGTGTCGGTGTGGATCGTCACCTGTACGCCGTTCGCGTCGGCCACGGTCAGGCAGGCGTCGATCGCCGACGGCGTGGTGCCCCAGTCC
The DNA here is from genome assembly GCF_040648415.1 of Nonomuraea sp. NPDC049141. Classification (NCBI taxonomy): domain Bacteria; kingdom Bacillati; phylum Actinomycetota; class Actinomycetes; order Streptosporangiales; family Streptosporangiaceae; genus Nonomuraea; species Nonomuraea sp. NPDC049141. Next base: position 174,898 of record NZ_JBEZDR010000023.1, read on the forward strand.
TCGTGCAGCTTGAACCCCGAGGCGCCCGCCGCAAGCTGTTCGAGCAGGCCCTCGGCGCTCACCGTGTTGCCCTTGCCGAGCAGGGCGAAGTTGAGCGGGTAGGAGTCGAGCGACTCGAGCATCCGGGACAGGTACCAGGTGCCGGTGACCGTGGTGGCCTTGGTGCCCTCGACCGGTCCGGTGCCGCCGCCGACGATCGTGGTGACGCCCGCGCCGATCGCCTCGTCGAGGATCTGCGGGCAGATGAGGTGTACGTGGGAGTCGACGGCGCCCGCGGTGAGGATCTTGCCGTTGCCGCTCAGGATCTCGGTGGACGGGCCGATGACGATGTCGACGCCGTCCATGGTGTCGGGGTTGCCGGCCTTGCCGATGGCGGAGATCCGGCCGTCGGTGACGCCGATGTCGGCCTTGACCACTCCCCAGTGGTCGAGGATCACCGCGCCCGTGATGACCAGGTCCGGCGCGCCCTCGGCCCGGGTCGTCCTGGCCTGTCCCATCGACTCGCGGATCACCTTGCCGCCGCCGAACACCGCCTCGTCCCCGGCCCCAGCCGGGCCCACGGACAGGTCCTCGGTGACCTCGATGAACAGGTCGGTGTCGGCCAGCCTGATGCGGTCGCCCGTGGTGGGGCCGTACAGGGCGGCGTAGCGCGTACGGGAGATGTCAGCCATCGAGGGGGCCCGCCCATTCCGGTCGCAGGCCGGGCACCACGCGGCGCCCGGCGATCGGCACCAGGGTCACATCGCGCTCGACCCCCGGCTCGAACCTGATCGCGGTGCCCGCGGGCACGTCGAGCCGCATCCCCCAGGCGGCGTCGCGATCGAAGTCCAGCCCGGGGTTGGCGGCGGCGAAGTGGTAGTGCGACCCGACCTGTATCGGCCGGTCCGCGGTGTTGACCACCCGGACCGTCACCCGCGGCCGCCCCGGATTCAACGGGATGTCGTCGGCGGGATGCAGATATTCGCCCGGGATCAGCGGCCTGCGGCCACCGGCCGCGTCCGCGGTCACGGGATCGGCCTGTGTACGGTGACCAGTTTGGTGCCGTCGGGGAAGGTCGCCTCGATCTGTACGGAGTCGAGCATCTCGGGCACCCCCTCCATGACGTCGTCCCGGCCGAGCACCGAGCGTCCCGCCTCCATCAGATCGGCCACGGTCCGCCCGTCCCTGGCGCCCTCCATCAGGAACGACGCGATGATCGCGGTGGCCTCGGGATGGTTGAGCCGCAGGCCCCTGGCCTGACGCTGCCGCGCCACCCCGGCAGCGACGTGGATGAGCAGGCGCTCCTGCTCGTGTGGGGTTAGCCGCATGGCCGGACCCTAGGAACCGGCCGTTTCCATGATGTTGCGGGAGAATGTCGAATTGGTTTCTGGTGATACCTGCAGGCCGCGCTATCCCACCAGGGGAAGCGCCTGCGACCGGCCGAGATCGTCCCCCAGCGCCTCGAAGACCGTCAGCGCCGCCCCCGCCAGCTCTCCGGCCCGCTCCGCCGCGCCCTCCGCGTGGTTCACCCGGGCGAGGGCCAGCAGGGCGTACGCGTCGAGGAGCCGGTCGCCGAGCCGTATGGCGATGCCTCTGGCCGTCTCGGCGGCCGTCCTGGCGTCGGGGACCGCGCGCTGCGCCAGCTGTACCGAGGAGAGGTCCAGGAGCGTGTCGGCCTGCCGGTAGCGGTCGCCGAGCGCGGCGAGGTGGCCGGCGGCGGTCTGGAGGCGGTCCGCGGCCTCGTCGAGGCGGCCCGCGCGGTGCAGGACCGCGCCCAGCACGCGGAGCACGTCGGCGGCGTCGCGATCGTTCTCGGCCGCCTTGAGGCAGCTGAGCAGAGCGCGCTCGGCCTCGGGCAGCCGGCCGCGTTCGAGGTGGACGCGGCCGAGGCGCCGCCTGGTCTGGTTGACGTCGCGGGTACGGCCGGCGCCCAGGAACATGCCTAGCGCCAGCCTGAGCCGGTCGTGCGCCAGGTCCCACTCCCGCTCGGCCAGGTGCAGGTCGCCCTGGTCGCGCAGGATCAGCGCCTCGCCCATCGCGTCGCCCGCGCGTCGCGCCGATGCCAGCGCCGCTTCGATGACGTGCCGCCAGTCGTCGAGGAAGCGGTGGCGTTCGAGGTACGGCCCGAGCAGGTGGGCGAGCCGGCGGCAGCCGTCGTCGAAACCGGCCTGACGGAGGTCGGAGACCAGGCTGACCAGGAAGGCCCGCTCGGCGGCGAGCCACTCGACCGACTCCCTGATGTCCCTGGTCGCCACGAATGTGCCCGGATCGCCGGAGACCAGCGAGAAGCGCGAGGACCGTACCCGGGCCAGGACCACGTCCAGCAGCCGTTCGAGCCCGCCGGGCGCGGGCTGCTCGCGGGCGAACAGCCGGGTCAGGTCGTGCAGCCGGTAGCGCACCTGACCCGCCACGTCGACCACGTGCGTCTCCAGCAGCCCGGCGTCGACCAGCGCCTCGGCCTGCCCGCCGAACAACTCGGCCACCCAGTCCGCGAAGTCGGGCGCCGACAGCGCGCCGAGCCCGCGAAGCGTGGCCTTGGCGGGTTCGGGCAGGCCGTCGTAGCCGATGGCGAGCACGCTGCGCACGGCCTGGTCGCCGGAGCGCAGCCCGTCGAGCCGCTCGTGCTCGTCTTCGAGCAGGCCGACCAGGTAGTCGACGGTCCAGCCCGGCCGGGTGGCCAGCCGGGACCCGGCGATGCGCAGCGCGATCGGCAGCCCGCCGCAGAACCTGGCCAGCCTGCGCAGCGCCTCGTCCGCCGCCCGGCCGGAGGTGTGGACGAGCAGGTCGAGCGCGTCGCCCTCGCCGAGCACGCCCACGGACACGCGGGTCGCGTCGGCCAGCCCGCCGAGCGAGGAGCGGCTGGTGACGACCGTGGGGCAGGAGGTCAGCAGCGGCCGCACCTGGCTCTCGGACGACGCGTTGTCGAGCAGTACCAGCAGCCGGCGGTTGGCCGCGTACGTACGGAAGAGTCGCTCCCGCCCGTCGAGCGAGGCGGGGACGGCCTGGGCCGGGCAGCCCAGCCAGCGCAGGAAGTCCTCGAGGACCGCCGAGGGCGCCGTCGTCTCGCGCAGGTCGGCGTAGAGGATCCCGTCGGGGAAGCGCTCGCGCTCCCGCCAGGCGGCATGTACGGCCAGCGCCGACTTTCCCGCGCCCGCCTGTCCGTGCACCACGACCTGCCCGCCCACCACCTGATCGAGCAGGTCGGCGCGCCCGGTGAAGCCGGTCACGTCGTGTGGTAGCAGCACCGGCGGTCCCGCCGAGACGTGCAGCGACACGTCGTCGTGCAGCATGCGGTGATAGAGCAGCTGCAGATCGGAATCGGGCTCGATCGCGTGGCCGTCGTCGAGCGCCTCCCGCAATGCCGCGTACGCGTCGAGGGCCTCCACCCGCCGCCCGCTCCGGTAGAGCGCGAGCATGTACTGGCCCCGGAAGCGCTGCCAGAGCGGATACTGCCCGGCCAGCCGCCGCAGCTCGGACAGCAGCTCCCGGTGGCGGCCCGCGTCGAGGTCGAGCTGCACCCTGCGCTCCAGGGCGAGCAGCCGCAGCTCCTCCAGCTCCTCGCGCAGCCGCCGCGTCTCCACCCAGCGTTCGCCGTCGGGGTCGAGGTCTTCGAGCGCCGGGCCGCGCCACAGGGCCAGCGCCTGCTCGTACGCGCCCCGCTCCACCAGCGATCTGAAGCGGTCGACGTCGAGCTGTTCCTCGCCGATGGCCAGCGTGTACGTGCCGGACACCGTGGTGATCACATCCTTGCCGATGAGCTGGCGCAGCTGCCCGACGTACCCGCGGACCAGCGAGTCGGACCGGTCGCCGCCCTCACGCGGCCACAGCAGGTGGCGCAGCCGTCCGACGGTGAGCGGGCGGCGCGCGTTGAGCACGAACATCGCCAGCAGGTCACGGTGCTTGGGCGCGGTCGGGGTGCGGTCGCCGTTGCCGTCACGCACCTCGAGCGGACCCATGATGCGAAATTCCACGCGGCCTTCCTCAACGAGGGGAGTATCGACAAGAATTACACACTTGATGATCCCTTTGACTCCCTCCGACCCCCACCGGTTGGGCACGTACTGGCTCGCCGGGCGGCTGGGCGCCGGTGGCCAGGGCGTCGTCTACGAGGCGTACGGCGAGGCGGGGGAGCGCGTCGCCGTCAAGGTGCCCAGGGTCGACGATCCCGAGTCGCGGGCCAGGCTGGCCAAGGAAGCGGCGGCGGCCGAACGGGTGGCCTCGTTCTGCACGGCCAGGGTCATCGAGGTGGCCGAGCCGTACATCGTCAGCGAGTTCGTGCCCGGCCCCAACCTGCGGCAGGTGATCGCCGAGCACGGGCCCTACGAGGGTGACACGCTGCGGCGCCTGGCGATCGGTGTGGCGACCGCGCTGACGGCCATCCACCAGGCCGGCGTCGTGCACCGCGACCTCAAGCCGGACAACATCATCCTCGGGCCCGACGGTCCCCGGGTGATCGACTTCGGCGTGGCGCGCGAGATCGGGCCGACGACCACCGGCCCGGTCATGGGCACGCCCAACTACATGGCGCCGGAGGTCCTGACCGGGCGGGGCGCGACGGCCGCGGCGGATCTGTGGGCGTGGGGGCTGGTGGTGCTGTTCGCCGCCCGGGGTGAGGACGCGATCGCGGTACGCGACCCGGTCGCGGTGGTCGCCGACGTGATGGACTTCCACCCCGGCGACCTCGTCGGCCTCGCCGATCCGCTCGGGCCGCTGGTGTCCGCCGTGCTCGTACGGGAGGCCGCCGACCGGCCTTCGGCCCGCGACGTCCTCCTGAGCCTGCTGGGCGAGAGCGGCGAAACCGGCGGCGACCCGCTGTCCCGCGGCGGCTCGCTGGCCAGCCCGCTCAGGAGCACCGCCGAGCCCGACCTGGGCGCCATCGCGGAGGAGCTGTACGCCGAGCTCTCCGAGGCCGAACGGGCGACCGCGCCCGAGGTCCTCCTGCGCATGCTCGACGGCGACGGCTCGCTCCGGCCGGTCACCCGCGACGAACTGCCCGAGACCGAGGCCGTCGACGCGCTGCTCACCTTCTTCGGCGCGGCGGGCCTGGTGCGGCGGACCGGCGACACGTACGAGCTGGCCAAACCCGCCCTGGTCCAGGCGTGGCCCAGGCTGCGGACCTGGGTGGCCGACAACCGCGACGGCCTGGCCGTACACCGGCGGCTGGTGGAGGCGGCCCGGCTCTGGGACGGCCACGGCCGGAAACCCGGCGACCTGCTGCACGGCTCCAGCCTCGACCGGACACTCCACTGGGCGGCCACCGAGCGCAAGGACCTCACGCTGGCCAGGAAGGAACGCGAGTTCCTCGACGCCGCGGCCCGGCAGTCCCGGCGGCAGTCCCGCCGGCGCGGCATGATCGCCGCCGCGCTCGCCGTGCTGCTGGCGACCACACTGGGCGGGCTGGGCCTGGCCGAGTACCGGCGCGAGGTGAGCGAGCGGCAGCGCGATGACGCTCTCGCCAGATCGCTGGTGTTGCGCGCGGCCGATCTGCGCGACACCTGGCCGAGGGTGAGCATGATGATGAGCGCCGCCGCCTGGCGGCTGGCCCCTCTGCCCGAGTCGAGAGGCGCGCTGTATGACTCGTTGTCGCAGACCACGCTCGACTCCTTCACCGACCCCGCGGCGCGCGCGGACACCGAATACTCCCTGAGCCCCGATGGCCGGACGTTCCTCGCCTCGGCGGGCGAGCAGGTGGTGTTCTGGGACGTTCCGCGGCATCGGCGGACGAGGGTGCTCTCAGGAGTCGGTCCGGTGTCGAAGCTAGCGCTCAGCTACGACGGCCGGACGCTGGCCGTACAGGATGAGCGGCACGTACGCCTCTGGGACGTGTCCAGCGGAACCATGAAGGGCACGCCTTTCGCGGCGGGCGTGCTGCCGACCCACACCGACTCGCTGCGCTTCTCTCCGGACGGGCGGCGCCTGTTCATCCCCCAAGGCATCGACAGAGGCCGCGATGGCGCCTGGTGGGACCTGGAGACCCGGAGATCGCTCGGAATGGACGCCGTGAGCTCGGACGGTTCCCTGGGCGTCCGCTACTCCACCGGCGGCGGCCGGGCCGAGCTCTGGGACCTGCGCAGGCGGCGACAGCTCCCCGCGTCATGGCTGCCGGTGAAGACGCGGATCAAGGGTGCCGAATTCGATCCTGACGGCCGAGAGCTCGCCGTCGCCGTCTTCCATCCCGAGCTCGGCGGGGGGATCAGTTTGCTGCTCAGGAGCGTGCCCTCGGGCAAGCCGCTGCCAGGTGACCATGCGGGGCCCATGGCGGGCGCCATCGCCTTCAACGACAGGTTCATCGCGATGTGGGCCGCCGCCAGGCTGGTCGTCCTGCGGCGCTCCGATGGGTGGGTGATGGCCGACCGGCACCTCCACGCGTCGATCGACCAGCTGCGGTTCGACGGCGCTGCCCTGCGCATCATGACAGACCCGGGCACCGTCTACACGGTCGACGTCTCCTGGCTGTCGGACACCGCCCTGGTCCGGCGAACCCCCAGTGAATTCGCGCGCCTGGCGCCGGGCGGCGGCGGGCTGGCCGTCTACTCCGCCGGCCGGGCCCGGCTCTGGGCGGGCGGCAAGGAGGTTGCCCGGCCCATCGATGTCGGCGGACAGACGGGCGACGGAGCGGTGCTCTCCTTCTCTTCCGACGGCTCCCTCCTGGCAGTGGGGGGAGCGGCCAAGACGCGGGTCACCGTGCTCGATGCGCGCACAGGGGCCGTGCGCACGGCCTTTACCCTCGCTGACAAGAACGCGGGAGGAGTGAAGGGGATGGCGTTCAGCCCGGACGGCGGGACACTGGCCGTGGCCCCCGAGCGCACGGAACAGGCGGCCCCGGTGGAGCTGTGGAACCTCCGCACCGGATCCGTCAGCCGGACCACAGCGCCGGGCTCGGCCTGGATGGCCTTCAGACCCGACGGGAAGGCGCTGATCACAGCGTTCGATCCCTACCTCACGATCGTCGATCCGGTCGGCGGCGCTCCCGCAGGGCCGGGCGGGGTGCCCGGCGGGATCACCGCCTTCAGCCCCGACGGCAGGTATGCGGTCATCAGCGGGCCCGAGCGAATGACGCTGTGGGACTCCGCCTTCACCAGGGCCATCGCGTCTTTCCCCGCGATCCAGGGCGGCGCCGGGATCCCCATCTGGTCGCCCGACGGGAGCACGATCGCCACCTACGGCGGCGACGAGCGGATCCGGCTCTGGGACGTCGCCGGCCGCGGGTACCTGGGAGTCGTGTACGACGGCCTGGACTGGCAGGGAGAGTCGGCGAACGCGTCGATCGCCTTCAGCCGGGACGGGCGGACGCTCTACACCGCCACTCCGGAAGGGGTGATCAAGCGGTTCGCGCTCGACGGCGACCGGGCGCTGGCTGAGGTCTGCCGCAGGGCGGGCGGCACACTGAGCGTGGCCGACTGGCGGCGGTACCTGCCCGAGATCGAGCAGTTCGACCCCTGCGTCACCCCGTAAACACCTGATCAGTATCGGCCGGAGCTTTGGTAGTGGCTCCATGCGGCGCAGGGCGTGCTGTAGTGCTTCTTGATGTAGCGAAATCCCCATTTAATCTGGGTCCTGGCGTTGGTCTTCCAGTTTGAGCCGGCGGACGCCATGAGCCTCCCGGGATTCGCTCCAGGTATTCCGTATGGCCCTGACGGCGTTCCCGCTGTGGTGCTCCAGCGGCTGACGCGATTCCACAGCGAGACCAGGCAACCGAATTGCGACGAAGGGCTCCAGCCATAGCTGGGCATCAGGCTCCTTGCTATCCGCTGGCTCTCAGCGGCTGGAGTGGGAGAGGCTGCGTATGAAGTCGTCGGCAGTACGAGCAGGAGCGCTGAGAGGAAAATTCCGATAGCCGTGAACCGCTTTCGCATTACCTTCGCCCTTCTGTAGGTAAGGACTCGACCCCTGCATCAGCCCGTAGCCGCCCACTCCCGCGCCGACCGGACGATCTCCTCCAGGTGGCCGCTGTGGGCGCCGTGCCAGTAGACGTGACCGCAGTCCCCGCACTGCCCGTAGGCGTCGTAGCCGTGCCGGGTGCCCGCCTCCAGCAGCGGCAGCACCTCGCCCTTCGGCACCGGGGCCAGTTCGCCGTTGCAGGCCGTACACCTGGTCCACGGGCGCAGCGGCGGGGTGAATCGTTCGAGCAGGTCGCGTAGCTGGTCCTGGGGGCGTGAGCCGCGGACGTAGGCGCCCAGCCACAGCGCGCGGCGGCGCAGCAGGCCGCGGTCCTGGGTCAGCAGCACCCGGTGCTCCTCGTTCGCCTGCACCACCAGGGCCGGATCGTCCATGTCGTTGTGGTAGGCCGCGTCGAGGCCGAGCAGCCGCAGCCGCCGCGACAGCGTGCCCAGGTGCACGTCCAGCAGGAAGCGCGGCTCGCGCGGCAGCGGCTGCGGCCTGGGCACCGGCCGCACCTCGATGACGTCGCCCGCGGCGGGCTGGTAGGAGGGTCCGACTCCGCGCCCGGCGACGGTCATCGGCCCGACCTCGGTCAGCGGGATGCCGGCCGACTCCACGTGGTGTCCCAGGGTCGAGCTGCCGCCGATGGCGATCCGCTGGCGCTCGCGGCGCCGGCTCACGGGCAGGAACATCATCAACTCTGCGGAGATTCGAAGGTGCGCGTCCCGTTCGGTCACATTGTCCATTCTGCTTGATTCGATAACGTGAACCTGTGCCAATGTCCCGCCGTGTCTTTATCGCGCTCGTCGCGACGGGTGCTGCGGGCTGCTCGGACACCGTTTCGGGGCAGCCGTCGCTGCGGCTGGCGACCGGGCTGGCCGGCGGGCCGTACGGGGCGCTCGGCGACCGGTTCGCGGCCGAGCTGCGGCGCGACGGGTTCACCGTGGAGGTGCTCCAGACCGCGGCCAGTGTCCAGAACCTCACCATGCTCACCGACGGCCGGGCCGACCTCGGGTTCTCGCTCGCCGACAGCGCCGACGACGCCGTGAGCATGCGCCACCAGCCCGTCGCCGCGCTGGCCAGGATGTACATGAACTACGTGCACCTGGTCGTGCGCGCGGGTTCCGTCATCTCGGCGGCCAAGGACCTGGCCGGGCGGAAGGTGTCCATCGGAGCGGACGGGTCCGGCACGGCCGTGACCGCCGTACGGGTGCTCGAGGCCGCGGGCGTGCGTGGTCACACCGTCGTCAGGCTGGGCCTGGACATGTCGATCAAGGCGCTCGCCGACCGCGCGATCGACGCGTTCTTCTGGTCGGGCGGCGTGCCGACCCCGGCGCTCGCCTCGCTCGACGACATCAAGCTGGTCCCGCTCGAACCGCTGGTGCCCGTGCTGCGCCGCGTCTACGGGCCGGTGTACGAGAACGCGGCCGTCCCCGCGGGCGCGTACGGCGGCGCGAAACCGATCCCCACCGTCGGCACGCCCAGCTACCTGGTCTGCCGCAGGACCCTGCCGGACGAGGTCGCCTTCGCGGTCACCGAGACGCTCTTCGACGCCCGCGACCGCCTCCAGGCCCCCTCCGCGCCCGGAGGCCGCCTCGACAAGCGCTACGCCATCGGCACCGGCGTCGTCCCCCTGCACCCCGGCGCCGCCCGCTACTACAGATCGGTGTACGGCTGAGCCAGCCGCAACTCCACGACCAGCCCATGAGGTACGGCGGCCAGCAGGCTCAACGTGGCCCCGCACGACTTGGCCAGCTCGGTGGCGATGGCCAGTCCCAGCCCACTTCCCGGCACGTTGGCGTGCGCGCCCGACCGCCAGAACCGGCCCAGCGCGTCGCCCCGCTCCTCCTCGCCCAGCCCCGGCCCGTCGTCGGCGACCCGCAGCACGCCGTCGGAGAGCGTGACCGTCACCGTGCCGCCCGCGGGCACGAACTTCTGCGCGTTGTCCAGCGCGATGTCCGCCACCCTGGCCGCCGCCTCCGGCACGAGTGACATCTCCGGCACCTCCACCCGCAGGGTGAGATCCTTGGCCGGATAGACCTCCCGCCACACCGCCAGCCGGGGCCGCAGCTCGATCTCCTTCGTCTCGCTGCCCACACCCGCCTCCACCCTGGCCAGCGCCAGCAGGTCCTCCACCAGCAGCGCCAGCCGGTCGAGCTCGGCCATGGCCTCCTCGAACTCGGTGGTGCCGTCCGCGCGCAGGTGCGGCTCCAGGTTCTCCAGCCGCAGCCCGAGCACGGTCAGCGGCGTACGCAGCTCGTGCGAGGCGTCGGCCACGAACGCCCGCTGCCGCTCCATCGCGCCCGACACGGCGTCGGCCATCGCGTTGAAGCGCTCCTCCAGCCGCTGCAGCTCCGAGGGCCCCGCGCCCGGATGGGCCCGCGCGTCGAGGTGGCCTTCCGCGATGGCCCGGGTGGTGCGGTCGAGCTCGGTCACCGGGCGCAGGATCCAGCGGGCCAGCTGCCTGGCCGCCAGCACGGAGTAGCCCAGGGCGATCAGCGCGCCCAGCGCCAGCGCGCCCCAGACGAGCGAGACGTCCAGCCGCGACTGGTCGGTGCCGGCCTGGAGCAGCACCACGCCGGACAGCTGCGCGTCCCGGCCCGCCGGCTCGGCCAGCAGCACCGTCGAGGGGCCGAACGGGCTGATCGTGGGCAGGTCCTCGGTCGTCCGGCCGCTCAGGGCCAGCCGGGTCGCCTCCTGGTCGTCGCCGTCGAAGTGGCCGGCCGTGACGAGGATCGTGCCGTCCCTGTCGCGTACGCGGATGGCCGCGCCGTACAGGTCGGCGTAGCGGACGACCTCGGCCGTCAGCGCCGTACGGTCGCCGTCGCGCGCGGCCTGGTCGGCCAGTTCCGCGAAACGGGTGGCGTCGGCGCGGCGGTCGAGCAGCAGACGGTTCGTGCGGTGCGAGGCGTAGGCGAAGCCGAGCGGCACCGCCAGCGCCGCGATGAGGAACACGATCAGCGTGGTGAACGTGACCACCAAGCGGGAGTTCACGCCGTGGACCCCAGGCGGTAGCCCGTGCCGCGCAGCGTCTCGACCAGGTGCGGGCGGCCGGTCTTCGACCGCAGCCCGGCCACGTGCACGTCGAGGGAGCGGGAGGCCGACAGCAGCGGGTCGCCCCAGACCTCGTCCAGGATCTCCTCGCGGCTGCGCACCACGCCCGGCTCGCGGGCCAGCAGAGCGAGCACGTCGAACTCGCGCCTGGTCAGCGTCACGTGCTCACCCGACACGGTGACCTGCCTGGACTCCAGGTCGATGCGAACGTCGCCGACGCTCACCACGTTGTCGCGGGTCGGCATCGGCCGGGTGCCCCTGCGCATCACGGCCTCCATGCGCGCCATCAGCTCGACCGTGCGGAACGGCTTGACCAGGTAGTCGTCGGCCCCGGACCGCAGGCCGCGGAGCACCTCGCGCTCCTCCGTGCGGGCGGTCACCACGATGACCGGTACGGCCGACACCCGGCGCAGGCGGCGCAGCACCTCAAGCCCGTCCATGTCGGGCAGGCCCAGATCCAGCAGGACGAAGTCGACGCCCCCCGCCAGGCGGAGGGCGTCGACTGCCAGCCCCGCGCGCACGACCTGGTGGCCGTGGCGCGCGAGGGCCGTGGTGAGCGCGGAGGCGAGCCGATCGTCGTCTTCGACCAGAAGAACTCGCATCAGGCCAGATTAGGCCCGGACGGGGACCGACTCCGCCGCTCCCTCCCGCTCCGAGCGGGTGAGTGCCGCGTCGCGGGTCTCACGCATGGTCAGGTAGACCACAAGCGACACGGCCGCGCAACCGGAGACGTACCAGTAGAAGCCCGACTCGATGCCGGCCGACTTGAACCACAGCGCGACGTACTCCGCCGTGCCGCCGAACAGGGCGTTCGCGATCGCGTACGGCAGCGCCACGCCGAGCGCCCGGATGTGCGTCGGGAACAGCTCCGCCTTGACCACCGCGTTGATCGAGGTGTAGCCGGTGATGATGATCAGGCCGATGAGCGACAGGACGAACGCGCCGGTGAAGCCGGAGACGCTGGACAGCCCGGTCATCAGCGGCACGGTGCCGAGCATCGACCCGATGCCGAACGTGATCAGCAGCGGCCTGCGGCCGATCCGGTCGGAGAGCCCGCCGGCGAGCGGCTGGATGCACATGAAGATGAACAGCGCGGAGAAGCTGACCAGCGACGCGGTCTCCTTCGGCAGGTGCGCCGTGTTGACCAGGTACTTGGTGAGGTAGGTCGTGTAGGTGTAGTACGCGACCGTGCCGCCCATGGTCAGGGCGATGACCAGCATCGCTTCCTTCTTGTGCGCCAGCAGGGCCTTGATGGTGCCGCGCTCGCTTTTGTCGACCTCCTTGCCCTGCTCCTCCTCGTCGTACGCCTCGGTCTCCAGGAGGTTGCGCCGCAGGTAGAACACGACCGCCGCGCCCAGGGCGCCGACGACGAACGGGATGCGCCAGCCGTAGGAGTTGAGCGCCTCCTTGGTCATCGTGTTCTGCAGGATGATCTGCAGGCCCAGGCCGACGAGCTGGCCCGCGGTCATCGAGACGTACTGGAAGCTGGAGGCGAAGCCACGCTTGCCCGCCGGAGTGGCCTCCGTCAGGTACGTGGCGCTGGCCGCGTACTCACCACCCACGGAGATGCCCTGCAGGAGGCGGGCGATCAGCAACACCACGGCGCCGAAGTAGCCGACCGACGCGTACGTCGGGGCGATGGCGATCAGCAGGGCGCTCAGCGACATCAGCGTGACCGTCATGGTCAGCGCGGCCTTGCGGCCCTTGGTGTCGGCGTACTTGCCGAGCAGCCAGCCGCCGATCGGGCGCATGAAGAAGCCCACGGCGAAGATGCCCGCGGTGTTGAGCAACTGGGCCGTGCTGTTGCCTTCAGGGAAGAAGGAGGCGGCGAAGTACACGGCGAAACTGCTGTAGACGAACCAGTCGTACCACTCGACCAGATTGCCGACAGAACCGCCGATGACTGCTTTCCACGGCACGCGGGGTTGGCTCACGGTTTTACCTCCTGGGGGGAGTAGGTGCAGGCCAGAGCCTCTCCGCAGAAGGTTGTTCCGACAAGAGGAGACGGGCTAGATCTAACGTTCGCTTAACATCAGGGAAACTCGAGCGTGAGATCCGGCCCTTTCCCGGTCACTGCCGGTAGTTCTCCACCTCGCCGGCCGGGCGGGCCTGGGCTCCGTCCGGGTTCTCGCCCGCGTCCCTCCTCGCCCTGCGCTGCCTGAGCAGGTCCCAGCATTGGTCGAGAGCCACCTCCAGCTCCCTGACCCGCGCGTGCTCCTCGTCCGAGCTGACCTCGCCCGCCGACAGCTTGCTCCGCAGCTCGTGCTCTTCGGTGACCAGATCACTGATCCTGGTGAGAATCTCGTTATCCCGCATGTCCAAGACTTTAGTGACTACGTGATAGAACACGCCCTATGCCTGGTATCGCGCTGGTAAGAAAGCCCGGGCCCCGGATCTCCGAGGGCATCGTCACGCACCTGGAGCGCGAGCCGGTCGATCACCAACGGGCCCTGGAGCAGCACGAACGCTACGTCGCCGCGCTGGAGGGGGCCGGCTGGGAGGCGCGTCACGTGGAGCCGGCCGACGACCTGCCCGACGGGCCCTTCGTCGAGGACATGGTCGTGGTCTCCGACCGGCTGGCCGTACTGACCAGGCCGGGGGCCAAGGAGCGGCGGCCCGAGGTGGTCTCCGTGGCGGCCCTCGTACGGGAGCTCGGAATCAAGTCCGTCAGGATCGCGCAGCCGGGCACGCTCGACGGCGGCGACGTCCTCCAGGTCGGCAGGACCGTGTACGTCGGCAGGTCGGGCAGGACCAACGACGAGGGGATCACCCAGCTCAGCGCGTTGCTGCCGGAGCGGCAAGTAGTGCCCGTCAACCTGAACGGCGTGCTGCACCTGAAGTCGGCCGTCACGGCGCTGCCCGACGGCACGCTCATCGGCGACCCCGCCCGCGTGGACCTGCCGGGCCTGCTGGTGCCCGCCGAGGAGTCGGGGGCGCACGTGGTGCTGCTGGGCGGCGACCGCGTGCTGATGGCCGCCTCCGCGCCCCGAACCTGCGCGATGCTCCAGGAACGCGGACTGGACGTGACGCTGGTGGACATCTCGGAATTCGAGAAGCTGGAGGGCTGCGTCACCTGCCTGTCGGTTCTCATCATCTGAGATCAGGGACAGGTAACGGCGAGACCTCTGGTAACGTGCAAGACATGCTGCGTGGCCTCCTTCTTAGCTGCCGCGGCGGGGGCCACTAAGGCCGGCTCCCTCGCCGCGGAGCGAGCCATGCGCGTCGGCCGCTTTCTTTCGACCGACGAGGAGCTCCCGACATGACCGCTCAGCAGCCCAGCCCCATGCCTTTCCAGCGCTATCAGGCGTTCGAGCCGATCCGTCTGACCGATCGCACCTGGCCTGATCAGGTCATCACCGAAGCGCCGCGATGGTGCGCCGTGGACCTGCGCGACGGCAACCAGGCACTGATCGACCCGATGGACGCCCACCGCAAGCTGAAGATGTTCGAGCTGCTGGTGAAGATGGGTTACAAGGAGATCGAGGTAGGCTTCCCGGCCGCCAGCCAGACCGACTTCGACTTCATCCGGCAGATCATCGAAGAGGACCGGATCCCCGGCGACGTGGTGATCCAGGTCCTGACCCAGGCCCGACCCGAGCTGATCGAGCGCACCTTCGAGTCGATCGAGGGCGCCAAGCAGGCCATCGTGCACCTGTACAACTCCACCTCCACGCTGCAGCGCCGGGTGGTGTTCGGGCAGGACCGCGAAGGCATCACCGCCATCGCCGTCGAGGGCGCCAAGCTGGTCAAGAAGCTCGCCGACGCGACCGACGTGGACGTACGTTTCCAGTACTCTCCCGAGTCCTTCACCGGCACCGAGCTCGACTACGCCGTCGAGGTCTGCGACGCGGTCAACGACGTGTGGCAGCCCACGCCCGACCGCAAGGTCATCGTCAACCTGCCGGCCACGGTCGAGATGGCCACGCCCAACATCTACGCCGACCAGATCGAGTGGATGCACCGCCACCTGAAGTACCGCGACTCGATCGTCCTGTCGCTGCACCCGCACAACGACCGCGGCAGCGCCGTCGCCGCCGCCGAGCTGGGCTACATGGCCGGCGCCGACCGCATCGAGGGCTGCCTGTTCGGCAACGGTGAGCGCACCGGCAACGTTTGCCTGGTCACCCTGGGCATGAACCTGTTCTCCCAGGGCATCGACCCGCAGATCGACTTCGGCGACATCGACGAGGTCCGCCGCATCGTCGAATACTGCAACCAGCTGCCCGTCCACCCGCGCCACCCGTGGGGCGGCGAGCTGGTCTACACCGCCTTCTCCGGATCCCACCAGGACGCCATCAAGAAGGGCTTCGACCACCTGGAGGCCGACGCCGCCGCGGCCGGCGTGCCGGTCGACTCCTTCACGTGGGCCGTCCCCTACCTGCCCATCGACCCCAAGGACATCGGCCGCAGCTACGAGGCGGTCATCCGGGTCAACAGCCAGTCGGGCAAGGGCGGCGTCGCCTACATCATGAAGGCCGACCACCAGCTCGAGCTGCCGCGCCGGCTGCAGATCGAGTTCTCCAAGGTCGTCCAGGCGCGCACCGACGCCGAAGGCGGCGAGATCAGCCCGGCTGCGATGTACGCCATCTTCTCCGACGAATACCTGCCCAACCCGGGCAACCGCTGGGGCCGTCTCAGCCTCATGGCGCACCGCCACGAGTCGGCGGGCGACGACAAGGACCGCATCGGCGCCGACGTACGGCTCGACGGTGAGATCCGGGAGATCGAAGGCGTCGGAAACGGCCCGATCTCGGCCTTCATCGACGCGATCGCCAAGGTGGGCATCCGGGTGCGGGTGCTCGACTACGTGGAGCACGCGATGAGCGCCGGCTCCGACGCCAAGGCGGCTTCATACCTGGAGTGCGACGTTGACGGGCGGGTGCTGTGGGGGGTGGGCGTCGACGCCAACACCACGACGGCCTCGCTCAAGGCGATCATCTCGGCGGTCAACCGCGCGTCCCGCTGACCCGTCGTTGGGGCTTTTCACGTGAGTCCCCGTACAGATCGGGGACTCACGCCGGTCCTAGGCGCCGTTCTTCTCCAGCAGCCGATCGAGCCTGAGTCCCAGGTCGATCACTGAGCACTGCAGGGAGTCGAATCTGCGCACCATCAGGGACTGAGCGGACGTGAGGTGCTCGTTCGCGTGCCGGCGAAGACCTGCGACCTCGTCGCCGAAGGCTGCGAGGTCCTGGGAGATCCCGGCCTGGATGCCGGCGATTTCGACTCTCACCTGGGCGACGGCGATTGCCGTTGAGAGGATGGCGGCGTGGATGCCTTCCATGCATGAGCAGCTGCAGGTGTGTGTTGGGAGGTTGGCATGTCGGCGGCGGGCCCGGGGGCCGCTGGAGGCTGCATTGGTGGGACGCGTTGTCGCCTTGGGGGCTTCCACGCGGAGTTTCGCGTCGCTCGTCTCCGCCTCTTCGTTCATGTACCCCGACCTTTGCTGGTGGCTGGAAGGGATCTCGGCCGCTGACGGCCGGTCCCACTTTGTGTGAGCACATAGTCGCAAGCGGTCAATGGTTTTGGCGGTTGGGAGTCGAGAGGCGGGTGTGGTTTTGTTCGTCTCGGTGTGGCAAAGATCGACCGGTGGGTGATGGTGGAGGGCGGGGGAGTGTGCCTTGGTGGGACGTTCTGGGCGTCTGGCTTGGGCTTAGCTCGGCTTGCTACTTGCCAGGGGTGCAGTTGTAGAGGTGGCCGTAGCGTTTTTGGGCGATGCGCATGAGCTCGGTCATGTCTTTGATCGCGTCCCTGCCTTTGGTGACCTGGGGCAGATAGATGTCGATCAATCGCTCTTTACTGCCGCAGTGGAACTTCGCGCTCACTCGGTACGGCTGGTTGGCGAACGGGGCACTCTGCACGTATGCGGCTAGGCCGTCGCCGAGATCCTTGGGGAGAGTGACTCCGCCGTGCGTGGCGTATACCTGACGCCTGTCGTTCATCAGGAAGTCCAGATGGTCTCGAGACATTCCCGGGCCCTCCTGTACCCACCACACCTGGAGAGTCCGAGGCGTTGTATCAGGAGCTCTGCAGTCGCCGTCCTTCTCAGTGCCGTTGGTTCTCTCGACGAGAGGCCCGGTCGCACCACTGACGAAGCGAAATGCCTGCTCGGGGATGAGTTTGCAGACGTACGGTGCGGAATCCACGACCGGCTGTGGAGCTGGTGCCGGTGTGGAGACGATTTGCTTCTCTGAGGTACAGGCCGCGGCGAGCAACACGAGAGCAGCCAGAGCGACGTGCAGGTGAGAAGGCCTCATTTGGCACCTCCGGAGGAAGATGGGATCCGAAGGCCGAGATAGTCGTCCACCTCGCTGGTTCGGCGGAAAGTGCCGCTGAAACTTTCCAGCAGTTCGTTACTTCCTCCCCTTGCGCGAGTCCACTCGAGGAACTGGCTGTATTCGTGTGGGGTCATCTCGTTGAAGGGCTTTAGCGTCGGTGGAGTTCCGGTCGCGAATGGTTGCTTACGCAGGTTCAGTCCGTCAAGCAAACCCTTGTTGAGCATGGCTGTGGCGAGCATCTGCTCGCCCAGCCTCTCCACCGCCAGTCGGTTGTCCGCCAGCGTCGCTTGCGTCTCGTCCAGGCCCCGCCCGTGTTCGGACATCTGCTGGGCGACCTGTTTGGCGATCTCGTCGTACCCGGCGCCGGCGAGCTTGTCGTACTCCTTACCGATCAGCTGGCCGAAGGCTCCCGTGGCCAGTTGGCCCGCCTGTCTGGCTCCCGGCACCGGGAGCAGCCCTAGCGCATCGCCCACCATGGTCTTCAGCGCCTCGTCCGCCTTCTTGTCGTCCAACCCCTGGGCGATCAGCACTTGGCGGCGAATTTCAACGATGTGAGTGAAGGGGCGTGCCTCCGCCACGGTTCGGTCTTTCAGAAACTGCAGAATGTCGGCCTTGGTGACCCGCCCATCCTGGTCCAAGTCGTATTCCTTGACGTCGGACTTCGTGAAACCGAGCCGCTCAGCGTTAGAGGCGTCAAGACCGACCGGAGGCACAGTGCCAAGCGCCGCCCGCATGTGTTCGGTCTGCGCCCTCACCAGTACCTCAAACGCGTCGTCGTCGGCGGTCGCCAGCGCCAGGGCGTAGTCCATGTCCTGGGCCGCGACCTTGTCGAAGGTCGCATGGTTCAGGATCAGCCGGGAGAGCTCGTCGATATTGGCGGCGATCGCGCGGCCCAGGGGATAACGCAGGGGAGCGAGACGATCGAATGTATCTCTGTTCTTGATCTCCAGATTGCCGTCCTGGCCTTTGCCGAAGGCGCCGCGTACATCATCGGCGACGACTTTGATCATCTCGGCGGCCAGCTTCCTGGAAGTCGCATCCTGGCCAGTCGTCGCGATCACCAGCATGTCTCTGATCGGCTTGTAGTCGCCCAAATACCGGGAAGCGCCCCACCGGGTCGTCAGCAGATAGTCGAGCACAGACTCCTTCCACCCGGCCGGGGTGTGGTCCAGTAGCGCCTGGGACGCCTCTCGACTCGACTTAGCCGCGTGAAACAGATCGTCCACCACCGATGATTCGGCCCTCATACCTGGACTGCGCACATACGCTTCCGGTCTCAACAGAGTGCCGAGGCCAAACGAGCCGGCCAGGTCGAATATGGGGATCTGGCTTCCTGCAAAGGTACGGCCCAGCAGGTCCTGGCTCGCCGCCCACTGGTCCTTGCGCTGCTCGTGCTCATAGACGATCACGTCACGCCCGACGATCTCCATGAACTCCTTCGAGAACGGCGGCTTCCCATCGTGGGCACGCCAGATAAGCGCCTGAGCCTGGTATCCCGAGTACTTCGTGTCACCGGCCTTGTGCTCAGCCCGACCCTCCTTGACCAGGTCCTCGGTGAAGCCGGCACCCATATACGCGGGATTCTTCGGATCGGTCGCCTTGGCCAGAGCCGTGCTCAGCATGCGCAGGGCCTTCTTGCCTTGGCTGGACAACTGGGCCACGCGATCGGAGTCCTCGTGAGCCCGGGCATCGCGCAACTGCGCAGCGAGCGAGCCGGGCAACTGCGTCATACCTCGGGCACCCAGCGTGCCCAGGAACGCCTTGACGAACTCCGCATCCCCAGCTCGAGACGCATATTTCTCCAGCTCGGCCAGCGCCGTGGCATCCCCGTCCCCAGCGTTCAGCGCAGCGCGACCAGCCATTGTCCCGTCCAGTAGCCCCTTGGCGGCTTCCAGGCCATCAGGCATCTCCAGGAAGCTCCCGGCAGGCGTACTCCTCCCGAAGGTGACCTTCTGCCGCTGCAGCTCGTGGACCAGCTTCTGCCGCCGCCGCAGATCCTCAGCCTGCGTCGTCACCCGTCCGGCCAACTGCCGCAGCCGCGCCGCCGGAGACGTGTCCAGCCCGGCGCTCTGCAACTCACTGTGCAGAGCCTGCGCCAACTCCTCCAGCCGCCTGGCAGCCTCAGTGTGTTTGCTCGCCATCGTGTCGAAGTCGGGCTGCTTGACGCCGGTGAACTCCGTCATGGCTTGTCCTGAAGCGAGGCCAGCTTCTGGTTTGCGCTGTGTACAGCCTCCGCGAGCATGTCCCGCAGTTCACGCTGGTCGGCGTGGACCTGGGCGTCGAACCGGGCACCTGTCGGACCCACCCACGCGTCCTTCTCCATCAGACGACAGGAGGGATCGAGTGCCCACCAGTGCTCGTCCGAAAGCCGCTGGATCCGCTCCGCCACGGCCCGCACCGCCTCGCGATCGAGGTTGGCCAAGATGATCCCCTTGTACGGCTCGCTGCACCAGAACAGATCAGGAGGCGGCGTCCCTCACGTGGTCACACGGTAATCAACATCACATCAACAAACAAGCTTAAACGCGGTGAAAGGCATAGCGCGTTCGAGTTTTGTTCGAAAATGGGGTGTTTGCCGGACTCGAGTATGGCTCCAAGAATTGACTGTGGCCTATGGATTTCTTTCTCCCTATGAGAAGGAACCCCAGCGGACGCTCGTTGACCATTAACCGAAACGGCGGAGACCGGATGGTCGACAGCGAGCCGATTGCGTGCTCGGATGCCGTCCGGGTCCGCCCTTGTGCGGTGGTGGAGGTCGAGCCGGCGCTCCTCAATACCGACGATGGCATTGAGCAGGCCAAGCGATACGCCAGGAAGCTCCAGGTGCCGTCCGCCCGCGTGACGAATGGGCTCAAGGTCCAGGAGTTGCGTCTCGTTGGATGGAGTCAGCGAATCTTGGTGAGATTTATGATTACGTACTGATCTTTCAGCTCATAGGCCATCAGGGGTTCGTAGGTGAGCCCCGGATGGATGCTGATCCCTTGTCCCTTCGCGTCTTGGCGCAGGCCCAGGTCGGCCGACTTGCCGCTGGCCAGGTCGAGCAACGCCTGAGCACCGCGGGGCTGGTCCAGGCTTACGGTCATGAGGCGGTCGAACGCCAGTCCGAGTGTGGAGTCGGGCAGATCCCGCTCCTGCGAGCCATCGCGCAGCCGGTAGAAGGACGGTTGGTCAGGCCTTCTGCCAACGCAGGTCAACACTCCGCACCTGACGTTCTGCTCCCCTGGGTGGATGACCGCCTTGCTCGTCTGCCCGGTCTCAACGTTGAGCAGTTCCTCGAAGCTGGGCTCGTTGTCCGGCGTGTACTGGCCCGGAGACCCCACCCACGGCCAGCGCAGGATGTGATGCCGGTCGGCGCCCGCGACGGGCGTCACGGTCCCGCCTTCGAGGGGCACTGTGAAGACGCCGCCTTCGAACAGCGAGAACGCCAGCTTGTCGCCCGCCACGGACAGCTCGTCGACCCTTCCCTTGACGGCGCGACCGGTGTCGATGGCGGCGGGCTCCCCTCCCGAGATGGGCACATACCAGAAGCGGGTACGCATGTTCTCGATCGTCTGCCAGACGATCCGGCCCCCGCCGATCGCATACCCTGAGGCGTACACCCCCTTCGGCGTGCTGATCTCGGTGATCTTGCGGGTCTGGCCGGTGTCGAGGTCGTACGCGTAGACGGCGTCGGCCTTCTCGAAGCTCTCCCACGTCTCCAGCAGCAGCGTGTGATCGTCGATGAAGGTCCTCGGCTGGAACTTCCGGCCGCCGGGGAGCTTGGCCGGGATCTTCCGTACCGCCGACGGCCAGACCTTTTCGACGGGGTCGGGCAGCGTGCTGGGGGACGACGGCGTCCGAGCGGGCCGCACCGCTATCGGAGCGCTGTCATCGCTTGTGCCGCGTGCGGCCAGCCCGGTTCCACCCGCGACGATCACCACGGCGACCGCCGCGACCAGCGCCTGTCCGCGGGTTCGGCGTCGCCGGGAACGGGCGGCGATCCGCGCGGAGAAGTCGATCGGGGCGTGCGGCGCGCACTCGGAGGCGCTACCGATGACCCTGTGCAGGTCGTCTTCCAGCTTCCTGGTCATTTGGAGCCCCTTCTGGCGGGCGTGAGGTGGGCCACTGCGGTGCGCAGCTTGCTCATGCCGAGTGAGGCGTGGCTGCGCACCGTCCCTTGGGAGATCTTGAGAATGCCCGCGATCTCCGCGTCGCTGAGCCGCTCGTAGAAGCGCAGCACGATGACGGCTCGTTGCTTGCTGGGTAGTCCTTCGAGCGCCTGCCACAGTTCCTGGTCGGCTTCGGATGGCAGCACCTCCGGAAGGGGCATCTCAAGCAGGGCCCAGGCGAGATGCTCGCGACGGCGTCGCCGCCAGGCGCTGATGTGCAACCTGGCCATGATCACCCTGGTATAGCTCTCCGGGTCCTCCTTCCTGCGCACCCGCGCCCACGCCCGATGCAGTTTGATCAGCGCCTCCTGGGCCAGGTCGGCCGCATCATGGGGATTGCCGCTAAGCGCGTAGCCGTATCGCAGTAACGCGTCGGCGCGTTCAGCGACGAACTCCGCAAATTGGGAGTCGTCTTCCACTAGACCTTCGCCTTTCCTTCGTCCGTCACAACCCAGACGAATGCGGCGCCGATTTTGTTGAATCGCTTCTGGCAAGAGTTGGTTTCATCTCGCTGCAAAGGCCGTACGCCGGCCGAGCGAGATGAGCGCGGGTGCGCCTGACCAGTGGCTATGCCCTCTCTCGTATGCTCGCGCTGCTCGATGAACGGCCGCCCGGCGGTCCGTGCTGACGGAACGCCCCGGCCGCCTGCTCGTACGGGCTGGCGTCGAAGGGACATGCCATGCATCCGGCATCGGCGAGCCTGCCGGTCCCAGGAGCCGTCGAACCGTCGTACACGAAGCCGGCGATCGCCGTGACCACGCCTCTGCTTCGGCCGCGACTTCCACGTATAGAACCGCCCAGCATCATGGTGGACAGTTGTGAACCGAAGCCTCTGGGACGCGCATGAGCCTCAGCAGCACCCTCATCGCCTCGTCAGGTAACCGATCGACCCCCACTGGGATTCCGACCGCCACCTGCCGCCGAACGTCGGAGTCCGTGTCGGCGGCAAACCGCAACCGCAGGAGCAACACCCGGTCGTCGTCGCAGACGGCGCTCAATGCATGGGCGGCAGACCAGAGCGGATCCTCCCGACCGTATTGAGAGCGAGCGCCTGCGCAGCCTCGATGATTGGGGCGACATGCCACGAGAGATAGAGTGCCTGAACCGCCTCATCTGGATGCTGGATGGTGATTCTGGGCGCCTGACCGACTTTGAGAAGGTGCGCGAGTTGAGTGGCCACCACCGCAGGGAGGGTCTCGTGGCCAACCGGATTGTCGAGCGTCGTGTAATCCTTGCAGGATTGTGGCTAAACGCTGCGTTCGGCGGGATGTTCTAAATTCCTCGCGGTGGATTCCGTCGTCTTACGGGTCAAGGGAAGACTCCCCGCATGAGTTGAGAGCCTCCCCTTCCTGAGCGTGGGGCTTATTTATTAGTCGAACTCGCCGTCCTTCACGCCGCCGATGAAGGCGCTCCATTCGCCGGGAGTGAAGATGAGGGCCGGGCCGGTGGGGTTTTTGCTGTTGCGGACGCCTCGACGTCCGCCGGACAGTTCGGCAACTTCAACGCAGTTGCCCCCATCGCTTCCGGATCGAGTGGACTTACGCCATGTAGCCGTGCTGAGTTCCTGGGTCAGCTCGTCCATCGTTGCGTTGCCTCCTTGATCATCTTCATGGATTCGCGCTGTGACAGTGCTTCGGCGCGAATCCCCTCATATCTGAATGTTAGAGCGCTGACGTCTTCTGGTCGCTCCGTCACGCGGCCCAAGATTCCGGCGGATTCGACGTAGGCCGTGTCAGGCGTTCCCTGTGTTCGGGCGATGGCGAACCCTCCCAGAAGTCCAGGGGTGGAATAGGCGTTGAGGGGGAGGATTTGAATGGTGATCCGTGGCGCCTGTGCGAGCTCGATCAGGTGGTTGAGCTGCGCCGACATCATGGCGGAGCTACCGATCGGACGATGGAGGATCCCTTCGTCGAGGACCACCCAGAGCATCGGGGGTTTGGTGCGCTTGAGGATGCTTTGGCGCTCCATTCGAGCGGTGACCTGCTCTTCTATCTGTTCTGGCTCTACGCCTGGTTCACCGCTCAGGATGGCCCTGGCGTAATCCTCGGTCTGAAACAGGCCGGGAACCATCAATGGCTCCCAGGCACGGATCGCCTCTGCTGTGGCCTCCACATCCAGCCACGGCCGGAACCACATCGGGGCCGCAGTGCGACTGACCATCGGCCAGAGCCGCGTCAGTGCTCCCTCCGCTTCCAGTGCTTCGTCGCAGTAACGGGCGAACTCTTCCGAGGGTGACCGTTGTGCGGTCTCGATCATGCTGATGGTGCCTACGGAGTAGGGCACCGTCCTCGAGAGCCGAAGCTGGGACCAACCTCGGGCTTTGCGGTGTCGCCGCAGCTCGAAACCGAAAAGCGCAGTCGGTGAATCAGAGGGATAAAGATCGCTTTCCTTCGGCATCTGACCTCCGATGGGGCTCTCATCAAGGTTTCAACGGATAGCCAGCGAAACCGTTGATGACCGGTTGAAGTCGATTGACTACTCAATGTAGCTGAGGCTTGGGATGGTCGGAAGGCCGATCCAGCCCGACTTCTTCAAGTGGGTGAAGCTATGAAAGCAGCGAGCGCGGAGCCGAAGGTCATCGGTTCGATCCATCTCGTGGGCATTCGCGAGTCTGTCTCGCACGCCCGCTCCGAAGTACGCAGATGGCTCGGAGACGATCACCCTTCTGCCGACGACGCAGTGCTGGCGGCGTCCGAGTTCGTGACCAACGCGCTCCGGCGCTCCGACGCCAGGCCGTACGACTTCATCAGCCTCACCGTCACCGCGACGGAGGAGATGGTCTATGTGGAGGTGCGTGATCCCGGCTCCGCCTTTTCCAGCCCGCACATCCGGCAGGAGCCGGAGGCGGAGGACGGTCGTGGGCTGCTGATCGTCCGTGAGATCTCCCAGGACTGGGGGATCCGGGAGCGCGGCCGTGGGCTTGGCCGTACCGTCTGGTGCGCCATCCGGGCGGTCCCATCTTCCCCTGACTCGTCCGCTCCCGAACCGGTCTCCGGAACGGCAGGCGGACGCGGCCCCGGCGGAACGCGCAACCAATGAGGGCTAGGCGGCTCCGTTTTCTCGCCGAAGGGGAGTGGCGGAGTCGCCGACGAAACGTCCGGCGAGGATCTCTCCCCCCCGTAGCTCCAAGCCGGACCCGGCCCCCGATGAGCGCGCTCATCGGGGGCCCTATGCGGCTGGGCGACCAATGTTGTCGCCCACGCTGGAGAACGTCTGGGACAAGTGCCTCCTGGTCGGCGGCAGGGGTGCACGCGGCGGTGGCTGCAGTTCACGGCCAAGATCGGGCGCGCGCCGAACGCGATCAAGGTGCGATCTGGCGCTCGAGATCATCTGTGGTTCTGCGACTTGGTCAGTGTCGATCCACTGAAGATACGGGCGGATGCGGTGGCCGCAGGCACACCCGCCCCGCCGGCTCTGTTGACTTTGTCGCAAGCTATGACGCAACATATTGATACAAAGGTTGCGACAAAAGGAGGAGGGTATGACGAACAGCTCCATGCCGGGCGCCGGGCCGCGGCAGGCGGACGTTCGAAGCGCGGGCACCTGGCTGCTGCGACACGGTCTCGGCGACGGTCCACCGACGCCGTTACTGACCGCGCGACTGGCAGTGCGGCGGCGGGCGCGGCTCCTCGGCAGTGTCCTGCTGGCCGCGCTGTACATCGCGGCCGCGCTGGCACAGGCCACTGATCGGCTGGCCACTGCCGCATTCGGCGAACTTTGGCCGTACCGGCCGACGCTGGTGCTGGTCCTGAGCGCGTTGATCATCGGGCTGGTGCTGGCCCGGACGCTGCTTGACGCCTGGGTACGGCGTGTCGACCGGCAGGCCGGGGCGGCGCTGGCGCGGCGAGTGGCCCATCCGGTGCAGCTCGGCTGGCGGACCCTCCTCGGATGGAGGTACGCCGTCCTGTTGGTCGGCACCTTCGCCGGTGCCTTCGCGCTGGGGGTGAGCGCACTGACTCTCGATGAGGGCACCGTGCGGTACGCGGCCGTCGTGCTGCTGGTCGCCGTGGCCGGGGTCGGCCTGGGCGCGGCCCTGCAGCTGCGCGAGCTGCTGGCCCGGCCGGTCGTGGCCGAGGACGAGGTGTCGCTGACGGCCGACGTCATCATGCGCGTCGAGGACGCGCGCGACAGCAACGCGCCGTCCGTGTTCCTGGGGCTGCCGGTGGTGTTGCTGCTCGGCTCCGCGCCCGGCTGGTGGAACGCCGCCGCCCTCACCTTCATGGTGCTCGGTCTGGCCGCCGTCATCGCCGTCCAGGCCAGGACGCCGTCGTGCGCGGCCACGGCGCGGCACGTGGTCGGCGTCGGATGATCGTCATCGACGCGGGCTCGCCGGTGCCGCCGTTCGAGCAGTTGCGGGCCCAGCTCGCCCGGCAGATCCACGACCGTACGCTGGCCGTGGGCTCCAGGCTGCCGACCATCCGCCGGCTCGCGGCCGACCTCGGTCTGGCCGTCAACACGGTCGGCCGGGCTTACCGGGAGCTTGAGGAGGCCGGGCTGATCGAGACTCGGGGGCGGGCCGGGTCGTTCGTGTCAGCGGCCGGCGAGCAGGCCCGCGAACGAGCCCGCCAGGCCGCCGCCGACTATGCGGCCGTCGTGGCGAGCGTCGGCATCGATGAGAGCGAGGCACTCACCATCGTCGAGGCGGCCCTGAGATCCGGCGACGCGGCGGCCCCCGCCTCACTCTGACTCGGCTTCGCCAGGTTTTGAGGTACGCGCAGGACGGCCCCTCCTGGCCGGACTTCCGAGATTCCACAGCCCAGGGCTTCGGAAAGCACGACCATGGCGACTGCCGGCCACGTCTGCTAGGTGAGAAGCACCTGGTCGAGGACGTGCTCGCCGATGGCCGCCATGCTGGGGTTGTCGGCCGAGTGGGCGGCCAGAGCAGAACCTATGGCGAGGGCCCAACCCCTTGCCCGCTCCCAGGTCACCGCGTCGACGTCCACGCGTGATCGGAAGACCTCGCGCGCGTTCTCGTCGAACACCAGCCACGCGGCGGCCAGGTCGGTGGCGGGATCACCGCTGGTGAGGTCGCCGAAGTCCAGGACGGCCGCCAAGCCTTCCCCGTTGAGCAGCAGGTTCCCTGGGTGCGGGTCGCCGTGGAGCCAGAGCGCGGGTCCGTGCCAGGACGGGAGGGCGGCCAGCTTCTCCCAGAGGGGGAGGAGATCGGCTGATCGGGGGATGGATCGCAGGCGGTGCCGTACCGCTTCGTCGCGGGCGGCGAGCGGGACGCCGCGGACAGGGTTGTGCGGCGCGTCAGGTGGTGCGGGGCGGTGGAGGGCGGTCATGAAGTCGGCCAGTGGGACGGCGATGCCGGAGCGCGCGGACGGCGGCACGTCGGTGACCGTGCGGCCGTCGAACCAGGGCGCGATCGTCCACGGCCACGGGTAGCCCTCGCCGGGCACGCCGACCCTGACGGGTACGGGCAGCGCGACTTCGACGTGCTCGGCCAAGACCGGCAGCCAGCGTTGCTCGTTGACGATGAGGTCGACGGCGACCTGGCGGCGCGGCAGGCGTACGGACAGGTCCGTGCCCAGGCGATAGATGACGTTGTCCCAGCCGTTGGCGACGAGGGTCAGCGGGCCCGCCAGGTCCGGGTGCTGCGTGCGGATCAGGCGGTTGACGAGGTCGTCGTCGATGTCGGCTTCCGCCGCCGGGGTGGTCATTCCGCAACGATAGAGGGGGACACCTCAGGGGAGGCCCCTGGCGCTCGGTTCTTGCGGATGTAGTACTCACCGGCGAGCCGCAACCCGAGGTAGCCCACCGGCCAGGCGACCAGGGTCCATCGTCCGAAGACGAAGCCGGCCGGGACGGACAGTGCGAACATGATCGTCGTCATCGCTGACCATGCCCGGATCCCCATGATCACGCCAAGGGGGGCCGCGAGGTCCAGAAGGCCGGAGCGGACGACGTGTCGAAGGATGAGGAGTATGGTGCCGCCCACGTACGTCATGGCTGCCGCGTAGACGACCACTCCCGCTCCGTTCGGCACCTCGCCGAGGGTCTTGCTCGCCCAGGGGATCAGTACGTAGCCGAAGAGGGCCAGCAGGTTCAGGGAGATGAGGGGCGGGTCGGTGCGGCTGACGTGCATGAAGAGCATGTGGTGCGCGGTCCACGTGGCGGCGATCACGCAGAACGAGATCAGGAACGCGATGTACTGCGAGCCGTGCGCCGCGAGCCCTTCCAGCAGGTCCATGGGGTCATGAACCTCCGGCACAGGTAACTCGATGGCCAGCAGCGTGAGCATGATCGCGATGACCGCGTCCGAGAAGAAGATCATGCGTTCGAGGCTGTGGGTCTTTCCGGTCAACTCGGTTCGCTCCGAGTGACGTCATCGGAGATCAGGATGTTCATCCCGCCAGCCTCGGCCGAACCCGTTCCCCTGAACAATGACAATCTCGGCAACGCACCGTTTACCGATAGATTCACGATCAGGAGGGATGATGGAATTACGGGACATCGAGATCTTTTTGACCTTGGCCGAGCTGCTGCACTTCGGCAGGACCGCCGAGCGGCTCCACATCACCCCTTCCCGGGTCAGTCAGGCGATCAAGAAGCAGGAACGCCGCATCGGCGCGCCCCTGTTCGACCGCACCTCCAGGACGGTGCGGCTCACCCCGTTGGGCGAGCAGCTGCAGCGTGACCTCAGTGCTGGATACCGGCAGATCACCGCCGGGATCGAGGCCGCGGCCGAGGCCGTCCACGGCCCGTCGGGGACGCTGACGCTGGGCACGATGGGCCCGCACACCCAGATCATCAGCGGCGCCCTCGAACTGTTCCAGACCCGTTATCCGGGCGCCCGCCTCCAGCATCGCGAGATCCAGCCGCCCGCTCCGCTGGACCTGCTGCGATCAGCGGAGGTCGACGTGGCGGTGCTGTGGATGCCGGTCCGTGAGCCTGACCTGATCGTCGGCCCGGTGACGCACACCTCGCCGGTGCTGCTGATGGTCGCCGCCACCCATCCCTACGCCACGCGCGACTCGATCTGTCTGGAAGATCTCGGCGACCACTGCGCCCAGGTGTCGCCCCGGTCGATTCCGGCGTCCATGGAGGCGGCCATCGTCCCGCACCGCACCCCGGCGGGCCGCCCCA
This sequence comes from Nonomuraea sp. NPDC049141, assembly GCF_040648415.1. NCBI lineage: Bacteria > Bacillati > Actinomycetota > Actinomycetes > Streptosporangiales > Streptosporangiaceae > Nonomuraea > Nonomuraea sp. NPDC049141. The sequence goes on from NZ_JBEZDR010000023.1 coordinate 203,324, forward strand.
TCCCTCGTGGGGCCAAGGTCTCCACCTGGCAGGAGGTGCTCAGCGCCGTATCTTCCGGCCAAGCCGTCGCCGGGGTCGTCGCCGAGATGGCCCGCTTCTACCCCTGGCCCAGCCTGGCTTTCGTGCCCATCCGTGATGCCCCGCCCTCGGAGTGGGTCCTCGCCTGGCGGGCCGCCGCGGAGACTCCGCTCATCCGCGCCTTCGCCCAGACCGTCGCGGATCACGGGCCGGTGGTGTTGACCGGGGACAACGAACGTACCTAGGAGCACACCGTGAACGACACTCCTTTGCTGGCCTTCGAGGGTGTCAGCAGGTGGAAGACGATCGTGTGCCGGCCCGGATCGAAGGCGCCGAAGGGGTTGCGCCGGTTCTTGGTCGTGCCGGTCACCCAGTCCGTCTTCCATCCCTCGTCCTGGCCGTCCACGACCCAGCGGTAGCCGTACTCCACCTGCTTGCCCGATGGGCCCGTGAGCAGGGCGACGGGGAAGAGGCTGGGCGAATAGCAGTTGTTCCCGGTCTGCTGCCCCTCCAGGGTCAACGACGCCAGGCGCACGGTCCCCGCGGACGCGGTCGTGGTCCGGGCTTTTGACGGGGCGGTCGTGGGTTCGGGCGTGGACTGCCTGCGGGAGAACGTGGGCTTCGGGCCGCTGGTCCTGGTGGCGCGGGTCTTCGTGGGCCGCGTGCTGGGTGTCTTGCCGGTGTCCTGCTTCTTGGCCGGTGCGGCGGGTGTCCTGGTGGGGCCTTGTTCGGTGGCCGGCGCAGTAGGCGCGGCCGTCGGCGCCGGGTCGGGCAGCAAGATGATCGCCCCGGTGACCAGGGCGGCGGACACCGCCAGCGCCCCGGCGCCCGCCAGCAGCGCCTTCCAGCGCGGGCGGCTCACGGCATGAGTCGCCATACCGCCTCGAGGGCCCGTCAGGTCGCCTGGCATACCGGTGGGCGGGGCGCCGATGAGCCGGAGCAGGACGTCCTGCATGGCGGGCCGGGCGGCCGGGTCCTTGGCCAGGCAGGACAGCACGATCGGGTGCAGCGGGCCGGGCAGGTCGCCCAGGTACGGCTCGTCGTGGAGGATGCGGCGGATCACCGCGGGCAGCGAGTCGTTGCCGAACGGCGGACTTCCCGTCGCGGCGAACACGATCACCGACGCCCACGCGAAGACGTCCACCGCGGGACCGAGCGGGGCGCCCGCGATCTGCTCCGGCGCCATGTAGGCGGGTGTGCCGACGATGCTGCTCGTCACTGTCAGCGAATGGCCGGACGCGCGGGCGATGCCGAAGTCGATGACCCGCGGCCCATCCCTCCCCAGCAGCACGTTGGCGGGTTTGAAGTCGCGATGCACCACCCCGGCCCGGTGGATCGCCGCCAGCGCGGTCGCGGTCGCCACCGCGAGCCGCTGCAGGTCGGCGCCGAAGTGGCGGCCGGCCTGGTGGAGGGTGGGTCCCTCGACGTATTCGGTCACGATGTACGGCCGGCCGCCCAGCGAGGCGTCGAGCACCTGAGCGATGCAGAACGGCTCCACCCGGCGCGCCGCGTCGATCTCCTTGGCGAAGCGGTGATCGTCGGCCAGCCCGTCCGCCAGCAGCTTGACCGCCACCGGCCGCCCGTCGGGCCCCTGGCCCAGGTAGACCACCCCTTGGCCGCCCGCGCCCAGCCGCCCGAGCAGCCGGTAAGGGCCCACACCCGGGGGATCTTCTGGCAGGAGAGGGTTCATCAATCGCTCGGGCAGATGGTGAACGAGAAGGGCTTCGACACCGACTGGGGGGAGGTGAGGCGGAGGGTGACCCGGTGAGGGCCGTCCGTCTGTACGAGCGGGCCGAAGACCGTCTGGGTGTGGCTCTCGGCGATGACGCTCTGAGAGCGCGACACCACCTTCCCGTCCAGGATCCATTCGTAGCGGAAGTCGGTGGCCAGCTTGGTCCCCTCGACCAGGCCGGAGATGTTGCCGTGGTTGAACACGCAGTCCGGGGAGTCGGCGTGCCGGGGGCCGATGACGCGCACCCACACGATCCGGAAGGTACCGCTGCCCGATGCGGGTTTCGACGACGCGGTCGTGGGTTTGGGAGTTGTCCGCGTCGGTTTCACGGTCGGCGTCGACTTCACGGTCGGTTTCACGGTCGGTTTCACAGTTGGCTTCACGGTCGGCTTCACGGTCGGCTTCTTCGTGGTCGCCGGGTTCTTGGTCTTCGGGCGCTGAGACGTTTTCGTCTTCGTCGGGGTGGGCGTCCCGGTAGTGGCGATCGCCAGTGGCTGTGTACTCGGCTGCGGTCCCCAGACACTCCAGGCGCTCGTGGCGCCCCAGGCGACGGCGCCCGCGACCGCCAGCGCCCCCACGCCGGAGGCACTCGCGATGACCGCCGTCCGGTTCCCGCGCCGCCGCCCGGGAACCGTGGACGGAGCGTGGCCACCGTCCGGAAGCATGGGGGGCTGTCCGCCCAGGAGCTGCAGCAACACGTCCCGCATGGCCGGCCGGCGCGCCGGATCCTTGGCCAGGCACCCCAGCACGATCGCGCGTAACGGTTGCGGCAGGTCGCCGAGCTGCGGTTCGTTGTGCAGGATCCGATTGATCACCGCGGGCAGTGAGTCCTCGCCGAACGGGGGCACCCCGGTGGCGGCGAACACGATCACCGACGCCCACGCGAAGACGTCCACCGCGGGACCGAGTGAGGCGCCCGCGAGCTGCTCCGGCGCCATGTACGCGGGCGTCCCCACGATGCCGCTGGTAGCCGTCATCCCCGATTCGACGGACCGGGCGATCCCGAAGTCGATCACCCGGGGTCCGCCCTGTCCGAGCAGCACGTTGGCGGGCTTGAAGTCGCGATGAACGATGCCCGCCTGATGAATGGCCGCCAGCGCGGTCGCGGTCGCCACCGCGAGCCGCTGCAGGTCGGCGCCGACGTGGCGGCCGGCCTGCTGGAGCGAGGGGCCTTCGACGTACTCGGTCACGATGTACGGCCGGGCGCCCAGTGAGGCGTCGAGCACCTGGGCGATGCAGAACGGCTCCACCCGGCGCGCCGCGTCGATCTCCTTGGCGAAGCGCTCGTCGGCGAGCCCTTCGCGCAGCACTTTGACCGCGACCTGCCTGCCGTCGGGCCCCTGGCTCAGGTAGACCACCCCTTGACCGCCCGCGCCCAGCCGCCCGAACAGCCGGTAGGGCCCCACGGCAGTGGGATCGCCTTCCCGGAGGGGTTCGACGTGCGACATGGGGCTCCTGTGCCAAAGCTAGGGGATCTTCGGCACCATAGCGGGAAATGTCAGATTTTGTGAGCCAGTCGGGTAAGTGTTCACGCGGGGCGGAGGCCCAGGAGCGCGCCCAGGGTGCCCATCGACTGCTCGAAGCCGCCGCGTCTGTCCTCGATCGTGTTCTCGAACTGGCCGAACACCTCGAAGTTGACCCAGCCGTACAGGCCGGTCCACGCGGTGAGGCCGCGGAAGATCAGGTCATCGGGCACCCCGGGCATGATCTGGCGCAGGTTGTCGGCGTCGCCCGACAGCGCGGCGGGAACGGGCGGGGCGAGGTCGGGCGGGGTCAGCGCGCCCGCCTCGTACGCCTGCGAGACGATCCGGCCGAACACCGTCACATCGCGCAGTCGAGCCTCGATCGTCTCCTCCGGCGCCTGGTAGCCGGGCACCGGCGAGCCGTACAGCAGTGTGTACTCGTGCGGATGGGCCAGCGCCCAGTCGCGTACGGCATGGCAGACGGCCAGCCAGCGCCCCGCGAAGCCGGCGGGCGCGCCGGCCGCGTCGGCGGCCTCCACCGCCGCGCCGAGCGCGTTGTAGCCGTCGATGATCAGCGCGGTCAGCAGGTCATCCCGGCTGGGGAAATAGCGGTAGATGGCCGATGACACCATGCCCATCTCGCGGGCCACGGCGCGCAGGGAGAGACCGCCCGCGCCCTCGATGGCCAGCTGACGGCGGGCGATGTCGGTGATCTCCCGGGTGAGCTCGGCCCTGACGCGTTCTCTCGCGGTACGGCTAGCTGTCATGTCACCGACCATATCAGAGCACTGCGAAGAAACGAGAGCACCGCTCTTGACGAATACGGACTCTTTGAGAGAGCATTGCTCTTGTAAGAGAACGGCAGTCACACGGAGGTTCGACATGCTGGCCATCGCCAAAGGCGCCAACGCGGCCCTGATGTTCTTCCTGGAGCTCGGGGTCCTCGCCTCCGTAGGCTATTGGGGCTTCACGGTGAGCCCGAACTGGGCGATCAAGCTGCTCGCCGGGCTCGGCGGGCCCGCCTTGTTCATCGCCGCGTGGGCCCTGTTCGGTGCGGGTGGCGGCGCCAACGCCACCTTCCCGTTGACCGGCCTGGCCAGGGCCGCCCTGGAGATCCTCTGGTTCGGTGGCGGCGCCCTGGCGCTCTACGCCGCGGGCCTGGTCACACCGGCTGCCGTCTTCGCGGCGCTCTTCATCATCAACGCGGTTCTCCGCATCATCTGGAAGCAGGTCTGATCATGGGTAAGCACGTCGTCGTGGGTTCCGGTCAGGTTGGCACGCATCTGGCCACCAAGCTGCTGGCACAGGGGCACCAGGTCATCGTGGTGACCCGCTCGGGCAGCGGCCCCGCCGGGGCCGAGAAGGTGGCGGCCGACGTCACCGACAAGGCGCGGCTGACCGAGGTCGCCAAGGGCGCCGACGCTCTCTACAACTGCGTCAACCCGAAGTATCACCGCTGGCTGACCGACTGGCCGCCGATGGCCGCGTCGTTCCTCGCCGCCGCCGAGGCCACGGGTGCGCCGCTGGTCATCCTGGGCAACCTCTACCCCTACGGCCCGGTCACGGGCCCGATGACCGAGGACCTGCCGCTCGCCTCGACCAGCCCGAAGGCTCAGGTGCGGGCGAAGATCTGGAACGACGCGCTGGCCGCGCACAAGGCGGGCCGGATCAGGGCGACCGAGGTGCGCGGCTCCGACTACTTCGGCCCCGGCGCCACCGACCAGTCCTACCTGGGTGACCGGTTCCTGGTGCCGTTCCGGGCCGGCAAGACCATCCAGATCCCCTGGCCCGCCGACATTCCGCACAGCTGGACGTACCTGCCCGACGTGGCCGACGCACTGATCGTCGCGGGCACCGACGAGCGGGCCTGGGGGCGGCCGTGGCACGTGCCCACCACCGACCCGCTGACCTTCCGCCAGATCGGCGAGCGGATGGCGGCCATCGCGGGGCGCCCGGTGCCCAAGCTGGCCACGCTGCCGTGGCCGGCGATCCAGGCGGCGGGCCTGTTCTCGCCGATGCTCAGGGAGCTGAAGCACATCCGCTACCAGTTCGTCGCACCGTACGAGATGGACTCGTCGGCCTTCCAGCGGACGTTCGGTGTCGCGCCCACCCCGATCGACGAGGCGCTCGCGGCTACGCTCAAGGCGTGAAGATAGCCATGATCGGCCTGGGCGACATCGCGGAGAAGGCCTACCTGCCGGTGCTCGCCGCCCAGCCGGGCCTCGACCTGCACCTCTGTACCCGCAACAGCAAGACCCTGGACCGGCTCGGCGACACCTACCGGATCGCCGACCGGTCCACCTCCGTGGATGACGTGATCAAGAGCGGGGTCGAGGCCGCGTTCGTGCACGCCGCCACCGGGGCCCACCGCGAGCTCGTCGAGCCGCTGCTCGACGCCGGGGTGCACGTCTACGTGGACAAGCCGATCGCCGACAACCTGGCCGACTGCGAGGCTCTCGTACGACTGGCCAAGGCGGAGCGGCGGTCACTGATGGTCGGCTTCAACCGCCGCTACGCCCCCGGATACGCCGGGCTGCTCGACCTTCCCCGGCATCTCGTGCTGATGGCGAAGAACCGCGAAAATTACCCTGACGTCCCGCGCCGGGCGATATTTGATGACTTCATTCATGTGGTCGACACGCTGCGGTTCCTCGCCCCCGGTGAGGTGACCGGGACCCGGATCAGGACCCGCGTCCGGGACGGTCTGATCGAGCACATCGTGCTGGAGCTGTCCGGTGACGGCTTCACCGCCATCGGACTCATGAACCGGGTCAGCGGCGCCACCGAGGAGACCTGCGAGGTCATGGGCGACGGCGTCAAGCGCCGGGTGGTCAACCTGGGCGACGTGGTCGACTACGTGGGCGGCGAGACGCTCACCCGGCGGCCCGACTGGGTGCCGGTCGGGCGGCAGCGCGGCATCGAGCGGATCTGCCTGGAGTTCCTCGCCGCGGTCCGCGACGGCCGGACGATCAGCGCGGACGACGCCCTGATCAGCCACGCCATCTGCGAGGACATCGTCGCGAACGCCTCCTGACCACGGGACGGCTCACGAGCGTTGCCGGCGGCGCATCCAGGAGTCGGCGGTGGTCAGCAGGCGGCCGAACGACCGCCGGCCGAGCCGGGCCAGCACCGTGAACCCGCCCGTGTCACTCATCGGGCTGGAGGACGACACCACGCCGGCCACCTCGTTCCCGTACACGGCCGGTCCGCCGCTGCCGCCGGCCGGCGCGTGGCAGTTCCGCGTCACCAGCACCCCCGGCCCCTGGGCGGTGGCCTCTTCGGCGTCCCCCACACAGTGGTACATCCGCGTGCCGGGATAGCGCCGCCCAGCAGGGTAGCCGAGCAGGTCGAGCCCGCGCAGCGGCGTACCCCTGCGGGTGGCCAGCGGACGCAGCCCGCGCCCGGTCGTGGCCTCCAGCGTGGCCCCACGCCGCCGCACCCCGACCAGCCCGACGTCGTACGGCAGCATGTCCGCCGAGTACGGCCGCCCCTGCCACTGTTCGGGCACCCAGGTCCGCCGGGCGGGCCAGACTCCGAGCGGCGGCCGGCCCTGGTCGAACCCCGGCAGGAAGGCCACCTGCGGCAGCGGCCGCCCGTCGTGGTAGAGGCAGTGCGCGGCCGTCAGCACCAGACTGCGGCTGCGCGACCTGATCACCGCGCCCCCGCACAGCACGGTCGTCCTGCTGACCGGATCATGCCCGAGCAGCACCCCGGTGAGCCGCTGCGCGCCGGTGTAGGGACGGGCGACCGGCGCGTACCCCAGGCGGTCGCCGTCCGGTGTCAGCACCCTGCGCGGGGCCACCGATCGCTGGGGGACCTCCGCGAGGCCGGTCGGGTCGAGCAGGGTCAACGACAGCACCATCCTGAGCACCCGTACACTCTAAGCCGCCGGTGATCACTGCCCTGACCTGCGACATCAAGGTTTACCGAAGGCCGGGGCGACGATGAACCTGATCGTGGACCACACGACGTACAACAGGGGTGAGCACAGCATCAGGACACCGATCACCGGCTTGACCAGGATGACTGCCACGGCCAGGACGAGCACGGCGAGGCTGGTGGCGGCCAGGTACCACCGCCGCGCCACCAGGTAGAGGCTGGGCCGCACGAGGTCTCGCAGCCGCGGCGGCTCGGGCCGCGGCTCGGCCAGCAGCACGAGCGAGGCCACGACCACGGCCACCACCAGCGCCGCCGCCGTGGCGAAGAACGGCACGAACGCCGGTCCCCAGGCGGTGCGCGCGACCACGACGGCGTCCAGGGCCAGCACGCTCACGGCCACGGCACCGGCCGCCCAGAGGGCGAGCGCGCGGGCGCCGCCGCGGCGGTAGCCGGCCCAGAACGTACGGAAGACGGCGGTCGAGCCATCGCCCAGCGCGGCGAAGCAGCCGAACACCCCGGTCAGAGCGGGCGCGCACAGCGACGACAGCGCGACGAAGAACGGCCACGACGCCAGCGGGTCCCGGACGACCGCGAGCGCGACCAGGAGCGGCACGCAGGCGACGGCGAGCAGGACGTTCGTCATGAGGCCGACGTACACGGTGCCGAAGACCTTCTCGTATGTCGCCTGCTCGGCCGGGCGGAACAGGTTCCGCATCACTTCAGCCCGCTCGTCGCGATGCCCCGGATGAAGTAGCGCTGCCCCAGCAGGAAGATGACCAGGATCGGCAGCACCGACAGCACCGCGCCGGTCATCATCATCGCGTACTCGGCGTCGTACTGCCCGACGAACGAGCGCAGGCCGAGCTGCACGGTCCACAGCTCGTTGCTCGTCAGGTAGATGAACGGCCCCATGTAATCGTTCCACGTGTTGACGAAGGTGAGCAGGGCCAGGCTGGCCAGCGCCGGTTTGGACAGCGGCAGGATGATCCGCCAGTAGATGCCGTACTCACTCAGCCCGTCGATCCGGGCCGCCTCGCACAGGTCGTCCGGGATGGACATGTAGTACTGGCGCATGAGGAAGACGCCGAACGCGCCGAACGCCTGCAGCAGGATGATCGCCCAATAGGTGTTCGTCAGGTCGGCTTTCTGCATCATGATGTACTGCGGCACCATGTACGCCTGCCAGGGCACGGCGATGGTGGCGATGTAGGCGAGGAACAACGCGTCCCGGCCAGGAAAGCGCACCTTGGCGAACCCGTAGGCCGCGAAGCTCCCGGTGAGCAGTTGCAGCAGCGTGATCGTCACGGACAGGAACGCCGAGTTGCCCAGGTAGGTGAGCAGCGGGATGCGTTCCCAGATCTCCACGAAGTTCGACCAGCGCAGTTCCCGGGGGATCCACTGGATGGGCACCGTGAAGACCTCGTTGTCGCGCTTCAGCGCGGACGACACCATCCAGGCGAACGGCACGAGCACCAGCACGGCGAGCACGGTGAGCGTGAGATAGGTCAGCGCCCGGCGGAGCGGGCTCCCGCCCGAACGGTCCCCGTCCTCGGCGGCCGCCGGCGGCCGCCGCTGGGCGGCGGCCGGGGGAGCATCGTGCAGTGCGGTCATCGGGCGCTCCTCCGCTCGTTGATACGGAACTGGACGACGGTGACGGTCAGCACGATGACGAACAGCACCAGGGCGATCGCCGACGAGTAGCCGAACTTGCCCTCGGTGATGCCTTCCCGGTAGATGAGCTGGCTCAGCACCAGCGTGCTGCGGCCCGGTCCGCCGTCGGTCATGACCACGATGAGGTCGAGGACCTTGAAGCTCTGGATCGTCAGCATGACGAGGACGAAGAACGTCGTGGGCCGCAGGCACGGCAGAGTGATGCCCCAGAACCGCTGCCAGGCGTTGGCGCCGTCCACCCGCGCGGCCTCGTAGTACTCCTTGGGGATCGTCTGCAGCCCGGCGAGGTAGAGCACCATGTAGTAGCCCATGTCCCGCCACACGCTGGTGACGATCACGGCCGGCATCGCCCAGTCCGTGCTGGCCACCCACCTGGGCGGGTGCGCCACGCCGAGCGCTTCGAGGAGCTGGTTGATCGGTCCAGCCGTCGGGTTGAAGAGCATGTTCCACACGATGGCCACGGCGACCAGCGAGGTGATGTACGGGAAGAACGCCGCGGTGCGGAAGAACGCCACCCCGCGCAGCTTCCGGTTGAGCGCGATGGCCAGGCCGAGCGCGGCGACCAGCGTCAGCGGGATGTGGCCGAGCGCGTAGTAGAGGGTGTTACGCAGGGCGACGTGGAAGTTCTCGTCGGAGAACAGCCGCTGGAAGTTCTTCAGCCCCACCCATTCCGGCGTGCTGTAGGAGTCCCAGTCCAGGAACGCCAGGGCGAACGCCGCGACCATCGGAATGAGCGTGAACAGGGCGAAGCCGACGAAGTTCGGGAGGATGAAGCTCCACCCGATGAGAATGTCGCGCCAGGCCCGTCGCCGGTGCGGCGGGGCGGTGGGCGCCGGTCGTGTTGCAACGTGAGCCATGGCCGTCCTTCGGATCCTGCGCGGTACGCCGTGGGCCCGGACGCGTCCGGGCCCACGGGCCGGTCCCTAGTTGAGCACTTCGCTCTTGACCCGCTCGTTCATCGAGCGGATGCCGTCGGCGGCCGACTTGTCGCCGACCATGATGAGCTCGTGCTCCTCCTTGAGGATCGTGTCGATGTCAGAGGAGTGCTCGCTGACCGGCATCTCCAGCACCACCTTGTCCGGCGAGAACGCCTTCTTGGACACCTCGTCGGTGGGCATGCCCTTGATCGAGAAGTAGGTGTCGGTGATCTCCGGGCTCTGCAGCGCCGGCACCACGCCCACCTTGGTGATGGCTTCGGCGCCCGCCTTGCCGGCGGCGAACTGCACGAACTTCTTGGCCGCGTCGGCGTGCTCGGCCTTCTTGTTGACGGCGAAGGCGGTCGGCGAGCCGAAGGTCGTCACGCCCGAGCCGCCGGGGCGCTGCGGCATCGGGGCCAGCGCCCAGTCGACGTCGGTCTTGCCGTTGGCCTTGGCCTCCAGGATGCCGGAGATGTACCACGTGCCCATGGGCATCATGGCCGTCGCCCCGGTCTCGAACATCGTCCGGTAGTCCGACTTCTGCGAGGTCGCGGTGCCGAAGTCGAGGGCCGCGCCGGCCTTCTGCAGCCCAAGCGCGGTCGCGTACTGGTCGGCGAAGAAGGAGTAGTCGCCACTGAGCTGGTCGCCACCCGTCTGGGCCGCCGAGATGGCCTGCACCACGGACCGCCAGGTGTGCTGGTAGGTGCCGTAGACCTTCTTGCCGCCCTCGGTCTTCGTGAGCTGCTGCGCGAGCTTGGCGTACTCGTCCCAGGTGAGGGCGGCCGGAGCCTTGACGCCTGCCTTGTCGAAGTACGTCTTGTTGTAGTACAGCAGCCAGAAGTCCTGCCGGTACGGCAGCGCGAAGTACTTGTCGCTGACCTTGAAGGCGTCCAGGCCCGCCAGCTTCGCGGTGTCGGCCGACTTGGCCAGGTCGGTGAGCTCTAGGAGCTGCCCGCGGCTGGAGTAGCGCGAGTAGTCCGTGACGTTCTTCATCGTGATCACGTCGGTGTCGTCACCACCGGCGAGCATGGTGGTGACCTTCTCGGCGTAGTCATCGGCGAGGATGTCCACCGGCTGGATCTTGATGGTGGGGTTCGCCTGCTGGAAGGCGTCGAAGAGCGCCTTGAACTCGGGGGTCTTGGCGAGGTTCCACACCGTGACGGTCAGTGTGACGTTCCCGCCGCCGCCGTCCGCCGACTTGGCGGAGCCGCCGCAGGCGGTCACGGCGAGTGAGAGCGCTGCCGCGACTCCCAGGGTCTTCATGAGGTGGCGTCGCACTCCGGCCCTTCCTGACATGTTCGAAGCGATCATTGATCCGGACTCCTTTCTTTCGAGCCGGTCTCAGGGCTCAGGCGCTCACCATGAACTCGTCGGCGGTCACGGCCGCACGGGGCGGCTGACCGGACAGGTAGCGTTCGAGCTCGTCGAGCGCGCTCTCACTCATCCGCCGGGTCTCTGATCCCAGAGATCCGGCGACGTGGGGGGTGATCATGACGTTGGGCAGGTCGTACAGCGGTGACGTGCTCGGCAACGGCTCCGGGTCGGTGACGTCGAGGATCGCGTCGAGCCGGCCCTGGGCGCACTCTCGTTCCAGGGCGGCGGTGTCCAGGACGGAGCCGCGGGCGGTGTTGATGAGGGTCGTCCCGTCACGCAGGAGGGCCAGTTCGGCCGCTCCGATGAGGTGGTGGGTGGACGGCAGTTCCGGGACGTGCAGGGTGAGCACGTCACAGCGCGGCAGCAGCTCGGGCAGCGGGAGCAGCCGGGCGCCCGCCGCGCTCACCTCGGCCGGGTCGGCATAGGGATCGGCGACCAGGACGTCCACCTCCAGAGCGCGGAGCCGTTCGACCACCCGGCGCCCCACGCGCGAGAAGCCGATGACGCCGATCGTGCGCCCGCGGTTGGTCAGCTCGCCGCGGCCGGCGGCGAAGGACCAGTCACCGCGGTTCGTGCGCGCGTCCTGGGCGAGGAACGGGGCCTTCTTCCCGGCGAAGATGACCGCGGCCAGGGTGAACTCGGCCACCGGGATCGCGTTCTCGTCGGCGGCGTTGGTGACGAGGATCCCGCGTCGCCAGACCTCGTCGGTGACGAACGTACGCACTGTCCCCGCGCAGTGGAAGATCGCCTTCAGCCGCGGCGCGTCGGCCAGTCGCTCGGTCGTCAGTGGCGGGCAGCCCCAGGAGGTCACCAGCACCTCGACGTCGCGCAGCCGGCGGCGTACGGAGGGCTCGTCGAGGTCGGCGGTCACGATCGGCTCTCCCAGCTCGACCAGGTCGTGCAACCGGCGAAGCTGCGCCTCCTGAAACTGCACGCCGAACTTCGCTGGGTCCATGACCAGCAGGGCAGGGGGTCTTCTCACCAGGTTCCCTTCGGCGGCAAGCGCTTACCAGTGCCGCCGATCATGTCCGATCATTTCAATCACGTCAATGCCTTGTTAATCGGATCGATCACGTTATGTGATCGATATTGATCGTTATCGTATGGTGTGTCTTGACGTGGGAGGAAACCTTCGCGTTAACTCCGGGACACACTCACGAGATCACGACCAGGGGGAGCCATGCTCATGCTGCGGGAGTTCGACGACCTGCGGCTCTCGCCCTACACCGGATGGACCCGGAACCACTGGGCGGCACTCGCCGACCATCTCCTCCTGTCCGCCAGGCGGTACGCGTCGGCCTCGCACGCGCGCGTCTCCTTCCCCGGCCCGCCGGGCGGTTACGGGCCCGACGTCGACGCGCTGGAAGGGTTCGCGCGTACGTTCCTGGCGGCCGGATTCCGGGTGGCGGGGGAGGACGGGCGCGATCCGCTGGGCCTGATGGAGTGGTACGCGCAGGGCCTGGCCGCCGGGACGGATCCCCGCTCACCCGAGCGCTGGGTACGCCTCGACGAGCATGACCAGGCGAAGGTCGAGGCCGCGTCGATCGCGCTGGTCCTCCACCTGACGCGGCCGTGGCTGTGGGACCGGCTCGACCCGATCGTGCGAGAGCGGGTCGTCGACTACCTCGCGCCCGCGGTCGGCGCGGACTACCCGCCGATCAACTGGATCTGGTTCCAGATCGTGGTCGAGCAGTTCCTCGCCTCCGTCGGCGGCCCCTTCGAGCGCAAGGACATCGAGGAGGGGCTCTCGTTCACCGACGGCTTCGCCAGGGAGAACGGCTGGTACGCCGACGGCGCCGAACGCGCCTACGACCACTACGCGGGATGGGCGCTGCAGTTCTACCCGCTCATGTGGAGCGAGATGGCCGCCGGCGATCCGGCGGCGGACTCACGGCGACCGCGCTACCTGGAGCGGCTCGAACGCTACCTGGGCGACGCCGTCCACCTCGTCGGCGCCGACGGATCCCCCCTCATCCAGGGGCGCAGCCTGATCTACCGGTTCGCCGCCGCCACCCAGTTCTGGGCCGGGGCCCGCGCCGGGACGGCGACGCCCGCCCCAGGGTTGCTGCGCCGTGCCGCCTCCGGCATCGCCCGCCACTTCACCGAACGCGGAGCGCCGGACGCGGACGGAGTCCTGACCCCGGGCTGGCACGGAGCCTGGCCGCCGCTCGCCCAGTCCTACTCCGGGCCCGGCTCGCCGTACTGGGCGGCCAAGGGCTTCTTCGGCCTGTCCCTGCCCGCCGACCACCCGGTGTGGACGGCCGTCGAGGAGCCGCTGCCGGTCGAGTCCGGCGACTACCGACGCGTCGTCCGCGCGCCCGGCTGGCTGGTCAGCGGCACCCGTGCCGACGGTGTCGTGCGGGTGATCAACCACGGCACCGACCACTCCCATCCCGGGACGCACCTGACCGACTCGCCCCTGTACGCGCGTCTGGGCTACTCGACCGCCACCTCGCCCGTGCTCGCCGGTGTCCACGCCGCCGACCCCCTCGACCAGGCGGTCGTGCTCCTCGACGAGGGCGGGCGCCCCAGCCATCGCACGGGATTCGAGACGCTCCTCCTCGACCACCTCCCCTCCGGAACGGCGATCGGGGCCTCGCGCTGGCAGGCCCACTGGGTCACCCCTGAGACCGGCAGCCCGGACCACGGTTACGGGCGGGCCGGGACGGTACGCCTAGGCCCGTGGATCGACCTGATCTCCGCGGTGCGCGGTCCTTGGGAGGTGCGCCTGGTCCGGCTGCCCGCCACAGCGGTGGAGCGTGGTCCGCTTGCGGAGGCGGCGGAGGAGCGTGGCCCGCTGCGCGTCGGGGGATGGCCGCTGCCGGCTTCAGAAGCCGTCCATACCGATACGGCCGCCGTGTCGAACGGCACCATGCACTCCTGCGTGGTCGCGGGCCGGGGGCTGGACCTGCGCGGCGTGGTCGCCGCCCAGAACTCCTCGCCGCTGGCCCCGTGGACGCTTGTCCCCTGGTGCGCCACCACCACGTCGGCGCTGCCGGACACGTGGTACGACGTGGCGGTGTTCCTCGGCGGGCAGGAGCCGGACCGGGCGCCGGTCCTGTCCTGGGACGGCCCGGCGCTCGCCCGCGTGGCCTGGCCGGACGGGACGGACGACCTCCTGGACACGGCCGTCGCGCTCAGCGGGCCAGGCACGCCGCCGCTATGACGCCGTTCGGCGGCGGCCGGTCACGATGACGCTGTCCGGTGGCGGCGGGCCGCCGTGATGCGTTCGGCGGCGGGCCGCCGTGACGCGTTCGGCGGCGGGCCGCCGTGACGCGTTCGGCGGCGGGTCACCATGACGCGTTCGGCGGGTCACGATGACACCGAGGAGGAGCGCACGATCAGGGTGGGCTCGACGACGACGCGGTGGGTGGGCCGCTCCGGGTCCGGGTCGGCCAGGCGCGCCGCGAGCAGCCCGAACGCCGCCCGCCCGATGGCCATCTTGGGTGGCCGGACAGCGGTCAGCGGCGGGTCGCACAGCTCGGCCACCTCGTCGTCGTAGGCCACGATGGCGAGATCACCCGGCACCCGGATGCCGCGCTCCTGACAACGCTCGACCAGGTTGATCGCCTCCGGGTCGGAGTGGACGAGCAGCGCCGTCGTCCCCGAGGCGACGCACTGGTCGATCACGCCCTCGAGCGCCTTGGGCCACTCGGGATGCCACTGATCGACCGTACTGACGTCCAGCATGCCCTCCAGCGGCAGTCCGAACTCCTCGCACGCCTGCCGCCAGCCGTGCCGCACGTGCGGTCCCGTCGGGCTCTGAATGGTGGTGATCAGTCCGATCCGCCGGTGACCGAGCTCGACCAGGTGCCGTATGGCCATGCCGGCCCCCAGCGCGTGATCGCTGACCACCGACTCCATCGCCTCGTGATAGGGACCGGAGGCGGCGGTGCGCTCGATGAGCACCATGGGCATGTCGGCCTCCTGCAGCCAGCGCACCAGCGCCTGCCCGTCGTCGCCGGTCGTGGTGGGCGCGACCAGGAGGCCGTCGATGCCCGCGGACTCGATCAGCCGGGAGAGATGGCGGCGCTCGTCGGCGGCCCGGTAGGTTGCGCCACGCAGGACGACGCGCGCGCCGGCCGCCGCGGCCGCCTCGCGCACGCCACGGATCACGTCGGGCCAGTAGTAGTTCAGCGACGGCACCACCATGCCGATCGTGACCTGCGGCTGCTCGGCGCCGGCCGCGTCGGGCCTCGGCTGCGGGGCGGGCGAGTCCTCCGTTTCCCCGCCGGCCAGTGTGTCGGCCACCGGCCCACCGCGGAGCACGGCGCCGCCGCGAACCCGGCGGATCAGGCCCTGGGACGAGAGCAGCGCGATGTCGCGCCGGATGGTGATGACCGAGACGTCCAGCTCGGTCGCCAGGTCGCCGACGCGCACGACGCCGCGCTGGCGCAGCAGCTCCACCACCTGGGCGCGGCGCTCGTCCGGCAGCGGACCCGGCGATTCGGACATGCTCACTCCCACACCCCTACACGAATCTCGAAAGCGCTCCGCGCCGTACCGGGCAGACGCAGCTCCAGCCTGGTCAGGCGGTCGCCCCACACCTCGGAGAGCATGGGGTCCGCCAGCGTACGGACGGTGAACGCGGCTGTCGCGACCCCGGGGTCCCACGCCACGAGCACGGCCCGCCCACCGCCCGGCGGCCGGACGACGGCCTGCCCGGCGGACGGCTGCTCCACCTGCCCGTTCAGCAGGAAGTGCAGCACACTCGGGTCGCCGTCGCCGGTGAAGCTCCAGGCGTCCCCGATCGTCACGCGTGACTCGCGCCGGTCGAGCGCCGCCGTCCGCCACCATCGCTCCAGCTCGGGTACGGGATAGGCGGCGGCCAGGTCCAGCCGCGCCTCGAAGCGGCCGGGCTCATCCACCACCTCGACGTCACGGGCGCGGAACCGGCGCCCCTGCCCCTGTGGCGCACCCCGTACCTCGGGGACGTTGTGCCAGTCGCTCCGCATCGTCCAGATCGCGTAGCGGTCCGGCCCGAACGTCTGCGCCGTGTACGTCGGCCGCCCCGCGTCGACCAGCACGGGAACCCCGTCCACGGCGACGACGACGGACCCCACGTCGTTGTGGTTGTGGTGCTCCCCGTTGTGCCCGCCCTTGATCGCGAGCGTAAGACCGCGCGCCGTCCCGCCGGCCGTACGCGCGAGGCCGATCTGCGTCCCCGGCAACCAGACCCCGGCGACCAGAGGCGGCTCGCCGGACCCGGCGCCCTGCCACTCCACGTCGACCAGCTCGCGGAGCGCCCGCCCGAGCTCGGCGGCGGCGGGGATCCCGGCCGCGCGCTGCGACTCCGCGTGCCGTCGGGCGTCGTGCGCGCCGAGCCGGCGAGCCCAGCGGTGCAGCACCTGCCACGGCTGGTCAGCCGGCGGCCGGGCCCGCGCGTCGGCGAGGTTGAGATACCACGGCCCGCCCAGATGCATGCGGTGCGGGAACCGGACCGTCTCCCGCACGACCGGGATCTCCGCCGCGTCGAGCCGTCCCGATGTGGCGTGCTCCAGGACGTCGAGCGCTTCGAGCGCGCGGCATGCCCCGTTCCACCAGTATTCGTAGCCTTCATCGACGGAGCCATCACTCGGCAGCGCCGCCAGGTAGTGATCGATGCCCGCCACGGCCAGGGCGACCTGGCGCGCCCGCTCCTGCCCCGGCTCGGTCAGGCGCAGCGCGGCGACGAGCACGTTGCCGCAGATCCACGGGCACCAGTTGCTCGGATCGCCGTCCAGCCCCAGCCAGTGCCAGTCGCGCCGCTGGACGAACGGGTCGAGCACTCGCGCGCGCACCTCCGCCCGGACGCGTTCCCGCAACCCTGGGAAGCGTTCGGCCAGCCGGTCCCCGAGCACCTGGTCGGCCCAGGCCAGCTGGGCGGCGACATCGGCGGCGCCGAGGTCGAGACAGGGCGTGGCCACATCGGGCAGGACCGTCCCGCGGGGCCGGCACGTGTCCTCGTGCGCCGGCCAGCACCACGAGCTCTGCTCGCACAGCTGGACGATCCCGTCGGCGGCCTCGTCCAGCCACGCGTCCGCACCGCTCGCCAGTGCCATGAGCACCGTCCGGGTCAGCCGGTCCTGGCGCTCGAACACCTGGCTCTCGTAGCCGGTGCGGTTGCCGTCGCGGAAGTAACGCGCGTACTGCGAGGCCAGCGGCTGCGGCCATGGCGTGCCCAGCTCCGCCTCCGCCCGCTCACGGACGGCGAGCAGGGCGCCGGACTCCGCGGCACGATCCCAGACGGCGTCCCCGGCGGCCGGGACCGGCAGCGCTGCTTCGGGCGGCAACAGGCCGCGGACCAGGGCCTCCGGCGACATCGCGGCCCCCCAGACGGTGAGCAGGGGGCCGGTCGTCAAACTCCCCGGGGTGCTCTCCGCGGTTGCGGTGTTCGTCATGATCCTCCTCGCCGACACCCCTATAGTAGCGATCGAAAGTGATCGAAGTTGAATCAAATGGGCATTCAGCGAGGAAATGATCGAAACGCGCGTGACCAGCGGCTAAGAGCTGTTTCTTAGATCTGCTGACTAATTGTGGTGATGTTGTCACGATTGGTGTATGGGTCGTGGTGATTTAACGAACGCAGAATGGGAACGGCTCGAGCCGCTGCTGCCCGAGGGTGGCCGGCGGGGCGGGCGGTGGAATGACCATCGCAGGACGATCGACGGTGTGTTGTATCGGGCCCGGACCGGGCTGCCGTGGCGTGACCTGCCCGAACGGTTCGGCTCTTGGATCACGGTCTACAAGCGGCATCGCCGTTGGTCGGCCGATGGCACCTGGCAGATGCTGCTGACCGCGATCCAGGCCAAGCAGGACGCCGAGGGCCGGGTGGACTGGGACATCTCCGTGGACTCCACCACTGTGCGGGCGCACCAGCACGCCGCTGGTGCGCCCCGGACTCCGCCCCCGCCGTCTCCCGCCGCGGGGCGGCAAAAGGGGGACGCTGCGGGGACAAACCGGGGCGATCCGGTGCTGGCCGCTCTGGCCGACCGGCTGGCGGAGGTGGTCAGACTGGGGAGTGTTTAGGCCGTTCCCGAGGTGGGTTCACCGCCAAGATCCACCTGTCGGCGGACGGCCGCTGCCGGGTGCTGTCGTTGGTTCTGACGCCGGGCCAGTACGGTGACAGCCCGCAGTTCCGGCGGGTGCTGGAGGCCATCCGGGTGCCCCGGCCGGGGCCGGGACGCCCACGCACCCGGCCCGACAGCCTGGCCGCGGACAAGGCTTACTCCTGTCGCGCCAACCGTGCCTACCTGCGCCGCCGCAAGATCCGTCACACCATCCCCGAACCACGCGATCAACGCGCCCACCGCCGCCGGCGCGGCTCGGCCGGAGGACGACCCACCGGCTTCGACACCGAACGCTACAAGGGCAGAAACGTCGTCGAACGGGCGATCAACCGGCTGAAGAACTTCCGGGCGGTGGCCACACGCTATGACTGTGAGGATCTAAGGGTGCCGCCTCGGGCCGTGGTCTGACCCGCGCTACGACTGACCAGGGTGTCCTTCGTTTGATCTGTCGACCACGGTTC
>NZ_JBEZDR010000024.1:0-218576 GCF_040648415.1 Nonomuraea sp. NPDC049141
TACTGCACTCGGGAGGGTGTGGGAGAGTAGGTCACCGCCGGACAATTTTTGTTCGGGAAGGGCTCCATGCTTATGCGTGGGGCCCTTTCTGCGTTTCAGGACCTCTGGACGAGAGGGACGGCGACGATGGAGTACCACGGGTGGGTGACCATCCGCGAGACGGCCGGCGTCGAGGACGACTACGACAGCCTGCTGGAACGGCAAGTGGAGGAGATCCGCGCTTACCTGGCCCAGATCCCCGACTACGGCCTGATCGATCTGCGCTGGCTGAACGGCATCCCATCCCTGCACGTCGCCGGCCATCCCAACCACGACAGCGGCTGGGCCGACACCCTCCTCGACCTGTTCCAGCGGATCGGCCGGCTCGCGCCCGGCTCCTACGGACTGCTGCACCTCTGGGACGACGAAGGCACCCACCCGAACGAGTTCCGCGTCTACCGGCTTGTACGCGGCCAACTGAGCGAGCACACCGATTCACTGCTCTCCCCGGCGATCCCGACCCTCGAAGACCCCGATCCGGATTCCTGACCCCCAGCCAGTCACAGCGGCTTGGTCACGCTGACTCGAAGGGCTGCTATCCGTCCGTCAACAGCGGTTCGATGCGTTACGGGATCTGCGCCGACACCGAGATCGTGGCGTCCGTACGTTGGACCGTCGAAGAGGCCAGGATGCGCGCGATGATCTCCTGCGAATGGTTCGGTGCCCTTGCCGACGACTTGGCGCAGGAGGTTGTGCTGGCCGCCCGGATCCTGCACCGCCCGCCGCGGGCAGTCGCGTGCTGCAGCGGTGGACGGCAACCTGGGCAATGCGCTGCCGCATGCCCTGCGGTCGGCGGTAGGCCGGTACAGGGTGGTCGACGGCGCCTGGGCGGTGAGCTGCCGCACGCTCCGCAGCAGGCCGGTCCAGGGCGGTAGGCAGCACCTGGACGGCTTGCTTCCACATGTCCCGCAGCCAGCAGTGAGCCGGGCCAGGGCTGCCACGGCCTCCATCAGGCGACCTTGGGCGATCCGCAGCCAGGCGAAGGCCGGGATCACGTAGCCAGCGCGATTCGGTGAGATCGTCGGCCCGAAGTCCTCGATCACGCCGCGGGCGGTCAGTTTCTCCGCTCGTGCCTGTACTGTCCCCTGGCTACGCCCAGCAGAAGGGGCGAGCTCGGTCAGGCCGATCCGTGCGTGTGCGTGCATCGTGAGCAGCGGTCTGGCGTCCAGGTCGGCCACGAGAGTCCCTCCGGCGGAAGCCGTTTGAGGGGCGTGCGCCGAGGCTGAGCCCACCTCTGGCTGGGGCACTCTCTATGTCGCCCTGGGTGTGGCTACTGGGACACCTGTGACGACGGCGCGATCGCCGAACTGGTCACCACTGGCCACTAGCGTCATATCACCATCATTCGTGATAATTCACGGATGGTCGCGGGGCGAGGCGTCGGGGGATACTCCCGCGTGGTTCTGGCGGGTCTCCTCCTGGTGCCTTTGGCGCTCTGGCCGCTTCCCGAGCGAGAGCCGGCCCCGCGCCCCGTCGCGCTCCACCAGCGAGCTGCGATCCTGCCCCAGCAGCAGGCTTTGGTCGAAGTTCCGGCGCTGGCGAAGCCTCCGAAGAAGTCCAAGGTCGAAGTCCAGGCATCGAGGGAGCCTCCGAAGAAGTCGAAGCCGGACCCGCCGATCGAGGCCAAGAAGATCACCAAGCGGCTCGATCGCTACCTGGCCGGTCGTCCGGGTCCCGTTACGGCCATGGTCAAAGATCTCACCACCGGCCGCCTCTACCGCTATCACCGCAACGAACGCCTGATCACCGCGAGCACCGCCAAAGTGCAGATCCTCATGGCGCTCCTCCTCAAGACCCCCTGGCACAAGCTCTCGAAGGCCACCAAGCGCGACGCCGACCTCATGATCCGCTACAGCGACAACCACGCCGCCGACCGGCTCTGGCTGCGCATCGGCGGGGCCGCCGGGTTCACGAAGGCGGGTAGGAAGTACGGCCTCCGGCACACTCAGGGCGTTCCGGGTAACTGCGTCGATCTCTACTGCTGGGGCATCACCAGGACCTCGGCCGAGGATCAGGTACGCCTGATGAAGGCGCTCGTGTCGGCCAAGAGCCCGCTCCGGGCCAAAGACCGTGCGCAGGTGCTCAGGCTGATGGGCAAGGTGATCGACGGCCAGGACTGGGGAGTGGGCGCCGCCAGGTGCAAGGGTGACCGGGTAGCGCTGAAGAACGGCTGGCTGAAGCACGTGTCCAACAAGCGCTGGGCCATCATCAGTGTCGGCCTCATCCGCGGCCACGGCCACGACTACGCGGTGGCCGTACTGACCGAGAACAACGCCGACACCGGCCAGGGCATCGCGACCGTCGAGGGCGTGACCGAGCGGATCATGAAGTCGTTCCGCTCGTGCCGTACTTGAACGAACGGATCACGCCGGGCCGGAGGTGCCGGGTGTGACCAGTCGGTAGCCCACGCCGCGCACCGTCTGGATCAGCGTGTCCTCGTCGTCGCCCAGCCGGGCGCGCAGCCGTTTGACGTGCACCGCGATCGTGTTCGTCGAGGTGCTGGACCCCGTGTGCCACACGTGCCGCATGATCTGCTCGCGTGTGACCGTACGGTTCGCGTTGTTCATCAGGTACTGCAGCAGCTCGAACTCGCGCAGCGGCAGGTGCACGATCCGCCCGTCCACCCGTACCTGGTAGGCCTGCGCGTCGAGTTCGACGCCGCCCACGACCAGCACTTTGTGCCCGTCCGGAGAGGCCGCGTGGATGAACGGCAATAACTCCGGCACCCGGTACGGCCTGGCCACGCAGGCCACGGCGCCGGCGGCGAGTGCCTGTACGGCTTGCTCGGCGTGCCCCTCGCCGACGCCGAGCAAGACGGGCACGGTCCGCGAGAGCCGTACCGCGCGGACGAAGTCGACGGCGCCGATGACCGGCAGCGTGGCGGACACGAGGACCACGTCAGGCTGCAGCGCCCCGGCCTGGATCAGGCCCTGGGCCCCGTCGGGGACGCCGGTGACCGACACGCCCTCGCGTTCGAGGGCGGTGGCCACGTCCTCCACGACTCCGTCGTCGGGATCGGCGATGAGCAGGATGGGCTTCGTCCTGGTGTCCCCGTTCACAGTGGATGCCGCCTGCTGGTGGATCATCAGCCGAAGCGCCCGGTGATGTAGTCCTCGGTCGCCTTCTCGGTGGGATTGGTGAACATGCGGGAGGTCTCGTCCATCTCGACAACCTTGCCGGGCTTACCTTGCGCGGTGAGGTTGAAGAAGGCGGTCCGGTCGCTGACCCGGGCGGCCTGCTGCATGTTGTGGGTGACGATCACGATGGTGTAGTCGTCCTTGAGCTTGGCCATCAGGTCCTCGATGGCCAGCGTGGAGATCGGGTCGAGCGCGGAGCAGGGCTCGTCCATCAGCAGCACCTGCGGCTGGACCGCGATGGCCCTGGCTATGCAGAGCCGCTGCTGCTGGCCGCCCGACAGGCCAGCGCCGGGCTTGTTGAGGCGGTCCTTGACCTCGTTCCAGAGGTTGGCGCCCTTCAGCGACGTCTCGACGACGCCGTCCATCTCCGACTTGGCCACGCGGCCGTTGAGGCGGAGCCCGGCGGCCACGTTCTCGTAGATCGACATCGTGGGGAACGGGTTGGGGCGCTGGAAGACCATGCCGATCATCCGGCGCACGGAGACCGGCTCGACGGTGGAGGCGTACAGGTCCTCGCCGTCGAGCAGGACCTTGCCCTCCACGCGTGCGCCGGGGATGACCTCGTGCATGCGGTTGAGGGTGCGCAGGAACGTCGACTTGCCGCACCCCGAGGGGCCGATGAACGCCGTGATCGAACGCGGCTCGATGGTCATCGAGACGTCCTCGATGGCCTTGTGCCCGCCGTAGTAGGCGTCGAGGCCGGAGACCTGGATCTGCTTGGACATAGTGGCTTTACCCCTTATCGGCCTTTGGCGGGTGAGCGCCACCGGGCGATCAGGCGCGCCACCAGGTTGAGCAGCATGACGATCAGGATGAGCGTGAGGGCTCCGGTCCAGGCCCGATCCACGGCGGTGACGTTGGGGCGGCCCGCCTGGTCGAAGACGAAGAGGGGGAGCCCCATCTGCGGCCCGCTGAACGGGTCGTTGTTGATGGAGTCGGTGAAGAACACGGTGAGCAGCAACGGCGCGGTCTCGCCGGCGACTCTGGCCACGGCCAGCATGACGCCGGTGATGATGCCGGTCAGCGCGGTCGGCAGGACGACCTTCATGATCGTGCGCCACTTGGCCACGCCCAGCGCGTACGAGGCCTCGCGCAGGTCGTTCGGGACCAGGCGGAGCATCTCCTCGGCCGATCTGACCACGGTCGGCATCATCAGGATCGACAGTGACAATGCCCCGGCGAACCCGGAGAACGGCTGGCCCAGGAACAGGACCCAGAACGCCAGGATGAACAGGCCCGCGACAACAGAGGGGACGCCGGTCATGACGTCCACGAAGAAGCTGATGGCCCGGCTCAACCGGCCGCCGTTGCCGTACTCGACCAGGTAGATCGCGGTCAGCAGACCGATGGGGACGGAGATGAGAGAGGCGATCAGGACCTGTTCCAGCGTGCCGATGATCGCGTGGTAAGCGCCGCCGCCCACGTCGCGGGCGCCGATGTTGCGCATCGAGTGGGTGAGGAAGTCCAGGTCGAAGCGCGCCAGGCCGTTCTTGACCACCAGCCAGAGCACGGACACGAGCGGTACCACGGCAAGCGCGAACGCCAGGTAGACCAGCCCCTGGACCACACGGTCCTTGATGCGGCGGCTGGTCGAGATGTGTTGGATCGTGGTCATGCGCCGGCCCTCGCGTACTCCTTGCGGCGGTTGATGATCATGCGGGCGGCTATGTTGACGAGCAGGGTGATGACGAACAGCACCAGTCCGGACGCGATCAGCGCGCCCCTGCCGATCGGGGTGGCCTCACCGAAGCCGTTGGCGATGTTCGCCGCGATGCTGTTGGCGTGCGGGGTGAGGATCTCGAAGGTGATGTCGAAGGTGGCGGGGAAGATCAGCGCGACCGCGATGGTCTCGCCCATCGCCCGGCCGAGGCCGAGCATCGCGGCGCTGATGACGCCGGGGCGACCGAACGGCAGCACGGCCATCCTGATCATCTCCCAGCGGGTGGCGCCGAGCGCGAGCGCCGCCTCCTCATTCATCTTCGGAGCCTGGAGGAACACCTCGCGGGAGATGGCCGCGATGATCGGCAGGATCATGATCGCCAGGACGATGGACCCGGCGATCATGGTCTTGCCGCCGATCGCGCCCTCGCCGGCGAACAGCGGGAACCAGCCCAGGTTCTCGTTCAGCCACTGCGATGGCGTCTTGAGCAGCGGCACCAGGAAGGCCACGCCCCACAGGCCGTACACCACGCTGGGTACGGCGGCGAGCAGGTCGATCAGGTAGCCGAGCGGCCCGGCCAGACGGCGGGGCGCGTAGTGGGAGATGAAGAGCGCCACGCCGACCGCGATGGGAGTCGCGATGACGAGCGCGAGGGCCGAGCTGAGCACGGTGCCGAAGGCCAGAGCGGCGATGCCGAAGACCTGGCTGCCGTTCGGGTCCCAGGTCAGCTCGGAGAAGAAGTGACCCTTGTTCGCCTGCAGGGCGGGGATCGCCTCGCTGATGAGAAAGACGGCGATGGCCGCCATGATCCCCAGCAAGATGATGCCCGCGCCGGTGGCGGCGTATCGGAAGGGCCCTTCACCATGGCTGCGCCGCGAGGCGGGCCGGCCAGTGGCCGGTCCGCCATCACGGGTACGAACGTTGGTCGTCATCGGCAGTTAGGAGATCGCCTCGACGGCGGTGCGGACCTTGGTGAGCAGATCGCCCGAGAGCGGGGCGTAGCCCAGGTCCTTCAGCGCGGCCTGGCCCTCGTCGCTGGCGGTGTAGGTGAGGAAGGCCTTGACCAGCTTCGACTGGTCGGCGGGCAGGCCCTTCTCGCACGTGATCTCGTACGTCACCAGGACGATCGGGTAGGCGCCCGCGGTCTTGGTGGCGTAGTCGATGCCGAGCTTGAGGTCGTTGCCGGTGCCCTTGACCTCGGCGGTCTCGATCGTCTTGGCCGCGCTGTCGCTGTTCAGCTCGACGAACTCGCCCGCGCCGTTGGCGACCTTGGCCTTCTGGAGCTGGGAGTTGTCGGCGAACGACATCTCGACGTAGCTGATTGAGCCCTCGGCGCCCTTCACCGAGGAGGCGATGCCGTCGGAGCCCTTCGCGCCCTGGCCCTTGGCCTCGGCGGGCCACGCCTTGGCCGGCTCGTACGGCCATTCGGCCGTCGCCTTGAGGAACTTGGTGAAGTTGTCGCTGGTGCCGGACTCGTCAGCCCGGTGGAACGCCTGGATCGGCGTCGAAGGCAGCTTGGCCTGCGGGTTGTCGGCCTTGATGGCCGCGTCGTCCCACTTGGTGATCTTGCTGCTGAAGATGCCGCCGAGCGTCTTGGGCGAGAGCTGCAGACCGTCCACGCCGGGCAGGTTGTAGACGACCGCGATCGGGCCGGTCACCATCGGGATGTTGATGGCCTTGCCGGTCTTGCACCGGGCGTCGGCCTGGGCGGGCTCGCCCTTGTCGTCCTTGAGAGCCGAGTCGGAACCCGCGAAGGCGACCGTGCCCTGGATGAACGCCTGGACACCGGCGCCGGAACCGCTGGGCTGGTAGTTCAGGCTTGCCCCGGGGTTCTTGCTCTGGAAGTCCTTCTTCCACTGGTCGATCGCGTTGGCCTGGGCCGAGGATCCGGCGGCGTTGATCGTGCCGCTCAGACCATTGTCGTTACCCGCAGCGCTGCTGGCACCGGCGGACGCTGTGGCGTCACCACCGGCACTGTTGTTGTCTGTGCCGCACGCAGCGAGCGAGAGCGCGCCGACTACGGCGACGGCGGCGAGCCGGCCTGCATACTTCACGGTTGGGTTCCTCCCACTTGGTCCTTAGTCGCCACGAAGGTATGCAGCCAAAGTGACTCAATCCCCCTACCAAGGGTGAACGGACGGTGAACGGGCCTGGTCACCCTCATGATGGGAGCTATGACCTATCGCGTATGCCTGGTGTGCATGGGGAACATCTGCCGCTCGCCGATGGCCGAGACGGTGCTCAGACGGACCCTGGCCGAGCACGGACTCGGTGAACGAGTGGCCGTCGACAGCGCGGGCACCGGCGGCTGGCACGTCGGGGATCCCATGGACGAACGGGCTCTGCGGACGCTGGCCGAGCACGGTTACGACGGCTCCGCCCACCGGGCCAGACAGTTCACCTCCGGCTGGTTCGACCGCTACGACCTGGTGCTGGCCATGGACCGGGACAACCTGTCGTTCCTGCGGCGGATCGCGCCCGACGGTGTGGAGGTGCGGCTGTTCCGCTCGTTCGACCCCGCCGCGCGGGCCGGGGCCGAGGTGCCCGATCCCTACTACGGCGGGCCCGAGGGCTTCGAAGAGGTGCTGCGCCTGGTCGAGGCCGCTTCCGAAGGCGTCGCGAAGCACATCGCCGATGAGATCGACTGAGGACCTCGGGGCGTCCCACGGCTGGCGGCTGCAGCGGGGCGTGCTCGACGACGGGCGGGTGGTGTTCGCGAAGACCGGAACCGTTTCTCCGGTGTTCACTTCCGAGGCGGAAGGCCTGCGCTGGCTGGGCGAGGTCATCGCGGTGCCGGAGGTGATCGAGGTCTCGCGGGATCGGCTCGTACTGTCGTGGGTGGACACCTCGTCGCCGACCGCGGCGGCGGCCGAGCGGTTCGGGCGCGACCTCGCCCGGCTGCACCGCGCCGGCGCGCCCGCTTTCGGCGCCCCCTGGCCGGGCTTCATCGCCGATCTGCCGATGGACAACTCGCCTGCCGACGACTGGCCGGCCTTCTACGCGGCCCGCCGAGTGCTCCCCTTCGTACGGCAGGCGCGGCTGCCCGCGCGGGACGTGGCTCTCATCGAGCGGGCAGTGGCGCGGTTCGGCGAGGTGGCGGGGCCGCCGGAGCCGCCGGCGCGCATTCACGGCGATCTGTGGAACGGGAACGTGCTCTGGTCGGATGGTCGCGGAGTGCTCATCGACCCGGCCGCGCACGGCGGGCATCGGGAGACGGACCTGGCGATGCTGGCGTTGTTCGGGGCGCCCTATCTGGATCGGATCCTGGGGGCCTATCAGGAGGAGACGCCGCTCGCGGACGGGTGGCGGGGCCGGGTGCCGCTGCACCAACTGCACCCGCTGCTCGTCCATGTGGTGCTCTTCGGGGGGACATATCGCGACAGCTTGCTGGACGCCGTCGCCCGGGTATTGGCTCTGTAAGCCGTTCAGGCGCTCTCTACGAGGCGTTCAGGCGTCTGAGGACCTCGTCATGCAGGATGCCGTTGGTGCAGACCAGGCTGCCACCCTCAAGGCCGGGCACGCCCGCGAGGTCCGTCCACTTGCCGCCCGCCTCCTCGACGATCACGGTGAGCGCCGCCATGTCCCACGGCGACAACTCCGGCTCGGCCGACACCTCCACCGAACCCTCCGCGACCATCATGTGCGACCAGAAATCGCCATAGGCCCTGGTGCGCCAGCAGGCCCGCCCCAGATCGAGGAAGTTGTCGAGCCGGCCCAGCTTCTCCCAGCCGCCGAAGCTGGAGTAGGAGAACGACGCGTCCTCCAGATCGGCCACCGACGAGACGCGCATCCGGGTCGCCTTGGTCAGGCTCTTGCCGGTCCAGGCGCCGCCCTCGGTGGCCGCCCACCAGCGCTTGCCCAGGGCCGGGGCGGACACCAGGCCCACCTTGACCTGGCCGTACTCCATCAGCGCGATCAGCGTCGCCCATACGGGGACGCCGCGTACGTAGTTCTTGGTGCCGTCGATCGGGTCGATGATCCACGACCTGGCACCCCAGCCCGTCTTGCCGAACTCCTCGCCCACGACCGCGTCCCGCGGCCGGGCTCGCCGGAGGGTGCCGCGAATGGCCTCCTCGACGGCACGGTCGGCATCGCTGACCGGCGTGAGGTCCGGCTTGGTGTCGACCTTGAGATCGACCGCCTTGAACCTCCGCATGGTCAGATCGTCGGCGTGGTCCGCCATGACGTGCGCCAGACGTAGATCATCGTTATAACCCTGCACGAAGAGCCACGCTACCGTGACTTACCTCCCGAACATCAGTCAAGCGGGCTCGCATTTCTGGTAAGTCCTGTCCAGTGCTGGATGGCTGTTTTTTCTGATAAGTCCTGCCGGCCGCAGGGTTGACCACGGAGATGGTCAAGAGGACGCACGTCACGGTGCCCAGCCCCGCATCACCGGAGGAGCGTGCCCCTGGACAGGGCCCAGCCACGTACGGCGGGTGGGGCCCACCGGGCCGGCCGTAACAGAAAATTAAAGGTCTGGCGGAGACTCGCGGCTGGAGAGCAGGCGGCGGAGGGATTCCAGGCGGGCGGGCTCGGCGTGGCCGGCCGCCACCCACGCGTCCAGCGCGCAGTCGGCGTCCAGGTGTGTGCACCCCTTCGGGCAGGTGACCGTGCCTTCGATGAGGTCGGGGAAGGAGGCCAGGACCGTCTCGACCGACACGTGGGCCAGTCCGAAGCTGCGTACGCCGGGCGTGTCGATGATCCAGCCGCCCTCCGGGAGTTCGAGGGCCACGGCTGAGGTCGAGGTGTGGCGGCCGCGGCCGGTGACGGCGTTGACCTGGGAGACCGCGCGGTTGGCGGCCGGCACGAGGGCGTTGACCAGAGTTGACTTGCCGACGCCCGAGTGGCCGACCATGACGCTGAGGCGGCCGGTGAGGTGGTCGCGGAGTTCGTCCAGCGAGCCGCCCTTGTGCACGACGACGTGCGACACCCCGAGCGGTTCGTACATCGCCACCAGGTCGTCGGGCGGCCCGAGGTCCGACTTGGTGAGGCAGAGGAGCGTGTCGATCTCGGCGTCGAAGGCGGCCACCAGGATCCGGTCGATCATGCGCGGCCGGGGTGGCGGGTCGGCGAGCGCGGTCACGATGACCAGTTGGTCGGCGTTGGCCACCACGGGGCGTTCGATGCCGTCGGTGTCCTCGACGTCGTCGGCCGAACGGCGCAGCATCGACGTCCGCGGCTCGACGCGTACGACCCTGGCCAGGGCGTCGGGGCGGCCCGAGACGTCGCCCACCAGGGCCACTCGGTCGCCGACGACGATGCCCTTGCGGCCGAGCTCGCGCGCCTTCATCGCGGTGACCATGCGGCGCTCGGGCTGCTTGCGCTTCTGGGCCGATCCCTTGGCGCGCTCCGGCTCGACCAGCGCGGTGTAGCGGCCCCGGTCCACGGCGACCACGAACCCCTCTACGGCGTCCTCATGCGCAGGCCGAATACGGGTCCGCGGCCGTGAGCCCTTGCTCGGCCTGATCCGTACGTCGTCCTCGTCGTACTCCCGCTTTCTCAGCGGTCTACCCCCAAGCGATCGTTCCTGCTGGGCGCGGCCCACCCACCATGGCGGTCGGTGGCGCCGTCCTGTCCGTACGCTGCCCCACCGCGCGGGCCGCCAAGCGGATCGCGCCTGCCCGCCGCTCCACCGCGTCGGCCTACGGGGCGGTTGTGCCCGCACAACCGCCCCACCATGCCGACCGCCGGGCCACCTGCTTGTGCACCCGGCAGGATCGCGGGGGTGGTCATTGCTCGCCCAGCATGTTCGTCCACATCTGGACGAACTCCGGGAGCGTCTTGGCCGTCGTCGCGATGTTCTCCACCTCGACGTCCGGGACCGCCAGCCCGATGACGGCCCCGGCCGTGGCCATGCGGTGGTCGTCGTAGCTGTGGAAGACGCCGCCGTGCAGGGGGCGGGGGCGGATGATCAGGCCGTCGTCGGTCTCCTCCGCGTCGCCGCCCAGCCGGGTGATCTCGGTGACCAGGGCGGCCAGGCGATCGGTCTCGTGGCCGCGCAGGTGCGCGACGCCCCGGATCCGGGACGGCGAGCTCGCCAGCACGGCCAGCGCGGCGATCGTCGGCGTCAGCTCGCCCACCTCGCGCAGGTCGGCGTCGATGCCCTCGATCCGGTCGGTGCCCGTCACGGTCAGGGAACCGGCGGCACCGGTCGCCTCGTGCGGCGCGGGGGTCAGCCGGACCGTGGCGCCCATCGAGGTGAGCAGGTCGCGGAGGGCGTCGCCCGGTTGCGTGGTCTCGTACGGCCAGCCGGGGATGGTGACCGTGCCACCCGTGACCAGAGCCGCGCCCAGGAACGGCGCCGCGTTGGACAGGTCGGGCTCGACGGCCAGGTCCCTGGCCGCGATCGGTCCCGGCTCGACCCGCCAGATGTCGCGCTCGCCGGCGTCGACCGTGACCCCGGCCGCCCTGAGCATCTGGATCGTCATCTCGATGTGCGGCTGCGACGGCACGGGCGGGCCGACGTGGCGGATCGTGACGCCCTTCTCGAAGCGCGCCGCCGTGAGCAGCAGCCCCGAGACGAACTGCGACGACCCCGACGCGTCGAGCGTGACCTCGCCGCCCGCGAGGGGACCGTGGACGGTGAACGGCAGGGCGTCGTTGTCCACGCGGGCGCCCAGGGCGCGCAGGGCGTCGAGGATGGGACCCATGGGACGCTTGCGGGCGTGCGGGTCGCCGTCGAAGGAGACCGGGCCGTCGGCCAGGGCGGCCATCGGCGGCACGAAGCGCATGACGGTGCCCGCCAGGCCCGCGTCGATGCTCGCGCCGCCACGGATCGGGCCGGGGGTCACCTGCCAGTCGACGGCGGCCGTGGTCTCGTTCGCCGGCGTCAGGGTGGCGCCCAGCACGCGCAGCGCCGCCACCATCAGGTCGGCGTCGCGGCTGCGGAGTGCCTGGCGCACCACGCCGGGACCGTCGGCCAGAGCGGCGAGGAGCAGCGCGCGGTTGGTCACGGACTTGGAGCCGGGCAGGCGGATCGACGCGACCACGGGTGCGGTCGCGGTGGGTGCGGGCCAGTGCGGTGCGGGCATGGGTCAAAGCCTACTGGCGGTGGTGAACTTTACGGAGAAGGGCGTGCATGCGGTCGTAGGCCGTACGTGGCAGTGTGGGGACATGTGCGGGAGATACGCGTCGGCGCGCAAGAAGCACGAGCTGCTGGAGGAGTTCCAGGTCGAGCTCGACGGTGACCCCGACAAGGAGCTCGGGCCCGACTACAACGTCGCGCCCACCAAGAACGTCTACGCCGTCCTCAGCCGGGTGCCCAAGGAGGCCGAGCGGGCCGTGCGGCAGCTGCGGATCGTCAAGTGGGGGCTGGTGCCGGCCTGGGCGAAGGACCCGTCGGTCGGGTCGCGGATGATCAACGCCAGGGTCGAGACGGTGGCCGAGAAGCCGTCCTTCCGCCAGGCGTTCGCCAAGCGCAGGTGCCTGCTGCCCGCCGACGGCTACTTCGAGTGGATGCCGGTCGAGGGCGACAAGAAGAAGAAACAGCCGTACTTCATCCACCCGGAGGACGGTGGTGTGCTGGCGATGGCGGGTCTGTACGAGTTCTGGAAGGACAAGTCGCGCGACGACGACGATCCGCTCAAGTGGCTGGTGACCTGCACGGTCATCACCACCGACGCTGAGGACGAGCTGGGCCGCATCCACGACCGGATGCCGATGATGATCGAGCGGGAGCGCTGGGCGGAGTGGCTCGACCCCAAGCTCACCGACCCCGAGCAGGCCTCGGGGCTGCTGGTGCCCGCCGACACCGGGCAGCTGACGGCGGTGGCCGTTTCCACCGATGTCAACAATGTCCGGAACAACGGTCCGGATCTCATCAAACCCCTACCACCAGGGGAGGAAACCGCTCTCCGCTAAAGGTGTAAGAGTCACGCTAAGTGGGCATCTGGTGAGGAAAGCGATGCATCCGTTTACCCGGAGTCACCGCCACACATGCCCTCTTCGCGCCGGGTTGGACTTCCGGGGAGTCCCGCTGCGGCTTGCCCCCCTGTCACCCGGAGGTGCGGATTCGTGGACGACACGACCGCTCGTGAGCGGCTGGAGAAGATTCTCGCGGACCTGGACCGATCGATCGGGGTGCTGCAGGGCGACCCCGTCGGGATCCGCGAGTATTCCGCGGCCGACGCGGGGTCCGACCTGACCGACGCCGACCGCGCCCAGGCCATGCTGACCGTGGCCACGACGCAGCGCAGGGCGGTGATCGACGCGCTCAAACGCCTGGACGAAGGCACGTACGGGAGGTGCGTCGACTGCGAGAAGCCGGTGCCCGACGGCCGGCTGGAGGCCCGCCCGGAGGCCGCGCGGTGCGTGGAGTGCCAGGGCAAGCGGGAGCGCCGCCGATAGCTGCCCCCGGGTCACACCTTGCGGACGCTGGCCACGAGGTGGATGCCGACCGTGTCGTCGTCGTCGGGGTGCGCGTCGAGCTCGGTGCGCACCAGCCAGGCCAGTGCCCTGGCGTCGGAGCCCAGTACGTGGTCGACGGTGGAGGGCGACAGCACGGTCCGCGGTCGTACCCACTCCACCTCCAGCCCGGCGCCGGTCAGCAGCTCGCGTAGCTGCCCACTGCTGAAGCAGCGGGTGATGCTGCCGTCGGGCCACGGCACCAGCATGACCTCGCCCGTCTGCCGCAGGTGCTGCCACTGCTCCTGCTCGGCCAGGATCGCCATGCCCAGCACCAGGGAGTCGACGCAGACCAGCGCCCGGCCGCCGGGCCGCAGCACCCGGGCCACGTCGTCCATCGCCGATTCGGCCATGAGCTCGATCGACATGGCGCGTTCCTCGGCGACCACCGCGTCCACGCTCTCGTCGGGCAGGAACGTCAGGTCGTCGGCGCGTACGTGGCGCACGCGCCCGGCGTCGCGCAGCCGCGCCTGCGGGTCGGTCGTCAGCGGAGCGGCCAGGGAAGAGGCCAGTGAGGCGGTGCGGCGGAAGTCGACCAGCTCGATCACCCGATGCCCGGCTCTGGCGGCCTGGCCGGACCAGCGCCCCCGGCCGCCGGACAGGTCGAGTACGACGGAGGGTTGGTCGGGGAGCCACCGGGTCAGCTGCTCGGCGACGACGGCGCGGTAGAAGGTCCAGTACGGCCCGAGCGTCCCTGAGCCGTTCAGTTCCTCGGCCGGAATGGGCAGCACACGCGACTCCTGGGTTCCGGGAAAATGGCTACCAGCCGGTACGTATCGTTATCCCCGCACCGGGTTGTTCGTCACCTTCTATCTTGCGGGAACAGACGCGGGCGCGGGCGTGTTGCGACGTGCATGCTCACATTGCTCGAACCCCTCCCCAGTGACGGACCAGTCCGTGACGAGCGGGTATTCTCCCCTGAATACGGTGTACCGCCACAGTCGGCCACCGGTGATCTTAGGGGGGTGGGTCCGGTGCCCGCGACAGGCGCGGAGACTCTGGAACAGCGAAGTGAGCGGTTCGAGCGCGAAGCGATGCCTTACCTCGAGCAGCTCTACTCCGCGGCGCTCCGGATGACCCGGAACCCCGCGGACGCGGAGGACCTGCTACAGGAGACCTTCGCGAAGGCGTTCGCGTCGTTCCACCAGTTCCAGGAAGGTACGAACCTCAAGGCGTGGCTCTACCGGATCCTGACGAACACCTTCATCAACAGCTACCGCAAGAAGCAGCGCGAGCCCAAGCAGTCGGGCACCGAGGAGATCGAGGACTGGCAGCTCGCCCGCGCTGAGTCGCACACGTCGAGCGGCCTGAAGTCGGCCGAGGTCGAGGCGCTCGAACACCTCCCCGACGGTGATATCAAGCAGGCCCTCGCGGTGCTGCCCGAGGAGTTCAGGATCGCGGTCTACCTGGCCGACGTCGAGGGCTTCCCGTATAAAGAGATCGCCGACATCATGGGGACCCCGATCGGCACCGTGATGTCCAGGCTGCACCGCGGTCGCAGGCAGCTCCGTGGACTTCTCGAAGACTATGCTCGCGAGCGTGGCCTGGTCCCGGCGGAGGGATCGAAATGAGCTGTGGCAACCCGCACGACACTGACTGTCGCGAAGTGCTGGACAAGGTCTACTCCTACCTCGACGGGGAGCTGACCGAGGGCGACGTGGTGGAGATCCGCGTGCACCTCGAGGAGTGCAGCCCCTGTCTGAAGGAATATGACCTCGACAAGGCGATCAAGGCGCTCGTGGCCAAGCACTGCGGCTGTGACCCGGTCCCCGGCGACCTGCGCTCCAAGGTGCTGGCCCGCATCGCGCAGGTGAGGTCGGAGCTGTCCGACTAGGATTCCCCCATGCGCGTGCTTGTCACCGGGGGTGCCGGATTCATCGGGTCGAATCTCGTCGACCGTCTGCTGGCGGAGGGGCACGACGTCGCGGTCGTGGACGACTTCTCGTCCGGCCGCAGGGACAACCTGGCCGAGGCGGCCACACACGACCGCTTCCGCCTGCATGAGCTCGACGTCCGCGATCCGGCCGTGATCGCGCTGGCCGCCGAGCTGCGGCCCGAGGTCATCTGCCATCTCGCCGCGCAGATCAGCGTGCGCGGGAGCGTCGCCGACCCGGTCCACGACGCCAGTGTGAACGTCCAGGGCACCGCGTCGATCCTGACCGCCGCCCGTGAGGGCAACACCCGCAAGGTGGTGTTCGCCTCCTCCGTCGCGGTCTACGGCCGGCCCGCCACGATCCCGGTGCCCGGCGACGCCGCCACCGACCCGCGCTCGCCGTACGCGGCCTCCAAGCTGAGCGGTGAGACCTATCTCGCCACGTTCCGCGCGCTCTACGGCATCGAATACACCACCCTCGTGCTGTCCAACGTCTACGGCCCGCGCCAGTCGCCGGAAGGCGAGGCCGGAGTGGTGGCCATCTTCACCGACGGCCTGCTCAGCGGCACGCCCACGGTGCTCTACGGCGACGGCACGCAGACCCGCGACTACGTCTACGTCGATGACGTGGTCGACGGCTTCGTCAGGGCCTGCGGGGCCGACGGCAACGGGCGCAGGTTCAACCTCGGCACCGGCATCCAGACCACCGACCGCAAGCTGCACTCGCTGATCGCCGACGCGGCCGACGCGCAGGACAAGCCCGGGTTCGCGCCACCGCGCGTGGGTGACCTGCCGGCCATGGCGGTCGACCCGGTGCCGGCCTGCGAGGGGCTCGGCTGGCAGCCGCGCACCGACCTGGCGACCGGGTTGAAGAGCACCGTCGAATGGGCCGTTAGTCGCCCCAGGTAGTGGATTGATTACGCTTTGCTTGCGATTCTCAACTCCGGCCCTGCGCTGACCGCGCCTTCTGTAGCGTGACCCACAGGAGTCGACGTAGAGAGTCGGCGTGGAGGCGAGTAGATGCTGAAGGCTATGATCGCCCGGCTGATCGCGGCCGCGGTGCTGATCACTCCCGTGATGACACTGTTGATGAGCGGGGGCGGGGCCCTGCCAACCGGGGTGTCCTGGACCTGAGCACCCTAGGGGGCCGCAATGCGTGATCTGCCGTGGCCTGCGAAGGTCTACCTCATCGCCGTCATCGGCGCGGCGACCGTCCTCATCGGACGTAGCGTGATCACTTCCGGGCGGCTGGTGGCGCCCGGCGATCTGGGCATCCTGCTGGTGCTCGCGCTGCTGTTCCTGGTCTGCGAGTCGATGCCGACGTTGCTGAACGTGGAGCAGTTCGCGGTGTCCGTGAGCTTCTCTGCAGCTCTGGCCGCTGTCGTCCTGATCGGTCCAGAAGGGGCCGCTCTGGTGGGGTTCACGGCGGTCTTCAGCGTGCGTCCTGGCCTGCCGTTGATCAAGCGGCTGTTCAACGGGGCGCAGTTCGCGATCTGCGGCTACGCGGCCGGCTGGGTCTACCAGGGGCTGGGCGGTGTCTCGGGGGTGCCGGGGGTCAACGTCTTCGACGACCTCATCGGCCCCTACGCGGCGGCCACGGGCGTGTTCGTGCCGCTCAACATCATGCTCACGCTGACCATGATCCGGCTGGCGACCCGGGTGCGGGCCATGGAGGTGCCGCTGCGGGGCATGGTCCAGTTCCTGCTGTCCTACCTGGGTTACGGCACGTTCGGGCTGCTGGTGGCGGGGCTCTGGGCGACCGTGCAGTCGATCTCGGCGGTGCTGGTGCTGCTGCCGCTGTTCGTCGCCCGCTGGGCGTTCGGCCAGTATCACGCGCAGCAGCGCTCCTACGACGCCACGATCGCCGCGCTCTGCCAGGCGGTCGAGACGAAGGACTACTACACCCGGGGCCACTGCACCCGCGTCTCGCTCGCCTCCTCCATGATCGCCCAGGAGATCGGCATGGGCTTGGAGCGGCTGCGCGCCATCCGCTACGCGGGCATGCTGCACGACGTGGGCAAGCTCGGCGTGCCGACCAAGGTGCTGCAGAAGGAGGGACCGCTGACCGAGGAGGAGTTCGCCGCCATCCAGCTCCATCCGATGCGCGGGCTGGAGATCGTCCGCGGCATCGACTTCCTCGACGAG
Source organism: Nonomuraea sp. NPDC049141 (assembly GCF_040648415.1). Taxonomy (NCBI): domain Bacteria; kingdom Bacillati; phylum Actinomycetota; class Actinomycetes; order Streptosporangiales; family Streptosporangiaceae; genus Nonomuraea; species Nonomuraea sp. NPDC049141. Next base: position 17,261 of record NZ_JBEZDR010000024.1, read on the forward strand.
GCGTACGCCGGGATCATGCACCACCACGAGCGCCACGACGGCAAGGGCTACCCGATGGGGCTCGCGGCCGACGAGATCCCGGAGTTCGCCCGGATCATCGCGGTGGCCGACGCGTTCGACTCGATGACGTCCGACCGCTCCTACCGCCACGCCCGCTCGGTCGAGGTGGCCGTCGAAGAGCTGCGCAAGAACGCCGGCCGCCAGTTCGACCCGGTCATGGTGGCGGCCTTCGCCAGGGCGCTCGAACGCGACCCGTGGCAGCCGCCGCGCCGCGTCGAGCCGCCGCCACCCGAGGCGACCGAGAACCCGATCAAGGACCATGACGACCCGACCAGGCCGATCGAAGTGGTGAGCGGGCCTTGACGCGTGCCTTGCAGAGCCTCGACTCCGGGCAGTTGCTGCTCATCTGCGGGGCGGGACTCGTGGCCGTGGCCGGCGTCGCGCACACCTCGGCCGTGGGGCTCGACCGGCCCGAGATCGCGATCGGGTTCGGCGCGCTGATCGCGGTCGGCGAGCTGGCCCGGCTCACCATGCCGGGCAACAGGGAGGTCGCGCCCATCGGCGCCGCCGCCGCGCTCGGCTACACGCTGCTGCTCGACCTCAGCGACAACCCGCTGCGCCACACCGCGCTCCAGGTGGTGGCCGTGATCGCGGTCGGCATGATCGCGGGCGCGCTGCCGCACCTGGCGGTCGGCCGTCCGCCGCGCCTCGACGCCATGGCACGCCGCCTGCTGACCGGGGCGCTGCTCGCCTTCGCCTTCCGGCCGCTCGCCGACCCTCTTTACCAGCTCACCCGGCAGGACCCGCCCACGTGGTGGCCCGCGCTCGGCGTCATGGTCACGCTCATCACGCTCACCCTGCTGATCGACGTGCTGATCGCGGCCCTGCTCAGGGCCGAGCAGGTGCGCACCGCCTTCAGGGTGGCCGTGCGCGACGAGATCAACATGGCCTTCCCGCTCGGCGCGGCCGTGGCCGCCTCCGGGGTGCTGCTCGCGCTGGCCACCCACAGCATGGACCTGGTGGCGCTGCTGGTCTTCGCCGCGCCGCTGCTGGTCACGCAGGTGGCCTTCCGCAAGTACGCCGGGATCCGCGCCACCTACCTGCAGACCGTACGGGCCCTGTCACGGGTCACGGAGGTCGGCGGCTACGTCGAGCCGGGCCACTCGCGCCGGGTGAGCCGGCTGGCCGTGGCGGTCGGCAGGGAGCTGGGCATGGCGGAGCCGGAGCTGCTGGAGCTCGAATACGCCGCGCTCATGCACGACATCGGTCAGCTGTCCCTGAGCGATCCCATTCCGGGTGGCGCGACCGTGCTCGCCGATCCCGCCCAAGCGCGCCGCATCGCCGAGCTGGGGGCCGAGGTGATCAAGCAGACGGGCGTGCTCGACCGGGTGGCCGAGCTGGTGCGCCGTCAGTGCGACCAGATCGCCGAGGACCCGCCGCTGTCCAGCCGGATCATCAAGGCGGCCAACGCCTACGACGACCTGGTCGGCGGCTCCGCCGATCGCGATCGTGGGGGCGCGGCACTGGAGCGGCTGCGGCTGGCCGCCGGCACCGCGTACGATCCCGACGCGATCGAGGCGATGACGCGCGTCGTCGATCGGCTCGGCGTCCACAAACTCTGAAAGGCCGCCCAGCTGGTACGGCAAGCCCGGCAAGACCCACCCGCCGACCATGGCCGGGCGCCTCCAGGAATACGCCCGCTGACCCCGCACGTGGCCGGCCGCCGTGACGAGACGGTGAGACCGGTGCCGTGGGCAATCGCCCCTGTAGGTCCTACGCAGCTGGAGCCGGGCCTGGCGCGTTGCGATTGTAGGGTTCCTACAGAAGCGGCTCGCCGGATCCGTTGTTTAGCGGGAAAAGGCGCAGAGCCTCGCGGTCGTAGGGTGGGCGGGTGCTTATCGACACACTGGGTCCTGTCCTGGTCGCCAATCGAGGGGAGATCGCCCGGCGGATCATCCGGACGGTCAAGCGGCTGGGGCTGCGGGCCATCGCCGTCCACTCCGAGGCCGATGCGGATCTCCCGTTCGTGCGCGAGGCCGACGAGGCCGTGTTGATCGGGCCGGCCAACCCCCAGTTGAGCTACCTGGACGCCGGGAAGGTGCTGGAGGCGGCTCGGGCCACCGGCGCGCGGGCGATTCATCCGGGTTATGGGTTTCTCGCGGAGAATGCGGCGTTCGCCAGAGCGGTGATCGACGCCGGGATGGTGTGGATCGGCCCGGCTCCCGAGGCCATCGATCAGATGGGCGACAAGATCAACGCCCGGAATCTGATGGAGGACGCGGGTGTGCCCGTGGCGACCGGCACCCGGGAGCCCGTCACCGATCTGGAGCTGGCGCTGCGGGCGGCGGCCCGGATCGGCTATCCGGTCATGGTCAAGACCGCCGGCGGTGGCGGTGGCATCGGGATGAGCGTCGCCCACGACGACGAGGGACTGGCGAAGGCGTTCGAGCAGGCAGCCAGGGCGGCGGCGAGGTTCGCCACGGGCGACATTCTCGCCGGGCCCGCCATCCTGCTGGAGCGCTACATCGAGCGGGCCCGCCACGTCGAGGTGCAGATCCTCGGCCGGCCCGACGGCACCGTCGTGGCCCTGGGCGAGCGCGACTGCTCTGTGCAGCGCCGCCACCAGAAGGTCGTCGAGGAGTCGCCGTCGCCCGGCATCACGTCCGAGCTGCGCGAGCGCATGCTGGCCGCGGCCGTGCGGGCCGGCGAGGCCGTCGGCTACCTGGGCGCGGGCACCGTGGAGTGCCTGGTCGACGCCGACAAGCAGGACTTCGTGTTCCTGGAGATGAACACCAGGCTCCAGGTGGAGCACCCGGTCACCGAGCTGGTCACCGGGCTGGACCTGGTCGAGCTGCAGCTGCGGGTGGCGGCGGGCGAGAATCCCGAGGTGAAGCCGGAGACCAGCGGCCACGCCATCGAGTTCCGTGTCTACGCCGAGGACCCGAAGAGGTTCTTCCCGGGGCCCGGCAAGATCTCCGCATGGCGAGAGCCGGTTGGCGAGGGCGTCCGGGTGGACTCAGGTTATGAGGAGGGCAACACGGTCACGCCGTTCTACGATCCCCTCATGGCCAAGCTCTGCGTCTTCGGCGCGAGCCGGGCCGAGGCGCTGCGGGCCGGTCGTGAGGCCGTGGCGGGCTTCGTCGTCGAAGGACCCAAGAACAACCTGCCGTTCTGTGCCGAGCTGCTGGACGACGCGGAGTTCGTCAGCGGCGACTATGACACGGGCTTGGTCGGGCGGATGCGCGCCTAGGCGCACATGGCATTGTTAGCTCATTGGAAGAGGGGAGTCGCGGTGGCCGAGGTACGCGCGGAGATGGTGGCGAACGTCTGGAAGGTCGTCGCCTCGGAGGGTCAGACGGTCGCCGAGGGCGACACGCTGGTCATCCTCGAGTCGATGAAGATGGAGATCCCGGTCCTGGCCGAGGACGACGGCGTGCTCGTGCAGCTCAAGGTCAGCGAGGGTGACGTGATCCAGGAAGGCGACCTGATCGCCGTCATCGAGTAGCCGCTGGTTCAGCGGGTGGCGCGGTCGATGAACTTGGCGCGATCGACCAGCACCCGCTCGATCGTGCCCCGGCCGATGACCGTCCGCTTGTCGCGGGCCTCGAAGTCGAAGACCAGCCGCCTGCCGTCGACCTCGGTGAGCTCGGTGGTGATCTCCACATGCGTGCCCACCGGGCTGGCGGCCAGATGCGCCAGCTCGGCGCGGGTGCCGACGGTCGTCTCGCCGGGAGCGAGATGCGGACGCACCGCCTTGAGCGTCGCCATCTCGGCGATCGCGAGGAGCCGTGGAGTGGCGAGCACCGGGACGTCACCACTGCCGATCTTCTGCGCTGTGTCCGACTCCTCGACCACGATGAGCAGCTGGGCGCGGAGCCCTGGAGCGAGCGTCATGCCGCCAGCCTACTGCGATCATCACAATGGGCCCCTGTCAAGAGCCCAGATCTCCCGGAAACGCGGACAAGTGAGGTCAGAAGGCCGCAGGATAGAGTTTGTAGGGCTTACAGCATTCAAGTGGCACGTGGGACTCGTGAGTCGTACACTCTCGAAGTTCCGTGACCTCTGTGTTACCTCACCGCGACACAACTTCGCTTTGTTGAACCTTGGGGTGGGAGAGGTTATAGAGGTAGGGGGGTAACGGGGGAGTCATGGTAGCCCAAGGGACGACGCTGGCGGGGCGGTATCGCCTGGACACCCGCATTGGCGCCGGTGGCATGGGCGAAGTGTGGCGGGGCGAGGACATCGTGCTGGCGCGCACTGTCGCCGTCAAGGTGCTGCTGCCCGGCCGCATGGACGATCCCGGTTTCGTCGCGCGCTTCCAGGCCGAGGCCAGGGCGATGGCGACGATCAACCATTCGGGTGTCGTCGATGTCTACGACTACGGTGTGAGCGGCGACACCGTCTATCTGGTGATGAAGTTCGTCGACGGCGAGCCGCTCGACAGGCTGCTGATGCGGCTGGGCCGGATCCCGCCGCAGCCGGCGATGGAGCTGATCGCGCAGGCGGCCTCGGCGCTGCAGGCGGTGCACGAACAGGGGATCGTGCACCGTGATGTGAAGCCGGGCAACCTGCTGGTCCAGCGTGACGGCACGCTCGTGCTGACCGACTTCGGCATCGCCCGCTCGGACGTGGCCAACCGGCTCACCGACGCGGGCATGGTGCTCGGCACCGCCGCCTACTGCGCGCCGGAGCAGGCCGAGGGCGCGCCGGTGACGCCCGCGGTCGACATCTACGCGCTGGGCGTGGTGGCGTACGAGTGCCTGGTGGGGCAGCGGCCGTTCGACGGCGAGAGCGCGGTCACGATCGCGCTCAAGCACATCCGTGAGGCGCCCCCGCCGCTGCCCACCGACATCCCCCGGTCCGTGCGCGCGCTTGTCGAGCGGGCCCTGTCGAAGGATCCGCTCGCCCGTTACCCGACGGCCAGAGCGATGAGCGAGACGGCACGCAAGATCGCGGCCGGCGAGACGCCCGCTCCCGAGCCGGCGCCGCTGGCGACGGGTGCCACCATGGCCGCGCCGATGGAGGCGTACCAGACGGGATCTCGCCAGTCCGGGCCCCATCAGACGGGATCCCACCAGGCGGGTCCCCAGACGGGGTCCTACCAGGCCGGTCCCCAGACGGGGTCCTACCAGGCCGGTCCGCACCAGACAGGAGCCCGTCAGGCGGGTCCGCATCAGACGGGGTCCTACCAGGCTGCGCGGCAGGAGGCGCAGACGATGGCCGGGCCGCGGCAGGGCGGCCGTCGCAGCGCCGCCAAGGCGCCCCGCAGGGGCGGTCTGATCGCCGGGATCGCGGCCGCGGTCGTTCTCGGGGCGGGCGCCGGTGCCGTCGCGCTGACGGGCATCAATGCCGAGCCCGAGGCCGGGCCGACCGCCACTACGACTGGCATGGCCAACTCCGTTCCCACCACCGACAAGAGCACCCCCACGACGCCGCGCCCTGGACGCACCAAGCTCAAGCCCAAGCCGACCACGCAGGTACCGATCCCCACCAGGACGACCGCGGAGCCGACGGAGAAAGAGACGACGCCGACTCCGGACCCGACGGAGGAGAAGACGCCGACCAAGACCCCCAGCAGCACGCCGACGACCCCGAAGGTCGTGAAGAAGCAGGTCCCCAGCGTGGTCGAGATGCCGTACGCGGTGGCCACCCAGCGGATCCGGGCCGCAGGCTTCCAGACCATCAAGATTGACAACCAGACCACCACTGAGCAGGGCATCGCCTGCGGGAGGATCGGCGAGACCTTCCCCAACGGCGGCACGTGGCTAGATGTGACCAAACCGGTCAAGATCGTCGTCATCGACGGCGGTCCCTGCCCGTCGGGCACCCCGACGCCGACGCCCTCGCTCAGCGTCAGGTAGTCAGATCCCCGTCGTGGTCCTGGGGTAGGCGACCTGGGGGTCGGTGGCGATGTTCACCATGTACGGCACGCCGGAGTCGAACGCCCGACGCAGCGCGGGCCCGATCTCCGACGGCCGGGTGACCAGCTCGCCGCCGCCGCCCAGCGCTGTCACCACCTGGTCGTAACGGCACTGCGGCTGCAGCTCGGCGGCCACGTCGTAGCCGTAGAGCAGCTGCATGGGGTGCTTCTCCAGGCCCCAGATGCCGTTGTTGCCGCAGATCATGACCACCGGCAGGCCGTGCCGGACCAGCGAGTCGACGTCCATGAGCGAGAACCCGGCCGCGCCGTCGCCCAGCAGCAGCACCACCTGCGAGGACGGCCGGGCCAGGCGGGCCGCGATGGAGTAGCCGAGGCCGGTGCCCAGGCAGCCGTAGGGGCCCGGGTCCAGCCAGTTGCCGGGCTGCTTGGGCTCGACGTACTTGCCCGCGTAGGAGACGAAGTCGCCGCCGTCTCCGATCACCACGGCGTCGTCGGCGAGCACCTTGCCGAGCTCGCCGTAGATGCGCATGGGGTGGATCGGGTCGGAGTCGGCCCCGAGCAGGCCGGCGTCGCCGGCGATCGCCGCGGCGGCGGCCTCCGACAGCTTCGACACCCAGCCGGAGTAGGCCGTGGGCTTCAGGCCGGCGTCGCCGCAGGCCGTACCGAGGCTCCAGAAGACCACGGAGAGGTCGCCGGCGGCGGACGCGGCCGGTTGCGTGTGGGTGGCGAGCTGGGACGGCGCGTCGGCGATGTGCACGACCTTGGCCGGCGACCGGCCCTCCTTGCCGCCGAACCAGCCGTAGCCGAGCCGGAAGTCGAGCGGGGTGCCGATCACGACGACCAGGTCGGCCTCGGCGAAGGCGAGGCCGCGGGCCCGGGTGACGAGCAGTTCGTGGCCGGCGGGCAGGATGCCGCGGCCCTGGCCGTTGGGGATGACCGGCAGCCGCCAGTTCTCGGCGAAGTCGCGCGCGGCCTCCTCGGCCCGGTCCATCCACACGTCGGACCCGTAGACCAGCACCGGGCGCTCGGCCTCGGTGAGCAGCCTGGCGATGGTGGCCAGGGACTCGGGGTCGGGTTCGAGGGGGGACGGGCTCTGCGTCTCGACCGGGTGCACAGGCGATGGCGCGAACAGGTCGTCCATGTAGAAGTCGAGGAAGACCGGCCCGCGATGCGGCGCGATGGCCGTGCGGAAGGCCGACTCGACATCCTGGCCGACCGAGTCGGCTCCGCTCGCGGTGAACGACAGCTTGGTGATCGGCCCGAGCAGGGGCGGGTGGTCCATCTCCTGCAGCGCGCCGCTGCCCCAGCGCGAGCGCGGCGCTCGCCCGCCCATGACCACCACTGGAGAGCCGTTGAAGTGCGCGGTCGCGACGCCGCTGATCCCGTTGGTGATGCCGGGCCCCGCCGTCAGAGCGGCCAGCCCGGGTGTCCTGGTCAGCCGGGCTGTGGCCTCCGCGGCGAACACGGCGCTCTGCTCGTGGCGTACGTCGAGGATCCGCATGCCCTCGTGCACGGCGCCGTCGTAGAGCGGGAAGACGTGCCCTCCCGACAGAGTGAACATGGTCTCGACACCGTAGGCCTTGGACACGGCGACGGCGGCGTCACCGGCGTGCTTCGCAGACTCCATGCCCGGGAACCTACCAACGAGTCACCCGAGTAAACAGATGTCAACGCTCGGGTCCCCGGAGAGTCACTCGCAGCAGGGCATCACAAGAGCATTCTGCGACTGTATGGTGATCTTCCTTGGTGAGGTGGGGTCCTTCTTGACGTTGACGTCGGCCCGCTTGGCGCTCGCCGTCACGTCGTAGCCCAGGTCGGGGACCACCACGACGACATCCCCTCTGGTCCTGACGACCGCGCGGACCTTCGTCGGAGCGGCGTCGAAGGACAGGTCGACGCGACCCGCGCCGGTCTCCATGTCCGCCTCGCCGCCGGTGAGCCCGACTCCCGTGACATCGCCGGAACCACTCCTGGCCCAGACCGTGCCCGAGGTCCGGTAGGCCCGCAGCTCACCCGACTCGGAGGTCATCCGGATGTCGCCGAAGATGTCGTGGACATCGAGGCCGCCATTGGCCGACTCCGTCTCGATGTCGGTCTCCTCCGGCACGAACAGCGTGTAGTGAGCCTGACAGAGCGGCGCGTCCGGCTGGTCCATGCCAGGGCAGGAAACGTCGAGCCGCAGCGTCCGCTGCTCGTCCCAGTCCTCCTTGACGCCCGGCTTCTGCTTGGACCAGCGCAGCGACCGTTCGAGAAACAGCTCGCCGGCCTCGCCGGGATGGATGCTGACATTCACGTTTCCGCGCGCCACGATCACCTTCAACCGAGACAGCTTGAACGGGATGCTCCTGCTGGTGGTCTCTATCGGTGGACGGGCGTAGGCGAATGCGCCCCAGAGCACGCTGCTGGTGCCCAGCAGAGCCAACACGGTCACCATGGCGCCCGCGCTCAGCCACAAGGCCCTCATGACAGACTCCTGATCTTGAGAAACTGCAGGACGGCGAGGACCCGCCGGTGGTCGCCCTCGGCAGGGGACAGGTCGAGCTTGGCGAAGATGTTGCCGATGTGCTTGCCGACCGCCCCCTCACTGAGCACGAGCTCCTGGCCGATGCCCGCGTTGGAGCGGCCTTCCGCCATCAGCTTGAGCACCTCGCCCTCTCTGGGCGTCAGCCGGTCCAGCGGGTCGCTGTGGCCGCGCAGCAGCAACTGGGCGACGACCTCCGGGTCCAGCGCGGTGCCGCCCGCCGCCACCCTGCGCAGCGCGTCGATGAAGTCGGTCACGTCGGCCACCCTGTCCTTGAGCAGGTAACCGACGCCACCGCTCGCCGAGGCGAGCAGCCGGGCCGCGTAGCGCTCCTCCACGTACTGGGAGAGGACCAGCACGGACATGCCGGGGTGCTCGCGGCGCAGCACGAGGGCCGCCCGCAGGCCCTCATCCGTGTGGGTGGGCGGCATACGCACGTCCGTGACCACCAGGTCGGGCAGGTGCTCCTCGGCGGCGCGCAGCAGGCTCTCAGCGTCGTCCACGGCCGCCACCACCCGCATGCCGGCCGCGTCGAGCAGCCGGACGAGCCCCTCGCGCAGGAGTACGGAGTCTTCCGCCAGCACTACTCGCACGGCAGGTCCACCTCGATCGTGGTCGGCCCGCCGAGCGGGCTGGACAGGCGGAGCGTCCCGTCGACCGAGTCGATCCGCTGGACCAGGCCGCGCAGCCCGGTGCCGCCGTCGAGCGTGGCGCCGCCGCAGCCGTCGTCGAAGATGAGCAGGGACAGCCGGTCGCGCTCGCGCACCACGCTCACCTGGGCTCTGGTGGCCGCCGCGTGCTTGGCGATGTTGGTGAGTGCCTCGGACACGATGAAGAACGCCACCGCCTCGATGGTAGGAGAAGTGCGTAGGCCGATGTCGACGCGGAGCCGCACCGGGATGGGGGTGCGCGCGGCGATGCCGGAGAGCGCCGCGTCGAGCCCTTGGTCGTTGAGCACGGCCGGGTGCAGGCCGCGGACGAAGTCGCGCAGCTCCTTGAGCGCCTGTTTGGACTCCTCGTGCGCCCGCTCGATCGCCTCGCGGGCGGGCTCGGGCAGGTCGGTCAGCGTGGCGCGGGCCAGCCCGAGGTTCATGGCCAGGGAGACCAGCCGCTGCTGGGCGCCGTCATGCAGGTCTCGCTCGATGCGCCGCCGTTCGGCGTCGGCCGCGTCGATCACCCCGGCACGGCTCTCGGTCAGCGTCTCGATCCGCTGTCCCAGCTCGTGGCGGCTGGGGCCGAGCAGCGTGCGCGCCACCGACAGATCGAGGTGCGCCATCGCCCGTGCCAGGGCCGGGGCCACCAGCAGCAGCACGAACCCGACGGCCATGTAGGCGGAGACCACGCCCGGATTGCGCAGGTTGAAGCGGAACACCAGCGGCGGGTCCTGCAGCATCGGCTGCAGGAACGCCGTCAGCCCCACCACGGCCGCCCCCCACGCGAACGCGACCAGGACGGCCCCGGCCAGCCCCACCAGCGGTGAGAGCACGTGGTAGCCGATCTGCCGCCAGGTGATGTGGCTGCGGTAGCTGATCGGTGAGCGCACCGGCGGGATGCGCACCCCGAGGAACGCCTCGAACCGGGAGCGCTGCACCCGGGTGAAGTGCGGCAGGCCGCGGCGCATCAGGGGCGGCGCCGCGGCGCACGCGATGGTCAGCCCGGCGAGGACCATGCCGACGGGCAGCCCGATCACGACGTGCGCCGTGTCGAGCCAGGCGCGTGCCGACCACGGGCGGGGGACTTTCATGCGACCAACCGTATTGACCTACGGGGATGCGCGACATGGGCTTGGTGTGCGCCTGTGGGGTGGGGCTAACCCCACCCCCTCACAGCGGCGGGACGGACCAGCCCTTCTCGCTGAACAACGGGGCGTGCTCGGCGTTGATGAACAGCCGGTCCTCGGGGTTGGGGATACGGAAGTAGCTCTGCGGATGCAGCAACTCCCTGGCGTTGTCCGACAGGTCGAGCACGTAGCGGTCAGGCGCCCGGCGCTGGGCCAGGAAGCGCAGCTCGAACGGCAGCACGGCGAGCGGGTTCGCGTGGTCCCAGAGGCCCAGCCCCGCCTCGCGGGCCCGTCGTACGGCCTGCCTGGCCCGGCCCAGCGCGCCTGCTTCGGCGACCGTCCTGGCGCTGCCCGGGGACGGCACGGCGTCGGCCAGGCGGCCCTCCTGGCGTACGAAGGGGTCGACGTTGGGCCAGATGAAGTACGGGATCACATGCCCGGCCGCGAGCAGCCGCTCGTTGTAGGGGTCGGGACGGGGCTTCTCGCGCTGGTCGCGGTTGACGTAGCAGAGGAGCCTGCCGTACCTGTCGAGGATCTCGTGCGCGAAGGCCAGCCTGATCTTGAACGTCTCGTCGGTGAGGGCCTGCTCGGTGATGTCGAGCTGGATCATGGTCTTGAGCGCCTGGGTGGCCGGGGCCGCGTGGGCGGCGTGGTTGGGCGCGGCCGCCGGGCCCAGCCTGGCCAGCAGGTTGTTGTGCAGGGCCGTGCGGAGCGTGAGCTCCTGGTAGCCCTTCTCGAACGGGTCGGTGAGGAAGGTCGTCCAGGCGGGCTTGTCGATGGAGACGAAGCCCTTGGGGAAGTCGGGGAAGTTCGGGTTGCGCGGTAACTCGAAGCTGACCTCGGGAGCGTCGACACCGAGCAGGCGCACGCCGAAGTTGCCGTCGGCCGCGATGTTGATCGTGTCGCCGTCATGCACGATCTTGTCCACCGGCTGGGCCGTGCCCTTGGAGCGGGCGAGGAGAGCGTGGCCGACCGTGATGCCGGGAACGGGTTGTTCGATCGCCTTTGCCATGCCGCCATAATCACCCCGCTATGGCAAGAAGTCCCGTAATAGCCGAACGATTCGCTATTAATGGACATCTCATGGGATGAGACATGACATGGAGGCCAGATGTTACACATGGGGATGGCTGTGGCCGCCGCCGCGGTGATGTCGATGGGAGCGGGCTCCCTGCCCGCCGGGACGCTCTTCCTGGAGACCCACCCACCGGCCAAGAAATGGGAGACCTACACGATCACCGAGTCGAAAGGACTCCCGCTGCGGCTGAACCCGTGCGAGCGCCGCACGGCCTCGACCGCCGATCGCCTGGCGACCCGGGCTGTCCACTACCGATCGGAAGACACGGTCAAGTACGAGCAGCTCGTCGTCTACAAGAGCGTCTCCGCCGCCCGCGAGGCGATGCGAGGATTGCGCGCGGACCTGTCCCGCTGCGCGAACTTCGGCAAGGGCCCCGATCGCCACCACTACTACAGCAAGCCACTCAAGGTGGGCGACGACGCTCTGCGGGCCGGCGGCCGGTTCTTCGAGAACGGCGAACAAGCGGTCGTCGTACGCAACGGCGCGACCGTCTATGTCGTAGGCGGATCGGCCTGGCCCACGAAGAGCCTGCCGCTCAAGCGCTTCAAGGGTCTCATCTCCCAGGCGGAGCGGATGACGGACAAGGTCTGCGACCTGCCGAAGGCCGCCTGCTAGGGGCGGCGCAGGCGGGTGACGAACTTGTACCGGTCGCCGCGGTAGAGCGACTGCGCCCACTCGACCGGGTTCCCGTCGGCGTCGAAGGCGTGCCGGGTCAGGAGCAGCATCGGCAGGCCCACGTCCACGCCCAGGGCCTTGGCGTCGTACGGGGTGGCCAGGACGGTCTCGATGATCTCCTCGGCGTCGGTGAGCCGTACGTTGTAGGCGTTGTGCAGCGTCTCGTACAGCGACGCGTGCACCTCCAGCTCGCGCCGCAGCCGGGGGAAGCGGCGGGCCGACAGGTGGGTGGTGTCTATCGAGACCGGCTCTCCGTTGGCCAGGCGCAGGCGGTGGATCCGCAGGACGCGCCCGCCGGGGTTGATGGCCAGCCGCCGGGCGAGCGGCTCGTCGGCGGTGATGTAGCCGATCTCCAGGATCTTGGTGTCGGGCTCCAGGCCGGCCGTGCGCAGATCGCCGATGTACGACGTGAGCTGCAGCACCTGCGCCACCTTCGGCTGGGCGACGAACGTGCCCTTGCCCTGGATGCGCAGCAGCCGCCCCTCGACGACCAGCTCGGTCAGCGCCTGACGGACCGTGGTGCGCGAGGTCTCGAAGCGTACGGCCAGCGCCCGCTCGGGGGGCAGCGCCGTACCGGCGGACAGGCTCTTGGTGAGCTCGAGCAGGCTCCGCTTCACGTCGTAGTACTTCGGTACGCGAGGGCCGTCGTCCGTCACGCTCTCACCTTCACTTCTGCCACGGCGGTGAGGGCGTGTCTGATCACCGCGAGATCATCGGAACTCAGAATGGCCCGAGCGGTCAACCACCGGCACGACACGGGCACGGGCTCGCTCGTCGTCAGACCGGGCTTGCCCGCCGTGATACATGCCGGTTCGGGCAGCTCAGGTTGATTGTGAAGGATATACACAGGGGCAGGCGTGGCCGCAACCGAGGCCGCGCCGAAGAGGATCAACGTGTCGATCACCTCCGCAGCGCTCAGCACGGTCCCGCCTCGCGGGACGGTGTGACGGTTATCACCATGTGAGATTCCCGAAAATCGACGGTTGACCGCACGATGACACGCCCGTGTTCACCGGCGTTCGAGGCCCGATGGGTGAGCCGGCGGGCGGCGCGGGCCGGGACGCCGGTTTGGTTGTTCCGCGGGAAAGCACGCATGATGCACTCGTGCCGACTCTCAGCGACCTCGTCGTCCGCCACACCGCTCTCGACGCGGCGGACCTCGACTGGCTGCACTCGCTGGTCTCCGACTGGCAGTTGCTGGCCGACCTGTCGTTCGCCGACCTCATCCTGTGGGCGCCGCTCCAGGGCGAGGGCGGCGGCTGGATCGCGATCGCGCAGATGCGCCCGACCACCGGACCCACCGTCTACCACGACGACATCGTCGGCACCGTCGCGGCCAAGGGCGAGCGCTACCTGATCGACACGGCGTGGAACGAACGGCGCATCTGCCGCGAGGGCGACCCCGACTGGTCGACGGGCGTGCCCGTCCGCGAGGAGACCATCCCCGTACGCCGGGCGGTCCCGGTCGGCGAGGCCCGCTTCCTCGCGGTGATCCAGCGCTCCACGAACCTGTCCTCGGCACGCACCCCCTCGCGCCTGGAGCTCACCTACCTGCAGAGCGCCTCCGACCTGGCTCAGATGGTGGCGGAGGGGCGCTTCCCGTTCTCCGGCGAGGAGCCGATCCTGGTCCGTTCCCCGCGGGTCGGTGACGGCCTGCTGCGGCTCGACCGGGCGGGCCGCGTCACGTACGCGTCGCCGAACGCCCTGTCGGCCTACCGGCGGCTCGGCCTGCACGCGGATCTGGTCGGAGCCGAGCTGGGCCGGGTGACCGCCACGCTCTGCTACTCCGACGAGCCCATCAACGAGGACCTGATGATCGTGGCCAGCGGGCGGGCGGCCAAGGAGACCGAGGTCGAGTCCGGCGGGACGATCGTGCAGCTCCGGGCGATCCCGCTGATCGTCGGCGGCGGCCGCATCGGGGCGCTGGTGCTCATCCGCGACGTCACCGAGCTGCGCCGCCGCGAACGCGAGCTGATGACCAAGGACGCGACGATCCGCGAGATCCACCACCGGGTCAAGAACAACCTGCAGACGGTGGCGGCCCTGCTCCGGCTCCAGGCGCGGCGCCTGCGCGTGCCCGAAGGGCGGGAGGCGCTGGAGGAGGCGGTTCGGCGGGTCGGCTCGATCGCGATCGTGCACGAGACGCTCTCTCACGCGCCGGAGGAGTTCGTCGACTTCGACGACATCGCCGACCGCGTGATCGCGATGGCGGGCGAGGTGTCGGCGGCGGAGGCGGAGGTCACCCCACGGCGGATAGGCAGTTTCGGAACCCTCCCGTCGCTCATCGCCACCCCTCTGGCGATGGCCCTCACCGAGCTCCTGCAGAACGCCTTGCAACACGGCCGCCCCAAACACCTGCAAGTGGTCGTGGAACCGACTCCGGACAGGCTGCGCGTGACCGTCTGGGATGACGGCCAGGGCCTGCCCGACAGCTTCGACCTGGACAACTCCACGAGCCTGGGCCTGCAGATCGTCCGCACACTCGTGGTGGGCGAACTCTCGGGCAAGCTCGCGATCGCCCCTCGTCTGGAGGGCGGCACAGAAGTGACGCTCTCCATCCCGCTTCCGGCCGCCTGACGGCGTGCCCTTGTCACGGGGCGCGCGTGTCGGCGGCCCGTCACGTGCGGGTTCCGCGGGCATATTCCGGCAGGCCCCAGCCGCCCAAGGCGTGTGGGTCCGCCCATGCCCGCCGTACGAGATCGGGTCGTCAGGCGGTTTCGTCAGGCGGAGGCGCGAGCGCGGGCACGGGCGCTGCGGCGCTTCAGGGCCCTGCGCTCGTCCTCGCTCAGGCCACCCCAGACGCCGGCGTCCTGGCCGGACTCCAGAGCCCACTTCAGGCACAGGTCGACCGCCGAACACGAGCGGCACACCTGCTTGGCCTCGTCGATCTGCGAGAGTGCCGGACCGGTGTTGCCGATCGGGAAGAACAGCTCGGGGTCGACGTCACGGCAGGCAGCTCTGTGGCGCCAGTCCATGCGTTCACTCCTTAGTAGATGGAACCTCAGGTTGGCTCCGTGCGGCTACTACTTTGTGAAGAGTTTCACTAACTCGCGCGAGCAATGACCCGGATCCTGGAGGGGACCGGGATTGCTCACCGTACGCCGGAGCGGACCGGTAAGGCTTGTTAAAGGTCCTACGTTCCGACGTCAAAGTTGAGCCTGTCAGCCACGGAGAGTGCACGCAAGGGGGTTGGTGGGAAGTTTTGGCTGGGATGGATGTCGGATGCGTCACACAATGACCGAATGTAACCAGCTAGACCAGAACTTGTAATGCGTTCGGGATAGATCGGAATGTTACCGATTCCCGTTCTCCCAGGTAGTCGCCGTCCAGTTGGAAGGCCACTGGGCGGGCCGCCGTGAGCGTGAACTCGGGCTCGTCGTGCAGCTGAACGAGGTGCCGGCCCGACGGAAGGCTGTCACGCTCCGTGAGGATCTGCCGGATGACGGGGAGCATCGAGATCAGGCCCATCCGCTGGAGCCCCAGCAGGTCGAGCCCGGTTTCGAAGCCGGCCCAGGGCGTGGGGCTGACCGGCCGGTTGCCGACGTAGGTCCATGGCGAGGTGTTGGAGATGATCGCCATGTAGACGCCCTTGGCGGCGGGGATGCCGGGGCCCGTCAGCGTCATCGCCGGGTGGTGCTTGTCGGTGGCGAGATAGTGGCGCAACGCGGTGTTCACATAACGCGTCGGCGTCGCCTTCCTGCCCGAGCCGCGGAGCCCTTCGACCGCCCGGACGACTTCGGCGTCGTACCCCATCCCCGAGCAGAAGGTGAAATATCGGCTCTCGCCCTCCCACAGGGCCTGCCCCAACCCCACGGTCCTGCGGCGGCCGTCGCGCAGCGCCTCCAGCACCGCGCCCGTGGCCTCGACCGGGTCGTTCGGCAGGCCCAGGGCGCGGGCGAACACGTTCGCGCTGCCCCCCGGGATGACGAGCAGCGCGGGCCGTCCGGAGCTGGGATCGTCCAGGTGCGCGGCGTCGTCGCCGTTGACGGCGTTGAGCAGGCCGTTCACCGCCTCGTTGATCGTCCCGTCGCCGCCGAGCACCGCCACCACGTCGTAGCCCTTGGCGCGGGCGGTGCCGGCCAGCGTCGCCGCGTGCCCCCGGTATCGGGTCTGCTCCACGGTCAGCTCGACGGTGGCGCCGAGCGCGCGGATCAGCACGTCGCGCCGGCGGGCATTCGTGGTCGTGGCCTTGGGGTTGACCAGGAGCATCGCGCGCATGTCGTTCAGCGTAGCCGGTGTCCGATATCTGGCTTATCGGCCATTAGTCGGAATCTGGGGGCGGCAAGGGGCACCGATAGGGTTTGGGGCGTGAACCGACCTTGGACGCTTCTCGTCGCCGCGCTCGTCGTCGCCCTGGAGGGCCTGGTGGCGCTCGGCCTCGGCCTCTATGTCGGCGTGGAGACGCTGACCGGCGCCGCGGAGGACGTCACCAGCGCGCTGGCCGAGGCGGCGTTCGGGATGCTGATCGGCGCCGGACTGCTCTGGGTGGCCTGGGGCGGCCTGTTCAAGATGGAGCGATGGGGGAGATCGCCCAGCGTGCTGGCCCAGATCTTCGTGCTCCCTGTCGCGGTCACGCTCATCCAGTCGGACGAGCCGCTCCTTGGGATCCCGTTGATCCTGGTGGCCGTCACCGGCCTCGGCACGTTGCTCGCGCCCCCCACCACCCACGCACTGTATGGCGAGGACTCTCAGAAGGATTAGTCGTCCGCCGTCAGGCCCTCGCGTAGTTGGGCCAGCGTGCGGGCCAGCAGCCGGGACACGTGCATCTGCGAGATGCCCAGCTCGGTGGCGATCTGCGACTGGGTCATGTTGCCGAAGAACCGCAGCAGCAGGATGCGCTTCTCGCGGGGCGGCAGCCGTTCGAGCAGCGGCTTGAGCGACTCGCGGTATTCGACACCCTCGAGCGACTCGTCCACGATGCCCAGCGAGTCGGACACGGCGGGCGCGTCGTCGTCGCCGGAGTCGGGCGCGTCGAGGGACACGGTGGAGTAGGCGTTGGCCGACTCCAGGCCCTCGAGCACCTCCTCCTCGGTCATCTTCAAGTAGGCGGCCAGCTCCGCGACGGTCGGTGCCCGGCCCTCGCGCTGCGACAGCTCGCTGATCGCCTTGGTCAGCGACAGCTTGAGCTCCTGCAGGCGGCGCGGCACGCGCACCGCCCAGCCCTTGTCACGGAAGTGGCGCTTGATCTCGCCGACGATCGTGGGCGTGGCGTAGGTGGAGAACTCCACGCCGCGGTTGAGGTCGAAGCGGTCGATCGACTTGATCAGGCCGATGGTGGCGACCTGAGTGAGGTCGTCGAGCCACTCGCCGCGGTTGCGGAAGCGGCGGGCCAGGTATTCGACCAGAGGAAGGTGAAGCTCGACCAGCTCGTCCCTGATGCGCTGCCTACGCGGCTCATCGGGACCCAGCTCGGCCAGCTCGGCGAAGAGGATGCGGGCACGCACCCTGTCGGGGACGGCGTGGTCGCTGGTGGCCATGGCTCCAGTCCTTTCCGTCACGCCGGCCTCGCCGTGCCTCGGCGCTTACGCAGGACGATCGCCATGCGATCGGGAGAGTCGATCACCGCTTCCACATCGTCTGCCAGGGCGGTCAGTACCATCCAGGCGAAGTCGTCCCTCTTGGGCGCGGAGCTGCCGACCGTCGCCACTTCGACTCTGACCTGCATCTCCTGCCCGGTCAGCTCGAATTCGGCGGTCAAGTCGGTCCCGGGCACGGCCTCGCTCAGCAGCATCGCGCACGCTTCGTCGACCGCGATCCGCAGATCCTCGATCTCGTCCAGCGTGAAGTCGAGCCGTGCGGCCAGCCCGGCGGTGGCCGTACGCAGCACAGACAGGTAGGCACTCGCGGCGGGGAGCCTGATGCTCACCACGTCACGGATGCCGGCCACGCCCTCAGCCCGCGTCTCGGTTTCCTCGGTCACGTTCCTCCTCGCGTTATGACGCTGACTGCAACTTACCGCCCCTGGGAGGTGGTTGGCGGATTCAGACTCGCCATCGACGGAAAAGGCTCTGCGCGGAAGGTCGCCGCACAGAGCCTTTGTGCCGATTTAGGCGGCCTTGGTCTCCCAGAAGATCTTCGAGATCTCGTCAATCTTGCCGAGCAGGTCCTCGGCCTTGGCCACCTCGACCGTGCCCTTGCCGCCCGCCGCGCCGGCCAGCTTCGTGGCCTCCCAGAAGAGCTGGTGGAGCTGCGGGTACTGCTCCAGGTGCGGGGGCTTGAAGTAGTCGGTCCAGAGCACCCAGAGGTGGTGCTTCACGAGCTCGGCCCGCTCCTCCTTGATGGAGAGCGCGCGGGCGCGGAAGATCGGGTCCTCGTTGGCCGCGTACTTCTCCATGATGGCCTTGACCGACTCCGCCTCGATCCGGGCCTGCGCGGGGTCGTACACCCCACAGGGCAGGTCGCAGTGTGCGGAAGCGACATGCTTGGGTCGTAGCAGTCGTGCGAGCATCAGAAAGTCCTTCCTTGATGCTGAATCAGCTTGGTCCACCTACCGACCTTACTCGGGTCCAAACACCCGTGGAGGAGAGGGTCACAGCCCATGAGAGTGCGTGTCGAGGGGGATTCGATGCGTCCCGCTCTGGTCGATGGCGACTGGCTTCTCGTACGCCGAGGCGCCGCGGTCCATCCCGGAGACCTCGTCGTGGCGCGGCTCCCCGGCGAGCCCGATCGGCTGATCGTCAAGCGGGCCCAATGGCATGGCGATGACGGCTGGTGGCTGGAGAGCGACAACCAGCGGGCCAGTGGGCGCCGCGACAGCTGGGACTTCGGCCCGGTGAACGACATCGTGGGCCGGGTGGTGCTGCGCTACTGGCCGCTTCTGCGGCGAGCGCGGTAGGCGGCCACGTTGGCCCTGCTGGCGCACCGGGCGGAGCAGTAGCGGCGCGAGTGGTTGGAGGAGGTGTCGAGGAAGGCCCGCAGGCAGTGCGGCTCCTGGCACCGGCCGAGCCGGTCGGCGCCCAGCTCGGCGACGACCGCGGCCAGGCCCATCGCGGCACCGGCGGCGGCGTCATCGGTGCCGTCGGCGCTCACAGCCAGGTGGAGGTGCCAGCGCTGCCCGTCGTGGCCTGAGAGCTGCGGGCGCACCGGATGGCGGACGAGCAGCGCGTTCAGGCGCGCCACGACGGCTTCCTCGCCACCGGTCCCGTCGAAGACGGCCGCCAGTTCGTCGCGCAGCCCTGTGAGCTCGGGTGGCGGGTGCGGATCGTTGACCAACCGGACCGCCCACTCGGCGTAAGAGGTGAGGTCCATGCCGGAGTATTACACGAGCGGCGGGGCGCCCGGAGACCGGACACCCCGCCGTGCTCGGCGCTAACGCGCCGGGCGACCCGCCCGCGTCGGACGGCCTTGGACGCCTTGAACGCCTTTTGAACGCACGCGTCGGCCGCCTCGTGGCGGTCAGCCCTCTGGGTGCAGGACGCGCCTGAGGAAGGAGCGGGTGCGTTCATGCTGCGGGTCGCCGACCACCTGGGCGGGTGTCCCGTCCTCGACGATCACCCCGCCGTCCATGAACACCACACGGTCGGCCACCTCGCGGGCGAAGCCCATCTCGTGGGTGACCACCAGCATGGTCATGCCCTCCTCCGCCAGCTTGCGCATGACGGCGAGCACGTCGCCGACCAGCTCGGGGTCGAGCGCCGAGGTGGGCTCGTCGAAGAGCATCAGGGCCGGGTTCATGGCCAGGGCCCTGGCGATGGCCACCCGCTGCTGCTGACCGCCGGAGAGCTTGCCGGGATATTCGTGGCACTTGTCGGCGACGCCGACCTTGTCCAGGTTCTCCCTGGCGACGATCTCGGCCTCGGCCTTGCTCCGGTTCAGCACCCGCTGCTGGGCGATCATCACGTTCTGCAGCGCGGTCAGGTGCGGGAAGAGGTTGAACTGCTGGAACACCATGCCGACCTGCCGCCGGGTGGCGTCGATGTCGGCGTCGGGATGGGTCAGCTCGCGGCCGTTGACGAACACCTTGCCCTTGGTGGGCGTCTCCAGCAGGTTCACGCAGCGCAGCAGCGTCGACTTGCCCGACCCCGACGGGCCGATGACGCAGACCACCTGGCCGGGTTCGACGGTGAAGTCGATGCCCTTGAGCACCTCGTTGGTGCCGAAGTGCTTGTGCAGGTCCCTGATCTCTACGGCGTGGGTCACCGTTTCCTCCCCTGACGCGCTTCGAGGCGGCGTACGACGAACCCGAGCGGGATCGTGATCAGCAGGTAGGTGGCCCCCGCCACGATCAGCGGCGTGCTGTTGGCCTGGTCGATCGTGGTGTCGGAGCCGAACTTGGTCAGCTCGGTGGTCGCCGCGGTCACGCCCAGCGTGAAGACCAGCGAGGAGTCCTTGAACAGCAGGATCAGCTCGTTGGTGAGCGGCGGGATCACGATCCTGATGGCCTGCGGCAGGATGATCGAGAGCATCGCCCGGCCCGGCTTCATGCCGAGCGACCTGGCCGCCTCCATCTGCCCCTTGGGCACCGCCTGGATGCCCGCGCGGAACGACTCGGCCATGTAGGCGGCGGCCACCAGGCCCAGCGCGAGCGCCACCGTGCCGTAGACGTCGCCGGGGAGCTTGAACCCGGGGAACGCGATCGGCAGGCCGAACCCGAGCAGCAGGAAGATGATCAGTGCGGGCAGGCCGCGGAAGATCTCGATGTAGACGAGGGCGACCACCCGGTACGGCGTTACGGAGGACAACCGCATCAGCGCCAGCACGAGACCGAGCACGAAGCCGATCACATAGCCGGCCACGGTGAAGATCAGCGTGTTCTTCAGCGCGACCGTGAACAGCGTGGGGAACATCCCCGCCGCGACTTTTCCGTTCAGGAAGTTCTCGAAGATCTTCGGCCAGTCCGCGAGCAGGATCACCGCGAGGAGGACGAGGGCGAAGACGGCGTACTGGATGGCGAGGCTGATCCGGCGGCGCTGGCGGGGGCTGAGCCCGCTGCGGGCGGGCTCAGCGGTGGTCGGCGTGGTCGTCATGATCAGGAGGTGGGCGTCGGGGTCGTGACGGGCGCCGCGCCCATCCACTGCTGGTACTCCTTGGACCAGGTGCCGTCCTTGATGGCCTCGGACAGCGAGTCGTTGATGACCTTGAGCAGCGCGGTGTTGCCCTTCTTGACGGCGAAGCCGTACTGCGCGTGGGTCGGCACCTGGCCGGACAGCTCATAGGCCGAGGAGACGTTCGGCTTCTTCATCCAGTCGACGACGACCGGAAGGTCCTGGATGACCATGTCGACCTGGCCGGACTGCAGCGCGAGCAGCAGCTTGCCGGAGTCCTTGAACTCCTTGGCCTCGATGCCCGCGTTCTTGGCCAGCGTGAGGCTGGTCGTACCGGCCTGCACGCCGACGCTCAGGTTCTTGGCCTTGGCGGCCTCGAGCGTGGGCACGCCCGCGCCCTTCTTGGTCACCAGGCCGAGCACCTCGTCGAAGTAGGGACTGGAGAAGTCGAGATGCTGCTTGCGGTCTTCGGTGATCGTCATACCGGCCGCGGCGACGTCGCACTTGCCGGCGCTGAGCGCGGCACCACCCTTGATCGAGTCGAAGTCGATGTCCACGATGTCCTGCGTGACGCCCAGCTTCTTGGCGACCAGGTCGATCATGTCCACGTCGAACCCGACGACCTTGCCGCTGGCGTCCTTGGCCTGGAACGGCGGGTACGGCAGGTTGGTGCAGGTGGTCAGCTTGCCGGGGGAGACCAGCGTGACTCCGCCCGCCGCCGTGGCGGGTGCGGAGGACGAGGCACCGGTGGTGCCCGTCTCAGTGGAGCTGCCGCAGGCGGACAGTGCCAAAGCGGCGGTCAGAGCGAGCGCGCCGGTGGTGTAACCACGGCGCGTTCTGGGCCAGAGGGCCATTGGCGGGCCTCCTCAAGTGATATGTAAGGAAAGTTGTTTTTTGTGTAGTTTAAGTGGGTTTTTGCGGCAGACCGTCATCCGACAATTAACAATGCGTCAACAGAACGGAGTCAGTCCCGAGACGGACCTGATCTCAGCATGTGGCACTATGGAGCCACGGGTGACCCCCGTAACCCCTCGCACGAGACGATCGAAGAGGGGATCCTGGCGGCTACCGAAGCCAGGCCTCTCGCGCCGTCTGCCGAAGGTCTCATCCGTCCGATGACTACTGGGGTCGCTGTGACTACCACACCCACTTCCCTCGAATCCCTCGATCTCGATCCCGCCTTCGCATTGCACCGCGGCGGCAAACTCGAGGTCCGATCCACCATTCCGGTCCGTAACGCCGACGACCTTTCCCTTGCCTACACCCCCGGGGTCGCCCGCGTCTGCACCGCGATCGCCGACACGCCGTCACTGGTCAATGACTACACCTGGGTGTCCAACGTGGTCGCCGTCGTCTCCGACGGCACGGCCGTGCTCGGCCTCGGTGACATCGGCCCGGCCGCGGCCATGCCCGTGATGGAGGGCAAGGCGCTGCTGTTCAAGGAGTTCGGGGGCGTCGACGCGGTCCCGATCTGCCTCGACTGCACCGACGTCGACGCTCTGGTCGAGACCGTCGTGCGGCTGGCGCCCTCGTTCGGCGGCATCAATCTGGAGGACATCAGCGCGCCCCGCTGCTTCGAGGTCGAAGACCGGCTGCGGGACCTGCTCGACATTCCCGTCTTCCACGACGACCAGCACGGCACCGCCATCGTGGCCCTCGCCGCGCTGACCAACGCGGCCCGGCTGACCGGCCGCTCCCTGGGCGACCTGCGTGCCGTGGTGGCCGGCGCCGGCGCCTCCGGGGTCGCGGTCACCAGGATCCTCCTGGAGGCCGGCATCGGTGACATCGCGGTCGCGGACTCCAAGGGCATGCTCTACAGCGGCAGGGAAGGGCTCAACCCGGTCAAGGAGGCCCTTGCCCGCGACACCAACAAGGCGGGTCACAAGGGCTCGACCGAGGAGGCCCTGGCGGGCGCCGACGTCTTCCTCGGCCTGTCCGGCTCGACCGTGCCGGAGGCGGCCATCGCCTCGATGGCCGCGGACTCGATCGTGTTCGCCCTGTCCAACCCCACCCCCGAAGTGCATCCCGAGGTGGCCGCGAAGCACGCCAGGGTGGTCGCGACCGGCCGCTCCGACTTCCCCAACCAGATCAACAACGTGCTGGCCTTCCCCGGCGTCTTCCGCGGCGCGCTCGACGTCCGGGCCACCACGATCACCGAGAACATGAAGGTGGCCGCGGCCACCGCGCTCGCCGGCGTGGTGGGCGACGACGTCACCGCCGAGTACATCATCCCCAGCCCGTTCGACAAGCGCGTGGCGCCCGCGGTGACCGCCGCCGTGGCCGCCCAGGCCCGCGCCGACGGGGTCGCCCGCCTGTAGTCCCTCGGCCCCCTTGGGAAATCGCCAATCTTTCTTTACTCTCCGTGCTATAAAGAGGGCTCTCTGTAAGGAAGCGGGCTTCCGGTTGCCGCGAGGAGAGCGATGGAACGCGAGCCCAATCGACTGCTACAGCAGCTGATCGCGGAGGCGGGCTTCTCCCACAAGGGGCTGGCCAGGTGCCTCAACGACCTGGGCGCCGCGCGCGGCGCCCCCGGCCTGAAGTACGACCACAGCTCCGTGCTGCGCTGGATAGGCGGTCAGCGGCCTCGGGACCCTGTGCCGTGCCTCCTTACCGAGATTTTCGCGCTACGGCTCGGCAGACCCTTCTCCCCGGTGGAGGTGGGCATGCCGGCCATCGTCTCGCCCCTTGATCTCGGGCAGGAGTTCACGCACACGTGGAAGGAAGGGGTCGCGACCGTGACGGCGCTGTGGCGGGCCGATATGGAGAGACGGCGATTCCTGATCGATTCGACTTTCGCGATAGGCGCGGGCTCGGTAGGGGCCGTCCGCTGGCTGACGTCCCCGCCGGAGGAACACCCCGGCGGCGCCGGCTCGCGCCGGGTCGGCCGGGCCGACATCACCGCGATCCACGAGGTCACCCGCTCCTTCGGTGAGCTCGACAACCGGTTCGGCAGCGGACGCGTCCGCGCGTCCGTCATCAAGTACCTCGACACCGCGGTCTCGCCGCTGCTCAAAGAGGGCACGTACGGGGAGGCCACCGGCAGGCAGCTGGCCGCGGCCGCCGCGGAGCTGACCCGCCTGGCCGGGTGGATGGCCTACGACCTGGAGCAGCACGGCCTGGCCCAGCGTTACCTGATCCAGGCGCTGCGCCTGGCCAGAGGGGCCGACGACCACGCGCTGGGCGGCGAGATACTGGCCGGCATGGCGCACCAGGCCATCTACATGGGCCAGCACGCCCACGCGCTCGACCTGGCCAGGGCCGCCCAGCTCTCGGCCCGCCGAGCGGGCGTCCACACCCTCCTGTGCTCGAGCCTGGTACAGGAGGCGCACGCCCACGCGGGCCTCGGCGACGCCCGCTCCTGCGGCAACGCGCTGCACGCCGCCGAGGTCGCCTTCGACTCGCGGGCGCCCGGCGACGAGCCCTCCTGGCTGAGCTACTTCGACGAGGCGTATCTGTCGGCCAAGTTCGCCCACTGCTTCCGCGACCTGGGAGAGGGGGAGCGGGTCGTCCGGCAGGCGCGGCGCTCGCTCGACATGGACGGTCGCTTCGTGCGGGGGCGGATGTTCAACCTGTCGCTCCTGGCGGCCGGGCTGCTGCAGTGCGGTGAGCTCGAGGAGGCGTGCGAGGTGGCGGGGACCGCGCTCAAGCTGGCCGGTGAGCTCCAGTCGGCCCGCTCCCGCTCGTACGCGGCCGATCTGCGCAGGAGGCTGGAGCCGTACAAGAGCGAGCCTGCGGTGCGGGCGCTGCGCGAGCTGTCGGCGGTCTAGGTCTTACAGAACGAGCCCGTCTCCGGATCGATCCGGAGACGGGCTCGCGAGGTTGTCCCTATTACTACTGCATCATCTCGCCGTTGGGGCCGACGATCGACTTGGTCGCCGCGTACTGGGCCTTGTTGTAGACGTCAGCGGTCTCGCCGTCGAAGTAGGCGGAGCTGATGAAGTCGATCCGGCCGTTGCCGTCCTGGTCGTGGAACATGCTCGTCACGCCGTTGACGTAGCCGGTGCGCTTGTTGTTGTCGTACTTCATCAGCCAGGGGCCGCCGTCGGCGCCGGGGGTCATCGAGCACTTCAGCACCTGGTGCGTCTCGACCTTGAACGTGTTGACCTGGTACCTCTTCGTTCCGGTCTTGCCGCTGCACCACTTGGGCGTCACACCGGTGAAGGCCTTGTCACCGTCGGGGTGCGGGGCGCTGGGGTAGCCGAAGGCGGTGACGTTCTGGCCCATGGGCTGGTTCCAGGCGACGCCCTGGCCGCCGACGGCGTCACCGAGCCGGCCCAGGTCCTTGGCGATGCCGATGACGTACTCGGCCATGTAGTACTTGCGCGACAACCCGGGCTTGACCCACTTTTGTGTGTAGTAGTGGGTGATGAGGTAGTTGCCGGACTTGTCGATGGTCTTCTTGCCGGGGCCCTTGTAGGCGGTGTACTCCGGCAGGGTGACGGGCACGGTCTCGGGCTCGCCGAGCTTGAAGCCGTTGCCCTTGCCGGTCTTGGCGTCCGTGTACTCCTTCTCGCCCGCCTCGACCTTCTCCAGAACAGCGCCGGGGAAGTCGGGGCCCACCTTGTCGGCCGGGGTGTCGGCGCCCTGGGACCAGCAGTGGCCGAGGGTGAGCACGCACTTGGCGTACTCGGCCGGGCTGATCTCAACCGGCTTGACCCACTTGTCGCCCCGCCACGCCTGGAACTCCTTGAACGACACCTTCTTGTCGTTGGGGAGCGCGAAGCCGTTGTGCACGGCCACGAACGCGAAGTCGCCGTCGTAGTCGTCGTAGGTGTCGAGGTCGTAGCTGGTGAACGCGTAGGCGCCCGCGTACACGCCGAACGGCGCCTTGCCCTGGTAGTAGCCGGGGACGAACACCCACTTGGCGAAGACGTCCTTGCCGCGCTCGTAGACGCAGTGGCCCGCGGTCGCGATCAGGTTGCGGTTCCTGGACTGGACGGACGTCGCCGAGCACCAGCGGTAGTTGCCGGCGCTGTCGAGGAAGAAGACCTTGCCGATGGACTTGGGCAGGTTCACGGCCGTGGACTTGGCCACGGCGGGCGTCGTGCCGGTGGGGGAGGCCGAGCCCGGCTTGCCGTCGGGCGCCTTGGCCTGGGTGGAGACCAGCTTCTGGACGTCCTTGGCATCGACGTTGTACTGCGTGGCCTTCTTGAGCGCGGCACCGTTGGCGTCGAGCCAGAAGTAGGCGTTGCTGTAGGCCTCGGCGGCCTTGGGGGCGAGCGGATCCTGGACCCAGTCGGGGGCGGCGGCGTTGGCGGGGAGGGTGAGGGCGGCGGCGCTCAGGCTGGCAGCGGTCAGGGGGACGAGCAGGCGCTTCACTGAAGATCTCCACAACGTTAACAAGCGAGTTGTAAAGACCCTATCGACCCTCTGGTCACTCTGGTAACAGATTGTGCTGGAATGTTACGGAAAATGCTGGAGGTCCAGGTCAGAGGAGCTATATCCGGAAAAGGCCGAAGGGCCCGGCAGGATGCCGGGCCCTTCGGTGAAGCTGGTGAACGATGACCTAAGCCCTCGTTCGGTCCGCAGTGAACTACGGGACGAGCTTGCCGGACCACGAGGCCGCAGCGGCCTTGTAGATCGCGGCGGTCTCGCCATCGAAGATCGCCGAGGTGATCGTGTCGTAGCGCTTGTTGCCATCGACGTCCACGATGAGGCTGGTGACGCCGTTGACGTAGCCAAGACGCTTCGAGTTGCTGTAGTTCGCCAGCCACGGGCCACCGTCGTAACCGGCGGTGACGGCGCACTTCAGCGACTGGTGCTCCTCGACCTTGCGGGCCGGGACCTTGATGACCTTGCTGGCGGTCTTGCCGTAGCACCACTTCGGCGTAACACCGGTGTAGGGCTTGCTACCGTCAGGGTTGGGGCCGTAGGGGTACCCGAAGGTACGAACGACCTTGCCCGCAGCCTGGTTCCACGCCACGCCCTGGCCACCGACGACGTCACCGAGGCGACCGCCGTCCTTGAAGCTCTGGCCGTAGACGTAGAACTCGGTGCGGAAGTACTCGACCTTGGCGGTCTTCTTCACCCAGTACCGAAGGTAGTAGTGGGTGATGGTGAAGCCACCCTTGGAGTCGATCTTCCGGTAGCCGGGGCCGGTGTAGGCCTTGTACTCCGACTCCGTGACCTTCTGGGTCCACACGAACGGCGACTTGCCACCGTTCACGTTGCCCGTGGGGGCAGCGTTGTACTGCTCGACGCTGACTTCCTTGAGCGTCTTGATGGCGCCAGGGTAGTCCGGGCCGACCAGGTCCTCGATCGTGGAAGGCTTGGCCCAAGCGTCCGGGGTCTCGCCGCCGTTGAGGTCCTTGATCTTGGTGTACTCGGCCTCGGTGATCGAGACGTCCTTGGCTTCCTTGTTGCCCTGGTAGGCATCGTACTCAGCCTTGGAGACCTTCTTCTCCGTGTTGGTCAGGCCAGCGAGGCCGTTGTACACGGTGACGAACGCGTAGTCGCGGTCGAAGTCCTCGTACACGTCGAAGTCGTAGTGGGTGAAGGCCTGCTTGCCCACGAAGACACCGTAAGGCGTCTTGCCCTGGTAGTAACCCGGGACGAAGACCCAGCGCGAGACGACCTCGTCGTTGCCGGCGATGTCGTAGACGCAGTGACCGGCCGTGGCGACCAGGTTGCGGTACTGCGACTGGACCGAGGTGCCCGAGCACCAGTACAGCTTGCCGTCGCGGCCCTCGAAGAACACCTTGCCGATGGTCTTCGGCAGGTTGACGTTCTGGGACTTGACGGCGACCTTCTTCTCCTCGCCGATCGGCACGGAGGAGCCGGGCTTGGTGTCGGCGCTATAGCCGCCACCACGGGAGATCTTCTCAACCTCGAGCGAGTCGGGGTTGAAGGCCACAGCGCCCTTGAGCGCAGCGTTGTTGGACTTGGTCCAGAAGTTCAGGGTCTCCTGAGCCTGGGCCGTCGTCTTCGCCAGCGCGTCGCTCGCGACGTCGCTAGTGGCCTGAGCGGTACCGGCGAGGCCGGCAGCCAGCAGACCGGTGGCCAGAATGGCGCCACCGGCGGGGAGGAGGATGCGCTTCAAGGTAACTCCTTGCGCTGTCGTGGGGAGCTTCTTGCGCCCCATGCGTCAGTAAAGGGATAGCCAGGAACATACAGTGTGGATCTTGAACTCGGGTAGCTGCTTTGACGGGAAAAAGGGCGCTAAGTCGGGCGTGATCGTTCCGTGATGTTTAAACGGCGATAGAGGATGACTTGCCGGAAGTGCCGGATGACATCGTTTCCGCAGATCAACATAAGGAAGTTGTCAGTGTTGCTGCGGTGGCGAGAGTGCCGCCGTCCCGACGGTCATACGCCTGATGTGACGCAGATCACATCGACTTGATGGCACCGTCTGGGCCCGCCATGCGTCAAAACGCCCTTCAGATTTGCCCCGAGAACGCCGAAGGGCCCGGCAATGCCGGGCCCTTCGCGAGTTACCGCTGTGCGCACCGTCCTGAAACGGTCGCGGTGCGTTACTTAGAGGATCTCAACTCAAAGGATCTTGCCGGACCACACGTTCGCCGCGGACTTGTACACCGCAGCGGTCTCACCGTCGAAGTACGGCGAGGAGATGTAGTCGACACGCTTGTTGCCGTCCTGGTCGTTGAAGGTGCTGGTGACACCGTTCACGTAGCCGAGACGCTTGCTGTTGCTGTAGTTGAGCAGCCAAGGGCCACCGTCGGCGCCCTCGGTCATCGCGCACTTGAGCGCGACGTGCTCTTCGATCTTCTTGGCGGCCGAGCCGACGACCTTCTTGCTGGTCTTGCCGTAGCACCACTTGGGCGTGATGCCCGTGTAGTTCTTGTGGCCGTCGGGGTGCGGCGCGGCCGGGTAGCCGAACACG
Organism: Nonomuraea sp. NPDC049141; assembly: GCF_040648415.1. NCBI lineage: Bacteria > Bacillati > Actinomycetota > Actinomycetes > Streptosporangiales > Streptosporangiaceae > Nonomuraea > Nonomuraea sp. NPDC049141. The sequence goes on from NZ_JBEZDR010000024.1 coordinate 46,020, forward strand.
CGGACGTACTTGCCCGTGGGCTGGTTCCAGGACACGCCCTGGCCGCCGACGACGTCACCGAGGCGACCGACGTCCTTGGCGGAGCCTTCGACGATGTAGAAGACAGTCTTGAAGTAACCCTTGATGTCTGTCTTCTTCACCCAGTTCTTGACGAAGTAGTGGGTGATCGTGAAGTTGCCCTTTTCGTCAATCTTCCGGTAGCCCGGGCCCTTGTAGGCCTCGTACTCCGTCTTGGTGACGTTCTCCGTCTTGGTGGCGGCGGGCGCCTTGGTGCCATTGGCCTTGCCAGTGGCAGCAGCGTCGTACGTCTCCTTGCTGACCTCGGTCAGGGCCTTGATGGCGCCGGGGTAGTCCGGGCCCACGACGTCGATCTTGCTGTCCGTCTTGGCCCAGCAGTCAGGCGTCTCGCCGCCGTTGAGGTCCTTGCACTTCTGGTACTCGGCCTGAGTGATCGGCACGTCCTTGGCATCCTTGATGCCCTGGTACTTGTCGAAGTCGGCCTTGGAGACCTGCTTGGCGGTACCGCCACCGAGCTGGATGCCGTTGTACACGGTCACGAACGCGTAGTCGCGGTCGTAGTCCTCGTACACGTCGAAGTCGTAGTGGGTGAAGGCCTGCTTGCCCACGTAGATGCCGAACGGCGTCTTGCCCTGGTAGTAGCCGGGGACGAAGACCCACTTGGACATGACGTCCGAGTTGGTGGCGGTGTCGTAGACGCAGTGACCGGCCGTGGCGACCAGGTTGCGGTACTTCGACTGGACCGAAGAAGCGGAGCACCACTTCTTCTCGCCCTTGCTGTTGACGAAGAACACCTTGCCGATGGTCTTCGGCAGGTTCACGTTCTGAACCTTGACGGTGGTCTTCTTCTCCTGGCCGATCGGCACGGAGGAGCCGGGCTTGCTGTCGGCGCTGTAGCCACCCTTGCTCTGCAGCTTGGTGACGTCGCCGGCGTCCCAGACGTTGGACTCCTTCGCCGCCTTGAGGGCGGCGTTGTTCGTGGCCGACCAGAAGTCCGCGATGGCCTTCGCGTCAGCGGCGCTCTTCGCCATCGGGTCGGAGGCTACGTCGCTGGCGGCCGTGGCCGTACCGGCGAGGCCGGCGGCCAGAAGGCCGGTAGCCAGGATGGCACCACCGGCGGGGATGAGGATGCGCTTCAAGGGAACTGCTCCTTGCTCTGTCGTGGGACACAACATGCGTCCCATGCGTCAGTAAAGGGATAGCAAGGAACATAGCGTGGTGATCTCCGCAGGTAAAAGCCGTTCTGCCCCATCTGGAAGGCACCCTTACCCTCGTGACCTTTCCGTTACCAGTCAGAGACCTTAGCGGAGGGTGATCGAATTGCCACGTTTTCGCTGGGTATGAAGGGGGCATGGCGGAAGGGCTGTGAGGGGTGCGACACGCTTCGTGGGTGCGCCAATGTGACTCAGATCACAGGAACCAGATTGGCGCGAGCTCCGTCTAATACTCCCGAATCCACCGAGATGATCTTGAAAAAGCACGAAAAAGGGGCCCAGCCGAACCCGGCGGGGCCCCTTTTCGGGTGAGGGGTGTTACTTGTACAGCTCGCCGTTCGGGCCGACGATCTTGCCGGACCAGGCGTTCTTGGCCGAGTTGTACACCGCGGCCGTCTCACCGTCGAAGTACGGCGAGGTGATGTAGTCGATGCGGTCGTTGCCGTCCTGGTCAGCGAACGTGCTGGTCACGCCGTTGACGTAGCCCAGACGCTTGCCGTTGCTGTAGTTGGACAGCCAGGGGCCGCCGTCGAAGCCGGGCGTCACGGCGCACTTGAGGCCGATGTGCTCCTCGATCTTGAGCCACGGAGCGCCCACGGCCTTGGCGGTGGTCTTGTTGTAGCACCACTTCGGCGTCACGCCGCTGTAGGGCTTGTTGCCGTCGGGGTGCGGGCCCGCGGGGTAGCCGAAGGCGCGGACGGGCTTGCCGGTGGGCTGGTTCCAGGACACGCCCTGGCCGCCGACGACGTCACCGAGCCGGCCGGCGTCCTTGGACAGCAGGATGTAGTAGCGCCCGCCCCAGTTCCGCTTGGGGCCGACGAAGCGGTCGTAGTCCTTGCGGTCCACCTGCTTCACACCGTTGAAGGAGATGCCGTTGTAAACGGTCACGAACGCGTAGTCGCGGTCGTAGTCCTCGTAGGTGTCGAAGTCGTAGTGGGTGAAGGCCTGCTTGCCCACGAAGATGCCGAACGGCGCCTTGCCCTCGTAGTAGGCGGGCACGAAGACCCAGTTGTTCAGCAGGTCCTTGTTGCTGTCGGTGTCGTAGACGCAGTGGCCGGCGGTGGCGACCAGGTTGCGGTAGTTCGACTGGATGGACGTGGCCGAGCAGTAGCGGAACTTGCCCTGGCCGTCGACGAAGAAGACCTTGCCGAGCGTCTTGGGCATGTTCACGTTCTGAACCTTGCCCGGGGCCTTCTTCTCCTCTCCGATGGGAGTGGCGCTTCCCGGATTGCCGTCAGGGCTGTAGCCGCCCTTCGAGACGACCTTCCTGACCTCTTTGGCGTCCCAGGTGTAGGCGGTGGCGGAGCGGAGGGCGGCGAAGTTGGACGCGGCCCAGAAGGACGCGACCGAGGAGGCCTGCTGTGTCGTACGGGCCATGGGGTCGGTGGCGATGTCGCCCTGTGCCTGAGCGGTGCCTGCCAGGCCGGCGGCCAGGAGGCCGGTCGCCAGAACGGCGCCACCGGCCGGGAGAAGGATGCGCTTCAAGGTAAAACTCCAGACGCGGGGCGCCTCGTGCGCCCCAGAATGCAGCAAACGGACAGGCGGGAACCTATCGGTCTGACTCTGGTCCTGTGAATTACCTGTTAGCGCAGTCAAGCGCGACGATCATGCCCGTGACCATCCCGAGATCTGAAACCGGCTGATCACTCGGGGTGGCGATACGGAACGTGTAACTTACGTCACATTTTGCGGTGTAGTGAGCGCTGCGGCGCGTCGGTAGACGTCGCCGGTCGTGGCGTTGAAGGTCGGCGAGGACACCGCGTCGTAGCCGCCCTTGGCGTCTCTGTTCCAGGTCAGACTGTTGATCCCGTTGAGGAATCCGACCCTCTGGACCGCCTGGTAGTTGATCAGCCAGGGGCCGCCGCTTGCGCCGGCGCTGAAGTCGCACGGCTGGAGCTGCACGCCGTACTGCAGGTCGAGGCTGGGGGCCACGGTGCGTCTCGTGGTGCCCGAGCACGCCTTCAGCGTCTTGCCGTTGAACGGGTGGCTGCCGTCGGGCTGCGGGCCCGCCGGGTAGCCGAAGGCGGAGATCGAGAGGGCCAGGCCCTTGCCGATCGTCAGACCCTGCCCGCCGATGTTGTCCTGCAGACGGCCGACGTCCTGCATCGCGAGCTGGCCGTTCTTCTCCACCCACTTGAAGCCGCGGTGCACGGTGACGAAGGCGTAGTCGAAGTCGTAGTCGCCCTTGCCCGGCCAGTCCTCGTGCATGCTGATCGCGGCGCCCACGTAGATGCCGTCGGGCGTCTCCCCCTCGGGGCCCGGGTTGGGAACGAAGATCCAGTAATCGGCGGGCTTGGCCTGGCGCGAGTCGTACGCGCAGTGCCCGGCGGTGGCCACCACGCTGCGGTTCTTGGCCGCGACCGCGCTGGCCGAGCACCAGTACTCCTTGTCGCCGAAGCGGAAGAAGACCTTGCCCATGGTCTTGGCGGCCGTGCTGTTGCGCGGGAGGACGGGTGCGACGCTCAGCAGGCCCTTCGGGCGCTTCAGCGTGACGATCTGACTCGCCCCGGCTGCGGCCGTAGCGGTGGGCGAGGACTGCGAGGCCGGCGTGGCGGGGCTGTAGTTGTCAGCCTTCTTGAGCCGGTCGGGCTGCCAGTACGCGGCGACCTTCTTCATGTCCGCCACCGTCTTGGCCAGCGTGACCGAGTAGACGCGGCTGCCGGTCGCGGCGGAGGCGGTCCCCACGAGGGCAGGCAACAGCAGCAGCGCGCTGAGGGCAGCCGCTACCAGGTGCCGGACCCGGGGGATCATGGAAATGCCTTGCCTTTGGGGGTTAGTAGTTCTGGGGGTGTAACGATGGATTTTTCCAGATCACTCACTGTATTGCAGCTCGGATGGCGATTCGTTATCAGATCAAGCGTGACTTGTACCTCATAAGGAGTGCGTCAAGGGCGCCATCCGGATAGCGGACCCGATCTCATGTGAAGGTCGTTTCCGCACGTCACAGGCATAGTACATGATGCGACTTCGATGTCTACCAGGCTTTTCCCGGGTGCCTTTCTTGATCGCTGTAGGAGTGCGAGAAGGCCCCGGCCGGGGGAACGGCCGGGGCGGGTGCTTACGGCATGTCGCCGGTCGATCAGTTCGCGGCGGCATGTAGCTGTACAGGAGCGGTCCGCCGTTGGCGCCGGCGGTGAAGGCGCACTTGAGGCCGATGTGCTCCTGCAGGTTGTACTTCGGCGCGGCGGGCATCGGAGCCGTCCTGCCGTAGCGCCGGCCGGTGAACGGCTTGTCGCCGTCGGGGTGCTCGCCGGCGGAGTAGCCGCGAAGGAGAACGCGTGCGCTTTCGGGCTGCGGGGCGGGCCGTCGGGGGTGGAGTTGTTGCCCTTGACGCCGCTGGAACGGGTGTCGTGGTCGGCCGCCAGCTTGATGCGGTCGGGCGTCCAGGACTGGACCGCCTGCTCCGCGGGAGCGGCCGCGTTCGGGGGACAGCACCCCGGTGGGCCAGGAAAACGCTCGGCGCGTTAATGAATGGCGCAATCCCGCGGCCAGAAAAGGGCGCGAAAAAGTCTGGACCGGTTCCGTTCCGTCATGGAAATAACCAGATCGCACGTATTACAGGAAAGCATTTCCGCAGGTGGATAGGCATGTTGATCTCCTCTAGCATCGCCGGTAACGGTTATTATAAACGCCACTACTTATCAACCGAATGTTATTCTGGTTAGATGAGAGACATGGATCCACGCACCCCCTGTCTCATAGGTACGGCCCAGCGCACCGTTCGCGAGCAGCCGGGCCCGGAACCACTCGACCTGTGGGAGCACGTCGCGCGCGAGGCGGCTCGCGAGGCGCGGCTGCCGGTTGGGCGGATCGACTCGATCCAGCTCGTCTACACCGACTCCTGGCAGTACGACTCCCCGGTCGGCCGGCTCGCCGACCGCTTGGGCGCCGCGCCCCGGCACCGGGCGTACTCCAGGGTCAGCGGCACGGCGCCACAGCTGCTCATCGGCGAGGCCGCGGGCAGGATCGCGGCGGGGGAGCTCGACTCGGCCCTGGTCGCCGGCGCCGAGGCGCTGGCCACGCGCCGGGCCTACCGGCAGGCGGGCGAGCATGTGCCATGGAGCCATCCGGCCGATCCCAAGCCGCCCTACGGCTGGGACCGCCCGCCGCACCCGGCGGAGCTGGCCCACGAGCTGTTCCTGCCGGTCCACACCTACGCGATCATGGAGACCGCCCGCCGCGCGTCCCTCGGTATGTCGATAAATGAGGAAATGGTGGACCGGGCGCGGATGATGGCGCCGATGACCGAGGTCGCCGCCGCGAACCCACACGCCTGGCGGCGTACCGCCCGAACCCCGGAGGAACTGGTCACCGGCCACCGCTTCATCGGCTGGCCGTACACCCGCGACACCGTGGCCGTGGGGGAGGTCGACCAGGCCGCGGCCGTCATCCTGGTGTCCACCGGACTCGCCGACCGGCTCGGCGTACCGGACGACCAGCGGGTCTACCTGCGCGGCTGGGCATACGGCGAGGACACGTGGGAGGTGGCGGCCCGGCCCGCGCTCGGCGCCTCGCGGGCCATCGCGCGCACCGCCGAGGCCGCGTTCGCGCGCGCCGGGCTGGGCTTGGAGGACATCCACGCGCTCGACCTCTACAGCTGCTTCGCGATCGCGCTGCGGCAGGCGTGCGACGCGATCAAGCTGGACCCGCTCGACCGGCGCGGCCTGACGGTCACCGGCGGCCTGCCGTACGCCGGCGGTCCCTCCAGCGACTACGTCCTGCACTCGACGGCCACGATGGCGGGGCTGCTGCGCGCCCAGCAGGGCCACGGGCTGGTGACGGGCGTCGGCATGCACCTGACCAAGCACACGTACGCGATCTGGTCCACGGACCCGGGCGGCGCGCTGGGCGATGCCACGCCGGTCTTCACCGCCGACCCGGTGGAGATCGTCGCCCTGTACGACGGCCCCGCCACGGTGGCCGGCTACACGGTGGCGCATGGGCGCGACGGTGTCGCGGAGAAGGGCATCCTCGTGGTCGACCTGCCCGGTGGGGGCCGGGCCCATGCTCACGTGCTGGAGGAGAAACTCCTGGCGGACGCGATGTCCAGGGAACTGGTCGGCCGGCGGGTGCGGCTGGTGTCCGACGGAAAGGTCAATGTGGCGCGGTGGTGAGATTAAAAACTGTGCAAGAATTGTGAGCGCATGATTACTATCTGCTGTTGACATTTTTATGTCAGCGGCGGACGCTGGTGTCATGCGGAGGACCACGGTGCGGATCGACGACGCACTCCTCAACGAGGCCAAGGCGTACGCGGCACGAAACGGACGCAGTCTCACCTCGGTGATGGAGGATGCCTTGCGACAACTACTCAACCGCTCCACGGAGGCGGCCGAGCGGCCCCGCGTGGAGCTGATCACCTCTCGCGAGCAGCCGGGTTACCAGCCGGATGTCCAGCGGCGGCTCGATGCGGGCGAGAAGCTCGAGCACATCATGTACGACCTCGACTTCGAATTGAGGACGCACGATGTTCCTCGCTGACACCAACGTCCTCGTCAACGCGTTCCGGCTCGAGGTCCCCGACCAGAAGCGCTACCTGGCTTTCGTCAAGGAGATGATCAACGGCGAGTCGAGCTACGCCGTCAGCGACTTTGTCGTCAACGGCTTCATCCGGATAGTGACCAACCGCAGGATCTACCTCAACCCTGACCCGCTCGACCGGGCGGTGGAGTTCGCGGAGGCCTACCGCAACCAGCCACATGCCGTCCCAGTCGACGGCAAGGACAGGCACTGGGAGATCTTCACCCGGCTGGGCCGCCAAAGGGGGGCGAAGGGAAACCTGGTGCCTGACACGTACCTGGCCGCACTGGCCATCGAGCACGGTTGTGAATTCGTAACCTGCGACACCGATTTCGCCAAGTTCCAGGGCTTGCGCTGGCGGCACCCGCTCAACTGAACTGAGGACGGATACGCCAGCCGCACTACTCGGCAGGGGATCACCGTGGCCGATCAGTTCGACGTCATCGAGGCAGGCGAGCGTGGCCGGCGTCGGTGGATCGCGATCGGGGTGGTGCTGGCGTTGCCGGCGATCTGCATCGTCAGCCTGCTCGCGAGCCGCGACCCCGAGCCGGGGCAGGTGCCGCCGCCGAGCGCCGCGCCGGTGCCCGTGCCCATCCGGTCGTTGACCAGGATCGAGGGCGCGCCCAACGTCGTACGCGCGCCGGCCAAGGTCAAGGGCGGCGACGAGGTCATCCCGGTGGTCTTCCCCGACGGGCGGCACGCGGACGTCCGCTACCCCGCCGCACTACGGCTCAACGAGCTGGGCGCGCGCCCGTTCATGGGCGCCTGGGTGGCGGGCCACTATCGCGGGCTCTACGCCCCCTACGGCGGCGAGATGGAGATCTCCAGGGGTGCACAGCCGATCAGGAACTTCACCCCGAACGTCACCCTCTGGCCGCGCCAGCCCGGGGGTGGCCCGAACGGGCAGGTGCTGATGTTCGCGTTCGGCAAGTGGCGGCTGGCGATGAATGACACGCCCGAGGGGCTGGCCTTCGAGGAGCGGCTGGCGGCGGCCAAGAGCCTGCGCGGGAAGGTCGGCAAGGACGGCTACCTCGTCCTGAGCGGCAGCGGCGAGGCGATCCGCCTGGCGGAGCCCGGCGAGACGGCCCGGGGCGACCCGGTCGGGCCGCAGCTCTGGTTCGGTGGTGGCGTCGGCGACATGCTCGCGCTCATTCCCACCCCCGACTGCCAGAAGAACGCCAGGACGCCGTCGGCGGTCAACGGCCGCGGCCGGCCCGTCCGGGTCGTGTGCCGGGGCGACGTGCAGATCGCCGCCTCGGGCTCGCGCTCGTTCGTCGAGCATGCCATTGACGGGATCCGGATCACGCTGAATTGACTTCTCCCCGCCATAAATAAATGACGGGGATTGTCCCGCCTCGCGGCGGGGTATTTACTGCTGCTTCTACGCCGCTTGCGTGGTGTAGGTTTCGGGCGGTGCCAGGGTCGGGATTGCCTCGCCTGGTCTTACCTGTCCTTCACAGTCGTTTTGGGTGTCCGCCAGCCCGGCGGCCACGTCGTTCGCAGACCTCAGGCGGATGCCTTCGGCGAGGATGTTGAGCGCGGCGGCGATGTCGCGGTCGTGGTGTTCGCCGCATTGCTGGCAGTCCCATTCACGGACGTCCAGGGCGAGTTTCCCGATCTTCCAGCCGCAGCAGGGGCACAACTGGGAGGAGGGATACCAGTGGTCGATAGTGATGAACTCACGGCCGTAGCGGGTCGCTTTGCCTTCCAGCAGTCGCAGGAACGACCCCCAGGAGGCGTCGTTGACGGACTTGGCGAGCATGCCTCGCGCGAGGCCCCGCACGGCCAGACCTTCGACCGCTACCGCTTGGTTCTCGCGCAGGATCGAGGTACTGGCCTTGTGGAGGAAGTCCCGGCGGGCGTCGGCGACTTTGGCGTGCTGGCGGGCGACTTTGATGCGGACCTTGGTGCGACTGGCGCTCCCTTTCTGCTTGCGCGACAGGGCACGCTGGAGTTTCGCAAGTTTTCGCTCCCGGCGGCGCAGCCACTTCGGGTTGGCGATCTTCTCTCCGTCCGAGGTGACCGCGTAGTGAGTCAGCCCCAAATCGATCGCCGTCTGCGCATCGCTCTCGGGCAAGGTCTGGCTGTCGTCCGGCATGTCAATGACGAACGAGGCGAAGTATCTGCCTGCGGCGTCCTTGATGACCGTCACGCTAGAAGGTGGAGCGGGTAGCTCGCGCGACCACCGCACCTCGATCTCGCCGATCTTCGCAAGATAGAGAATGCCGCCGGCGCGGAGCGTGAAGCCATTGGTGGTGAACCGGGCCGACTGGCGGTGATCATGGCGGGATTTGAACGCGGGCAGACCCATCTTCGGGCCTTTGCGCTTGCCCGACACCGAGTCGAAGAAGCTCTTGTACGCCACATCCAGGTCTCGCAGTGACTGCTGCAACGGCACCGGGGACACCTGCCCGAGCCATTCCCGCTCAGGGGTCCGCTTCGCGGCGGTGATGCAGATCTTCTGCAACTGCGGGCCGCTGATCCGCGTCCGGTCGGCCTTCCACGCGGCTTTGCGCCGAGCCAGCGCGTCGTTCCACACCGCCCGGACACACCCGAACGTCCGGGCCAGCATCTCCCGTTGGGGCGCGTCCGGATACAGCCGGTAGTTGTAGCGCAGCTTCACCGAACACCACCCCCTGACAGCACACGCGTCCCACTGACTCGAACACATTATCGCCTGACCTACGCCTGCGTCAGACGAATACCGACGCGGGAGACACAAGGTTTCTGGGATGCACGCCCATCTGGTCTTCGTGACCAAGCACTGGCGAAATGTGTTCCACGACAAGATGCTGCGCCGCTGTGAAGAGATCATGGTCGAGGTCTGTGACAGCTTCGAGGCCGAACTGGTCGAGTTCAACGGCGAGGATGACCACGTAACGCCTGCATCGAACAACAGCGCCGACCAACATGACCGATCCAACTCCGCACCACGCGCTCTGGACTGCCTCACTTACCGGCGGGCCATCCCCTAACGGGGATCACATTCATCCCTGGTCATTAGAAGGCCGAGTCTTTCTGCGGACCTTCGGTAAGGTGCGGCCATGTTCGCCGTAACCGCCACACAGACCGATCCCGACAACCCTCTCGCCGGGCTGACGCTCGGCGAGCATCCGGAGCCGCAGGTCCCGGACGGCTGGACGACCGTCACGGTACGTGCGACCGCACTCAACCACCATGACCTGTGGACGCTCAAAGGCGTGGGCATCAGGCAGGACCGGCTGCCGATCGTGCTCGGCTGCGACGCGGCCGGGGTGGACGCCGACGGCAACGAGGTCATCGTGCACGCGGTGATCGGCTCCGGGGCCGACGAGACGCTCGACCCGAAGCGTTCGCTGCTGTCGGAGGTTCACGACGGCACGTTCGCCGAGCGGGTGGCCGTGCCGCGCCGCAACCTGGTGCCCAAGCCGGCCGCGCTCACCTTCGAGGAGGCCGCCTGCCTGCCCACGGCCTGGCTGACCGCTTACCGCATGCTGTTCGACAAGGCGGGTCTCGAGCCTGGTTCCACCGTGCTCGTGCAGGGGGCGGGCGGCGGGGTGGCCACCGCGCTGATCGCGCTCGGCCGCGCGGGCGGCTACCGGGTCTGGGCGACCAGCCGCTCGGCCGCCAAGCGGGAGCAGGCCGTGAAGCTCGGCGCCGACCAGGTCTTCGAGCCCGGCGCGCGGTTGCCCGAGCGGGTCGACGCCGTCATGGAGACCGTCGGCCAGGCCACCTGGGACCATTCGCTCAAGTCGCTCAAGCCCGGCGGGCGCATCGTGGTCTGCGGCGCCACCAGTGGCGCGGTCCCGCCCGCCGACCTGAACCGGGTGTTCTTCCTGCAGCTCTCGGTGATCGGCTCCACGATGGGCACGCGCGACCAGCTCCAGCGGCTGGCCGTGTTCCTGGAGCAGACCGGGCTGCGCCCGGTCATCGACAGGACGATGCCGCTGTCGGACGCCCGTGACGGCTTCGCCGCCCTGGCCGAGGGTGACATTTTCGGAAAAATCGTCTTTACCAGATGAATAAGTGAAGGGTTACTTATGTGCACCCGGGATGATACAAAGAAGGTGAGGTTGTATCACCCCGGGAGGCGCCGTCATGGACGTCGAGCCGTTCGGCCCAGGCTCGTTGCACTGGGAGACCGCCGGTGAATACCGCAACCTGCTCGTGGCGGGCAGCGCGCTGGTCCTCCAGACCATGCATCCGGCGGTGGGCGCGGCCGTCGCCCAGCACTCCGTCTACAGGCAGGACCCGTGGGGCCGGCTCAACCGCACGCTCGCCTCGATCCACACCTGGGTGTACGGCGGAGCGGACGGCCCTGCCGAGGGCGAGCGGCTGCGTGAGCTGCACAAGCCGATCAGCGGGGTGGACGAACAGGGCCGGTGCTACCACGCGCTGAACGGTGCGGCCTGGGCCTGGGTGCACCTGTCGCTGTTCGAGCGCTTCGTCACCCTCAACCGCTACTTCGGCACCCCCTACACCGAAGACGGTGAACGCCGGCTCTACGCGGAGACGCGGCAGCTCGGCGCGATCCTGCGGGTGCCGGAGCGGGAGATGCCGCCGACCGTCGAGGAGTTCTGGTCCTACTTCGACGAGATGGTGGCCGAGCGGCTGGAACCGCATCCGACAGCGCTCGACGTGCTCGCCGTCATGCGGGGGACCCCGATGCCGCCCGGGCTGCCCCGGCCGCTGCGGCGGCTCTGGGCGCCGGTGGGTGCCGGGTCGGGAGAGGTCAACTACTTCGTGACCGTGGGGACGCTGCCGCCCGCCGTACGGGAGAAGCTGGATCTACCCTGGTCGGCGCGGGACGAGCGGCGGCTGCGGCACCTCGGGCGGGCGGTGGCGATGCTCGTCCCACGCCTGCCGGAGCGGTTGAGGTATATGCCGATGCCCTATCACGCACGCAAGGCCGCCCGGAGCGTGCGGGGCCTGGAGCGGGCTCTTCGCCCGGCGTAGCGGCCGGCCCCACCTGGTCATGGCTTCAGAGAGTCGCGGATCTGTCGGCCCCGCCTGATCATGGCTTCAGGGAGTCGCGGATCTGCCGGGCGGCCTCGTCGAGCGTGGCGCGTACCTCGTCGATGGCCTTGCGGGTGAGCGGGGCGGCCGACGCCTCGCGGCGGACCTGGGCGACGAAGTCGGCCAGGCGTTCGCCCAGCTCGGCGTCCAGCTCGGCGCGGCTGGGCGAGGCACCGCCCAGCGTGCTCCAGACCTCGGACCAGATCCGGCGCCACTCGCCGCCGAGCCGCTCGCCGTGGTCCTGCCAGTGTGTGGCGTGCTCCATCCACTGGCGCTTCTGCTGCTCCTTGAGCCGCTTGAGGTTGGCCTTCTGCTGGTCCTTGAGGCCCCTGGGGTCGTCGACGGCGCCGGTGCGGACGTCCTTGGCCATCCTGGTGAGCTCGTCGCGCAGCGACTTGACCGTGTCGCGGACGTCCTCCTTCACCTCGCGGGCGATGTCGCGCACCGAGGCGGAGATCTCCTGCTCCAGGTCGTCGAGCTCGTCGAGGCGGGCGTTGAGCTCGTCGCGGCCCCTGTCGGTGATCGAGAACACCTTCTTTCCCTCGACCACCTCGTGCGTCACCAGCCCCTCCTCCTCCAGGCGGGCCAGCCGCGGGTAGATCGTGCCGGGGGAGGGCGAATAGACGCCGAGGAAGCGGTCCTGCAGCAGGCGGATGACCTCGTACCCGTGCCGAGGGCTCTCCTCCAGCAGCTTCAGCAGATACAGCCGGAGCCGGCCGTGACCGAAGACAGGGCTCATCGCTTCTCTCCCTTGAGCAGCGTGACCTCGCCGGAGACCGTAGTCGCCGACACCGAGGCCATGCCGCCACCCAGCCGCCCGGACATCGACTTGGCGCCCGGACCGCTCGCGTCTGACAGGTTTTCGAATGTGCTGACCAGCCTGCCGGAGGTGGACCTCATGCTGACGTCCGCCTCCACGTTCTCGGGCAGCCTGACCAGGATGTCACCGGACACGCTGTGGAAGGTCACATATCCGGTCGGGCGCAGCTCCAAGTCGGCGGTGATCCGCCCGGACACGGTGTTGGCCCTGAGCCGGCGCGGCGTACCGTCGGCGACGGTGAGCTCGCCCGAGACGCTGGTGAACGTCAGGTCGCCGTCCATCGCCCGGCACTCGACATCGCCGGAGACGGTGGTGGCGCTCACCTCACCGCTCACACCGTCGAGCACGATGTCCCCGGAGACGCCCCTGACCTGGGTCGTCTTCTCGAACCCGGCCACGACCGCCGAGGCGGAGACGACCCCCGCGTTGATCGTGCACCTCTTGGGCACGGTGAGCGTCAGGACGCTCTTGCGCCGGTCACGCCGCAGCCAGCCGAGTAACCCGTCCCAGGTGAGGTCCTTGTAGGCGACGCTCAACTCCCCGCTCTCCTCGTCGTAGGTCACGATCAGCGGCGCGGAGTCGATCTCGGCCACCTCCAGCGTCGGGGGCCCGTCGCTGGCCAGCACGTCCACCCGTCCCGCGACGATCCGCACGTCGAGCGCGGTCACCGAACCGAACGTCAGCTGCTCCGGCCCCTCGATCGTCCACTGCCGCATGATCCCCACCCCTTCTGCCGACACATCTGCACATGAGACACGATATGTCGCGTCTGTCGAAAACTCAAGATGTATCGCGTCTGTCGGGCGATGAGTATGTCGCGTCAGTCGTCCTCGTCGTCGAGCCGGGCCAGCCAGGTGGCCAGGCGCTCGATCGGGGTCTCGAACTCGGGGTTCAGATCGACGAACTCACGCAGCCGCTCACCCAGCCACAGCAGGCTGACCTCTTCCTCGCCACGCCGCTCGACCAGCTCCTCGATCCCCCGGTCGGTGAAGTACATCGTGCTCCCATTCATTGATGACGCAGCCGCGACGTCAGGTCGTCGGCTGGGATCCAGGCGTCGGCACGCCCACGTCTGACTTTAGTCAGGAGTCCGCGCTGCTCGAGATCTCGTAGGTCGGTCCGGGCGGTCTGCAGGACGACCTGGTGGCTGGCCGCGTGGCCGGCGACGGTGTACTCGGCCACGGGGTGGCTGCTGGCATGAGTCAGCAGGGCGATCTGGCGGCCGTTGAAGGCCCCGGTCCGCCCTCTGGCCAGACTCGCCCGCACCTCACGGGCCTGCTCGGCCTTCCTGCCGAGGTAAGCGTGAAGATCGTCGACGGCCCGTCTCAGCACGCCGAGCTGGCCCAGGACGAAGTAGGTGAGGTCGTTCTCGTCCTGCTCGACGTGGAGGAAGCTGCGCCCGTAGCGGGCGGGGGCGTTCTTCAGGATGCGCGAGATGGAGATGAACTCGGTCAGCCAGTAGTCCTGATTGAGCATCGACCAGTAGAACAGGGCCCTCGCGGTCCTGCCGTTCCCGTCCTCGAACGGGTGGTCGTAGGCAAGCATGAAGTGCACGGCGATCGCCCTGATCACCGGCGGGATGTAAGCCGCCTGCGACACGCCGTTGGCGAAGTCGCAGAGCCGGCCCACCCGCTCGGGCAGTTGCTCGGCCGGCGGAGGCGTGTGGAGGACCTCGCCGTAGGTGTCGGCGACGACCACGCGCTCCTCGCCCGGGAGCTGGAAGCGCCCGGCCGCCGCCGGGTTGCGCAGGGTGCCTTCGGTGACAATCCGCTGGATCTCGCAGATCAGGGCGGGGGTGAGCGGTTCGTCGCGCAGCTCGCCGATCCGGCGCATGGCGACGTAGTTGTTGCGGATCATGGTCTCGTCGACGGTCTGGGGCTTCCGGCCGCTGCGGAGCATGTCCTTGGCCACCAGGTAGGTGGTCGCCGCGCCTTCCAGCTGACTGGAGGTGATGGCCTCCTCGATCAGCGAGCTGACCAGGTAGCGGTCGCGCGTCAGCGGGTCGGTGACCGGTTCGGGGATGCCGATGCGGCCGCTCAGGTCCCGGTTGAGCGCTTCGACTCCGCGAAGGACCTCATCGGGCAGCGCGTACGTGAACGACAGGCCGCCCGAGTCGACCAGCGGCAGGCCGCGGCGCATGCCCAGCCGGGCCATCTTGAGGCCGAGCCACCACTGCTCGTGCGTGAGTCCCGCTGGCGGAGTGCGCCGCCGGACCTCGTCCCAGGGGAGGTAGCGCTCCGCCGAGTCGACCGCCGAGAGCAGCCAGAGACTGTCGGCTTCGAGCCAGAGTTTTCGCCAGGGAGGCGGATCCTGTGGCCGCCGCATCGTTCCTGCCAAATTTAGTAGTTACTAGCAGCTAATTAGCTGCTAGTAACTGCCAATTTTAGCAGTGAGCCCCCACCAACGGCGGGGGCTCACTGGGGGATGCCTGATCTAGCCGAACAGCTCGCTCAGGATGTCCTCAAGCTCATTGTCGTGACTGGCGTGCGAG
Organism: Nonomuraea sp. NPDC049141; assembly: GCF_040648415.1. Taxonomy (NCBI): domain Bacteria; kingdom Bacillati; phylum Actinomycetota; class Actinomycetes; order Streptosporangiales; family Streptosporangiaceae; genus Nonomuraea; species Nonomuraea sp. NPDC049141. Next base: position 61,078 of record NZ_JBEZDR010000024.1, read on the forward strand.
CCGGTCGCGGGTGAGCTGTTGGGCGTCCGCGAGACGCGGCGCAGCGAGCGGCCGCTCAGCAGGCCGGGGTCCTCGGCCAGCTTGAGCGTGAGGTAGGGCCACGGCCCCATGTTGACCGGCTCGTCCTGTGCCCACACCAGCTCGACCTGCGAGCCGTAGCGGGAGAGCTCGGCGGCGAGCTCCTCCGCCGGGAACGGGTAGAGCCGCTCCAGGCGGACCAGGGCGACGTCGTCGCGGCCCGACTTCTCGCGCCGGTCGAGCAGGTCGTAGTAGATCTTGCCCGAGGAGAGCACGACCTTGGTGACCTTGCCCGGGTCCACCGTGGTGTCGCCGATGACCGGCTGGAAGGTGCCCGTGGTGAAGTCGGACGCCTTCGAGGTGGCCCGCTTGTGCCGCAGCAGCGACTTGGGGGTGAAGACGACCATCGGCTTGCACCTGCCCGACTCGACCTGCCACCTCAGAAGGTGGAAGTAGTTGGCCGGGGTGGAGGGCTGCGCGACCGTCATGTTGTCGAGCGCGCAGACCTGCAGGAACCGTTCGATGCGGCCAGAGGAGTGGTCAGGACCCTGGCCCTCCATGCCGTGCGGCAGCAGCAGCACGACACCCGACTTCTGGCCCCACTTCTGCTCACCGGACGAGATGAACTCGTCGATGATCGTCTGGGCGCCGTTGACGAAGTCGCCGAACTGAGCCTCCCAAGCCACCAGGGCATCGGGGCGCACGACGCTGTAGCCGTACTCGAAGCCCAACGCCGCGAACTCGCTGAGCAGCGAGTCGTAGATGTAGAACTTCGTGGTGCCCTGGTTGAAGACCTTGAGCGGGGTGTGGTCCTCGCCGGTCACCCGGTCGACCAGCACGGCGTGGCGCTGGGTGAACGTGCCCCGACGGGTGTCCTGGCCGACCACGCGGACCGGATGGCCGTCGATGAGCAGCGAGCCGAAGGCCAGCGTCTCACCCATGCTCCAGTCGATCGCGTCCTGCTCGACCGCCTGACCGCGACGCTGCAGCACCGGCGCCAGGCGCGGGTGCGGCGTGAAGCCCTCAGGCAGGTTGAGCTGGGTGTCGACGATCCGCTTGAGCGTCTCGTCGGTGATCGCGGTCGGCGTCTCGTCGTGCGACCACTTGATCACCTCGGCGGGCGGCACCCGCATCGCGCCCGCCTCCAGCGGCTTCTTCACCGCTTCACGGGTCTCGGTGAACGCCTGCTCCAGCTTGGCCTGGTAGTCGCGGAGCGCCTGCTCGGCCTCCTCCACCGTGATGTCGCCCCGGCCGATCAGCGCCTCGGTGTAGAGCTTACGAGTGGAGCGCTTGGCGTCGATCAGGTCGTACATCAGCGGCTGGGTGAAGGCCGGGTTGTCGGTCTCGTTGTGGCCGCGGCGGCGGTAGCAGATGAGGTCGATCACGACGTCCTTGCGGAACGTCTGGCGGTATTCGTACGCCAGCTCGCCCACACGGACCACGGCCTCGGGGTCGTCGCCGTTGACGTGGAAGATCGGCGCCTGGATCATCCGGGCCACGTCGGTCGCGTAGACGCTCGACCTTGACGAAGCCGGAGATGTCGTGAAGCCGACCTGGTTGTTGACCACCACGTGCACGGTGCCGCCGGTGCGGTAGCCGCGCAGCTGCGACAGGTTGAGCGTCTCGGCCACGACGCCCTGGCCGGCGAAGGCCGCGTCGCCGTGGATGAGCACCGGCAGGACCGTGAAGCCCTCCTCGCCGCGCTCCAGCAGGTCCTGCTTGGCACGGACGACGCCTTCGAGCACCGGGTCGACCGCTTCCAGGTGGGACGGGTTGGCCACCACGGAGGCGGCGATCGTCTTGCCGCTGGGAGCGGTGAACGTGCCCGACGCGCCCAGGTGGTACTTCACGTCACCCGAGCCGTGCGCGGTGCGCGGGTCGATGTTGCCCTCGAACTCGCCGAAGATCTGCCCGTAGGACTTGCCGACGATGTTGGCGAGCACGTTGAGCCGGCCGCGGTGGGCCATGCCGATGACGACCTCGTCGAGGTCCTCGTCGGCCGCGTCGCTGATCACCGAGTCGAGCAGCGGGATCAGGGACTCGCCGCCCTCCAGCGAGAAGCGCTTCTGCCCGACGAACTTCGTCTGCAGGAACGTCTCGAAGGCCTCGGCCGTGTTGAGCCTGCTCAGGATGTTGAGCTGCTCGTCACGAGCCGGGGAGGCGTGCGGCTTCTCGACCCGCGCCTGGATCCAGGACCGCTCCTCGGGGTTCTGGATGTGCATGTACTCGATGCCGACCGTGCGGCAGTAAGAGTCGCGTAGCACGCCCAGGATCTCGCGGAGCTTCATCAGCGGCCGGCCGCCGAAGCCGCCGGTGGCGAACTCGCGCTCCAGGTCCCACAGCGTCAAACCGTGTGACTGGATGTCGAGGTCGGGGTGCTTACGCTGCTTGTACTCCAGCGGGTCGGTCTCGGCCATGAGGTGGCCGCGTACGCGGTAGGCGTGGATCAGCTCGATCACCCGAGCGGACTTGGCCACGTCGTCGTCGTGCGAGGTCGAGATGTCCTGGACCCAGCGGACCGGCTCGTAGGGGATCCGCAGCGCCTCGAAGATCTCGTCGTAGAAGCCGTCCTCGCCGAGCAGCTGCCGGTGGATCGTGCGCAGGAAGTCGCCCGACTGGGCGCCCTGGATGATCCGGTGGTCATAGGTGCTGGTCAGCGTCATGACCTTGGAGACGGCCAGGCGCGAGAGCGTGTCGGGTGCGGCGCCCTGGTATTCGGCCGGGTATTCCATCGCGCCGACGCCGATGATCGTGCCCTGGCCGGGCATCAGTCGCGGCACCGAGTGGACGGTGCCGATGGTGCCGGGGTTGGTCAGCGAGATCGTGGTGCCCGTGAAGTCGTCGACCCCGAGCTTGCCCGAGCGAGCCTTGCGGACGATCTCCTCATAGGCCATCCAGAACTGCCGGAAGTCCATGTCCTCGGCGCCCTTGATGGAAGGCACCAGGAGCTGTCGCTCGCCGTTGCTCTTCTGGACGTCGATGGCCAGGCCGAGAGCCACGTGCTCCGGCTTGACCAGGGTCGGCTTGCCGTCGACCTCGGTGTAGGAGTAGTTCATCTCCGGCATGGCCCGCAGCGCCTTGACGACGGCATAGCCGATCAGATGCGTGAAGGAGACCTTGCCGCCGCGACCCCGCTTGAGGTGATTGTTGATCACGATGCGGTTGTCGATGAGCAGCTTGGCCGGGATGGCCCGGACGCTGGTCGCGCTCGGGATGACGAGCGAGGCGTCCATGTTGGCGGCGGTGCGTGCGGCGGCACCGCGCAGTTTGACCTCCTCGGCACCCGCGGGCACCGGGGCCGCGGGCTGCTTCGGCTTGGCAACGGGGACCGGAGCTGTCGGCGCAGCCTTCGCAGGAGCCGCCGTCGGAGCAGGGGCGGTCACAGTGCCGTTCCCCGCCTCCTTGGCGGGCATTCTGCCCGGTCCGTAGTCAGGGTTGTAGTCAGCGAAGAAGTTCCACCAAGCCTTGTCAACAGACTCTGGATCTTGGAGATACTTCTGGTACAGCTCGTCGACAAGCCACTCGTTCTGTCCAAAGCTTGCCAGCGGGTTTGTCCGCGACGACTCAGACGACACGGCGGAAATCGCCCTCTTCCGCAGATCGGCGTTGATGTTAGAGAACCTGTCCAAGGTTACTCGTCTTGCTCGGTGGCGCGCGCAGGAGAGGCCATGCTGCCTCGTCTGATCCTCTCAGGAGAGTCCGAAGAGGTCACGACCCCCTAGTCAATCCAGGTGGTCTCGCAATTATCACCGTTTGGTATCAACAGTGGGGCAGCAGGTTTATTTCCCCCCAGACACCATTCTGCTGGCGATCCGCACCTCAGGGGACAGCTCGGTCAGCAGGTCCGCCAGCTCCTCGCCCGCCTCCTTGAGCTCCTCCAGGGACATGGGCTCCAGCCGCTCCAGGAGGAAGATCGCGTTGGTGGTCTCCTCGGTGAGCCGGGTGCGCGCGACCTGGCGCCAGTTCCACCTGCGGCAGGTGACGCCGAGGTCGTCGCGCCAGATCACCTCGCCGGGCTCCGGCTGCCCGAGCGCCTCTTCCGACTCCTCGCCGCCGCCGGCCCTGACCAGCCGCGCCGGGCCCACGTAGCGGTCGAGGTCCTCGCCGCCGATCGGCAGCGCGTGCTTCACGCTGATCGAGTTGTACGCGTCCACGGCCTGGTTGATCTCCGGCAGTGGAAGCCTGCGGGTCAGGGCGTCGACGGAGGGCCTGGTCTTCTGCGGCTTGGCGCCGAACGCGCGGTAGGCGTCCTTCCACGCGTCGATCTTCTCGGCCTGTACGGGCTGCTCCGCGGCCGCCGCGAGCCAGGCGCGGGAACGGTCGTCGGTCGGCCCGTTGCGCAGGTCGTACGCCGTCATGACCAGCACCGCGAAGTCGGGACGCAGGGCGAAGACCGCCTCGTCCACCCAGATGTCGTCAAGCATGCGTCCCAGCTTATTCGCTCCAGGAGATCGCAAAATTCCCTTTGCAAAATTGCCTTTGCGGTTTAGCCTTCAAGAATGGAAGAGAAGTTCAAGATCAGCGATCCTCGGGTGCTCAAGGTGGTGGCGCACCCCCTGCGGGTGCGGCTGCTCGGCCTGCTGCGCGCCGAGGGGCCCGCGACGGCCAGCGAGCTGGGCCGCGAGGTGGGAGAGAGCTCCGGCTCGACCAGCTATCACCTGCGCGAGCTGGCCAAGTACGGCTTCATCGAGGAGGACCCGGAGCGCCGCGACGGCCGGGAACGCCGCTGGCGGGCCCGCCACCGCTACACCTCCTGGGACAACCTGGAGATGGCGGCCACGCCCGAGGGGCAGGAGGCCGTCCGGATCATGCACCTGCGCCAGCTGGAGGCGTTGGGGCGGGCGTTCGAGGCGTTCGAGGCGGGGGAGTGGCCCGCTGAGCTGGTCGAGGTCTCCGGGATGAGCGACCATCTGGTGCGGCTGCCCGCGACGGCCGTCCGTGAGTTCAGTGAGCGCGTCGACGAGCTGGTGCGGGAGCTCGGCGACCGTTACGCGGACGACCCCGGCGCCGTGCCGATGAGCGTCTGGTCGGCGGTCTTCCCGCGCACGCCACAGGAAGAGCGGGAGAACTGATGACGCCCAGGTCCGCGCTGCGCCGCTACTTACTGGTCAGTTTCCTGACCTGGCTGCCCATTGGCCTGACGATGGCCGTCACGGTGCTGCTGATGACCGAAAGAGGTCTCAGCCTGGCCGAAGTCGGGCTCGCCACCACCGTGTTCTCGATGGTCACCCTCGGCCTCGAACTGCCCACCGGCGGCCTGGCCGACGTGATCGGCCGCCGGACGGTCCTGGCGATCTCGGCCGCGTTCACCGTCGTCTCGCTCGCGTTGATGGCGGTGTCGACCACGTTCTGGATGTTCCTGGCCACCTGGGTGCTCAAGGGCATCGGCCGCGCCCTGTCCAGCGGCCCCGCCACCGCCTGGTACGTCGACACGCTGCACGACCTCGAAGGCCCGGGCGCCGACCTCAAGCCGGGGTTGGCGCGCGGCGGCGCGATGGAGTCGTTGGCGCTGTGCCTGGGCGCCCTGGTGGGAGGGTTCGTGCCGCTCGCGGTGCCGCCGGGGGTGATGACGCCTCTTGCGGTGCCGCCGCTCCTGGGCGCGACGGCCGGGCTCGTGCTCCTGATGACGGTGCTCTTCGCACTCCCCGAGCCATCGCACGCGCGGCAGCCGGCCGGGGCGTCGAGCGCTCGGTGGTCATTGGGGCGGGTTCTCCGGGACGTGCCCGTGACCGTCGCGGGCGGAGTGCGGCTGGTGGCGGGTGCCGCTGTGCTGCGCCGCCTGATGCTGGCCGCCGCCGCTTCGGGCGTCGCGCTGGCCGCCGTCGAACTGCTCACCCCCGGCCGGTTGGCGGCGCTGGCGGGTACGGCGGAGCTGGGCAGCACCGGTTACGCCATCGTGGCGGCGCTCGGGTTCGCGGGCAGCGCGGTGGGCAGTGCGATCGCGCCCCGGGTGGCCGGGTTGGCCGGCGGTTCGGTACGCGGAGCGGTCGCGGGCGCCGTCCTGACCGCGCTGGCCATCGCCGCCCTGGCGGCCACGGCCGGTTTGGACGGGCCGCTCGGTTTCGCGGCCACCGGGCTGGCCTATGTCGTCATGTTCTCGGGGCTGGCGATGGCGGGGCTGCTGTGCCTGGAGATGACGCACAACGCCGTCACGGCCGCCCAGCGCACGACGGTGACCTCGACGAGCTCCCTGTCACTGCAGGCGGGGGCGGGGTTGTCCAATGTGATGTTCGGCACACTGGCCGGCCACGCCGGTCTCTCGGCCACCTGGTCGCTCGCCGCCGCGGTGGTGCTGGCCTCGGCGCTGCTGTTCGTGCGCATGCCCCCGTTGACCGAACCCCACCGGCTCACGAAGGGGGGCGCTCCGGTCAAGGATGCGCACGTCGCGGCGCCCAGCCCGGTGAACCGGAGGAGCGTGCCCCTGGAGGGAGACCAGCCCCGCACAGAGGGTGGGGCCGGCCACTGCCAGCCGTAAAAGGAGATGGGTTCTAGGGGAGAGCGGGCACCGACGGCGCGGCGTCGGTCCAGCCGACCTGGAACAGGGTCTCGGTGTAGGTCTTGTTCACGAAGAGCTTGCCGTTGAGCTTGGTCGTCTGGTTCTGGGCCAGCTGCACCATCTCGTCCGTGTCGACGATCATCTCGGTTCTGACCGAGTCCTCGTCGCGGGTCTGCTCCTGGTCGATGGAGACCTTCACGCCGGTCCTGCCCAGGCTGTCCTTGGCCGTCCCCAGGGAGCGGACGCCGGGCATCGTCAGCAACGCCTGGTAAGCAGCGGTGCGAACCTCCTTCGGCGCGGGAAGGTCGCGCAGCAGAGTGGGCAGCGCCTCTCTCACATTGCCCTCGACCCGATCTTCCGGAACCCTTGAGACTCGCGCGGCCTTCGCGAGCCAGGTCTTCAGCCCGCTCGGGTCTGCGGGCAGCCTCTGGACCTCCTCGAACGTCAGCTGCTGCCCGTCAAGGAAGAACGTGCCCGGCCCCTTCACGGCGCCGACGCGGCCCTTGTCCGGCTTGGTGGACAGGGACACGGTCCTGCCATCAGCCGTGCGGCTCCACTTGGTCGGCGAGCTGTCGCGGCGCCATGCCTTCTCGTCGGCCGCGCTCTTCGGACGTGTCCCCAGCGTCCGGAACCCGAACCAGGCCTTTCCATCGCGCGAGGTCCACAACTCCTGGAGTCGCTGCTCCTCCACCCAGTAGCGGTTCGAGCCGCTCCCGAGCTGCCGGGGATGGGTGGTCTTCCACAGGGTTTTCGTATGCCAGTAAGTGCCTTCCGCTGGAGTTGTCACAGTGGCGGTGAGCCGCAGGTCCGGCGCGTCCAGGAGGCCGGGCGCCGCCGGCGGGCCCAGCAGAGCGATGGCGCTCACCGCGGTCAGTCCGGTCCCGACGGCGATCATCGCCCGGATCGGGGTGGTCACGAGTTTCATCACGACTCCCTATACGCCTGGGCGAGCCGCGGGGTTGCCTGTGAGACAGCCGTTTGGCGCCAGGCAACGCCTGGCGCGGCCCAGGCGTATTAGAAGGCGTGAAATCGGACGGACAGGCGTGAGCGGCGCCGAGGAACAGGAATTCGCCGCGTTCGTGGCCGCACGCGGCACGAGCCTGCTGCGGGTCGCCTACCTCACCTGCGGCAACGAGGCTGAGGCGGAAGACCTGCTGCAGACGGCGCTGGAGCGCACATACCGAAACTGGGACCGGGTGCGGTACGCCAACCCCGAGCCCTACATCCGACGCGTGATCGTCAACACCGCCATCAGCCGGGCCCGGCGCCGGGCGATCCTGCACATCATCCCGGTGCACACTCCGCCGGAGTCGGCGGCGCCGGAGACCGACATCGACCTGCGCCGCATGCTCATGGACGCCCTGCGCGCCCTGCCTCCCCGGCAGCGCGCGGTGATCGTCCTGCGGTACTGGGAGGACCTCGGCGAGACACAGACGGCCGAGATCCTCGGCTGCTCGGTGGGCACGGTGAAAAGTCAGGCGTCGAAGGCGATGGCCAAGCTCCGTACGGCGCTCGGCGACGGAACAGTGGAAGGAGTGATCAGGAATGTCCACGCTTGAGGACCACCTTCGCCAGATCATGGCGGACGAGACCGCGAGGTTGCGGGCCGCGCCCGACCTCGTGGACCGGGTACTCCGGTCCACGAGGAGGAAGAAGCAGCGGGTCAGGCTCGCCGCCCTGGTCACGTCGGCGGCGGTCGCCGCTGCCGTGGTGCCCGCCTACCTGGTCCTCGGCCCGGGCTCCGTAGCGGTGCAGGGACCGGTACCCGGCCCCGGCGACCCGGCCGTGGCCTCTGAGACGTCGCAGCCGGACGTCCCCGCCATCGACGACACCCCACCCCTCCCGACCCCGACTCGCGATCTCGGGGACCTGGGCGACGGAAGGGCCTTCGGGCGCGTCAAAGTGGGTTACCTGCCCGATGGGCTGCAGTGGGGCCACTGGTCGCTGGATCACGGTGACAGCTACACGACTTCATGGAACTACGACGGTGACAAGCACGGTTTCTACTGCGTCCAGATCTTCGTGTACGAAGGCCAGGCCGTCCAGGAGGTCGATGAACGCACGCAGGAGTACCGCGACGAGAAGAAGGGCCAAGAGGTGGCCATCGGCGACCGGACCGGCTACCTGATCGTGCAATGGGTCGGCGAGGACGGTGGGAAGGGAACCCCGACTCTCTTCCTCAACATGGGCGAGGGGCGGCGGGCCGAGGTGATGATCAGCCCGGTCTACGCCAAGAAGCTCGGGGCCGCCAAGACGACCAGTGAGCTGAAGAAGATCGCCGCAGGGCTCACGGCCGACTGAGATCAGGCTCGTTCCAGTCGAGCAGCGGGCCCACCGGGACGATCTGGCTGGGGTTGATGTTCGTCTGCGTGACGTAGTAATGGCGCTTGATGTGGTCGAAGTTCGTGGTCTCGGCGAAGGCCGGGATCGCGTACAGCCTCCGCGCGTACGCCCACAGCGCCGGATAGTCGGTCAGCCGCCTGATCGAGCACTTGAAATGCCCGTAGTACACCGCGTCGAACCTGGCCAGGGTGGTGTACAGGCGGACGTCGCTCTCGGTCAGCGTGTCGAAGAGGTACGCCGACCCCGCCAGCCGGGCCTCCAGGAAGTCGAGGGTCGCGAAGACCCGCGACACCGCCTCCTCGTACGCCCCCTGGTCACGGGCGAATCCCGCCTCGTAGACGGCGTTGTTGAGCCCGTGGTAGAGCCGGTCGTTCATCGCGTCGATGTCGGCTCTGAGGTGTCGTGGGTAGAGGTCGGGGGAGGTGGACCACGACATTTCAAGATCTAGCGTGATCTGCGGGAAGTCGTTGGTGACGAGGCGCTTGTCCACGGTGTCCCAGACGCAGGGGACGGTGTAGCGGCCCGCGTATTCGGGGTCGGTGGCCAGGTAAAGCTCCGACAGGTACTCGCCGCCGGGCACCCGCCAGCCCTTCTCGTCACGGATCGGGTCCACGATCGTCACGTCCAGCAGGTCCTCCAGACCGAGGAGCTTGCGGACGATCAGCACCCGCTGCGCCCATGGGCAGGCGTAGGAGGCGTAGAGCCGGTAGCGGCCCGGCTCCGGCGGGCCCAGGCGGTCGGTGAAACGGTTCGGCTGCCGGACAAAACGCCCGTCACCGGCGATTTCTCGTGCCAGCTTCATCTCTTCAGTAGAACATGGTTCGGGCACAATGCTCTGCATGGCGAAGTTCGTGGTGACTCCATCCAGCGAGACCCAGCGCGCGGCGTGGCTCGGCGGAACGATTCCCGAGGTCGAGCGGGTGCGGCCCGGACTGTGGTCGGTCCCGGTGCCGATCCCGGTGAACCCCCTGCGTTACGTGCTGGTCTACGTTCTGGAACTACCGGACGGGGTCGCCATCGTCGATGCCGGATGGAACACCGACGAGGCCTACGAGGCGCTCGTCGCGGGACTGCGGGTCGCCGGGTACGCGATCACCGATGTCAAGGGCGTGCTGGTCACCCACATCCACCCCGATCACTACGGCCTGGCCGGGCGGGTCCGGGAGATGTCGGGCGCGTGGATCGCCCTGCACCCCGCCGACGCGCGCCTGGTCCACGAGCGGTATGACGACAGCGCCATCGACTCGCTGGTCCAGCGCGAACGGGCACTGCTCGTCCGGTCGGGGGTGCCCGAGCTGACCCTGGACGAGTTGGCCGGCGCCTCGATGATGATCAGGCACATGGTGTCGATGGCCAAGCCCGACCGGCTGATCGAGGACGGGGACCGGCTGGACCTGCCCGGCTGGGACCTGCGGGCGGTCTGGACTCCAGGGCACTCGCCCGGCCATCTCTGCTTCGTGTCGCCGTCCAGGAAGCTGCTGTTCTCCGGCGATCACGTGCTGGCCAAGATCACGCCGATGGTGGCCGTGCACCCGCAGTCCGCGCCCAACCCGCTGGCCGACTACCTCGACGCGCTGGCCGCCGTACGGAAGCTGGACGTGGAGGAGGTGCTGCCCGCGCACGAGTACCGGTTCCTGGAACTGGCCGAACGCGTCGACTACGTGATCGCGCATCACGAGGAGCGGCTGGGGGAGATCGAGCGGGCGATCGGGGCCGCCTCCGGCGGGGTCTGCTGCTGGGACATCGCGACCGGCCTGACCTGGGCGCGGCCCTGGGAGACGATCCCGCCGTTCATGCGGCGGGCGGCCAACAACGAGACGCTGGCGCACCTGGTGTGGCTGGAGTCGCGGGGGCGGGCGCGGCACGTTCCGGGCGAACCGGACCTGTGGTTCGCGGGCGCCTGACCTGCGGGCTCAGTAATTTCATGTAAACCCAGTAGGAAATGTTGACTTCTAGCGCGAGCCTGCGTAGCGTCGTCTGCATGAGCCCGGATCTGACCCGGCGCGCGCATGTCGACTTCTGCCGCGTCGTCAGCGCACAGTGTCACTGATCACGACTTAGTCCCTGTCCCCCCTTATTTGAGGACATCTCGTGATCAGACCTCTTTCCCTCGTCCCCATCCTCCTTGCCGTAACGGCCGTCACGGCGTGCGGCACCGCCCAGGGCTCCACCGAAACCCAGGAGCTGCGTTACCAGGGCAGTGTCGGCGCCGTCACCTTCCCCGAGCTGGCCGAGGAGCTCGGCTATCTCAAACCCGTCAAGCTCAAGTGGATCGGCAACACGACCAGCGGACCACAGGACATCCAGACGGCCGCCACGGGACAGAGCGACTTCGGCGGCGCGTTCAACGGCGCCGTGGTCAAGCTCGTCGCCGCCAAGGCCCCGATCAAGGCGGTCGTCAGCTACTACGGCAGCGACCAGTACTCCTACCAGGGCTTCTTCACCCTCCAGGACAGCCCGATCCACAGCGCCCGCGACCTGATCGGCAAGAAGGTCGGCATGAACACCCTGGGCGCCCACGCCGAAGCCGTGCTGAAGGAATACCTCAAGCGCGGCGGCCTGACCCCGGCCGAGGTCAAGCAGGTCGAACTGGTCGCCGTGCCGCCCGTCAGCACCGAGCAGTCGCTGCGCCAGAAACAGATCGACGTCGCCGTGCTCGGCGGCCTCCTGCGTGACAAGGCGCTGGAGCGCGGCGGTCTCAAGGCCCTGTTCAAGGACGTCGACCTGTTCGGCAACTTCTCGGCCGGGACGTACGTGCTCACCGACCGCTTCATCAAGCAGAACCCGAACACGACCAGGAAGTTCGTCGAGGCCACTGCCAAGGCCATCCAGTGGACCCAGACGCACAGCCGGGACGAGGTCGTGGCCGAGTTCAAGAAGATCATCGCCAAGCGCGGCAGGAACGAGGACGCCACCGCCGTCGGCTTCTGGAAGAGCAGCGGCGTCGCAACCAAGGGCGGGGTGATCGAGCCGCAGGAGTTCCAGCGGTGGATCTCCTGGCTGGAGGACGCCGGCGAGATCAAGCCCGGCCAGGTCAAGGCCCAGGACGTCTACACCAACACCTACAACCCGTTCGCCTCGGGAGGATCCCGATGAAGATCGAGTTCGTGTCCGTGACCAAGGAGTTCGCCGTGCGCGGCTCCGACCGGCCCTTCGCCGCCGTGTCCGACGTCTCGCTGGACGTGGCGGAAGGGGAGTTCCTCACCCTCGTCGGCCCCAGCGGGTGCGGCAAGTCCACCCTCCTCGACCTGCTCAGCGGCCTGACCCTGCCCACGCGCGGCGAGATCCGCATCAACGGCGTGCCCGTCTCGGGTCCGGGACTCGATCGGGGCATCGTCTTCCAGCAGTACGCGCTGTTCCCGTGGCGGACCGCGGTGGCGAACGTGGAGTTCGGGCTGGAGGCCAAGGGGGTGCCGCGGCGCGAACGCCGTGAGCGCGCCCGCGGCTACCTCGACCTGGTCGGGCTGCGCGGCTTCGACGAGCGCTACCCGCACGAGCTCTCGGGCGGCATGAGGCAGCGGGTCGCCATCGCCCGCAGCCTCGCCTACGACCCGGACATCCTGCTCATGGACGAGCCCTTCGCCGCCCTGGACGCCCAGACCCGCGAGTCCCTCCAGGAAGAACTGCTCCGCATCTGGAACAAGACCGGCAAGACCATCGTGTTCATCACCCACGGCATCGACGAGGCGGTCTATCTGGGGCAGCGGGTCGCCGTCATGACGCCCAGCCCCGGCCGTATCCGGGCCGTGGTGCCGGTCTCGTTCGCCTCCCGTGAAGGGGACCTGCGGGCGGATCCGGTGTTCGGCGAGTACCGGCACGCGATCTGGACGCTGCTGCGCGAGGAGGTGAGCTCCGTTGGCCAGACCCTCACTCAGCACGGCCGGCCTCTCGGCCTCCCCGCTTGACGACGATCACCTCCACCCGTCCGCCGTCACGACTCTCACGCCGGTCCCTCAGCCCGTGACGGGTCGGCGCCGCAGCCCCTGGGGCGTCGCCCGCCGGGTGTTCAACGCGTCCGCCGCGATCATCGTGCTGGCCGCCGTCTGGGAGATCCTTCCCAGGGCCCAGGTGGTGGACCCCACCTTCCTGCCGCCGCTGAGCGACGTCCTGGCCGCCTGGTACGACCTGCTCCGAGGGGGCGAGCTGGTGGACCACGCCCAAGCCTCCCTGGTCAGGTCGCTGGCGGGGTTCGGGCTGGCCATCCTGACCGCCACCCCGCTGGGCCTGCTGATCGGCTGGTATCGCCCGGTGGCCGACTTCCTGAACCCGGTCCTGGAGCTCTTCCGCAACACCGCCGCCCTGGCCCTGCTGCCGGTGTTCGTGCTGGTCCTGGGCCTGGGGGAGACGTCCAAGATCTCGATCATCCTGTACGCCTGCGCCTGGCCGATCCTGCTCAACACGATCGCGGGCGTCAAAGGGGTCGACCCGCTCCTGATCAAGTCGGCGAGGTCTCTGGGGCTCGGGCCGTTCCGGTTGTTCCAGAAGGTCATCCTGCCCGCGGCGGTGCCCACCATCTTCACCGGCATCCGCCTGGCCGGGGCGTACTCGATCCTCGTGCTGGTCGCCGCCGAGATGGTCGGCGCCAAGGCGGGGCTCGGCTACCTCATCAACTACGCGCAGTACAACTTCCGGGTGCCCGACATGTATGCGGGGATCATCACGATCTCGGTGCTCGGCCTGCTGTTCAACCTGCTCCTCGTGCGCCTGGAGCGCCGCTTCTCCACCTGGAGGACCACGTGACCATGCACCTGAACGCCTTCCTGATGGGCGTCGGACACCACGAGGCCGCGTGGCGGCACCCGCTGACCGAGCCGAGCCGCATCACCGACATCCGCCACTACCAGGAACTGGCCCGGATCGCCGAACGCGGCAAGCTGGACTCGGTGTTCCTCGCCGACGGCCTCGCCCTATGGGGAAATGTCCGGCACAACGCGCTGGGCGGGCTGGAGCCCCTCACCCTCCTCGCCGCCCTGGCCGCCGTCACCGACCACATCGGCCTGATCGCCACCGTGTCCACGACGTACAACGAGCCGTTCCACGTGGCGCGCAAGTTCGCCTCGCTGGACCACATCAGCGGCGGCCGGGCGGGCTGGAACATCGTCACCTCCGCCGGCGAGGCCGAGGCCCGCAACTTCGGCATCGAACGCCCCCCGCACGGCGAGCGCTACCGCCGGGCCGAGGAGTTCCTGGAGGTGGCGAACGCGCTCTGGGAGAGCTGGGCGGAGGGGGCGGTCGTCGGCGACCGGCGAAGCGGCGTCTACGCCGACGTCTCGCGGATCAAGCCGATCGACCACGTGGGCACGCACTTCAAGGTGCAGGGCCCGCTGAACATCCAGCGCTCACCCCAGGGCCGCCCCCTCCTCGTCCAGGCCGGGTCGTCGGAGGACGGCAAGGAGTTCGCGGCGAGGTTCGCGGAGGCGGTGTTCACCGCGCAGCAGACCCTCGAAGACGCCCAGGAGTTCTACGCCGACCTCAAGGGCAGGCTCCCCGCGTATGGGCGGTCGCCGTACCAGCTCAAGATCCTGCCCGGTATCTCGCCCATCATCGGCTCGACCGAGCGTGAGGCGCTGCGGCTGGAGAAGGAGCTGGAGGACCTCATCGTCCCGGCGTACGGCGTGCAGCAGCTCTCGAACATCCTTGGCGTGGACCTCACCGGCTACCCGTTGGATGGCCCATTGCCCGACATTCCTCCCAACCCGGACGGCCAGCAGAGCCGCATCAAGCTGATCAAGGACCTGGCGGGCCGCGGCGACCTGTCGATCCGCGAGATCATCAACAAGCTCGCCGGCGGCCGCGGCCACCGGGTCGTCGCGGGCACCCCTGAGCAGATCGCCGACCAGCTCCAGGAGTGGTACGAGAACGGCGCGGCCGACGGCTTCAACATCATGCCCCCGTACCTGCCCGGCGGCCTCGCGGACTTCGTCGACCAGGTGGTCCCCGAGCTGCAGATCCGCGGCCTGTTCCGCAAGGACTACGAGGCCCGCACCCTCCGCGACCACTACGGACTGGGAGCTGCCTCGAAGAACATCGTGACGTCAGGAGTGTCCGCATGAGCATCGTCACCGTCGTCGGCAACCCGCGTCCCGGGTCTCGCACGCTGGGGGCGGCGGTCGCGGCCACCGACGCCATCGCCGCCCGGCTCGGTCACACGGGCGCGAGGGACGTCATCGACCTGTCGGCCCTCGCCCCGACGCTGCTCCAGCCGGAGGCCGACGCGAGCGTGGAGCTCGCCCTCGAACTCCTCACCAGCGCCTCGGTGGCCGTCGTGGCCAGCCCCACCTACAAGGCGACCTACACGGGCCTGCTCAAGGCCTTCCTGGACCGGCTGCCGCCGAACGCCCTGGCCGGCACGGCGGCCCTGCCGATCCTCGTCATGGGCCACCCCAAGCACGCGCTGGCGGTGGAGGTCCACTTCCGTCCCCTCCTGGTGGAACTGGGCGCCTTCGTCCCCACCCCGGGTCTGGCACTGCTGGAGTCGGAACTCCCAGAGCTGGATGCGGCTGACGGGCCTCTGGCCCGCTGGGCGGATCAGGTCGTGCCGCAGACAGCGGATCACGTCGTGCCGCGGACAGCCGCCAGGGAAGGAGCTCTGAGATGACCATTTCCCTGGACACCGACCAATTCCGCACGGCCCTGGCCCAGCACGCCGCCGGCGTGGTGATCGTGACGGCCAGGCCGGAAGGCGTCCCGGTGGGCCTCACGGCGACCTCGTTCTCCTCGGTCAGCCTCGACCCGCCGCTGGTGTCCTTCTATGTCGACCAGTCGTCCACCACGTGGCCCTGGCTCCGGCTGGCCGACCACTTCGCGGTGAACGTCCTGGCCGGCCACCAGCACGACCTGGCCACCCGCTTCGCCCGCCGAGGCATCGACCGCTTCGCCGCACCCACGCGGTGGCGTCCCGGCCCGCACGAGACACCGTTGCTGGAGGACGTCTCGGCGCACCTCATCTGCATCCCGCACACAACCGTGGAAATAGGCGACCACACGCTAGTGGTGGGTCTCGTCACCGCCGCCTCCACCACTCCGGCCCGTCCCCTCCTTTATCACCGCGGCCAGTACGGGCGATTTCTTCCGCACAACTAACTTCTAAAACCGACATTCATTTCTTTTATTACGGCCGGCAGTGGCCAGCCCCACCCGCCGCACGGGCCTGGTCTCTGTCCAGGGGCACGCTCCTCCGGTGGAGCGGGCTGGCCGCCGTGACGTGCGCACGGTTGACCAGGGCTGCCGTCATTCGTGAGCAGGCGTCCTCGGCCATTCGTGGGCAGGTCCCCTCGGCCATTCGTGAGCAGGTGACTCCAGCCATTCGTGAGCGCGTGTCTCCGGCTCGACAACGCGGGAGACAGTGAGTCTCTTGTCCCGGAGGGAGGTGGGTTTTGCTTGGGGGTGGCCGTGGTCTCACCGTCTCGTCGCGGTGGCCGGCCCCGCACACCTCAGGAGCGTATCCCTGGACAGGGCCAAGCCCCGTGCAGTGGGTGGGGCTGGCCACTGCCGGCCGTAAAAGAAAAAGAAAGGAATACTCGCGCGTGACGCACCGATCGCGAGAGAGAAAAAATCATCTCTCTCTTCTATTTCGTGCGGACCCTGGCACGGGCGGTGGGAAGCGGGAGATCGAGGATGGTGCAGATGCCGGGCGGGGCGGCGCAGACGGCGGGGATGGCGTTGATGGCGTGGGCGGCTGCGGCGGCGAGGCCGTGGGAGACCTCGTCGATGGCCATCGTCATGTGCGGCACCCCCTCGATGTGGATCGCGAAGCCCGGGTCCGGCCAGCGATCCACCTTTCGGGCGTCGGCCTTGTAGATCACCTCGACCGTCATGAACGGCCGCCCCCGCACCAGGCCCGAGAACACCCAGCGCGACGCGCACACCGCGCCCTCCTCGACCACGCCGGACGCGATCTCGAACGCCTGCCCGGCCACCTCGAACTCGTCCCGCTCCTCCACCTCGTCGAGGTGCACGTCGAGCGCGTCGGCCACGAGTTGCACGCTCTCGGCGAAGAGGGCGCGCTGGAACGTCCGGAACGGCCGGACCGCCGCCGTGTAGTCCTTGGCCGTGCGGGTGAACCCGATCAGGTCCACGACGACCTGGCGGGACGGGTGGCCGCGGAAGTCCGATGATTCGCGCACGTAGATGTGGTCGACCCGGTCGGCCAGTCCGGTCAGGGCCAGCGGCAGGAAGTCGCTCATGAAGCCCGGGTTGATGCCGGTGCCGTGGAGCGTGGTGCCGCCCTTGGCGCAGGCGGTCTCGATGCGCTCCACCACCCGCGGGCCATACGACTTGGGGTAGACGAAGCCGGTGGTCGTGATGACGTTCTTGCCCGAGGCGAGCAGCGCGCAGATGGTCTCCAGGTCGAGGGTCCGGTCCGGGCCGAAGAAGGAGGCCGGCAGCGGCATGTGCAGGACGCAGTCGGCGTCGATGGCCATGACGCGTTCGGGGTCGGCCGTGCAGCACACGCCCGTATAAGGCAGGCCGACCAGTTCGCCGGCGTCCTTGCCGATCTTGTCGGGGTCATAGACCAGGACTCCCGTGAGCTCCAGCCCCGGCCTGCTGAGCACGCTGCGCAGCGCGTAGCGGCCGACGGCTCCGGTGGCCCACTGAACCACGCGAATGGGCGTGTTTACCGGCATGTCCGGCCTCCCAGGCCCGGTGGAGGGCGGACGGGTGCTGGAGGGCGCCGCCCGTGCGGAGCCCAGAACTCTAGCAGAAAATGAACTGTTCGATCACTATCCGCAACGATCAGTCACGGTGCAGCGGACTCGGGTTATTGTGCCATTACTAGAACGTTGTTCTCCTGCGCTGGAGGTTCGATGCTTCGGTTCGATGACAGGGTCGCGATCATTACGGGAGCCGGGCACGGTCTCGGCAGGTCGCACGCGCTCCTGCTGGCCGAGCGGGGTGCCAAGGTCGTCGTGAACGACCTCGGTGGCGCGCTCGACGGCACCGGCGCCTCCGCGGGTCCCGCCGCCGAGGTGGTCGAGCTCATCACCAAGAACGGTGGCCAGGCCATCGCCAACGCCGACAATGTGGCCACGCCGGACGGGGCCAGGGCGATCGCGCAGGCCGCGATCGACGCCTTCGGCAAGATCGACATCGTCGTCAACAATGCGGGCATCCTGCGCGACAGGTCGTTCGGGAAGATGTCGGTCGAGGATTTCGACGGGGTGCTGGCCGTGCACGTGCGCGGCTCCTACCTGGTCTCCCAGGCCGCCTACCCGTACATGAAGGAGGCCGGCTACGGCCGCATCGTCAACACCTCCAGCCCGGCGGGTCTGTTCGGCAACTTCGGCCAGGCCAACTACTCCACCGCCAAGATGGGGCTGGTCGGCCTGACCAAGACGCTCGGCATCGAGGGCGCCCGCAGTGGCATCAAGGCCAACGCCATCGCGCCGATCGCCTGGACGCGGATGACCGAGTCGCTGCTGCCGGCCGAGTTCGAGGCCAAGTTCACGCCCGAGCGGGTCAGCGCGCTGGTGGCGTACCTGGTTCACGAGTCGTGCGCGCCGAGCGGCGAGGTGTTCAGCGTCGGCGGCGGCCGGGTGGCGCGGGTGTTCGTGGCCGAGGGGCCCGGCTGGAAGTCCGACGACCTCACGCCGGAGTCGCTCGCGGACAACTGGGACGCGGTCATGGCCGAGCAGCCCTACGTGCTGTCGGCCACCGACTCGATGAAGGCCATGCTCTAGCGACGCCGGGGGCTACCTGCTCGACGGCGGGTAGCCCCCTGAGGGTCCGTCACAGCCGCTCGACGTTGGGACCCCGGCAGCGGTTGCGCGTGTCGAAGACGAAGGTGAGCGCCCAGCTTGCGCATAGTCCTGGCCACCTCGATCGCGGGGACTCGCGGCAGCCTCCCGCGTTCGTCTTGCAGGAGTCCGAGCACGACCACCCGGCTGCCCTTGATCGACCTGGAGCGCTGGTTCAGCGCGAGGGCCAGCCAGGTGTATGACGTGGTCCGGCGACGGAAAACCCCTGCCAAGGGTCGGTAAGCAACATCGCCGTATTCAGACACCAGGCGGTTGCCGCCGTCAGGCTTGCGCGCATGGCCGAAGCCCCACCCTTTCAGCGTTCCGCGTCGCTTCCTCTGGATTCCCCGCCGGGGCTCGGCCCGGCCGGCTCACCGCCCCAGGAGGATCACGCCGCTGGACGTCGGCTGCCGACGCGCCTCTCCGTCTGGCTGCCGGCGACCGCCGTAGTCGCGTCCGTCGGAGCCGTGCTGGGCTGGTACGGCGTCTCCCTCTCGGACCTGGGGTTGTTCAGCCTCTACGTCGTGTTCTGCTGCGCCCTTCCTGGCGTGTTGTGGATTCGGGCTCTGTACCGGCGTGCGCACACGTTGCCCGAGGAGATCGCGCTCGGCGTGACGCTGGGTTACGCGCTGGAGGCGCTCGCTCACATGCCGGCCCGCGCTATCGGGGCACCCCTGCTCGTCGTGGCATGGCCGATCGGCACGTACGTGCTCTTCCTCGCTGTCCCCCGGCTGCGTGGCCGCTGGAGGAGCGAGTCCCGCACGGGCGGGACGCCGCTGTGGTGGTCATGGTCCGTCGCGGTGATCGTGATCTGCCTGATCCTGTGGACCGCCATCGACTTCTTCGGAACCCAGGCCCTCACCCGGCCCGCCATCACGACCTCGTCCGTCGACACGCACGCGCATCTCGCGGCGGCCGGCTGGATCACCGAGATGGAGCCACTCGTCCTCCTCTCCCGCCTTGCCGCGCTGGTCGTTCTGCTCGGGGCGGTCGGCCGCCGCATCACGGGCTCGCGCGGGGGAGCGCTGGCCGCCCTCGCCGGTACGGTCTTCGTCGCGGCGCCCGGCCTGTACGCGGGCACTGGCGCCGGGCCAGTGCGGCCATGGATGAGCCCGTCCCAGGCCTTCGGCGCCCTGCTGTTCGCCCCGATCGTCCTGCTTCTCCTTGACCTTCTCGGTGACCGGCGGCGGTCGCGGGGCCACTGGGTGCTCCTGGCCGTCATGCTGCTGGCAGTGGTGGGGGCGAAGGCCATCTACCTGCCTCTGCTCGCGGCGGGCCTGGCGGCGGTCGTGATGGTCGAGACGGCCAGGCGGTTCTGGCTGCCCCGGCGCGCCCTCGCCGCGCTCGGGATGACTGTGGGGTTCCTGGTGTTCGCGCGATTGGTGCCGTTCGGTGGTGCGCGCCAGGGGGCCGATCCGCTGTCGATCAGGCATGGGGCGTGGGGGGACCGGGTCGGCGTGAGTGAAGCGGCGGAGCTCCCGTGGGCTTTCCCGCCGGGGGTCACGCTGCTGGGCGGGCTGATCACCTGGTGCGGGATGCTCGGCCTGTTGCACCGGCCACGGCTGTTCCTGCGGTCCTCGGTGGTGCTGGTGCTCGGCATGAGCGCGGCGGTGCTCGGGTTCGGCCACTCGGGCCTGTCGCAGGGGGACTTCCTCCAGACGGGCCGTCCCTACCTGGCGATGGTCACGGTCGCCGGGCTGGCCGCCATCGTCCGGCGGGCGGGCGTGACGGTCGGAGCGGTGGTGTGCGCGGTGGTCACCGGGGTGGCGGCCGTCCTCGCCATCCGGCTGCTCTGCGACGTCAGGGTTCCCCTGGCGCCGGGCCAGGACGACATCGTGCTGTATGTGCCGTACGTGGCGCTGCTGGGTGTGGCCCTGCTGGCTGTTGCCGTACTGCGCGTCGCACGCCAGAGCCGGCTCCGTACGATGGCTCTGGTGCTCTGCCTGGTCACGGCCGCCGGAACACCTGCCGCCTGGTTCGCCCGCGTCCTGCCCGGTACGTCCGGAAGTCCGGAGGCCGGCGTGCGGCTTTCGAACGGGACCGCCCCCTCGTCCGCACAAAGTCTGGCTATGACAATGCTCAAGCCGGATGTCGCTGGGGGATGCCCGCCGACCACGTGGTCAGACTTGCGGGCATGACCAAGAACCTGCCTACGTCATGGTTGGCCGCAGTGGTCGTGGGTGCCCTCGCGATGGGGATGTTCACCGGGGAACCGCGCAAGGCGAGCGCGCGGCAGGCTACCAGCGTGGCTCTCGGCGACGCCTATGACTGTGTGGCGATGGCAGGAACCAGGATCACCAGCACACAGCTCACCACGCTCACCGGGGATATCGCCGTGACTCCCGGGGACGTGGTGACGGGCTTCCCTCCGGGAGAGGTCCGCGGAGAGGTCGAAATAGACAACGCGGAGGCGCGATGGATGAAGAGGGACGCGGTGGCCGCCTACCAGGAGGCGGCCGCGCTACCACCCGACTCCATCGTGCCGTCGGAACTGGGCGGCAAGACCATCCCTCCTGGCGTCCACAAGAGCGCGGACGGCGCCCTCCGCATCAACGGAACGCTCACGCTCGACGCCAAGGGGAAGCCGGACGCGAACTTCGTCTTCCAGACGGACTCCTTGGACACAGCGCGGGTCAGCAACATCAACCTGCTGAACGGCGCCCAGGCCGACCATGTCATCTGGCAGGTCGGCGTCGACGCGACCCTGGGTAAGTGGTCCACTTTCCGGGGAACCGTTCTGGCGTGGAACGCGATCGACATCGAGTACGGCGCAGCGGTCTATGGGCGCACCATGGCCCTCCACGAGGAGCTCAACATCGAGGGCAGCACCTATCTGCCCGCCACGCGGGTCACCTTGCCCTACAACCCACCCACCACGACGACCCTCACCTCGTCGCCGAACCCCTCCCGTGACGGGCAACCGGTCACCTTCACCGCCAAGGTCGACGGCGACGTCAGCGGGATCGGACCTACCGGCACGGTGCTCTTCAAAGAAGGCTCCACCGTCATCGGTTCTGCCTACGCGGATGCGACGGGGATCGCGACATTCACGACTTCCGGCCTCACCAGAGGCGTGCACGAGATCACCGCCGTCTATGTGAACGGGGGCACCGCGGTTTACGAGGCCTGGGTGTATTTCGCACCGAGCGAATCACCGGTACTCCTTCATCAAGTGCTCAGCCGCCGGTGATGAGGCCATATATCGGGACACAAAGAATTCCTTTATTTCGGGATGTCGGCTGTTTGCCGCTTGCGTAATACCAGTCAGGCGTCGGCGCTTCATCGCCTGGGTATCTCCCGCTCGCGCCGCCTGAAAGCGGCGACGTTCTTCGTCATAAGGGAGGCTGAGTGATTCCTCGCCGGGGTATATCGGTCGTCGCATTGATAATGGCCTGTGGCGCATTGGCCCTGCCGGGTCCGGGAACGGCTCGGGCGAGCGCGACCGCTGAAACGACGAAAAGGACTCTTTCCGGCCGGCAGGTGAGCGAGGGACATGCCGCCGTCGCCGCCCGCTCGCATTGCCACAGGAGACGTTGTGGCCCGTGCTGGAGTCATGGGTGCGCGCGTGTTTTTCGCGGGCCGCGGGGCTGGCGTGGGAAACCAGGAGTGGCCGGCCCGGCGGGCTCGCGCGGCGAGCGAGGACTTCCCGGTCCGGCAGGCCCGCAAGGCCCGGAAGGCCGGCGCGGCCCGCAAGGCCCGGAAGGCCGGCGCGGCCCGGAAGGCCCCCAGGGTCCTAGGGGGCCGCAAGGTGAGTCCTCGACGAAATCCAGTGTCGATACGACGCTTCTTTCCCTGACATTCCCGCCGTTCGACACGGACTTCACCGCGTACGTCTCTGACGAGATCACCTGGATCCGGGATCCCCGGACGCCTTCGGAGGGCGCGTGGCACAGTCTCGCGTCGGTGCCGGGCTATCCCGGCGGCGTGGTCGCTGTCTCGTTGGCCGAAGCCGCCGTGCCCCTCAGCAGCCTCCTGATCACGGTGCTGACCGCGAAGGGCGCTCTGTCCCAGACGAAGTGCATTCTCACCGCCGGACCGCCGCCCGCGGGACCGGCCTGGGGGACCACCTATTGCGATGGATTCACCGCTATTGACCTGCCTCTCAATCAGCGGTGAATCCATCGGTGCCACGGGCTTACGACGACGCCAGCCGCTACGGCGAGACGAACACGGGGTCGACCCAGTAGTTGCTGGCGTTGTAGGTGCTGGTGGGGAAGGTGTTGGTCGCGCCATAGGCGTAGACGCCGTTGCCGCCTTGGAAGCCGTCTTCGAAAGCGGTGAGCGGACCGCGCGTGTGTTTGTCGGTGAAGTAGGGCCTGGTGTAGGAGTACAGCCCGGTCGGTGTGTGGTAGGACGCGATGTAGGTGGTGTTGGCGGTGATGGCGACAGGTGTGGAGAAGGTCATCTTCTGCCAGCCGGTGGCTGTTTCACCGCTGAAGCTGCCGCTTGCGAGGAGTGTTCCGCCGGTGGTCCAGATGCTTCCGGTGTGGGTTCCGGTGTTGCCGGTGCCTTTGTAGAACCGGATGCCATGGACGAGCCCGTTCGAGGATGACTTGAATTTCACGCCGAGCGTGACGGCCCTGTCGTCCGTGGACTGGCCCGCCGGCGTCGCCGAGGCGCCCCAGAGACTGTCCGACGGTGTGAACAAGACGTCGACCCAGTAGTTCCTGGAGTTGTAGGTGCTGGTGGGGAAGGTGTTGGTCGCGGCATAGGTGTAGACGCCGTTGCCGCCTTCCGCGCCGTCCGCGAGGGCGGTGAGCGGGTCGTTCGAGAATGGCGTGGTGAAGTATTGATTGGTGTAGGAGTACAGCCCGGTCGGTGTGTGGTAGGACGCGATGTAGGTGGTGTTGGGGGTGATGGCGACAGGTGTGGAGAAGGTCATCTTCTGCCAGCCGGTGGCTGTTTCACCGCTGAAGCTGCCGCTTGCGAGGAGTGTTCCGCCGGTGGTCCAGATGCTTCCGGTGTGGGTTCCGGTGTTGCCGGTGCCTTTGTAGAACCGGATGCCATGGACGAGCCCGTTCGAGGATGACTTGAATTTCACGCCGAGCGTGACGGCCCTGTCATCCGTGGACTGGCCCGCCGGCGTCGCCGAGGCGCTCCAGAGGGAAGCCGTCACGTTCTGTACGAGCACGGGGGACTTGCTGGGGGCGAAGTAGATGGGATCCTCACCGTCGAACGTGACGCCGCCCAGGAATACGGCGGTCATGTGGTGCTGGCCCGCGCCGAAGTTGGAGACGGTTAGCGTGGCGGGGCCATCTTCGCCGTGGTGGTCTGTGCCGAGGATGGTCGAGCCGTCCTTGAAGACCACGTCACCCTCGGGGACCAGCGACCCTACGTCGCCGTCGACCGTGGCGGTGAAGGTGACCGAGGTCCCCACGGGGGAGGGGTTGAGCGACGAGGTCAGCGCCGTGGTGGTCGGTGGGTCGTCAGGAACGGTGATGCGGGTCGCCGGAATGCCCTCCGTACCCTGCAGCGTGACCCCGTTGTTGACCGAGAAGAGGCGGCCGAAGACCGCCGCGCCGGTGCTGACCGTGACTCCGCCCGACGCGAGGATGTTCCCCCGGAAGGTGCAGTACGTGCCAAGGGTCGCGGAGCCGCTGAGCTGCCAGAAGACATTGTCCGCCTGGGCACCGCCGACCAGGTTGATGTTGCTGACGTTCGAGGTCGTGAGGCTGGCCGCCTTGAAGATGAAGATCGCGTCCGGGTCGCTCTCGGCGTCGAGCGTCAGCGTGCCGCTGATGCCGAAGGTCCCGTTGGTGGAGTTGTAGACGCCTGGGGTCTTGGTCGTCCCGCCGAGTGCGGAAGCCACGGTGGCGTCCGGCGTCCGGTCGCTGATGTCGTCGTAGGCGTCCACCAGGTCCGCCTTGGCGGCGATCGCGGTGGCGTCGTTGACGTGGGTGCTTCCGCTCACCGTGCCGGGAGGGAAACCGATCACCGTGGTGCCGGGGCTCACGCCGAGATCGCCGGTGATCGCGGTGCTGTTGGTGTTGGTCACCGCCGAACTGGCCAGTGTGCCGAAGGGCGCGGCGTCGCCGATGCTCACCGGTGGCTCGTCCGCGGCTGCGGCGCGTGGTGTCGCGACGATCACGCCCATCGCAAGGATGGCGGCCAGCGGCAGCGCGAGCCGGCGGCGGACGTGGTGAACGGTTTTGTGGGGGTGCTCGGGTGCGCCTTTGTGAGGCTGAGATTTGCGCATGGTACTCGACTTCTCGCTGATCTCACGAACATCTGACATTGGTTTTTACGTGGGGTCCGCCCGTAAAGATTGAAACCGCTGTTCCGTCCTGTTTATGACCCCATTTGAAGGCCTGATGGGAGGGTGCTGTAATAGCTCTTACCCCTGGTTCGCTCTCTGTTAATCGCCAGGCAAAGCGATCTTTACTATCTGGCACGACGCCGTCCGGAAGTCTATTTTGTGCTATTTGATAATTTGCGCGGAGATGCCGTCCGAGGGGCTGTAAACGGCGTGCCACGAACAGCTCGAGGTAACCAATCACGACACGCCCTTCCCGTTCCAATTCGGGCGACTCGGAGATGTTTTCTCTGAATAAGATCGTCGTCGTCCACTGACTTTTATGGAGGCGCTGCGTGCGGCATCGCCGGAATCGGGTCGATGTCGCGGCCCGATCCGGCGCCGGTCCGCCGCATGTGCGATGTGATGAGATCAGCCCGTGTACAGCGGGGACGAGCGGCCCCTCGCCATCTGTACCGGGATCGTCCTTCGCCGGCGACGTCGCGCCGTTGCTACCCCGATGGGGCGTGGTGGGCACCGCGCCGGCGTCCACCGTGACCTAAATCCTCATGGCTCTGGGTGAAATGTAACGATTCACCCGGTCGACGGGGTTGCCGATGCGGTACGGCAACCCGGATGAATCGCTGTGTCGTTGTGGACGGCAAGGCCCAGGTAATGGCTCGATCAGAAAAGGCGGCGGCGCGTGTCGGATGGGTTGTGCACGTTTCGCCTCGGCGTTAGATATAACTCGCCTATCTGGGCGTTCTCGACCGCCGCACGCAGCAAGGGTCTGACGATGCATCCTGTTGATCGATATTTGCCCTGCCTGTCTCCGGAAAGCGCGGATACAAGGGCGGACCGGATCATGATCAATGATCTCGGCCGGCACGCGTCCTCGACGGAGCCCGCTGTGCGCACCGCCGTCGAACGGGTGCTGAGAAGCGGGTGGTACATCTTGGGCAAGGATGGGGAGGCCTTCGAGCGGGATTTCGCCGAATACTGCGGCACAGCCCATTGCGTGGGTGTGGCCAACGGCACCGACGCGATCGAGCTCGGGCTCCGCGCCCTCGGCATCGGCGCCGGGAACCGGGTCGCCACGGTCGCGAACGCCGGCACGTACACCACGACCGCCCTGATGGCCATCGGCGCGCATCCCGTGTTCGTCGACGTGGACCGAGGCACGAAACTGATGGACCTCGCCCATCTCGAGCGGATCGTCGGCGGTGACGAGCTCGACGCCGTCGTGGTGACGCATCTCTTCGGGCTCATGCATGACATGGAAGCGATCCTGGGCATCACCGGCCACCTCCCTGTGTTCGAGGACTGCGCGCAGGCCCATGGCGCCCGGCGCGGCGGACGGCGCGCCGGCAGTTTCGGTGCCGCGGCCGGTTTCAGCTTCTACCCGACGAAGAATCTCGGGGCACTCGGCGACGGGGGCGCCGTGGTCACCGGCGACGCGGAGGTTGCCGAGAGGGTGCGGCGGCTGCGGCAGTACGGGTGGACGTCGAAGTATCGCGCCGGCCTACGCGGTGGACGCAACAGCCGCCTCGACGAGATACAGGCCGCCGTCCTTCGCGTCAAGCTTCCCCACCTGGACGACTGGAACAGGCGGCGCCGCGACATCGCGACCCGCTACTCGCGGGAGATCGTCCATCGGCGGGTCCAATGCCCCCCGGCGCATGGTGAGGAATTCGTCAGCCACCTCTATGTCATCGTCAGCGACGATCGCGAGGCGCTGCGCGCCCGGCTCGCCTCGGCCTCCATCGTGACCGATGTGCACTATCCCGTTCCGGACTACCGCCAGCCGTCGCTCGCCGGACTCGGAGACTGGACGGGACTCTCGGTGACGGACGATCTGGTGGATTCGATCCTGACGCTTCCCTGCTATCCCGAGCTCTCCGACGACGAGGTCACGCGCGTGATCTCGTGTATCAACACCTGGTGAGGCCATGTTCTCCGTGATCGTCCCCGTGTATCGCAACGCGGAATTCGTGCCACAACTGATCGCGGAATTCACCGGTATCAGTGAAACCGTGGCCGAGCGCCATGGGCTGCCCGTGGAGTTCGTCTTCGTCGTCGACGGCAGTCCGGACGACAGCCACCGACTCCTCAAGGCGGCTCTGCCGCAGGCGCCGTTCAGATCGCAGCTGCTCCTGCACGCACGCAACTTCGGATCCTTCGCGGCCATCCGCACCGGCCTCCGCGCCGCCAAGGGCGACTTCTTCGCGGTGATGGCCGCGGACCTCCAGGAACCGCCGGAACTCCTGCTCGAGTTCATCGACAGACTCGTGAGCGATCACTCGGACATCGTGGTGGGAGTACGCGAAGGCCGCGATGACCCGGGGATGACCCGGCTGTCGGCCAACCTCTTCTGGGCCCTCTATCGCCGTTTCGTGGTGCCCGAGATCCCCGCCGGCGGGGTCGATGTCTTCGGCTGCAACCAGCGCATCCGTGATGAGCTCCTGCAGCTGGAGGAGGCCAACAGTTCCTTGGTGGGGCTCGTGTACTGGCTCGGCTTCCGGCGCAGTGAAGTGCCGTACCAGCGGCGCGAACGGGCGCACGGCAAAAGCACGTGGACACTCGGCAAGAAGATCGACTACCTCATGGACAGCGTCTTCGCCTTCACGGACCTGCCCATCCGCATTCTCACGGTCATCGGCCTGCTCGGGTTCGTGGTCGCCGGGTGCCTCGCGATCTTGGTGATCATCATGCGGCTCACGGGCCAGATCGAGGCGGCCGGCTATGCCGCCACGATCGTGGTCATCACATTCTTCGGGGCGCTCAACACCTTGGGTGTCGGCTTCATCGGGTCCTATGCGTGGCGGAGCTACGAGAACACGAAGAAGCGCCCCCTCGCCCTCGTCCGTACGGTCAGCACTTTCGAGGGGTCGTCCGAAGCCCCTGCCGACCTTCTCTACACCGGTAGGCGCGCATGAACCAGACCTTCATCCATCCGCAGGCCCTGTGCGAGAGCCAGGCCATCGGCGACGGCACCCGTGTCTGGGCCTTCGCGCACGTCCTTCCGGGCGCCCGGATCGGGCGCGACTGCAATATCTGCGATGGAGTGTTCGTCGAGAACGACGTCGTCCTCGGAAACCGCGTGACCGTGAAGTGCGGCGTCCAGATCTGGAACGGGATCACCGTCGAGGACGATGTCTTCATCGGCCCCAACGCGACATTCACCAACGACCCGATGCCGCGCAGCAAGGCGTATCCCAAAGCGGTCACACGCACCCTGATCCGCTCCGGTGCCTCCATCGGCGCGAACAGCACGATCCTGCCGGGAGTCGAGATCGGCACCGGTGCGATGGTCGGCGCAGGTGCGGTGGTGACGCGCTCCGTCCCGCCGAACGCGATCGTGATCGGCAATCCCGCCCGCATCAACGGGTACGTCGCCGATACGGAGGATCCCAGCATTCCCTTGCGGGTCGCCGACACGCGGGCGCCCGGTCGAACGGGGCTCGGCGTAGGGGCAGCCGGCCTTCACGAACTGCGGATCGCGAAGGACCTCCGGGGAGAGCTGTCGGTGGGGGAGTTCGAGCGCGAACTCCCGTTCACCCCTGTTCGCTACTTCCTCGTGTTCAACGTTCCCAGCCAGGAGGTCCGGGGCGAGCACGCGCACAGGCTCTGCGAACAGTTCCTGATCTGCGTACGCGGATCGTGCCGCGTCCTCCTGGACGACGGCCGCAACCGGCGGGAGGTCATTCTGGACCGCCCCAGCCGCGGCGTCCACATGCCGGCCATGATCTGGGGAACGCAGTACCGGTATTCGCCGGATGCCGTGCTCCTGGTGTTCGCCTCCCACTACTACGATCCGCAGGACTACATTCGCTCGTACGACGAATTCCAGCAGCTCGTCTCCAGGGAACCGGTGCGGGCGTGAGAGCACTCCGCCCCCGGTTCGCCCGGTTCATCGTCGGCGGCGCCGCGAATACCGCGGCGACCCACGGGCTCTTCGTGGTCCTGTCGTGGTCGATTCCGCCGTCACTGGCCTATTCGATCGCCTATCTCTCGGGGATCGTGCTGGCCTACGTCATCAATACCACCTTCGTATTCCGCACCCGGGCCTCGATCAGGACCGCCGCGCGTTTTCCGGCCGTGTACGTGGTCTCGTACCTCGTCGGCCTGTCGTTGATCGTGCTGTTGACGGAAGCGGGGATGACTCCCTGGCTCGCGATGCTGGGCGTGATAGCCGTCAACGTTCCGCTTACGTTCGTGATGGTCCGGTACGTTCTCAAAGGCCCGAACTCTCTAGCGTTGGCAACATGTCGCAAGCCCTTCAGCAAAGGGTAAGGACGGCGTACGCCCCGCCAAATCGCGCTTCACCTAAATTCAGGGGCACAGATACTCCACTCGATCCTGCGTTCTTCACGGAAGGACTCAAAGAGCGGTGAAGGCACTCGTTCTGGCGGGCGGTAAGGGGACGAGGCTGCGCCCGCTCACCCATACCTCGGCCAAGCAGCTGGTCCCCATAGCCAACAAGCCGGTGCTCTATTACGGACTCGAAGCGATTCTCAACGCGGGCATCACCAGCGTCGGAATCATCGTCGGCGACACGGCCGTCGAGGTCATGGCAGCCGTGGGCGACGGTTCGCGGTTCGGCCTCGACGTCACCTACATTCCCCAGGAAGAGCCCCTGGGGCTGGCACACTGTGTGCTGATCGCTCAGGAGTTCCTCGCCGATGAGCCGTTCGTGATGTACCTCGGCGACAACTTCCTGGTGGACGGCATCGCCGATCTGGTGGACGCGTTCCGCGAGGCCGACCATGACGCCCAGATCCTGCTCACCAAGGTCGCCGAGCCGCAGTTCTACGGGGTCGCCGAGCTCGGGCCGGACGGCGAGATCATCGGTCTGGAGGAGAAGCCGGAGCACCCGCGCAGCGATCTCGCGATCGTCGGTGTGTACACCTTCTCTCCCGCCATTCACGACGCGGTCCGGGCGATCAGCCCGTCCCCGCGGGGCGAACTGGAGATCACGGACGCGATCCGGTGGCTGGTCGACAATGGCTATCGTGTCCACTCGCACCTGGTCAGCGGCTATTGGAAGGACACCGGGCGGTTGCAGGACATGCTGGAGTGCAACCGGATCGTCCTGGAGGCCATCGAGCGGGACATCAGGGGCACTGTGGACGGGTTCTCCGAGATAACGGGACGTGTCGTCATCGAGCCTGGAGCCATCGTCGAGAACTCGGTGATCCGCGGGCCGGCGGTCCTCGGCGCCAACACCAAGATCAGTGGTTCCTACATCGGCCCCTACACGTCGATCGGTGAGAGCTGCGTGCTGCAGGACTCCGAGGTGGGATACAGCATCATCCTCGGAGAGTCCTCCATAACGGGAGTTTCCGGGCTCACCTACTCCCTGATCGGCCGGAACGTCGAGGTCACTCGGGCCACGGGGATACCTAACATGAACCAACTCGTGGTCGGCGACCACAGCAAGATCCAGGTGAGGGCATGAGAATTCTGATTCCCGGCGGCGCCGGCTTCATCGGAAGCTGCTACGTGCGAGCGCTGCTGTCCGGCGGTTATGCCGGCTACGAAGACGTCCAGGTGACCGTGCTGGACAAGCTCACGTACGCGGGCAACCCGGCGAACCTCGACCCGGTCGCGCGGCACCCGCGATACGCCTTCGTCCACGGTGACATCACCGACGGTGAACTGCTCGCCGACGTGGTGCCGGGCCACGACGTCATCGTGAACTTCGCCGCCGAGACGCACGTCGACCGGTCGATAACCGGCCCTGGCGACTTCGTCCTCACCAACGTGTACGGCACGCAGCGGTTGCTGCAGGCAGCACTCGAGGCGGAGGTGCCCACCGTCGTCCAGGTCTCGACCGACGAGGTGTACGGGTCGATCGACGCGGGCTCCTGGACCGAAACGGAGCCGCTACTCCCCAACTCACCCTACTCGGCCGCCAAAGCGGGCTCCGACCTGCTGTGCCGTGCCTACCACCAGACCTACGGGCTGGACGTGCGGGTGACCCGGTGCACCAACAACTACGGCCCGTACCAGTATCCCGAGAAGGTGATCCCGCTCTTCATCACCAATCTGATCGACGGGCTCCCCGTACCCCTGTACGGGGACGGCGGCAACGTCCGCGAGTGGCTGCACGTCGAGGACCACTGCCGGGGCGTCCAGCTCGTGCTGGACAAAGGCTCGGCGGGGGAGGTCTACAACATCGGCGGCGGCCTCGACCTGACCAACCGGGAGCTCACGCAGGCGCTGCTCGATGCCTTGGGCGTCGGTTGGGAGATGGTCGTGCAGGTGGAGGACAGGCTCGGGCACGACCGGCGCTACTCCGTCGACAGCGGCAAGATCCAGGCCCTCGGCTACGAGCCCCGGATCGGCTTCGACGAAGGGCTGGCGCAGGTCGTGCGGTGGTATCAGGAGAACCAGTCGTGGTGGCGCCCGTTGAAGGGGACGATCCCTACGAACTGACCGCACCCGCTCACCGACGAAGCACCCGTGTTCACGCTGTGATGAACACGGGTGCTTCGTCGTGTGCGAGCTTGCCCCCGGACGACCGCCCAGGTCAGGGAGCGAACAACAGATCGACCCAGTAGTTACTGGACTGGAAGCCGGTGGTGGGTAAGGTGTTCGTCGCCCCGTAGGTGTAGACGCCGTTCGCGCCTTCCGCCCCGTCCCTGAGGGCGGTGAGCGGTCCGTTGGTGTACGGCGTGGTGAAGTACGGCCGGTTGAAGGAGAAGAATCCGGTTGGAGTGTGGTAGGAGGCGATATAGGTGGTGTTGGCGGCGATGACGACCGGAGTGGGAAAGGTCACCTGTTGCCAGCCTGAGGCGGTTTCGTTGGTGAAGGTGGCGCTGGCGAGGAGCTGCCCGTCGGCGGTCCAGAGGCTTCCGATGTGGGTGCCGGTGTTCTGGGAGCCCTTGTAGAAGCGGATGCCCTGGACGGCCCCGCCGGTGTTCGCCCTGAACTTCACGCCGAGCGTGACCGCTCTGTTGTCCGTCGACTGGCTGGCCGGGACCGTCGACTGGTCCCAGAGGCTGTTCGACGGGACGAACATGACGTCCGCCCAGTAGTTGGTTTCGCTGATGGCGCTGGACGGGAACGTGTTCGTCGCGTTGTAGGTGTAGACGCCGTTGCCTCCCGAGGATACGGACGCGAGGGCGGTGAGTGGGCCGTTCGCATAGCTCGACGTGAAGTATCGCCGTGATGCCGCGTAACGCCCCGATGGAGAGTGGTAGGAGGCGACATAGGTGGTGTTGGCGGCGATGACGACCGGAGTGGAGAAGGTCACCTGTTGCCAGCCTGAGGCGGTTTCGTTGGTGAAGGTGGCGCTGGCGAGGAGCTGCCCGTCGGCGGTCCAGAGGCTTCCGATGTGGGTGCCGGTGTTCTGGGAGCCCTTGTAGAAGCGGATGCCCTGGACGGTCCCGCCGGTGTTCGCCCTGAACTTCACGCCGAGCGTTACGGCCTGGGTGTCGCTGGATATGGGCGGCGAGATCGTGGAGTTGTCCCAGAGACTGTTCGACGGGACGAACACGACGTCCACCCAGTAGTTGGTGGCGCTGATGCTACTGGTCGGGAACGTGCTCGTCGCGCTGTAGGTGTAGACGCCGTTGCCTCCTGAGGCTCCGGACGCGAGGGCGGTGAGCGGGCCGTTCGTGTAGGCCGCGAGGAAATAGTTGCGATTCACTGCGTAGTGACCGGTCGGGGCGTAATAAGAGGCGACGTAGGTGGTACCCGGTATGACGGCCACCGGCGTGGAGAACTCCACCTGCTGCCATCCGCTCGCTGTTTCGTTGGTGAACGTGGCCGTCGCCAGTTGCTGTCCCGTGGAACTCCACAGGCTGCCGGTGTGCGTCCCCGTGTTGGTCGTTCCCTTGTAGAACCTGATGCCCCTGATGAAGCCCTGGCTCGTGGCGCGGAACTTCACGCCGAGTTCGACCGCCTTGTTGTCGGTGTTGGCGGCGGTGGCCGGCACGGTCTCCGGTGTCCACAGCGTGCACGGTGGGCAGTCCTTGGCTACGGTGACCGTTCTCTGCGTTGGGACCACCTGGATGTTGCCGATGTCGTCGACAGCCCGAGTCTTGATCGTCACCGTGCCGGCGGTGGCGGGCGTCGTCCAGCTGTACTGCCAGTTGGTGCGGCCTGTCGCCTGGAACCATCGGGTGCCGCCGTCCAGCGAGACCTCCACCCCGCCGACCACCCCGCCTCCCGTGTCGGCCGCCGTGCCCTGGATCTGGACGACCGCTCCCGTCGACACGACGCCTGCGCTCGCCGGGTTGGTGATCGCTGATGTCGGGGGAGCGGTGTCCGTCGACGCGGTCGTCGGAACCAGTCCTGGCTGGATGCTGGCCGGTTGAGCGTGCATGTCGGCAAGAAGGTTGACGGTCGCCTGTTGCATCCGGATATCCGTGGGTGTACCTGGATTGTCGTGGACCGCGTCGAGTCCCCACGCCCACTGGACGGTTCCCGCGCCGAAGACGAGCGCCCCGCTCGAGTTTCGGTAGAGGGACAAGCTGTGTGTCGCGGTCCCAGCGCCGTACGTGCTACCGAAGTCGAGCAGGAATTTCGACGAGTTGGTCAGGGTCGTTCTGGAGTACTTCACCAGTCCAGGTTGCGCGACTCCGTTGTCGGGAGACTCATCCCACTCGTAGCCGAGCGTTCCCGTCGGAAAGGTCGCTGTCTGCCCGGGCTGCAGGCTGGCGATGGACGTGTTGCGCCACAGTCGCATGTCGCTGAACTCGGCCGGCACGGTTATGGCGTCGCTGACGCGGCCGTTGATCCTGAACAGTGTCCCAGTGAGGGCGTTCTCCGGCCGGCCACCGTCCGATGGGGGAGAGAAACGGGGATCGCGCCACGTTCCCGTCCACTGCGGACTGGGATCGATCTTGGCGTTGGCGAGAGTCTCCTTGTAGCAGACCAATGTCCGGAAGGGCGTGCCCTGTCCGTCGATGCTGCTCTCCCACCTGGTCTTCCAGAAGACCTCGTTTCCGGCGAAGAAGATGAGATTGACGCTACCGTTCCGCGCGCTCTCGATGTTGTCCCGCATCTCGTTGGACCAGTACTCGTCATGGCCGGACGAAACGAAAATGTCGTGGTCGAGCAGTTCGGCGGCCCGGCTGGCCGTATCCACATTGCTGGTGTAACTGACGTCGTACCCATTGGCCTCGATCCATCTGACCATGGGGTACTCGTCGTTGAAGAACCTGCTGCGGGAGACGAAGGGACGGTTGTAGCTCACCTTGAATGCCCGGTTCGCCGGCATGCCGCTGTAGAGGCTGTTGCCGCCATAGCTGTTGTACGCCTGCCAGGTGGCGTCAGAGGTCTGTAGCAGGATTTCCGAATCACGGGTGTCATCCCGGACGACGAACATCATCTGGCTCTTGCCGGCCATGCCGTCTTCGCGGATCAAATTCGCGACGTAGACGCCGGAAACAACGGTGTCAGGCACCGCCCAGGAGGCCGACAACGCCCAGTTGCCGCAATCTATCAGGCCGGTCGTCGCGTCGTTGAGGCACGCGGGCTGAGCCTGCGGCAGCGCTGCCGAAGGGTTGATCGTCGCTATCAGCCGGGCGCCCATTCCGCCGTAGTATCCGAGCCGGAAAATCTCTATGCGATAGTCCTGCGCGCTGGTGTTCACCTTGAACTGGATGGTCTGCCCCTTGTTCACGCTGATCTGCGTGGGGTAACCAGGGATTCCGCCCTGTGCGGGCACGTCCCACTGGCTGGGCGGGTTGCCCGGCAAGCTGTTCTCTATACAGATGACAGATGTCGGCGGGCATTCGGCTCGCGCCTTGCGGGCTCGGGAAGTCGCGCCCTCAACCTTCTGGCGGAAGGCCTTGCTAAGGGCCTTTCGCTTCCCCGGCGGCAGGTCGGTGAAGGGGATGGGCTCGGGGCCCTCCGATTCCCTCAGCGGGGGTGGGACCGGGCTCGCCTTGTGGCTGGCCGGCATCACAACGGCGGGCAATGGCATCGACGGTGTGGACATTGTGGACGGTGTGGACGGCGTGTCGGTGCCCATCATGCTCATCATGGTGATCACGCCGCCGCCGAATCCGACAAGCGCTGTCCGGAGCAGTCGCCTTGACCGGAAACCCATTTTCTGCCAGCCGTGCCACATGTAGCCTCCGGTCGCCCGCAGAAAGCTCTTGTCAGATGCCGTCAAGCTAGGCGATGGTGCTTGATAAGGCCGTCAGGGATGTCCGCACACTTCGGTGTCTTTGCGCTTACTTTCTTAGGTCTAAACCATCAGGCTGTTTGATGCCCTATTTCCGGACTTGGCGCGTTCGCGGAACTTGCGCTCATGGCCCGCATGAAGGAGTGGCAGGAACTCTGCTGGGCGACTGGTGCGGAGCGGCATTCCGCTCTCCGGGAGATATGGCGGCGCGTCTTCTCGTGGCTGGCCGCGGCGTTCACGGTGGGATTTGTCGCGGCTGTGCTGAATCTCTAGGGCGTTTCCGGTTTGGATTTGGTAAGCATTCATTGGCTCTGTGACGCTGTGTGATGCTCGGTGGTCAGTCGACCAGGGCGATCGGGGGCGTCCGGAGATGGCGGGTGAAGGCGCGGCGGATCGAGTCAAGGGCGTTCAGGCCGTGCTTGCGGGTCGAGTCGAGGTAGGAGCGGACTGCCGGCACCTGTGCAGGTCTCCAGTAGCTCACGATCTGCATTGCCCGTGACTCGTAGTCGAGGTTGTCGCCGCCATATTCGATGACGCCCGCCCGTACCACAAGGACGTGGACGGCGAGGCGCGCCCGAACGCGATGAGCAGCACCGGAGGCAGCTCCGATTCCCAGGAGCGCAACTGAGCCGCCGGCGGGCAACTCGGCGACGACGACGCTAGGGCCGGAACCGTGCGATATCACTTCCTGAAGACGTCCATGGCCTGCTGGTTACCCCCCTTTGCGGATTCTTTCCGATAAGGCGTTTTCTCGGTGAGCTGCCGGTTCCCGGCGGGATAGCAACTCTTAGGGAGGGTAAGCGGCGACTGCCCGACGATCACGCCCAGGTAGGGAGCGAGAAAACATTTCACCACTCACCGCGACGCCATGCGGCGAACTGACCGATTCCATAGCTAGCTTCGCGGACGTGAGCCAGGCCTTTCATCGAGGAGCCGTATGAAGCCGGACAGTCGGATTCGCGTCATGGAAATCATCGCCCGGACAAACGTAGGCGGCCTGACGGCTTCGTTCGATGTGGACCGCCTCGTCTCGGACACCGAGGCCCTCTACCGATCGCTGGGCGGGCTTCGCCGGGATCGGCTGGTCATGACAGGAGAGATGAACAAGTGAAAGTCCTGGTAACCGGCGGGGCCGGCTTCATCGGCGCGAACCTGTGCCGGGCGCTCGCATCGCGGCCCGAGATCGAGAAGATCACGGTGCTCGACGACCTGAGCAGCGGAGATCTCGCCAACCTCGACGGTGTCAGGGTGGATTTCGTGCGGGGCAGCATTTTGGACTCGGATCTGCTGACCGGTCTTGTCGCGGATGCCACAACTGTCGTCCACCTCGCCGCACGTCCGTCGGTGCCCCGATCGCTGGCGGACCCTCTGGCCTCGCACGGCGTCAACGCCACTGGCACCCTCCACATCCTGGAGGCGTGCCGGGCCACGAAACCGCACGTGATCCTGGCCTCGTCGTCCTCGGTGTACGGGAACTGCGCGGAGCCGTACAAGCACGAAGACCTCGCGACCAGGCCGCTCAGCCCGTACGGCGTGAGCAAGCTGGCGACCGAGGCCTACGCGCTGGCGTACGCCTCGAGCTTCGGCCTGCCGGTCCTGCCCTTTCGCTTCTTCAATGTCTACGGCCCGCTGCAGGCCGCTGATCACGCCTACGCGGCGGTCATCCCGGCGTTCGTGTCGAAAGTCTTGGCGGCCGACCCGGTTCCGATCTACGGAGACGGGCTCCAGACGCGGGACTTCACCTATGTGGGAACGGTGACGGAGGTCCTCTGCGACGCGGCCGTACGCCGGGTGACGAGCACGAAGCCGGTCAATCTCGCCTTCGGCACGCGCGTCTCGCTCCTGGAGCTGAAGGATGTCCTCGGCTCGATCCTGGACAAGCCGGTCGAGGCCGCCTTCCTCCCGCCTCGGACCGGCGACATCCGGGAATCGCGGGCTTCTTCCAGCCTGCTGCGCGAACTGTTTGCCGGTGTGCGCCCGGTTCCGCTCGAGGACGGGCTCCGGATGACGGTGGCCTGGTTCGAGAAGGCGGTGATCATGAACCCCGGTGTGCATGCCTGACTTGCCGCTATCTCCAGTTCAACGCATTCATAGGGAAACCCGTGAGCAAAGCATCGAAGTGCACTTACCTGATAACGGGCGGCAGCGGATTCGTCGGATCGCATCTGACCGACGCGTTGATCGCCCGCGGTGACTCCGTCGTGATTCTCGACAACCTGTCGACTGGGCGGCTCGCCAACCTGCGGCCGCATCCCGATCTGCGCTTCATCCAGGGGTCCGTTCTGGACGAGCTCGTGGTCGACGAGCTCGTTCATCAGTGCGACGTCGTCGTCCATCTCGCCGCCGCGGTGGGGGTCAAGCTGATCGTCGAGCAGCCGCTCCGATCCTTGACGACCAACATTCGCGGCTCGGAGATCGTCGTCGAGGCCGCGCATCGGTACCGGAAGAAGATCCTGATCACCAGTACGAGCGAGATCTACGGCAAGAACTCGGCGGGACCGCTGAAGGAAGACGCCGACCGCATCCTCGGCAGCCCGTCCGTGGTGAGATGGGCCTACAGCACGGCGAAGGCCGTCGACGAGATCCTCGCCAACGCCTATCACCGCGAGCGCGGCCTGCCGACGATCGTCGTCAGGCTGTTCAACACCGTGGGGCCACGGCAGAGCCCGGCCTACGGAATGGTCATCCCGCGCCTCGTCCAGCAGGCGGTCAGCGGTGCACCCCTCACGGTCTTCGGTGACGGAAGCCAGACCCGCTGCTTCGCGCACGTCGCGGACGTCGTCGACGCGTTGCTCCGGCTCCTCGACCTCGAGGCGGCGGTCGGGCAGACCTTCAACATCGGCTCCGCGGACGAGGTGAGCATCCTGGACCTGGCAAAGCTGATCATCGATCACACCGGGTCCATCTCCGAAATCGACCTCATCCCGTATCACCAGGCCTATCAGCAGGGTTTCGAGGACATGACCCGCCGGGTCCCCGACACCACCAGGATCCGCGAGCTCACCGGCTGGGCTCCACGGCACACTCTCGACGAGATCCTCGTCGAGGTTGTCAAGCAGGTTCGCGAAGAGCTCCCGGCGTCCATCCGGTGAACGGGACGATCGCCCTTGCCACAGGCGTGGCCGCGTTCCTGATCAGCTGTATGGCGATCGTGCCGTTGAAGCGCCTGGCGCTGGACTGGGAACTGACCGATCGCCCCAGTGAGCAGAAGGCCCACGCCCGCCCGACCCCTTACCTCGGTGGCATCGCGATCACGTTCGGTACGGTCGTACCCGTGATCGCCGTGATCGGCTTCGCCGATCTCCAGATCATGGCGATCCTCCTGGCGGGCACCGCGGTGTCACTGGTCGGCCTGATCGACGACGTCGGCCCGCTGCGCCCGATCACCAGGCTGGTCGTGGAGACCGGGGCGGCAAGCGGGGTCGTGCTCTCCGGTGTCCACCTCACCACGCCGGCCGATGGATGGCTGGATGCACTGCTCACGGTCGTGTGGATCGTCGTGATGCTCAACTCCTTCAACCTGCTGGACAACATGGACGGCGCGCTGGGAGCCGTCACCACCGTCACGGGCGCCCTCCTCGGTGGAACGGCCTTCGTGACCGGCCAGCCGGCGTTGGGACTGCTCCTGATCGCGCTCGCCGGCACCAGCCTCGGCTTCCTGCCGCACAACTGGGCGCCCGCGAGGATATTCATGGGTGACTCCGGATCCCTGTTCATCGGATTCGTGCTCACCTGCTCGGCTGTCTACCTGGTGATGGGGCAGGGCCCCGGCAAGGTGATCGCCGGGTTGCTCCTGCCGACCTTCGTCGCCACCGTCGACACCGGTGTCGTGTTCATCTCGCGGATGCGGGCGGGTCGCTCGCCGCTGGCAGGTGGTACCGACCACGTGTCACACCGGCTCCGCCGGATGGGGCTCAGCACCCGGACGGTCGCCGCGACGCTCGGCGCGATCGCGGCCGTCGGCGGCGGCTGCTGCCTGATGGTGGCTCTGAGCTGGATATCGCCCCTTGTCACGACAATAGTCGCGGGCGGAACCGCCATCGTTCTCATCGTCTTGCTGCAGGGTGTGCGCGTCTACGCGCCGATCGAACACCTCAAGGCTCCTCCAAGAATCCGTGAAAGGCGGCGTTGATCCATGGATCTGCTCTACTACATGCGGCTCGTGTACAGGAACTGGTTGCTTATCCTGGTCTCGTTGGTCATCGGGGTAGGTGCGGCGGTCATGGTCACCGCGAACACGCCGCCGAAGTACATCGCGACGATCTCCATGTTGGTCTCCGGCCAAGACAGGGAAGGCAGCCTTTCCACCGCGTACCAAGCGGGAATGCTGTCGGCGCAGAGGGTGCAGTCCTATGCCACCCTGTTGTCCAGTCGCCGGGTGGTCAGCCAGATCACCACGCCCGAGGACATCCGGCGTGTCCAGGAGAGCATCGCGGCGGAAGTCGTCCCCGGTACCGTCCTACTCCGTGCGACTGTCACGAACAGCGACCCCACCCGCGCCGCCCAGCTGGCCAACGCCCTGGGATCGCGGTTCACGCAGCTGATCGACCAGATCGAGCGGGTCGCTCCGGCCAGCCGTCCCACGATCAAGATCACGGTGGTGGACCATGCGGAGATCCCCCAGGTGCCGGTCAGCCCCAGGCCGCTGGTCAACATAGCGCTCGCCGTACTGATCGCGCTGCTCGTCGCCGTCGCCGCGCTGGCGCTCCGTGACCGCCTGGACACGACGATCAAGTCCTCCGATGTGCTGCAGCGGACCTCGAAGAGCTCGACTCTCGGCATCATCGGGTACGAAAAGGACGCGCGACGTCACCCGCTGATCGTGCGGAGCAGGGGCCGATCGTCCAGGTCGGAGGCGTTCCGCTCGCTGCGTACGAACCTGCAGTTCATCGGCGTGGACCGGCAGCCCAAATCACTGGTCATCACCAGCTGCCTGCCGAACGAGGGCAAGTCCTCGACCTCCTCCAACCTGGCGATCACCCTGGCCCAGGCGGGCTGGCGGGTGCTCCTGGTCGACGGTGACCTTCGTCGTCCGCGCATCCCGACCTACCTCGGCATCGAGGGGGCGGTCGGCCTGACGGACGTGCTGATCGGCCGGGCGCGGCTGGAACAGGTGATCCAGCCCTGGGGAGAGCCGCGCCTGTTCGTGTTGCCGAGCGGCCAGATCCCGCCGAACCCGAGTGAGTTGCTCGGCTCACGAGGGATGCGCAATCTGCTCGACCAGGTAGTGAGTGAATACGACATCGTGATCATCGACGCGCCGCCGCTGCTACCGGTCACCGACGCCGCGACACTCTCGGCGATCTGCGACGGAGTACTGCTCGTCGCCCGGTACGGCAAGACCCGGCAGGAGCACATCCTGCGGGGCACGGAACTGCTGTCGTCGATCAGCGCTCGCATCGTGGGTACGGTCATGAACTTCGTTCCGGCCAAGGCCAGCCGGTACGACGGCTACGGCTACGGCTACGGGTACGAGACGACCGAGACCGACGTCAAGGCGGAGGCCAAGACACCGGCTGCTGTGTGAGGAGCTGGAGCGGGGCGGCGAGCGATCTGGCGATCCTCCGTCCCGCCATCCGGTGGTGCCACCGGGTGCCACCGATGGGATCGAAGATGTCGGGCCGGTCCACCGGGACCAGGCCGCGTAGCGTTCGCACCTCGTCGACCAGCGCGTGAGCCCGCCGTACGACATCGTGATGACACGTGATCGCCGTGGGTGCGACGGCTCGGGTCAGGGTGCCGAACTCGACGATGGTGAAGGTACGCCCGGCCGCCGGGAGGTGCATCGTCACCGCTTCGGCACGGTGTGCGGAGGTGGCCGTCAGCACCAGGTCGGCCGCGGCCATCACCTCGGTGGTCAGCGGGCGGGAGACGAAGCCGCCGGGATCGCCGCCGAGGCGGAGCAGCGTCCGCCGCGTGTGTTCGTTCATCTCGATGCCCGGCTCGGCGTGGGTGCCCGCGCTGCTCACCTGGAACGACGGTCCGAGGGCCGAACGGGCCAGCCGTTCCGCCAGAGGGGAGCGGCAGATGTTGCCCGTACACACGAACAGGATGTGGAAATCCCTCGTACCTTCCATGAGCGCGACGGTAGAGCGCCCTGGTCAGGCAGCCGTTGGCGGCGCGCCGGTCTTTAACCCGCGCTATCGATCACTTGGGACTCCGGACCGCAGCCGGTGCGGTCCTGGGTGATCCGGGTCTGCTGGGGATGGGCCAGCGGCTGCACGGGAACCAGCGGCGGCGCGGCCGAGGCGGGCTCCAGCAGAAGGAACTCCAGCGTCTTCGACTGTCCGGGAGCGAGCTCCAGCATGGTGGAGTAGACGGGATGGGATCGTTCGACCTCTTTGATGACCTTCACCAGCTTGCCGTTGATCCGCACGCCACCGTTCTGCGCTCCGGCCCCGGTGTACATCGACACCCAGAGCAGGTTGGACCCGACGGCATGCGGGCGGTCGGGGGAGTCGAGGCGGCTGGTGACATACGCGGGCAGCTTCCGGTGCGGCACATCGTTGGTGAGACGGACCCGTACCTTCGTGACGCGCTGCCCGTCGGCGCGGCAGGAGCCCAGGTCGTACCGGAGCGAGCGCTTGAGGTAGTAGTCGAGCTTGTTGCCGCCGGAGTTGTTGATCACCAGACCGGCGAACGGTCCCGGTTTCTCCGGTAGCACGCCGCTCAGCGGCGTCGTCTCCAGATGTTGCTCCTCGGTGTCCCTGCGGCTCCAGACCTGGATCCGCCGCTCCTCGACCAGCTGCGACAAGGTGGAGATCAACGTGAGGGGATCCGGACGGGACCGGGTCAGCGCCTCGCTGACGGCGCCGGCGATCGTGATGAGGAACTTCTTACGCTCGTCCGGGTTCGGATACCGGACGTAGGCTTCCTGCTCGGTGAGGTCGATGACGTTCTGGGCGGTCACCGTCTCGCCACCCGGGAGGGTGACCGGCCCGATGAGCCTCAGCAGGTAGGAGAGACCGACCGGGTCGGTCGCGAGGGCGCCATCCAACTGCTGGCCGGTCTGCCGTTCCCACATCGCGGTCCAGGTATTCGCGGCGTACGGGAAATGTGGGGAAAGATTGGAATTGGAGAGCAGGGACAGCGCGCTCGGCCCATAACGCGCGCGAAATTCCGGCCCGTAGTCGGCGACCGGAGCGGAACTCGGTGAGAGGCGGTTGTTGGCGGAGAGCCGCTCTATGTCGAGCTTGCCGCGACCGGCTTTCAGAATGCCGAAGGCGCCGACCAGGCCACCGGTTCCGCGCGCTTCGGCATTTGTCTGGAATGCCAGGAAATAGCGGCGGGGACCGTCGTGGCCCAGCATCGGCGGCACCAGAGTGGCGGCGTCGGACGCGGCACCGAGCCAGCCGCGCAGCCGATCGACTTCGCGCAGGGTCGTGCTGCGTGCCTCGTCCACCGCGCTCACGCCCGTGTCCGCCGGGGTAACGGACAGGCGTGAGCGCGCCAGGGCGACTCGGTCGGCGGCGGCGTCCAGGACCGGTGCCGCCGAATCGAGGACGGACAGCAGTTGTCGCACGTTGGCCATGGAAGGCCGGCTGTCCGTGGCGGGCCGGTCGTCCGTGGCGGGCTCGACGTCCATGATCAGCTGCGCGGTGGCCCGGTGCACGTCAGCCAGGGCGGTGGTCAGCTCCGCGACCGTCTCCGCCAGCCCGCGAATGGTCGTCGCGCCGTCTCCCACCACGGGAGCGTGGGCGATCAACGACCAGTCCGGGCCGGAGGTGAGCCGGCGGGCCTCGGACGCGTGCCATCGCGCGTCCGCGAGCGTCCCGGCCAGCCGGCCGGGGTCGCTCGCGCGCAGTAGGACCAGTGCGTCCCTGGTCGCCTGCAGGTGGTCTCGCACGCTCAGACCGAGGTACGCGGACCAACTCCCGGCCAGCGTGAGACCTGCGGCCGGAGCCAGCAGGCTGACGATGACGATTCGGCGTGTCTTAATTCGCACTGGCAGAACGGCGACGCCGAATAGCGATCATTGTGCCGGCGGTTCCCACCAGCAGCAAGCCCGCACCCGCCGCTGCCAGGGCCTTCACGGGCGCTCCTGTCATCGGCAGTTCCTTGTGACCGTGATGGCAATGGCCGCCGCAGCCCCAGTTGTTGTGGTGATGCCAGTTACCTCTGGGATCGTCGATGTCGACGTGCACGTCGACGTGCGACGACGAGGTGGAGGTGACCCTCGGCGGGTAGGGCGTCGGGCTGGCTGTCACGGTCCTCGTGGACGTGGGTGTCGGCCTGGGGGTCACGGTCCTCGTGCTCGTGGGTGTCGGCCTGGGGGTCACGGTCCTCGTGACGGACGGGCTCGGGGTGGGGAAGGACTCGGCCGCCGCGAATCCGGCGGTTCCAAACGCGATCCCACCTCCGGCGGCCATCGCCACGAAAATAGGTATCGTGATTTTTTCTCTCATTTCGGACTCCCCGTGTGGATGGCGGTGCGGGTCATGGGACATTTCGCCCGGAATACCAGCGAAGTGTTCATCACAGAACCCGTTATATGTGCCCTATTAATGGGCGCTCCGTCCGCCGCACGGTTCTTACCGAATGACCACTGATGGTTCTCCATATGTTGACGATCCGGACGGCCCGGCCGGGCCGTCCGGCGTGCTGATCTCGCGGCGAGGCCGGCCCGGGACGCCGACGTGTACGGGCGGGTCGCGAGGGCCGACCCCTGGCGTCCCGAGCGCCCGCCCGGCATGTCGGAGTGCCGGAGCGCGTCGGTGGCAATTGGGGTCAAACAGCCCTTATGTCCGAATCCAGAGGGCTTTGTTTGATTATCGGCGTAAGTTGGGCGGGTTTGGGCGGCTTGCACTCTTGATTTGCCGCATGTGTGATCTTATTGTCGCCGCATGACCTCCGCTCCGGGCTCGCCCGGTGACGTTCTCACCCTCATCAGCGCCGGTTCCGCGACCACCCGCTCGGACCTCGCCAGACTCACCGGTCTGGCCAGGTCCACGATCAGCCAGCGGGTCGACGCGCTGATCGAGCGCGGCCTGGTGTCGGAGACCGGAAGCGGTGAGTCCACCGGCGGGCGTCCGCCACGGCAACTCCGCCTGCACACCGAGGACCACGCCTTCGCCGGCGTCGACCTGGGCGCCACGCACTGCAGGATCGCGCTGATGGACATCTCGGGCAACGTCCTGGCCGAGTGCGAAGACCCGCTGCTGATCGCCGAGGGCCCGGAGACGGTCCTGGCGCACGTCGACAGGCGGCTGGAACGGTTGCTCACCGAGGCGGGACGCCCGCGGGCCGCGCTCAAGGCGATCGGGATGGGGGTGCCGGGGCCGGTGGAGTTCGCCACGGGCCGGCCCAACAACCCGCCGATCATGCCCGGCTGGAACGACTACCCGATCCCCGAGCACTTCGCGGGCTGCGCCGTACTCGTCGACAACGACGTGAACGTCATGGCGCTCGGCGAGCACCGCAACGCCTACCCCGACGCCGGCCACCTGCTGTTCGTCAAGATCGGCACCGGCATCGGGTGCGGCATCGTGGCCGAGGGCAAGCTGCACCGCGGCGCCCAGGGGTCGGCCGGCGACATCGGCCACATCCGGGTCTCCGGCCACGAGGACGCCGGCTGCCGCTGCGGCAACAGCGCCTGCCTGGAGGCGGTCGCCGGTGGCGCGGCCGTCGCCAGGAGGCTGACCGAGCTGGGCACCCCCGCCGAGACGGGGGCCGACGTGGTGGCGCTCGTACAGGCGGGCAACACGCAGGCGCTCCGGCTGGT
The DNA here is from genome assembly GCF_040648415.1 of Nonomuraea sp. NPDC049141. NCBI lineage: Bacteria > Bacillati > Actinomycetota > Actinomycetes > Streptosporangiales > Streptosporangiaceae > Nonomuraea > Nonomuraea sp. NPDC049141. Next base: position 105,766 of record NZ_JBEZDR010000024.1, read on the forward strand.
CAGAGAGGCGGGCAGGCTCATCGGCGAGGTGCTGGCCAGCCTGGTCAACTTCTTCAACCCCGAGGTGATCGTCATCGGCGGCGCCCTGTCCCGGGTCCACGAGCACCTGCTCGCGGGCATCAAGGAGACGGTCTACCGCAGGTCGCTGCCGCTGGCCACGCATCACCTCTCGATCGTGCCGAGCCGTACCGGGATCAACGCCGCCGCGCTGGGCGCCGGGATCCTGGCGATCGAGCACTACCTGTCACCCGAGAACATCAACCGCATCGTCAACGCCTGAAAGGGACCCCGATGCTTGTCATGAGGGGTATCGTCAAGCAGTTCCCCGGTGTGCGCGCGCTCGACGGGGTGGACCTCGACGTGCGGGCCGGCGAGGTGCACTGCCTGCTCGGCCAGAACGGCGCCGGCAAGTCGACGCTCATCAAGGTGCTGGCGGGCGTCCACCAGCCCGACGAGGGCACGATCGAGTTCAACGGCGCGCAGGTCAGGGCGGGCAGCCCGATCGACGCCATCAGGCTCGGCTTCGCCACCATCTACCAGGAACTCGACCTGGTCGACGGGCTCAGCGTCGCGGAGAACATCTTCCTCGGCCACGAGCACGCCCGCGCCGGCTTCGTGAACAGGGGAGCGGTCAACCGGGCCGCCGGCGCCGTGCTGGCCAGGCTGGGCCACCCGGAGATCCGGCCGAAGGCCGAGGTCGGCCGCCTGTCACCGGCCGCCAAACAGGTCGTCTCGATGGCCCGCGCGCTCTCGCACGAAGCCCGTCTGATCATCATGGACGAGCCGTCGGCCGCGCTGGCCCACGACGAGGTGGCGAACTTGTTCCGCATCATCCGCGAACTCACCGCCCAGGGCGTCGCCGTCGTCTACATCTCGCACCGGCTGGAGGAGATCCGCGAGATCGGCGACCGGGTCACCGTGCTCAAGGACGGCCGTACGGTCGCCGTCGGCCTGCCCGCCCGCGACACCCCGACCTCCGAGATCGTCTCGCTGATGACCGGCCGCACCGTCGAGTACGTCTTCCCACCCCGCGCCGCGGAGTCCCCGGGCGACGAGGTGCTGCGTGTCGAGGGGCTCAGCTCGCCGGGCGCGTTCGCCGACGTGTCGTTCTCGGTGCGCGCCGGTGAGATCGTCGGGCTGGCCGGGCTGGTCGGCTCGGGCCGTTCGGAGATCCTGGAGGCGGTCTACGGCGCGCGGCGCGCCTCCGGCCGCGTCGTGCTCTCGGGCAAGCCCGTACGGCGGGGCGACATCGTCGGCACCGTACGGCGAGGCATGGGCCTGGCCCCGGAAGAGCGCAAGGCCCAAGCCCTCCTGCTCGACCAGAGTGTCACCGCCAACATCACCCTGGGCAGCCTGCCAGGGTTCGCCAGGTTCGGCTGGATGGACCGGGCCCGTGAGAAGGCCGAGGCGCAGCGGCTGGTCGAGGCGCTCGACATCCGCCCGCCCGACCCCGAACGGCCGATCAAGACGCTGTCCGGCGGCAACCAGCAGAAGGCCGTACTGGCCCGCTGGCTGCTCGGCAGCCGCAAGCTGCTCCTGCTCGACGAGCCGACCAGGGGCGTGGACGTGGGCGCCAGGGCCGAGCTGTATGCGGTGATCCGCGGACTGGCCGACCAGGGCATCGGCGTGCTGCTGGTGTCCAGCGAGGTGCCGGAGGTGCTCGGCCTGTCCGACCGCGTGCTGGTGCTGCGCGAGGGGACGGTCATCCACCAGGGCGATGCCCAAGAGCTCGACGAGCACCGCGTGCTCGACATGATCATGGATGGGAGAGCCGCCTGATGAGCAACCCCGCAGAAGCGGGCCCGCACGACCGTTTCGCCGTACGGGCGCCCGGCCCGCTGGCCTGGCTCGGGGAGACCCGGCACCTGGGCCTGGTGATCGCGCTGGTGCTGCTCGCGATCGTCGGCCTGGTCACCAAACCCGAGAACTTCGCCACCACCTCCAACCTGGTCAGCATCCTGTCGCTGGCCGCCACCATCGGTGTCATCACGGTCGGCGCCACGTTCGTCATCATCGGCGGCGGCATCGACCTGTCCGTGGGCGCCACCATGGCCCTGGCCTCCGTCTGGGCCACCACGCTGGCCACGCAGGCGTACGGGCCGGCCGTGATGGCGATCTGCGCGATCCTCGTCGGCACCGGCACGGGGCTGGTCAACGGGCTGCTCATCGCGTACGGGCGGTTAGTGCCGTTCATCGCCACCCTCGCCATGCTGGTCGCGGCCCGCGGGCTGGCCCAGCGCATGTCCGACCGCAAGACACAGATCATCCAGTCCGACAACAGCGCGATCGTGGACCTGTCGACCACGCGGCTGCTCGGCGTGCCGCTGCTCGTCTACATCTTCGCGCTGGTCGTGGCGCTCGGCTGGATCGTGCTCAACCGCACCACGTTCGGCCGCCGCACGTACGCGGTCGGCGGCAACCCCGAGGCGGCCCGGCTCGCCGGCATCAACGTCCGCCGGCACACGATGCTCCTGTACGCCCTGTCCGGGCTGTGCTGCGGCATCGCCGCCATCCTCATCATGGCCCGCACCACCACGGGCTCCTCCACACACGGCGACCTGTACGAGCTCGACGCCATCGCCGCCGTCATCATCGGCGGCACCCTGCTCACGGGCGGCCGAGGCACGATCATCGGCTCGATCCTGGGGCTGCTGATCTTCACTCTCATCACGAACCTGTTCATCCTCAACGGGCTCAACACCAGCGACCAGCTGATCGCCAAGGGCCTGATCATCGTCGTCGCCGTCCTTCTCCAGCGACGGAACCTGAAGGAGAGAGCACCATGAGCAACAACGTCGCGCGCAGGGGTTTCCTTGTCGGCGGAGCCGTACTGTTAGCGGCCGGCTGCACCAGCAACGAGCCGGCGGCCGCGCCCTCCACGGCGGCGCCCGCCCCCGTTCCCGCGGCCAGCGGCAACGACCAGCCCGGCACCAAGGTCGTCATCGGCTTCTCCGCGCCCGCGGCCGACCATGGCTGGATCGCGGCCATCGCGAAGAACGCCGAGTCCGCCGCCAAGCAGTATTCGGACGTCGACTTCAAGCCCGTCGAGCCGACGAACGACATCAACCAGCAGATCTCCGCCGTCGAGTCGTTGATCGCGGCCAAGGTGAGCGCGCTGGTGATCCTGCCGAACGACGGTCAGCAGCTCAACCAGGTCGCGCTCCAGGCCACCCAGGCCGGGATCCCGGTCATCAACCTCGACCGGGTCTTCCCCGACAAGCTGGCGTACCGCACCTGGATCGGCGGCGACAACTACGGCATGGGCGTCGCGGCCGGTCAGTTCATCGGCAAGCAGCTCAAGGACAAGGGCGTCTCGAACCCGGTGATCGTCGAGATCCAGGGCATCGCGACACTCCCGCTGACCCAGGACCGCAGCAAGGGCTTCGCCGACGCGTTGAAGACGTTCGGCTTCAGCGTCACGGCCAAGCAGGACGCCAAGTTCACCGTGGAGACGGGCAACTCGGTGGCCGCCAGCCTGCTGCAGGCGCACAAGAAGATCGACGCCATGTGGAACCACGACGACGACCAGGGCGTGGGCGTACTCGCCGCGATCAAGGAGGCTGGGCGCAACGAGTTCTTCATGGTCGGCGGCGCCGGCTCCCTGAACGCCATGAAGGAGATCCAGTCGGGTACGTCGGTGCTGAAGGCCACCGTCACCTACAGCCCCACGATGGCCGCCTCGGCCATCAAACTGGCCAGGTTGATCGCGCAGGAGAAGGGCATGAGCGACCTGGTGGAGAACCAGGTCCCACAGTCGATCACACTCGCGTCAGAGACTATTACCAAGGAGAACGTCGAGAAATACTTGCCACTCGGCTTCGAATCCTGATCGGGGGTTGCATGTCAGACCAAACCACCGTCGGCGTGGGCATGATCGGCTACGCGTTCATGGGCCGCGTCCACTCCCAGGCCTGGCGGAGCGTCGGCGCCTTCTTCGACCTGCCGCTGGCACCCCGGATGGCGGTGCTGGCCGGTAGGTCCAAGGAGCACACCGCCGCCGCTGCCGCCCGGCTCGGCTGGGCCGACTTCGAGACCGACTGGAGGGAAGTGGTCAGGCGCGACGACGTGCAGATCGTCGACATCTGCACGCCGGGCGACTCCCACGCCGAGATCGCCATCGCCGCCCTGGCGGCCGGCAAGCACGTGATCTGCGAGAAGCCGCTGGCCAACAGCGTGGCCGAGGCGGAGGCCATGGTACGGGCCGCGGTCTCGTCGTCCGGCAAGAACATGGTGGCCTTCAACTACCGGCGGGTGCCGGCGGTGGCACTGGCCCGGCGCTACGTCGAGGAGGGCCGGCTCGGCGAGATCCGGCACGTACGAGCCCAATACCTGCAGGACTGGATCGTCGACCCGAAGTTCCCGCTGGTGTGGCGGCTGCAGAAGGACAAGGCGGGTTCCGGTTCGCTCGGCGACATCGGGGCGCACATCATCGACACCGCCCAGTTCATCACCGGCCAGAACGTGGTGGGCGTCTCGGCGCTCACCGAGACGTTCGTCAAGGAACGCCCGCTTTCGTCGGGCTCGTCGGAGACCGGGCCCGTCACCGTGGACGACGCCGCGCTCTTCATCGGCCGGCTCTCCGGCGGGGCGGTGGCCTCCTTCGAGGCCACCCGGTTCGCCACCGGACGCAAGAACGCCCTGCGCATCGAGCTCAACGGCTCGCTCGGCAGCCTCGCCTTCGACTTCGAGGCCATGAACGAGCTGTGGGTCAGCGAGGGCGACGGCGGCTTCAAACGCATCCTGGTCACCGAGCCCGACCACCCCTATGCGGCGGCGTGGTGGCCGCCCGGGCATGGACTCGGCTACGAGCACACCTTCACCCACGAGATCAAGGACTTCCTGGAGGCCATAGCCACGAACGACGACCCGGCGCCGTCGTTCGCCGACGGCCTCCGGGTGCAACGCGTGCTCGCCGCGGTCGAGCGCAGCGCGGCTGACTCCAGCCGCTTCACAGTCGTGGAGGACGTATGAGACCGGTCACATTGTTCACTGGCCAGTGGGCTGACCTGCCGTTCGAGGAGGTCTGCCGGCTCGCCGCCGAATGGGGCTACGACGGCCTCGAGATCGCCTGCTCCGGCGACCACTTCGACGTGGCGCAGGCGATCGCGGACCCGTCGTACGTCTCGGCGAAGCAGGCGCAGCTCGAAAAGCATGGCCTCAAGGTGTGGACCATCTCCAACCACCTTGTCGGCCAGGCCGTCTGCGACCACCCCATTGACGAGCGCCACAAGGCGATCCTGCCGGCCCGCATCTGGGGCTCGGGCGATCCCGAGTCCGTACGCCAGGCGGCCGCCGAGGACATGAAGAACACGGCGCGAGCCGCGGCCCTGCTGGGTGTCGACACGGTGGTCGGCTTCACCGGATCGTCGATCTGGCACACGGTGGCCATGTTCCCGCCGGTGCCGGCCTCGATGGTGGAGGCGGGCTACCAGGACTTCGCGGACCGCTGGAACCCCATCCTCGACGTCTTCGACGAGGTCGGTGTCCGGTTCGCCCACGAGATCCACCCCAGCGAGATCGCCTACGACTACGTGACGACCCAGCGCACGCTGGAGGCCATCGGCCACCGTCCCGCGTTCGGCCTCAACTGGGACCCGTCCCACATGGTCTGGCAGGACCTCGACCCGGTGGCGTTCATCCTGGACTTCGCCGACCGGATCTACCACGTGGACTGCAAGGACACCCGCGTCCGCATCGGCGACGGCCGCCGCGGCCGCCTCTCCTCCCACCTGCCGTGGGCGGACATGAGGCGCGGCTGGGACTTCGTCTCCACCGGGCGCGGAGACGTGGCCTGGGAGGACTGCTTCCGGGCGCTCAACTCGATCGGGTACAGCGGGCCCATCTCGATCGAGTGGGAGGACGCGGGGATGGATCGGCTGGACGGGGCACGGGAGGCGTTGGGCTACATCCGCGGCCTCAACTCCATCACCCCACCGACCACCGCTTTCGACGCGGCCTTCTCCACCACCTGACGCCTCCTCGCCGGGGGCTCACAACCGTGGGCCTCCCGGTGGGGCAGGTGGCGTGCTGCCCAGGGGGCTTCGCCCCCTTCGACCCCCGACAAGCGAGGTCCTCCCGGTGGGGCGCGCTTCGCGCGAATGACGCTCAGGCGTGCTTCTTCGGGGGCTTCGCCCCCGAACGAGGGGCTCCCGCCCCTCGCGCACCCCGGCCTTGCCCGGCGGAAGGACTGGCTGGCTTCTGAGCCGATTCGACCTTCGAGCCGGAGGTGTCTGAACTGGCCAGTCCGTCCGGCCCGGCAACAGAGGCGAAAGAGCTATCGAGGCCCGAGCCCCGTCTTTCCATCAAGCAGTTCGCGGGCGACGTCGAGGTGGCCCGCATGGCGGGCGGTCTCCTCGATCATGTGCAGGACGATCCGCCGCAGGTCGGTGACCTCGTCCCCGAGCGGACCCGGGTGACGTCCCCGCGGGGGCGTCGACAGGGGAGTCGCGGCAAGGACGGCGTTGGACCGCTCGCACTGGGCGCGGTAGAACGCGAAGACCACAGACGGTGGGCGCGGTGTGCTCAGCGGCGTGTGCTCGTCGGGCCAGGGCAGTGGCTCGGCGGATCCGGTGGCGATCTCCTGGAACCAATGCCGCTCGGCGTAGCCGAGGTGCTCCACGAGACCCAGCACCGTCCATCCCGAGGGCAGGATCGCGGTTGACAACGCTTCGACGTCGAGGCCGTCCACGATCGCGAGAACGCTGGCGCGCTGCGCCTCCAGGAACATCAGCAGCGTGCTCTTCTCGTCGTCATCCACCCGGGTCCACGCCCTCTCTGATCAGACGATGAAGAACTGCCGGGAGAGCTCGTGCAGGATCACTACCGGCGAGTGCCGCACGCTAGCAAACGGAACCGACATTCGCTCTCTACGGCCGGATCTCGTAGACGAGGTTGAACGGGGTCTCCGCGGCTCTTCGGAACCGGGTGAAGCCCGCCTCGCGACTTAGCTCGCGGATCCTCGCCTCGCCCGCCTGCGCGCCCAGCGCGTAGCCGCCCGGCTGGGACAGCGCGTTGGGCACGCAGAGGAACGTGGACCCGCTGTAGTACAGCCGCCCCACGGGGGTGAAGTTGTCCTTCACCGAATCGGCGGCGTACGGCTCGACCAGCAGCCACGCGCCCTCCGGAGCCAGCGCTTCCCGCACCCGCCGGGCGGCCCCCAGCGGGTCGCCCATGTCGTGCAGGCAGTCGAACATCGTCACCAGGTCATAGTTGGTGCCGGTGAAGGTGTGCGCGGTAGCCACCTCGAAGTCGACCCGGTCGGCCACCCCGGCCTCGGCGGCATGCTCGCGGGCCAGCTCGATGGACTCGGCATGGTAGTCCGAGCCGACGACCGTGGTACGCGGGTACGACTGCGCGAGGAGGATCGAGGACGACCCGAGGCCGCAGCCGACGTCCGCGACCACGGTCCCCGCCTTCAGCTTCTCCTCAATGCCGTTCAGCGCCGGGATCCAGCTCGACACCAGCGCGGCCACGTAGGCCGGACGGTAGAACGCGTCGCACCCGACGAAGACGTCCTCCACGTGCTCGTGCCAGCCGAAGCCGGCGCCCGTTTGGAACGCCTCGGTGATGCGCGGCTCGGCGCGCAGCATGCCCAGCGCGATGAGGTACGCCGCCGGTATGTTCGGGCCGGCCGGATCGGCCAGGCAGTACGCCTGCTCCTCCGAGAGCGAGAACCGGCCCGTCGCCGCGTCGTAGCCGACGTACCCCCCGGCGGCCTGCCCACGCAGCCATTCGGTGAGGTAACGCGGGTGGCACCCGGTGCGCTCGGCGAACTCTTCGGGAGTCGCGGGCCCCTCGGCGAGGGCGCGATACAGGCCGAGCCGGTGACCGATCACGACGGAGCCCGCCGCTTCGGTCGCCCCCAGGTCGCTGACGGCCCTGCCCAGGAACTCCGTCACCTTGTTCTGGTCCATCTGTGGTCTCCTCCCCGCAAGAGGACCCGACAGGGGTGAGTCTGCCCTGGCCACAGGCGTGTTACCCCGTGCAGGGTGGGCGGTGTGTCAGGTGGTGATGGTGGCGACGGGATCGAGGCCGTAGGTGCGGGCGTAGCCGTTCTCGGTGCCGACGAGGAGGTCGACGACCTCGAAGTAGCGGTCCCAGAATGCGGTTTCGCGCAGTGCGTCGATCAGGAGCTGGTAGGCGTGGTGGTCTTCCGCTTCCCACACCCAGACGTCGGTGACGCGCGCGGAGTAGAACTCCGTGTCGTAGAAGCGTGACCGGACGCCGCTGGTCCTGGCCTCGATCGCGGGCAGGACCTGGGTGGTGAAGGTGTCCGCACGTTCCTGGACGGTCAGGGCGAGCCACTCGGGTGTGGTCTTGACGAGCATGAACGCCGTGACCGGCGGTCCGGTTTCCTCAGCGGGCATCAGGACGCCTCCAAAGGTGTAGGTGGTCTGTGTTCCGGCGACGGGTGGTGGGCCCTCAGGAGAGGACGGCGGGCTTGAGGGTCTGGGCGCACCACTGCTCGAAGCCGGTGGGGGAGGCGGTGTCCGGGGTGCGGGCGACGCCGGCGTCGAGGCCCTCGTCCTTGGCTCGCTTCATGGCGACGACGCCCTGGACGAATGCCTCGTTGAGGCCGTAGCCGACGAGGGTGGTGTACAGCTCGTCGAGCGGCTGGCGTTCGTAGCGGACGGGGCGGCCGAGCTGTGCGGTCATGATGCGGGCCAGGTCGTTGGGGGACAGGTCCTCCGGCCCGAGGACCGGGACGCTGTCGGTGCCGGTCCACGAGCGGTCCAGCAGCAGGCCGGCGGCGGCGGCCGCGATGTCGGCGACAGCGACGAGGGGGGCCTTGCGGTCGGCGTCGACGGTGTCGGTGAAGACGCCCTTGTCGCGGATCGAGCCGGACTCCTCCAGGAGGTTCTCGAAGAAGGACGGGCTGGCCAGGGCCCGGTAGGCAACACCGGTACCGGCGATGAGGTCGTCCATGGCGAGAGAGGCGGTGACCAGACCGGCGCGGTCGGCGACCGGGGTACCGCGCCCGAGCGCCGAGACCCCGACGACGTGGCCGACACCGTGGACAGCGAGCGCCTTCACGGCGGGGCGGGTGAAGCCGCTGTAGGCGTCGTGCGGCGCCAGGGAGGCGTCTGGGGGGACGAGCCAGAAGACGGCGTCCGCATCTTCGAAGGCCCGGTCGAGGACCTCGGTGTCCGCGTGCGAGCCGGTGATCACCTCGACACGTCCGCGCGCCGCGTCCGGAAGCCGGGCGGGGTCGCGCACGATCACGCGCAGTTCCTCCCCCGCGGCGGACTCCAGGAGCTTAGAAAGCAGGTGACGGCCGATGTTCCCGGTGGGAGCGGTAATAACGATCATGAAAACCTCGCAGGTGCCGGATCGGTACGACTCCCATCCTGCGGAGGACGGCTGTGTTGCCACAATGGGAACTTCAGCATGGAATCATTGACTGAAATGGAATGATGCTGGTGAACAGCCCAGAGCCGGTCATCGACGCCAATCTCGCCATCGCACTGGACGCCCTACTGGCCGAGCACAGCGTCACCCGCGCCGCCGCCCGCCTGCACACCTCGCCCGCCGCCATGAGCCGCACCCTCGCCCGCCTCCGTCGCATCCTCCAGGACCCCCTCCTGGTCCGGGCCGGACAGACCATGGTTCCCACTCCACGCGCCCAGTCCCTGCGCGACGAAGCCGCCGCAGTGGTACGCAGCCTCGGAGCACTGCTCAGCCCCGGCACAGGCGTCGACCCCGCCAGCCTGCGCAGCACCTTCACCCTCCAAGCCGCCGACCTGGTCGCCGCGGCACTGGCCCCCGGACTGCTGCGACTGGCCCAGCAGGAAGCGCCGGGGGTCTCGTTCCGGCTCCGGGCCGAAGAACTGGAGGCCGGAACCACCCTCCGCGACGGCCGGATCGACCTGGAGATCGGATCCATCGACCACGTAGACCCCGAAACCCAGGTCGAAGAACTGGTCAGCCTCCGCATGATGGCGGCCGTCCGGCCAGGCCACCCCCTCACCGAAAGACCCCTGACCCCGGCCCGGCTCGCCGCCGCCCAGCACGTCGCGGTCAGCCGCCGCGGCCGGTTCACCGGCCCCCTCGACACCGCCCTGGCCGAGCAGAACCTCCACCGGCGGGTCAGCGTCGTCCTCCCCAGCCACCTGGCCGCAATGACCCTCGCCACCCGCAGCGACATCGTCTGCCTCGTACCTGCCGCACTCTCCGGCGCCGCCCCCTCACCCCTCACCGACGACGCCACCGCCCTCGGACTGTGCCTCCTCGACATCCCCCTGGCACTGCCACCACTGACCATCGGCATGGCCTGGCACCCCCGGCACACAGCCGACGGAGCCCACCACTGGCTCCGCAACGCCATCCGCCGAACCCTCCGCACACCCGGAAGCCAAACCACATGATCTGACCCAGGCACCGGGACAGCCGCGACCAGGAGGCAACAAGATTCGAGCGAGGCGCTGACACCAACAGGTCCTGCACAGCAGAAGACCACCCGATCGAACCACCGAACACCATGGCCGGTGCGACACAATTCGGGCTGACCCAAGGAAGCCTTGCCGATACCAGTCAGACGCGAGGCGGACTTCGCCGGGCCGAGGACATGAGTCGGTTGGCGAGCTCCGCGACAAGGTCGCGGAGCTCGTCCGGTTGCTCGATGACGAACGGCCGGTCCAGCGAAGCGAGCACGCCCGGCAGCCAGTCAAGCCGTTCGGCGCGGATCTCGACACGGGACCACTGCCTGGTGTCCGAATCTGCGGCGCTCGCGGACGGTGACTCGTCAACGACCGCGACGCTGGCCGGGAGCCGGGTGCGGATCTGCTCGGCTGTCCCCTGGATCCGCAGAATCACCTCGTGTCGGTACGAAGCGGTGGCGAGCCCTGTCAGGACGCGCTTCGCCGGATCGAGTCCAACAGGCGGCTCAAACGATCCGGGCAGAGTTCTCGTACCGGTAATGCGATCCAGCCGGAACGTCCGGTCCTCGCCGACCGCGGGATCCGCACCCGTCACGTACCAGTTGCCCGAATGGGCGACGAGCCCGTAGGGGTGCAGCGTGCGTTCGCTGCGCCGGCCGTCGGCGGCGGTGTACCGGATCGAGATCGGCCGGTGATGGCGCACCGCGTCGGCGATCGAGAGCAGAACCCCGGTCTCCGGGGCGGTCGACTCGCCGGGCGGAGCCGTGAAGGCGAGGGAGTCGAGCACGGCGTCGAGTCTGCGGCCGAGCCGCTCTGGCAGCACCCGCCGGATCTTGGCCGCTGCCGTCTCGCTCGCCGTGCCGGTGGCCGTCATCAAGCCGGCCCGCCGACCCGCGACCAGGCCGAGCAGCACGGCGAGCGCTTCGTCATCGCTCAGCATGAGCGGCGGCATACGGTAACCGCGGGCGAGCCGGTAGCCGCCGTAGCGGCCACGCACGGACTCGACGGGCACGTCGAGGTCGATGAGGTGGTCGATGTAGCGCCGCACCGTACGCTCATCGACGTCGAGCCTGTCGGCGAGTTCGGCCAGGGTTCGAAGGCCTCCCGCTTGCAGGAGCTCCAGCAGGGCGAGCACGCGGGCAGTGGGTCGGGACATGTTCCTAAGCGTCCTGCAGATACTGGGCGGTTTCTGTCCAGTATTGCTCGTAGCGTGTGGTCAGAAGCACTGACCTACCTGGAGAGAACCGCCATGAACCTCGTCTCGATCCGCATCATCACCGGCGATGTCGCCCGCCTCGTCGGCTTTTACGAGCGCGCCACCGGAGTCCAGGCGAGCTGGTCCAACGATGACTTCGCCGAACTCAACACCGCCTCGGCCACCCTCGCGATCGGCAGCACCCGTACCGTGCCGCTGTTCGCGCCTGGCTGCGCCGATCCGGCCCAGAACCGCAGCGTCATCATCGAGTTCCTCGTCGACGACGTGGACAGCGTGTACGAGAAGCTGACCGGCTTCGTGGCGGACTTCGTCAACGAGCCCACGACGATGCCTTGGGGAAACCGTTCGCTCCTGTTGCGCGACCCCGACGGCAACCTCGTCAACTTCTTCACCCCCGTCACCCCGGCCGCCATCGAGAAATTCGCTCGCTGACGATCTGGGGCTCGATGCCGACAGGAGTCAGCGGGGCCATCCCCGAGCAGCGAGGTCGGCACCACTTTCGCTCGCGGCCGCTCAATCGTGACTCACCGAGACGAGCAGTCTCCAGCGCAAGACTCGTCCCGCCAGTAGGTATCTGCAGCCGAGATAGCGCTGTCCTGGTCCAGCGGTCCATCACGCGCCACGGACGGCGCCAGTGTCACATTCAGCCCAGCTACTCCGTCTATCGGCCATATCTACTCGATTTGATGGAGTAAATAATGGCATCGACACATGTTCTTGAGCCTGTGCGCAAGGCCACGCCGTCTCGTCGGCGGTGGGTGCGCTGGACGCTGGGCGTTATGGCGATTGCGCTGGCCGCGGTTCTCCTGATCGCTTACGTCTGGCAGCCGTCCGCTGATGGCGGCTATCGCTCGCGGTACCTGTCCCGTATCCACTCCATGTACGTCGAGACGCCGGTGGCGCGCTTCCGCTACACCAAGACGGGCAGCGGATCGCCGGTCGTCCTGATCGCGGGCGGGGCCCAGTGGCAGTACTCCTATCGTGACACGATCCCCGTCCTGGCCAGGGAGCACACGGTCTACGCCGTAGACATGCCCAGTCAGGGTTACACGACCGTCAAGGATGACTTCGCCTACGACCTGCCGGCCATGTCCGATGCGCTGGGCTCGTTCCTCGACGCCGTGGGCCTGCGCACCACCTCCCTGGTCGGCCACTCCTGGGGCGGCGCCTGGACGTTGTACTTCGCCGAACGCCATCCCTCTCGCGTCGACAGGCTGGTTCTCCTGGACGCGCCCGGGCTGGCCAAGGAACCCGCCTCGCAGACGGCGTTGTTCGCCCTTCCCGTCGTCGGTGAGCTGGCCGTCAAGCTGATGGGCCGCTCCGACTTCGAGAAGAGCCTGCGCACCGCTTTCGCCGACCAGGACCGGGTCAGCGGTGAGGTGGTGGATGAGACCTGGCACTGGATGTCCAGGCCCGAAAAGCGGGAGGCCTTCGTGAAGCTGGTCCGCCGCCAGGACTACACCGCTACCGATGCCGCGCTGGGCACGGTCCGGGCCGAGACGCTGGTCGTCTGGGGCGAAGCCGATGAGTGGCTGCCTGCCTCCTATGCCACCGAGTACGGCAAGCGCCTCCAGAACGCCACCGTCAAGATCATCCCAGGCGCCGGCCACAACGTCCACGAGGACAACCCCGAGATGGTCAACCCGCTACTGCGAACCTTCCTCACCGGTACCACCAGCTAAGCCTGTGGGCCGCGGTCACAACCCTCGTGCGTGCGATCTGCGGGCTGTGTTCATGCAGTCTTCTGCTTGAGCGTCTGCTCATGCGTAACGCGGTGCTGCCGGGTCGGCATCCCCAGTGTCGGGTTGGCGACGCTCCATGCGGCGCTCTTGCAGACCAGTTCCTTGTAGGCGGCGGCCAATCGGCCGCGCAGGACCGACTGCTTGGCGTGGTCGTCGGCTGTGACGAACTGGATCAGGCCCTCCTTGCGGCCCAGTGAGATGCACTGGTTGGCGTAGCCGATCGTCTTGTCCGGGACCTTCCGGCCGGTCAGGCGCGCCGCGATGACGTCGGCGGCCAGCCAGGCGGTGGGGATTCCCGAGGCGCACGACATCCGTAGCGGCTTGTCTCCGGCGCCCATCGCCATGGCCGCGTCGCCGACGGCGTACACATCGGGGTGTGAAACCGAGCGCATGGTCCGGTCGACCACGATCTGGCCGGTGCCGGAAACCTCCAGGAAGGTTGCCTTGGCGATCGGGTGGACCGCGAAGCCGGCGGTCCATACGGTGACCGCGGCGGGGATGATCCTGCCGTCGGCGGTGGTGACGTGGTCGGCTTCGACCCCGGTGATGGCGGTGTGTTCGTACGCGGTGATGCCGAGCTTGCCGAAGACCGTCCGTAGATGTTCGCGGCCCTTGGGGGAGAGCCAGTCGCCGAGGCTGCCGCTGGCGGCGAGGGCGACGTCGAGGTCCGGGCGGGCTTCGGCGATCTCGGTTGAGGCTTCCACGCCGGTGAGCCCGCCGCCGACCACCACCACGGTCTGTCCGGCATCGAGGCTCGCCAGGCGCTCGTGTAGCCCGAGTGCTCCGGAACGGCCGGCGATCTGGTGAGCGTGCTCGGCGGTTCCGGGTACGGCTTGGCTGTTCCAGCCGCTGCCGAGGGCGTACACGAGGGTGTCGTACTCCAGCTCTTCCGCACCGTTCGCGCCGGTGATGGCGACGGTCTTGCGGTCGACGTCGACGCCGGTGACCTTCGCGAGCCTCAGTTCGACGCCGGTGCCGGCGTAGATCTCGCTGAGTGGCCGGGGCCTGAGGTCCTGGCCGGTCGCCAGTTGGTGGTTGCGGACGCGTTCGACGAAGTCAGGCTCGGCGTTGACGAGGGTGATGGCGACGTCCTCGCGGCGCAGCCGCTTGGCGAGGCGGCCGGCGGCGCTGGCACCGGTGTATCCGGCTCCGAGAACGATGACGCGGTGCTTCATTTCGGGCTCCTGTCCGGTTCGGATTCGTCACTTGAACCGGATGGCCCGCCGTTTCCTGACAGGCGCGCGATGTGAGACACGTCACATGACGAGCAGGGGCTCCCCATGGCTTGCCGCCGCCCATTGCTCGGTCGCGCGTTCGAGCTTGTCGGGGTTTGCCTGGGTACGGCAGGCGGTGATGCCCTCGGCGGTGACCTCCAGGCACAGGATGGCGACGACCCGGCCCGCCACGACGGCCACAACGGCGGGCTCGCCATTGGCGGTCCAGGCGTATATCTCGGGCGAGCCGCCGACGACGGCGCGCTTGGCCTCGGCGGGCTTGAACAGGCCCCACATGAACTTCGCGACCGCGACGGCTCCCTCGAACGCCTTGGTGCGTGCCGGAACCTTCCCTCCGCCGTCGCCGATGGAGATGGCGTCCTTGGTGAGCAGGCGTACGAGCTCATCGGTCTGGCCACTGGTGGCGGCAGCGAGGAACTCCTCGACGATCCGCCGGGCGGCGGCTTCGTCGATCTCGGCGCGGGCCTTGCCGTACGCGACGTGCTTCTTGGCGCGGTGAAAGATCTGCTGGCTGGCTGCCTCGGTGATGGCAAGGATCTCGGCGATCTCCCGGTGCGGATAGTCGAACGCCTCCCGCAGCACGTACACGGCCCGTTCGTTGGGGGACAGGCGCTCCATGAGGGTGAGGACCGCGTACGAGACCGATTCGCGCTGCTCGGCGGTGTCGGCCGGGCCGAGCATCGGGTCGCCGGCGAGCAGCGGCTCGGGAAGCCATCGGCCCACGTAGGTCTCGCGGCGCGCCCGCGCGGAGGTGAGCTGGTTGAGGCACAGGTTGGTGAGCACCTTCGTCAGCCAAGCCTCGGGGACCTCGACGCGGTCGACGTCGGTGGCCTGCCAGCGCAGGAACGTCTCCTGCACGACGTCCTCCGCCTCGTCCGCGGAGCCGAGGAGACGGTAGGCGATGGCCCCCAGACGGGGCCTCGACAGCTCGAACCGGTCGACGTCATCCACCGTCAAAGGCATGACCCGATCCTAACGGTGTGGTGGTCACCCAGCCCGTCCACACCAGATGAGCCGCCGCTCTAGCCGCTCAACGAACGCTGAGGGGCGGGCGGTGCGCCCAGGTCGCCCAGCGCCAGAGCCACTCGATGGGGCCCTGGCGGTAGCGGCGCAGCCAGAGGGTGGACAGAAGCCACTGGGCGGTGAGGATGGCTCCCGCGGCCAGGAACGCCGTCTGCGAGGACTGGCCGATCGGCAGGCCGAGGAGTCGGCTGGCCGCCAGGACGAGGAGTGTGGCGGTCAGATAGTTGGTCAGTGCCATCCGGCCCAGTGGCGCGAAGAGAGCCTGCAGCACCGGTCGCAGCGGCGTTCGGAGCAGGACCAGCAGGGCACATACGTACACGCCGATGAACAGCAGCTCGGCCAGGCCGGAGGTGAAGGACGGCTGCGTCGTGTCCGCCTCGGTGTGCATGGCGGCCTGTACCCATAGGACACAGGCCACCGCCGCCGCGAAGCCCAAGCCCAGCAGGAGCGGACCTCGGATGGACCGGTCGATCTTTTCGACGACCCCGTAGCGGACCAGTGCCGAGCCCAGCAGGAACAGTCCGGCGATCAGCAGGGGCCCGCCCCCGTTGATCAGTGACACCGGGATGAGTGCGGCGGCGAGGCCGGCCACGGCCCATCGCGGCAGCCAGGTCGAGGGCAGCAGCACCAGCATGCCGACGATGGCGTACTTGGTCAGGATTTCGCCCGGCCACAGCAGCATGTGCACGAGGCCGATGGCGAGCATCGCCACGAGGCGGCGCAGCAGGACCAGCCGTGGGCGGGGGACTCGGTTCGCGGCGGAGCCCAGCAGCAGGGAGAACCCGATACCGAACAGCAGGGAGAAGGTCGGGAGCCCGAGCCAGGGGTCCCAGTCACCCATGGGCTTCGTCGCGACCGCGGTGCCGTGGTTGGCGATCAACTGGATGTTGGCGAGCAGGATCTCGCACAGCGTGAGCCCGCGCAGCACGTCGAGCGCGATGATCCGGGATCGACCGGAGGAGGGCGCAGCCGGACCCGTGGGATGAGATTGCGGGGGGAGATCTTCGCGTTGCATGGGGCCTCATCCTGCAAGGCCGCCCCGAGGAGGGCACGGGTCGAAAGCAGGATTCACGACGGGCAAGGGGGTACTTTCGGCCGGTTCATCTACACCTTCCACGAGGCAGGAAACGGGGAAGAAACAGGCTGCTGGCTTCAATGCCTCCCATGACTCGACACCGATCAGCGTCGACATGGTTCGACGACGAGAGCATGGATCGGCGTAAGTTCCTGCGGCGGGCCGGTCTGGCCGTCGGCGCCGGCGTGATGCTCCAGCAACTGGGGGCGCCCCGGACGAGCGCGCCGCTCTCCGTGGCCTTGAGTTCCGCGACATCGGGTATCGACCCCGACCAGCTTTTCAAGAGCGGCGAGTTCAAGCAGGCCGATCGGGGCTATGCGTACCTTCTGCGTAAGGATCCCGGCAACGCGCACGCCGTGGCGCAGCGCGGACGCATCGCGCTGCTGTCCAACCAGTTCGAAGACGCCGAGAGGTTCCTGACCAAGGCCATCGATCTGGCCCCTGGCGACAACTTCTCGAAGCGGCAACTGGCGGAATGCTTCGTCCGGCAGGACAAGGTCGCCCGCGCGGTTCCGCTGCTGCGGGGCACCGGCGATCCGAGTGACGCGGCATTCGCCACCCAGTACGCCGCCGTGTCCGGCACGCCGTATGAGCTGCGGGGCGCGCAGCAGACGCGCGTTCCCTTCGTGTGCGTCGATCCGCTGCCCTGCGTCAAAGGCGCGGTGAATGGGGGTGAGCAGAAGAACTTCCTCATCGACACGGGGGCGACGCTGGCCTTCTCCACGGAGATGGCGGAGCAGGCCGGTCTGCGCGCGGTGTCCACCAGCACGAGTCATCCCGCCGGGCAGACCCTCACGACATATCACGGCGTCATGGAGTCGTTTCGGCTGGGTGACATCGTGCTGCGCAATGTTCCGGTCGTCTGGTACGACCTGAGAATGCCGAACCTGCCGGACGGCTCTCGGCCCTCGGGCGTCATCGGGACCACGCTGCTTTATCACTTCCTGGCCACGATGGATTATGCGAAGCAGGCGCTCGTCCTGCGGCGGAAGACGGGAGCACAACTGCGGGAGTTTCAGCTGGAGGCCAGGCGTGCCGAGGCCGATCGGCTGCCGTTGTGGCTGGCGGGTGACCATGTCCCCTGCACGCTGGGCAGCCTCAACGATTACGGGCCACGGGTGGCCTCCCTCGACACGGGAGGCATGGGCATGGGCGTCATGACGACCGAGGAGAATGCGGAACGAGCCGGTATCGAGATCGACTACGAACACCCGACGCCAGGCGGCGGGATGACGAGCTACCCGATCACTCCGGCCAGGATAAGACTCGGCCGCAAGGTCGGCCGGAACATTCCCGGTGTCGTCGGCGGCTGGCCGTGGCTTGAGCTTTTCGGGTTCGAGACGATCGCCAACTTCACCCATGAGTTCTTCAAGCCCTACGCCATCACCTTCGACTACGCCGACATGAACTTCTATATCGCGAGCAGGTAGCGCGCGCCCTTCACGGAGTCCTCGGGTGGTGATCCCCCCGAGGGCTCCGTTCGCGTTTCCGGGCGTTGAAACGCTTCTCGGTGCTCGGTCCAAGTAGAGACGTGGGGGCGAACGACATACCTAAAAGCCACCCAACAAGGAGAGATATGCGCATCCGTCTACTGCTGGCCGTGCCCGTACTGGCCCTGGCCCTCACCGCGTGCGGTGCGAAGGCCGGTGAGGGGGACGTCGCCAGCGCGAGCGGCAGCACAGCCAGTCCCGCGGTGTCGAACTCGTCCTCGGCGTCGGCGTCCACCGACAGGCAGGCGGCGGGGCTCAAGTTCGCCCAGTGCATGCGCGAGCACGGTGTGGACATGCCCGACCCCGAGCCCAACGGCCCGGTCGCCATTCAGCAACGCCCGGGGGACGAGCAGAAAGTGCAGAAGGCCCAGGAAGCGT
Organism: Nonomuraea sp. NPDC049141; assembly: GCF_040648415.1. Lineage (NCBI taxonomy): Bacteria > Bacillati > Actinomycetota > Actinomycetes > Streptosporangiales > Streptosporangiaceae > Nonomuraea > Nonomuraea sp. NPDC049141. Next base: position 124,301 of record NZ_JBEZDR010000024.1, read on the forward strand.
GCAAGCAGTTCATGCAGGCCGCGGTAGGCGAGAAGGGGAAAGGGCTCGATCCGCAGAAGCAGGATCTGCTGGTCAAGTTCGCCCAGTGCATGCGCCAGCACGGGATCGACATGCCGGACCCGAGCGCCGACGGGCGCATTGAGATCAATATCCCGGAGGGAACCCCGGAGCGGAAGGTCAAGGAAGCCCAGGAGGCGTGCAAGCAGTTCGCCGGCGACATCCCGCTCGCGAAATGAGGAAGGGCCTCGCGTTCGCCGCCGCCGCCGCTCTGCCCGCGGCGGTGGCGGCCTGGGCGGTGTTGGCCCTGATGGAGGGCGACGGCGGCACCGGTACGGCCTCGTCGGGAAGGCCGCCGGTCCCGGCCACCGCGGCGATCGTCAGGCAGGACCTGGTGAACACGAAGACCGTGGACGGCGCGCTCACCTACTCCGGCGAGCGCCTTCTGACCGGCGGTGCCGCCGGCACGGTCACGTGGGTGGCCGCGGAGGGCGCGGTGATTCGTCGTGGCCACCCGCTGCTCAAGGTCGACCGGAAGCCGCTCGTGCTGATGTACGGCAAGCTGCCGCTCTACCGGCGGCTGGAGCAGGGCGTCAGCGACGGCCCGGACGTCGAGCAACTGGAGCGCAATCTGAAGGCGCTCGGCTACGGCGACTACCTGACCGTGGACCAGCGCTTCACCTACGCGACCTACCTGGCGGTCAGGCAGTGGCAGGACGACCTGGGTCTACGGCGGACGGGGCAGGTGGACGCGGCGCAGGTCGTGTTCGTGCCCGCCCCGGTCCGGGTGACCGAGGCGAAGGTCGAGGTCGGCGGGCATACCGGCCCGGGTCAGGGGGTGCTCACGGTCAGCGGCATCCGGCGGCTGGTCCACGTGGATCTCGACACCGACTACCAGGAACTGGCCAGGAAGGGTGCCAAGGTCGGCGTCAAGCTGCCGGGCGGCGAGCGGATCACCGGGAAGATCACCTCGGTGGGTACGGTCGCCAAGTCCGCCCAGTCCGGGCAGGGGCAGGACAGCGGCGAGACGACCGTCGATGTCGACATCACGCTGAGCAGGACGCCACATACCAAGCTCGACCAGGCCCCGGTCGACGTCGAGCTGGAGAGCGAACGTCGCAAGGGCGTGCTCGCCGCGCCGGTCGAGGCATTGCTGGCGCTGCGCGAGGGCGGGTTCGGCGTTGAGGTCGTCGAGGGTTCCGCCACCAGGATCGTGCCGGTGCGGGTCGGCGCGTTCGGCAGCGGCAAGGTGGAGATCAGCGGCCCGGGCATCGCGGAGGGCACGAAGGTCGGGGTGCCCGCCCCATGAGCGTTCGGGAAATGAGCCTTGGGGAAATGAGCTTTCGGGAAATGAGCCTTGGGGAAATGAGCATCGTTGAGCTGCGGGGCGTGACCAAGGTCTACGGCGGACAGGTCGAGGCGCTTCGTGGTGTGGACCTGACGGTCGAGTACGGGGAACTGCTGGCCATCGTCGGTCCTTCCGGCTCCGGCAAGTCGACCATGCTCCAGTTGATCGGGACCCTGGACCGGCCGACGTCGGGGACGGTGCGCATCGCCGGCTACGACGTGGCCGAGCTGTCGGACCGGGAGTTGTCGGCGTTGCGCGCCCGTCAGCTGGGGTTCGTGTTCCAGCAGTTCCACCTGGCTGTCGGCGTGAGCGCGCTGGACAACGTGGCCGACGGCCTGCTCTACACCGGCACCGCGCTGCGCCAGCGCCGTGAGCGGGCCGAGGCCGCCCTGACCCGGGTCGGACTGGACCACCGGCTGGACCACACGCCGAACCAGCTGTCAGGCGGCGAGCAGCAGCGGGTCGCGGTCGCCAGGGCAGTGGTGGGTGATCCGCCGCTGTTACTGGCCGACGAGCCGACCGGCAACCTCGACTCGCACTCGGGGGCCGAGGTGCTGCGGGTGCTGAGCGACCTGCACGCCGCCGGGACCACGATCGCGATCATCACCCATGACACCGAGATCGCCGAGTGGTGCCCGCGGCAGGTCCGGGTCCGCGACGGCCAGATCATCGCCGACGACAGCCGGTGCCCTCCGGAAAGCGGCGCCCTCCGCCGCTCTCCCGAGGAGGCCGTGAAGGGAGCCCGCCCGTGACGCGCGAGGGTGTCGAGGGGAGTCCGCCTGCGACGCGCGAACCCGTCGAAGGGGGCCCGCCCGTGACGCGCGCGAGACTGTCCCCTTCCCGACTCAGCACCGTTGACGTGCTGCGGGTCGGGGCGGCTGGGTTGCGGGCCCGCCCCGCCCGGGTGGTCCTGTCCGCGCTCGGCATCGCCATCGGCATCGCCACCATGATCGCGGTGATCGGTATCTCGTCCTCGTCGCGGGAGCAGCTGCTGCGCCGGCTCGACCGGCTCGGCACCAACCTGCTCACCGCCGCGCCCGGCCGTACCCTGTTCGGCGACAAGGCCGAGCTGCCCGTTTCCGCGCTCAGCGCGGTCGAGCGCATCGGTCCCGTCAGCACGGCCTCGGCCACCGGGACGGTCGATGCCACCGTACGGCGCACGGACCACATCCCCGAGGCGGTGACCGGCGGCATCTCCGTCCAGGCGGCGAGCGCCGAGCTGCTGACCACGCTGGAGGGCGACGTCGCCAAAGGAACATGGCTGAACGCCGCCACCGAACGCGCACCCGCCGTCGTGCTCGGCTCGGCGGCCGCCAAGCGGCTTGGCCTCGGCCGGATCGGCGTGCGGGTGTGGATGGGCGACCAATGGTTCACCGTCATCGGCATTCTGGGGCCGATGCCGCTCGCCCCGGAGATCGAACGCTCGGTGCTCCTCGGGTTCCCCGCGGCTGAGACGTACCTGGGTTTCGACGGGCACCCCACGACGATCTACGAGCGTTCGGGCGAGGAGGCGGTGGCGGCCGTCAGGGCGGTGCTGCCGCGTACCGTCAACCCGGAGAACCCGGAGCAGGTCGAGGTCAGCAGACCGTCGGACGCGCTGGCGGCGCGGGCCGCCGCCGCGGACGCGTTCACCAGCCTGCTGCTCGGGCTCGGCGCGGTGGCACTGCTCGTCGGCGGGGTCGGCGTGGCGAACACGATGGTGATCTCGGTGCTGGAACGGCGCAAGGAGATCGGCCTGCGGCGCTCCCTGGGGGCCACCCGGGGGCAGGTGCGCATCCAGTTCCTGGCGGAATCCCTGCTGCTCTCCGCCCTCGGCGGCGTCGCCGGGTCGGTGCTGGGCGCCCTGGCCACGGCCGGGTACGCGGTGTCGCGGGGCTGGCCACCCGTCGTGCCGCCGTGGGCGATCGGCGGGGCGGTCGGCGCCACGCTCATCATCGGCACGATCGCCGGCCTCTATCCCGCCATGCGCGCCGCCCGCCTGTCCCCGACGATCGCCCTGGCCACCACCTGAGTACGTCCGTTCGGCAGGCGCCCTCGCGCCGGCTCGCAGGTACGCCCAACGCGACGGCCGCGGCAGGACCGCCCGAACCGGCGGTCAACTGGGGCTCCTGCCCTGCTTACTCCGACGAGGTGATCCGGTCGCGTGGGTATCCGCGACACCGAGCGATCTGACCTGCAGCCCTACGTGATGAGCGCGCGGGCGGACATGTCACATTTCCGCGCTTTGCCGTGTCTATACGGGGAGAGGTTCACGAGAACGGGGAGCGACATGTCCACAGTGCCTGACGCGGAGGTCGGCGTGAGGGTAGATCACGGATGAAGGAGCTCAAGACCATCCCGAAGGCCGTCTCAAGCCCCTCGAACTTCCTCGACGAGCGGCTCGGCGCGGCCAACTTCCTCAAGCGCAACATGCGCAAGATCTTCCCCGACCACTGGACGTTCCTGCTGGGGGAGATCGCGCTGTATGCGTTCGTTCTCCTGCTGCTGACCGGGACGTTCCTGACGTTCTGGTTCAAGCCCAGCATGGCGGAGATCGCCTACGACGGGTCGTACGCCCCGCTCAAAGGCGTCATGATGTCCCAGGCCTACGCGTCGTCGCTGGAGCTCAGCTTCGACGTCCGGGGTGGCCTCTTGCTCAGGCAGATGCATCACTGGGCGGCGCTGCTCTTCGTGGCGAGCACTCTTGTGCACGCGCTGCGGGTGTTCTTCAACGGCGCATACCGCAAGCCGCGCGAGCTCAACCATGTGATCGGCGTACTGCTGCTGACGCTGGCGCTCCTTGAGGGGCTGACCGGATACTCGCTGCCCGACGACCTGCTGTCCGGCGCCGGTCTGCGGATCACCGAGGGTGTGCTGGTCTCGCTGCCACTGGTCGGTACGTACGCGACGTTCTTCCTGTTCGGAGGGGAGTACCCGGGCGGGGATGTCATCTCCCGGTTCTATTCGCTGCACATCCTGCTCATCCCGGGCATCATCCTGGCGCTGGTCTCCGCTCACCTCGTGCTCATGTGGATGCAGAAGCACACCCAGATGGCCGGCAAGACTCAGACGAACCGAAACGTGGTGGGGGCGCCGTTCTATCCGGCGTTCATGGCCAAGGCGGGCGCGTACGTCCTGTTTACGTTCGCGGTGATCGCGGGGCTGGCGACGTTCGCCCAGATCAACCCGATCTGGCTGTTCGGGCCCTACACGCCCGCCGACGTGTCGGCGGGTTCGCAGCCCGACTTCTACATGGGCTTCCTCGAAGGCGCGCTGCGCATCATGGGGCCGTGGGAGATCAACCTGTTCGGCACGGACCATGCGGGCACACTGCCGCTCAACGTCATCATCCCGGCGCTGGCGCCGCTGGGCGTCGTCCTGACGGGTCTGGCGTTGTATCCGTTCCTGGAGCAGTGGGTGACGGGGGACAAGCGCGAGCACAACTTCGCCGAACGCCCGCGCGACAACCCGCACCGCACGGCGATCGGCATGACGGCCGTCGTGTTCTATGGCGTGCTCTGGCTCCTCGGTGCCAACGACGAGATCTCCGCCAATTTCCACATCAGCCTCAATGTAACGACGTACGCGGGCCGGGTGCTGATCTTCGTGGCGCCCGCGCTGGCGTATGTGATCACCTACCGGATGTGTCTGGGGCTCCAGCGCTACGACGCGGGCACCATTTCCCATGGCGTTGAATCGGGTGTGATCAAGCGGTTGCCCGGCGGTGGGTTCGTCGAGGCCCACGTGCCGGCGGCGGACGACATCGAGGCACACGTGCGGGGCAAGGAGCCGGTGCCGATGTTGGCGGTCGCCGAGCCCGACAGCGCGGGCATCCCGCCGAAGGGCATGCGCGGCCCTCTGGGCAGACTACGGGGCCGGATGTCGAAGGCGTACGGGGGCGAGAAGGTCCCCCTCGATGACGGTCACGGGCGTGGAGAGGTAGAGCTCGCGGGCGATGACCGTACGCTGACTCATTAGCTGAACTCCGCCGAGCAGGACAGAGGGCGGCGACAGCGTGACGGGCCCGCGATCACGACAGCGGGGTGGTCTCGGCGAAACGGATCTCGCTGAACAGCTTGAGCGTCACCGGCCGCAGTCGTGCCTCGCGAGGCCAGCGCATGCTCAAAGACGGAAACACCGTCTCCAGGACGATCTTCAGGTAGGGGCGGCCGGAACGGCCGACGGGAAGCTTGGCGCACAGAGCGGACACGCTCGTGAAGGTCTCCCGTCGGCCGAGCCGCAGCCGGGTCCGCCCGCTGAACTGGTTCGGGATCCCGGCGGCTTCGAGGCTCACCGACTCCCACAGCAGTTCGGCCGTCTCCTCCTCCCGCAGCCACGTCGGCCGGGTCGGCAGCGGCAGTCGCAGGGTGAATCCCGCCAGTAGCCCGGCCGGAGTCAGCCGAAAGGAACCCCGGAACCACGGCAGCTCGTCGAGGAGCCGAGGGCCGTTCAGGGTGCTCATCGACAGGCTCGCCGCGCTGGCTTCCATGGCGATCCGCCAGCTGGTGGGGTCGGTGTAAGGGACTTCCGGGATGGACACCAACGGGATTCATCTCCCCTGCGCGGACGCCTGGACTCACAGGCGGGTCGGGCGGCTACCTATAAGACACTCCAACCGCGGAAAATGTGACACTCACGGTCTCTCACGGTTGACGGTGCCCGCAGGCGTTAGATTGGGGGAATGTCCTTGACCCTCGATTTCGTCAGCACGATCAGGGCGGAGCGGTCCGGATTGGTCGACCGCCTGTCCGATGTCGAAGGCCTGACAACCTGGGTACGCGCGCACGCGGCCGACCTCGACGCCGATCCCGGCTTCACCGCCACGGAGGCACTGCGCGAGGAGACCGTACGCCTGCGCCAGGCCGTACGCGCGCTGTTCGCCAAGGCCGTGGCCCCGGAGCCGCCGAGCCGGGCGGACGCGGCGGCCCTGCCCGGCTTCGCGGAGTCGTTGGCCCTGGTCAACGCCGCCGCTCTGGCCGCCCCGCGAGCCCCGCAACTGTCCTGGAGCGGGGAGCCGGCCCTCGTCGTCGTGCCAGCCGTGCCGGCCGAGCCGTCGGCACGGGTCCGGGCCGCGCTCGCGACGGCGGCCGTCGAGTTCCTGGCGGGGCCTGAACGGGGGCAGTTGCGTACCTGCCAGGCCCCACGCTGCGTGCTCTATTTCGTGAAGGAACACCCACGTCAGGAGTGGTGCTCGACCGCCTGCGGCAACCGCGCCAGAGCGGCCAGGCACTATCGGGAGCACAAGAAGTAGTCCGCATCTAACGCTTGTGACGCCGGTTTGCCATTATATAGTTCTTTCTAACGGCCAATCGGTCGTTCATGCGTTAGATGATGAGGGAGTGTGGAATGTCGTCGTTCCAGACCGGGCACATCGGGCTCAACGTCACCGACCTCACCAAGTCCTTGGACTTCTACCAGCGCGTCTTCGGCTTCACCACGGCGGGCGAGCAACAGCACGAGGGGCGCCGCTACGCGTTCCTGGTCCAGGACGGCACGCTCATGCTGACCCTCTGGCAGCAGAGCGAGGGTCGCTTCGCCACCACGCGGCCGGGGCTCCACCACCTGTCGTTCCGGGTCGCCGACCTCGCGGCGGTGCGGAAGGCTGAGGCGGTCATCAGGGAGATCGGAGCCACCCTGCACCACGACGGCGTCGTGCCGCACGGCGAAGGCGCGTCCTCGGGAGGCGTGTTCTTCGAGGACCCCGATGGCATCCGCCTGGAGATCTTCGCCCCGGACGGCGCCGGCGACCGCCCCGCGCCCACCTCTGGCGCGCCGACCTGCGGGTTCTTCTAATGGGGCCGCATCCGGGCGAGGTCGTCGTCCAGCGGCGGGCGGGAGCGCGGGGCGGGGAGCTCGGCAGCTCGCGCACCCGCCCGGAGATCCCGGAGGTGGCGGCCGAGTTCCTGCGGCAGCAGCGCCTGCTGGTCGCCGGCGCGGCCGACAACCTGGGCCGGCTCTGGGCGAGCGTGCTGACCGGCCCCGCCGGTTTCGCCTCCGCCGAGGACGACCGCACGATCGTCGTACGCGCCCTGCCCGGCGCGCCCGACCCCCTGCACGGGCTGTTCACCGGGGAACGTGACCTCGGCCTGCTCGCCATCGAGCCCCACACGCGGCGCAGGATGCGCGTGAACGGCACGGCCGTACAGGCGGGCGAGGCGCTGGTGGTGTGGACGGAGCAGGTCTACTCGAACTGCCCCAAATACATCCAGACCCGCGAGCCCACGACCGCTCCGGGCGGCACCCCGGCCGGCCTCGGCGCCGGGACCACGCTGACAGCGCGTCATCAGGCGTGGATCGGCGCGGCGGACACGTTCTTCATCGCGACGGGCGCCGAGCAGCTCGGCGCGGACGTCTCGCACCGGGGCGGCAATCCAGGGTTCGTGAAGGTCACGGGGCCTGGGTCGCTGGTGTTCCCGGACTATGTCGGCAACTCGATGTACATGACGCTGGGGAACCTGGAGGTCAACCCGGCGGCCGGGCTGCTGTTCGTGGACTGGGAGCGCGGGGAGACGCTGCACCTGACCGGCCGGGCCCGGGTGGACTGGGATCCGGGGGACGTGCCGGGGGCGCAGCGGCTGGTGCGGTTCGAGGTGGAGAAGTGGGTACACCTCGCGGGTTCGGTCTCGGCGGGCTGGACCGCCCCGGGCTACCACCGCTTCAACCCGCCGGTCTAGAGCCGCTTCTCCCGTTTCGCCAGCTCTCCGGGGAGTAGTTCCAGCGCCCTCTGCCACGCCGGTGAGGAGTCGATGACGTGCGAGAACATCAAGCCGACCGTCTCAGTCCTGCTCTGCTCCTCGCCCCGTCGCGCCTCCCAGTCGGCGATGGCGGCGGCGAGCTCGTGCAGTCGCGGGTCGCTGCGATCCCAGTCGAACGCCTCGTCGCAGGCGAGATAGACGCGCTGGAAGTCGAGGTCGTCGAAGACGGCGTTCTTACCCGCCACCCACGCGGACACGTCCTGGGGGCTGAGAGCCACCGCGAGGATCCAGACATCACGCTCGATCCGCACCATTCGTTCGCTGACGCCGAGAGCGCGGAGCCGGTCGAGAATGTCGACGATCTCGGCAGGCAGGAACAGTCGTTCGCCCGCGGCGAGTTCGGCGATGCGGTGGCGGTGGCGGGTGAGGTCGCGGATCTTGTCCTCCAGCGCCTGGTCGATCCGGGCGATGGCCTTGGCGAACTCGTCGGGCTGGGCGTTGAGCAGCTCGTCGATGCGGGCCAGCGGCACGCCGGCCGCCGCCAGGGTCTTGATCCGGATCAGATCGACCACGGCCTGCGCGTCGTAGCGCCGGTAGCCGGAGGCGTCGCGCGCGGGCTCGGCGAGCAGGCCGTGCTGGTGGTAGTGGCGGACCGCCCGCACCGTCACGCCGACATGAGCGGCGAGCTGACCGATGGTGAGCATCGACGCCGTCCTTTCTGTCGGTTACTTGGCCGCCCGGTCGAGCAGGTCCCGGATCGCCTGGACGACGGCGTCCGGGCGGTCGGTGTGGACGGTGCTGTGCCTGGCATCATCGAGCGTACGATGCTCACCGCGCGGGACCGAGCCGGCCAGGGCATCGTAGAGACGGCGTTTGCCGTCGTTCAGGTCGCGCCGGGATTTCTTCGACATGAACAGCTTCAGGCCAGGATCTTCCCCGAGCGCGGTGAGCGCGATCAGCGGCACGTCGGGCAGGGGTCCGCCGTCCCGGAGCTCGTCGCGCAGCTGCGGCAGGTTGCTCCGCTCCTGTACGCCGATCCGCCACCACTCGGGGCTGACGTGGCGTTCGACGAGCAGGTCACGGAGCTCCGCGGGCCAGCCCGCGAGGATGCGCCGGTAGAAGCCGCGGGCGAGCCGGCTGATGAACCACAGCTGGAGCCGGCCGGGCTCCGGCTGACGGGTCCGCTCGAGGTGCAGGTGCTCGGGCATGTGAACGTCCCAGTCCTCGTAGAAGGACTCCACCAGGAGCAGGCCGGCCACCTCGCCGGGGAACAGCTGCGCGAAACGGCGGGCGTGGGCCGCGCCGAGGGAGTGCGCGACCAGCACATAGGGGGCGGGTACGCCGGCGGCCCGCAGCAGGTCCCGGAGCTCGGTGGCGGTCTCGGAGGCGGTACGCGGCAGCGGCATCCGGTCGCTCCAGCCCGTGCCGCCGCGGTCGTACAGGACTGACATGGTGAACTCGGCGACGCGGTCGTGGATGTTCAGGTAGTCCAGGCCGACGGCGCTGGCTCCCGGCAGGAACACCACGCTGGGGCCGCCGCTGCCCGAGCGGTGAAGGAAGAGGCGCCGTCCTGCGACGTCGTAGAGCTGTCCTACGGGGGGTGTCATGTGTCTTCTCCTCTGTATGGCGTACATAGGAGATGGTCCGACCCTGACGCAGGGTCAAGGTCAAGGCGTGCTTCCGGGATAATTTCCTCATGAGCAAGGCCGCGAAGCCCACCCTGAGCCAGGAGTACATCGCGGGTGTCGCGTTGTCGGTGATCGACTCCATGGGGCTCGGCAAGTTCTCCATGCGCAAGCTCGGTGCCGAGATCGGCGTCGACCCGATGGCGGTCTATTACTACTTCGACGATCAGGAGGCCCTGTTCGACGCCGTCGCCGAGCTGCTGTTCGACGAGTTCGGCGTCGACTCGCTGCCCTGGCGGGGCACGTGGCGCGCGCTGCTCGAACAGTCCTACCGGCGCATGCGGGACACGCTGGCCGCGCACCCGCATGCCGTGCCGGTGTTCGCGTCCCGGCCGATCAGGTCGGCCAAGGCCATCGCCACGGGCAACCGGACGCTCGCGTCCCTGCGGGAGGCCGGGTTCGCGCCCGAGGTCGCGCTGCAGATGACGCGCTCCCTGCGCGACTACACCATCGGCCACGCGATGGGCCTGGCCGCCGTCCAGCTGGGCGCGCGGCGGCGTAGCCGGAAGCCCGAGCCCGGGGCGCCCGGCTACAACCTGCTCGCTGAAAGCGCCGATGCCGTGGGCATCGACCAGCACTTCGACCTCGGCCTCACCGCGATGCTGGACGGCTTCGAACGGCTCAGTCCATGAGGACGATCTGGCGCAGCACCTCGCCGCCCTTGAGCGCGGCCACGGCGTCATTCAGGTCGGCCAGGCGGATCCGGGCGCTGATCATCGACTCCAGGTCGAGCTGGCCGGCCTTGTAGAGCTTGGCGAAGTAGGGGAAGTAGTGCCGCACGTCCGCTTCGCCGTACAGGCTGGAGAGCAGGTTCTTGCCCTCGAACAGCAGGCTGAACGCGGAGATCGACACCATGTCGTCCGCCGCGCCCGCGCCGACCACGATGACCTCGCCGCCCGCGCGGGTGACCTGCCACGCGCTCTGGATGGTGGCGGCCTTGCCGACCACCTCGAAGCCGTAGTCGAAGCCGCTGCCGGCGGTCAGCTCGTTCAGCGCCTCGGGGACCTGCTCGGGGGTGACGGCGTGGGTGGCGCCGACCTTCTTGGCCAGCTCGTGCTTGGACGCGAGGGGGTCGATCGCCAGGATCGTCCGGGCGCCGGAGATGCGCGCGCCCTGGATGACGGACAGGCCCACGCCGCCGCAGCCGATGACGGCGACGGTCGAGCCGGGCCGTACCTTGGCGGTGTTGATGGCGGCGCCCACACCGGTGGTGATGCCGCAGCCGATCAGCGCGGCCGCCTCCCACGAGATGTCCGCGTCGACCTTGATCGCGCCCTGCCAGGGGATGACGATCTCTTCGGCCCAGGTGCCGCACCCGGCCATCCCGAACGCCGTCTGGTCGCCGCCGAAGCGGAAGTTGCCCTTGGTGAACGCCTCGATCACGTACTTCATGCAGAGGTACGGCTGGCCGCCCAGGCACAGGTCGCAGTCCTGGCAGGACGGACGCCAGTTGATGATCACGTGATCGCCCGGCTGGACCGAGCTGACATGCTCGCCCACCTCGACCACCTCGCCCGCGCCCTCGTGACCCGGGACGAGCGGTACGGGCTGCGGCAGCACGCCGGACATGGCCGACAGGTCCGAATGGCAGACGCCCGTAGCCTTGATCCGCACCCGTACGTCGGTCGGTCCGACGGGGGTGAGGGTGACATCGTCGCGGATGTCGAGCTTGTCGTCGCCTACGGCGTGCAGAAGGGCGGCGCGCATGGGGGGGTTCCTCCTCCAGCTATTCCTCAAGGGAAAGAGCGGCTTTGGGGCAGGACCGGACCGCGTGACGGACGCGGTCCAGGAGTTCGGGCGGCGGTTCCGGGAGCAGGATGTGCAACTGGTCGTCATCATCCACGTCGAACACCTCGGGTGCGAGCCCCATGCACACGGCATTGGCTTCGCAGACCATTTCATCGACCTTGATCTTCATGTGAGCCTCCTGTGGTCCCATGAGACCACTTTGGTGCGCTCGACGACGTATGCAACCCGCTTTCGTCCGGTTTGTTCGACATAAGGCAGCAGGAGCTCGTCCGCCACGCCCGGGGTCATCCTGCGCGCGACCAGCAAGCCGATGGCCAGGACCTGCTCGGGCTCGTCAACCAGCTTGGCCTCGCCGTACAGCAGGACACCGCGCAGCTCGTTGTAGTCCTCGCCCGTCTCGACCAGGCAGCTCACCCGCGGGTCGCGCTCCAGGTTGCGGACCTTCTGCGCCTTGGCGTAGCTCCAGAAGGCGATCCGCCCCTCGTCGAGCCCGTAGAACATGGTCACCAGATGCGGCGTGCCGTCCGGGTTGATGGTCGCGAGCTGGAGCTTGCGGGCCCCTTCCAGGAAGGCCGTGACCTCGTCTCCGGACATCGCGATGCGAGCGCGCTGATTCACGTTGCCAAGTAGAACAGGTTGCAGAATGCCGGGCAAGGGGGCGCTGGAATGTTGTTCGGTTCTACTAGGGTGCATCCCTATGACGATGCCGCCTGAACTGCGATACGCAGCCAAGCATGCCAAGGGATTCATGCCGGAAGGGGAGGGCCTGGCCCTGTTCGAGGCGGCTTGCCAGTACGGCAAACTCGGGCCGATCTGCGAGATCGGCACCTACTGCGGCAAATCGGCCGTCTACCTCGGGGCGGCGGCCAGGCTTGCCGGGTCCGTGGTCGTCACCGTGGACCACCACCGCGGCTCGGAGGAGATCCAGCCGGGCTGGGCCCACCACGACCCGACGCTGGTCGATCCGCGGTTCGGCAAGATGGACTCGCTGCCGACGTTCCGCCAGACGATCGCCGCCGCCGGGCTGGAGGACGAGGTGATCGCCATAGTGGGCCGCTCGGAGCAGGTGGCCCGGCTCTGGAACACGCCTTTGGGCATGCTGTTCATCGACGGCGGCCATTCCGACGATCCGGTGACGCGCGACTACGAGGGCTGGGCGCCGCACGTCATGCCGGGCGGTGCGCTGGTCTTCCACGACATCTATCCGGACCCGGCCGGGGGCGGCCAGGCTCCCTACCGGATCTACCTGCGGGCGCTCGCCTCGGGCGCGTTCGCCGAGACCTCGGCCGAGGGCTCGCTACGCGTCCTAGAGCGGGTCGCTCCGGGGATCTAGCGCCGCCTCCCGCGTGCCCACGCTCTGCGGGTGTGGGCCCGCCAGGACTGGAAGTCCTCGTGGGTGTGCGGGTCGTGGCCGAGCTCGATGAGCGCCCCTTCGGCCCACGCGCCGGCCTCGTCGGGCTCCGCGCCCGCCAGGATCGGTGCGGCCTGCGCCACGTGGCCCGGCAGTGTCCCCGCCTGGAGCCCGGCCGACACGGCGAACGCGCACCCCTGGGCCAGATGGGCACGGAACCCGTCGGCTGCCGCGTGATCGGTCAGCCACCACAGCTCGTCGGCGTTGGCGCCACCGGTGTGCGTGGCCGCGAACCCGACACCACTCCACAGATCGCCCCGCCGGCCCGCTGGGAAGGAGGCGATCCTGGCGGCCACGTCGTCCGGCGAGGCGCACTCGTGATACCAGAGCAGGCGGCCCAGGCCCTGATCGAAGATCGCGCAGTGAGCCCTGGTGAGCAGATCGGGCATGGTCCGCTCGCCGACCATCCGGTCGGCCCGCGCCAGGCTCCACTGGAACCCGAACCCGTCCACGGCCAGCCAGCGGAACAGCGGGTGCGTCTGCCGGACGCCCCACATGGGCCGCAGGCGCAGCAGCGCGTAGCCGCGCCCGGCGCCCACGTGCACGGCGTGCGGGTGAAGTTGGGCGGGGCCGGCCAGTAGCTCGTGAAGGCGCCGGCCCCGGGTCATGGTGAGCAGATCGAGCACGGTGCAGGCGGCACCGGCCCCCTCATAGGCGAAGCTCCGCTGCTCAGGCGACATTTCATCGATCTTGCAGACTTCACGCGAAACAGCGGCGTTGAACCCGAAAAGGTATGACCGCTCGGCTCCTTCGACGACCACCCGGCAATGTCCCTGCCGTAGCCGGAACCTCCGCCGGGCCAGATCGGCTTCGGACCGCTCCCTCAGCAGCAGCTTCCGTAGTCCGTGAACCGGCGAAAGCGTCGGCTCAGTCCTGTCCTGCTCCAAGAACGCTGTTGTGCCCGTGTCGCCCACGCTTCCCCCGAAGACGCCTCGTACGGCCACTCACGAAGCTAGTAACCGCAATGGGGCGTTCAGCGGTGCCGCTCCGCATTTCCCGGCAAAGAACCCGCAAAAGCCCTTGCGCGTACAAGATCACGCACGGGCGGGGGTGCAGCCACACAGATGCGGGTCGGCGGGGGAGACGGAGACGGCGCTGATGTCACGGAAGATCCCCGCTCCCGGGGAGAAAGCGAACAACGCGTCCCCCGCGAGCACCGCCGCCGCGGCCGTATATCCGCTCCGTTCGTGTGGAAAGTGGCGGTTGTTGGCGAACTGCCACCCCGTCCAGTACGAGCCGTCCTCATGGCGCAGGTGCTGCATGTCGGCGAACAGCCGGGCGGCACGCTCGCGGTCGCCCAGCGCGTCGAGGGCCAGCGCCAGCTCGCACGTCTCCGCGCCCGTCACCCACGGCTGGTCCGAGACGCAGCGGATGCCCAGCCCCGGCACCACGAACGTGCTCCACTCCCGCTCCAGCAGCTCCTCCGCCGCCGGCCCCCGGACGGCGCCGCCGAGCACCGGGTAGTACCAGTCCATGGAGTAGCGGCTCTTGTCGGTGAACGCCTCCGGGTGCGCGGCCAGCACGTGGGCCAGGCGGTCGGCGGCCAGCTCCCAGTGCGGCTGCGGGTCACCGAGGTGGTCGGCGAGCAGGACGCCGCAGCGCAGGCCCTGGTGGATCGACGAGCAGCCGGTGAGCAGCGCGTAGGAGGAGGCCCGGCCCTGGGCGTCACGCTCCCAGACGATCTCGCCGCGCTCGGTCTGCAGCCCCACGACGTAGTCGAGCGCCCTCTTGACCATCGGCCACCTGAGCTCGGTGAACCGCTGGTCGCCCGTCACCAGGTGGTGGTGCCAAAGGCCGGCCGCGACGTAGGCGGCGTGGTTCGACTCGCCGCCCGGCTCGGTGGCGACGCCGTCGACCAGCTTCATCGCCCACGAGCCGTCGTCGCGCTGGTGCCGGGCCAGCCAGTCGTAGCCCCGCGTGACGGGGTCGCGCAGGCCGGCCACGGTCATCGCCATCAGGCACTCGACGTGGTTCCACACGTCCACGTGGCCTTCCGGCCAGGGCACGCCGCCGTCGTCCTGCTGGATCGCTGAGATGCTCAAGGCCGTCTGAACGGCCTCCTCGCGTGAGATCACGCGGCGGGCTTCCTGACGTAGAGCACCACGCTCTTGCCGATGAGCGGGTTGAGCAGGGATTCGGCCAGCCGGGTGAGCGGCGGGCGCTTCATGATGTCCCAGACCAGCAGTTCGTGGTACGCCTTGGCGAGGGGGTGGTCGTCGTTGTTGACGCCGACCGCGCACTTGATCCACCAGTACGGCGCGTGCAGCCCGTGGGCGTGGTGGTGGGGGCCGATGCGGAAGCCGGTGGACTTCAGCTTCGCCGACAGCTCAGCCAACGTATAAATCCGGACATGTCCGCCGGGGGCCGTGTGATAGTCCTCGTCCAGCGCCCAGCAGATCCGCTCGGGCAGGAAGCTCGGCACGGTGATCGCGGCCGTGCCGCCGGGCTTGAGCACCCGGAAGATCTCTCGCATCGCGGCCATGTCGTCGGGGATGTGCTCCAGCACCTCGGCCGCGATGACCCGGTCGAAGGAGCCGTCCTCGAACGGCATGTCCAGCGCCGTCCCCTGAACGGTCTCGCCACTGGCCTCCGGCGGCACCTCGCCCGCCTTGTCCATCGCCACGAACATGGCCGCCACGCTGTCCAGCTCGGACTGGTCCATGTCGAAGGCGACCACGTCCGCGCCCCGGCGCAGCACCTCGAACGCATGCCGGCCACCACCACAACCCAGGTCGAGCACGCGCACGCCGGGCCCGACCGGCAGCCGGGCGAAGTCCACCGTCAGCACTTATCGATCTCCTTGAAATCTCGAAGCTTCGGTCAGCGGGTACGGCGGGCCGCGATGGCCTCGCGGTACGCCTCGACGGTTTTCATGGCGACGACGCGCCAGGTGTAACGCTCCATGACCCGCTCGTATCCGGCCTTGCCCACCCGCTCGCGCTCCTCCGGAGAGTCGTGCAGGCGGCGCAGCACCGCGGCCAGCTCCTCGGCGTCGCCGGGCGCGACCTGGATCGCGGCGTCCCCCACCACCTCGGGCAGCGCGCCCGTACGGCTGGCGACCAGCGGGGTCGCGCAGGCCATGTGCTCCACGGCCGGCAGCGAGAACCCCTCGTACAACGACGGCACCACGGAGACCTCAGAGGTGGCGATGAGCTCGCCCAGCTCGTCGTCGGAGATGCCGTGCACGAAGCGGACCCGATCCTGCAGCGACAGCTCCTGCACGAGCTGCTCGGTGGGCCCGCCGGCGGTCGGCTTGCTGACCACGGTGAGGCTGACGTCGCGCTCGGTGGCCAGCTTGGCCACGGCCCGCAGCAGCGTGGCGACGCCCTTCATGGGGGAGTCGGCACTGGCCACCGCCACGATCGAGCCCTTTTTCTTCGGCTTGTCGGGGCGAGGGTGGAAATAGCGGGTGTCGACGCCGAGCGGGATCAGGCGCATGTTCGCCTGCGGGACGTTGAAGTCGCGGTGGATGTCGGCCAGCGACGATTCGCTGACGGTCAGGATCGGGCTCAGCCGGGGCGCCACCTTGGCCTGCATCTTCACGAACGCGTACCAGCGGCGCATGGTCAGCTTCTTGGCGCCGGTGGCGGCCTCCAGCTCGATGCGCCGGTCCACGCTGATCGGGTGGTGGATGGTGCCGACCACCGGGAACAGCTTCTGGATGCCGAGCAGGCCGTAGCCGAGCGTCTGGTTGTCCTGGACGACGTCGAAGTCGCCGACCCGCTTCTTCAGCTCGCGATGCGCCCGCAGCGTGAACGTCAGCGGCTCGGGGAACCCGGCGGTCCACATGGTGCCGACTTCCAGCCAGTCGATCCAGTCGCGGTACTCGTGCAGCTTCGGGGTCCTGAACGGGTCCTCGTCGCGGTAGAGGTCGAGGCTCGGCACCTTCTGGAGGATCACGCCCTCGTCCAGCTCCGGGTAGGGCTGGCCGGAGAACACCTCGACGTGATGCCCAAGGGCGACCAGCTCGCGGCTCAGGTGGCGGAGGTAGACACCCTGGCCGCCACAGGTCGGCTTGCTGCGGTAGGACAGCAGTGCGATCCGCAGCGTGTCGCTCACGGACACCCCTTTCTCGCCCGGTAAGCACCCAGAGATGGGCGTGTACCGTGAAGATGACCTTAGTCCGAGAAGGCTACCATTCGGTAGGTCATCTGGAATTGTTCACAACTGCCGCCAAAGGCCGTGCGAACTGCGATGTTGGCGCGACCGAGCGTGGTTCGGTGGAACGTGTTCTAGGAGTCTTGGGCGCTGCATCGAGGCGCTTAGCTGTACATTCCCGTCCAAACGGACGCGGTCGTGATAGTGGGAGGACCCCTTGGCCAGGCGCGCTCTGATCACCGGCATCACCGGCCAGGACGGTTCCTATTTGGCGGAGTACCTGCTCGGTCAGGGGTACGAGGTGTGGGGGCTGGCGCGTGGCCAGGCCAACCCGCGCGTGTCGCGGCTGCGCAAGCTGCTGGCCGACGTTCAGGTGGTCCGCGGTGACCTGCTCGACCAGGGGTCGCTGATCTCGGCGGTGGAACGGGTTCGGCCCGACGAGGTCTACAACCTGGGTGCCATCTCGTTCGTGCCCATGTCGTGGGAGCAGGCGGAGCTCACGGCCGAGGTGACGGGGATGGGCGTGCTGCGCATGCTGGAGGCCATCCGGGTGTGCTCGGGCGTGTCGCGTGGCGGCGCCGCCTCCGGCTCCGGCCAGATCCGCTTTTATCAGGCTTCGTCGTCGGAGATGTTCGGCCAGGTCAGCGAGACGCCCCAGACGGAGCGCACCGCCTTCCACCCGCGCTCGCCGTACGGCGTGGCCAAGGCGTACGGACACTTCCTCACGCAGAACTACCGTGAGTCCTACGGCATGTACGCGGTCTCCGGCATCCTGTTCAACCACGAGTCGCCCCGGCGTGGCGCCGAGTTCGTCACCCGCAAGGTCTCGCTCGGCGTGGCGCGGATCAAGCTCGGCCTCGACAACGAGCTCCGGCTCGGCAATCTGGAGGCCCGGCGGGACTGGGGTTTCGCGGGCGACTACGTACGGGCCATGCACCTCATGCTCCAGGCCGGCACGCCCGAGGACTACGTGATCGGCACCGGGCGCATGAAGTCGGTCCGCGAGCTGGTCGAGGCCGCCTTCAGCGCGGCCTCCCTGGACTGGGAGCAGTACGTCGTCACCGACCAGGCCCTGCATCGGCCGGCGGAGGTCGACCTGCTGTGCGCCGATCCGAAGAAGGCCCGGGTGCAGCTCGGCTGGGAGCCGACGATGCCGTTCGACGAACTGGTGGCGACGATGGTCGAGGCCGACCTCCGCCTGCTGTCGAACGGCGGCGACCCCGACCAGGACAGCTCCTGGCCCTGATCGACCCCGATGCGCGGTGCTCCTTCGAGCATGCCCTATTGACAAAATACTATTTTATGTAAAGGATGGTTTTTGCGATGAGAGATGTCCTGTACCTGGAACAGATCGAGCAGGCCGAGGCGCTGCTCAAGCCGCAGCGCGTCGAGGTGCTGCGGCAACTGGCCGAGCCGCGCACCTGCACAGAGGTCGCGGCCCGGCTCGGTCAGACGCCACAGCGCGTCTACTACCACGTCAAACGGCTGGTGGACGCGGGCCTGGTCGACCTGGTGTCGGAGCGGAAGGTGCGCGGTGTCCACGAGGGCATCTACCAGGCGGGCGCGCGTTCGTACTGGCTGTCACCCCGCCTGGTCGGCCGGATCGGTCTGCGCAGGACGCAGGACGAGCTGAGCCTGGGTTACCTGCTGGACCTGATGGAAGAGGTGCAGGCGGACATCGCGGGACTCGACAGGACCGCGACGGAGCTGCCGTCGATCGGGCTGTCGGGGGAGATCCACGTGCGCCCCGAGGACCGTCAGGAGTTCCTGAACGAGCTGCAGGGGATGCTGCAAGACCTGTTCACGAGGTACGGCGGAGCGGAAGGTGACGCCTTCAAGCTCGCCGTCGCCTGCTACCCCAAGGGAGACGAACATGAGTGAGCCCATGACTGTCCGCGCCCGTGTCCAGGCACCGGTGAAGGAGGTGCACCACGCGCTGACCGACGCCGCGACGATGCGACTCTGGCTGGCCGAGCACGCCGAGGTGGACCTGCCGGACCGCTACGCGTTCTGGGGCCGGTACACCCCCGAGGGCGACGCGCCGCACCAGCGGCTCCTGCACGTCGACGACCACACGGTGCGGTTCTCCTGGCTACTGGACGGCGCGGACACCACGGTCGAGTTCGGCTTGGAGGAGGAGAGCCCCGAGACGACCATCGTGTCCGTCTCGCAGACCCACTTCGACTTCCAGGAGGCGCTCGCCGAGACGACGATCCGCGGGGTGATCCAGACGTACTGGTGCCTCATGCTGGCGAACCTGGCCGAGCACTTCGAGGGCCGCCCGCTCACCCCGAAGCCCGACTTCACCTCCTCCGACCTGCGGGCGGAAGTGCTGATCGCCGCTTCCGCGGAGAAGGTCTTCGACTCGCTGATCGACTCGGAGTCGGTGACCCGCTGGTTCGGGTTCCCGATCGAGATCGAGCCGCACGTCGGCGGCCGCTTCGCCATGGGCGGGCTGGCGGACAACCCCAACCCTGCGAAGATCGTCGAGCTGGAGCCGGGGCGCCGGCTGTCCGTTGACTGGGGCGGCGTCGGGGTGAGCACCTGGGAGCTGGCGGAGTCCGGCGGCAAGACGCGGTTGACGATGGTGCAGAGCGGATTCGACCGCCCGCCGTACGCGGCCTGGCTCGGAACCGTGTCCGGTGTCTCCGAACTGCGCCGCTTCCACGAGGTGGCCAACTGGAGCCCCATCTGGGTGTCCTAGTCGTTCTCCTCCGCCAGGTGGGTCAGCACGGTCTCCGCGACGGCCCCCATGACGTCGATCTGCTCCGGAGTCAGCAGGCTGATGAAGTGGCGGCGCACCGACTCCACATGATCGGGGGCCGCCGCCTCGATGGCCCGCAGCCCCTCCTCGGTCAGCACGATCACGGCGCCGCGGCCGTCCGTCTCGCACTCCTCGCGGGTCACCAGGCCGCGTTGTTCCATCCGTGAGATGTGCCGCGACAGCCGGCTCTTCGACCACAGCATCCGCTCGGCCAGCTTGGTGAGCCGCCACCGGTGCCCCTCGGTCGACGACAGGTTCGACAGCACGTCGTAGTCGGGGGCTGACAGCCCCGAATCCCGCAGCAGATCACGGCTCACCTGGGCGTCCAGGAGCAGCCGCATCCGGCGGTAGCCGAGCCAGGCCCGGAACTCGGCGTCATCCAACCAGCGCGGGTCACCCATGGCGCTCAGATTAGTTGACGTGTAACCAACTTTGGTTCTAGGTTCCATGTAAACCAAATCTGGGAGGCGGGCGCGCATGTTCGGTGTGGGTATCTCGGCTTCGGCGGCTCCGGGCGCCGATCCGGTCGGGGACGCGCGGTTGGCCGAGGAGCTGGGGTTCGACTTCGTGTCGACGTCCGACCACCCGTGCGGCACGTCGCCGACGTACGAGATCTGGACGCTGCTCACCTGGATCGCCGCCGCCACCTCGCGGATCCGCGTCGCCACGCGGGTCCTCGGGGTGCCGTACCGGCCGCCCGCGATGGTGGCCAAGATGGCGGAGTCACTGCACCGGCTCTCCGGGGGGCGGTTGATCCTGGGGCTCGGCGGTGGTTATTCGGACGAGGAGTTCCGGGCCTTCGGGCTGGGGGTGCCGACGCCGCGGGAGAAGGTCGACGGCATGGTGGAAGCGATTCACATCATCCGAGGGCTGTGGTCGTCACCGTCGTTCAGCTATCAGGGCGACCGCTATCACACGCTCGACGCCGCGCTGGAGCCCAAGCCGGCCAGTCCGATCCCCATCTGGCTGGGCACCTACGGCAACCGGGCGCTGGCGGCCACGGGGGAGCTGGCGGACGGGTGGATCCCGTCGCTGGGGTTCGCGCCGCCTGAGGTGGCGATGGAGATGCGTGCGCGGATGCTGGCGGCTGCGGGTCGAGTGGGGCGGGAGGTGGAGTGCGTGTACAACGTGCCGGTTTTGGTGGGCGGGACCTCGGACGAGCCTTCGACGGTGGCGGGCTCGTCCGAGGAGGTGGTGGAGGGGTTGAGGGGGTTGGTCGGGCTGGGGTTCACCTCGTTGAACCTCATGCCTGTGGGGGCGGACTTCCGCGGGCAGCTGGAACGGCTGGCCACTGACGTCCTTCCGGCGTTGCGGGCGTCCGCGTCGTAGCCGCTGTGGCTGTCCACAGAACGCGGTTCGGCGCCCAACGCCGCCCCGTCTTTCCCTGATCCTGGACGGCGTGAACGAACCCCTCCCGGAGCCATCCCCTTCGTCCCGTTCCTCTCTGGCGGAGCGGGCCCGGCGCGTCACACAGTCGGTCCCCCAGGCGGTCGCGTGCCGTCGGACGGCCGCCCACGTCTGGGGCCTGCACGTGCTGAGCCTCGACGCCACCCAAGACGGCTGGCCGGTCGAGCTCATTGCCCCCGGCCACCTGGCGATCCCCGGCTGTGTCACCCACGTGACCACCCTGCCCGCCGACGACATCACGGAGCACAAGGGCGTCCGGCTCACCACCCAGGAGCGCACGGCCCTCGACTGCGTCCGCTGGCTTCCCCGCATGGAGGCCGTGGCCGCCCTGGACCAGTTCCTCCGTCGCGGCGTGGACCTGGAGGCCCTCTGGCACCTCTCCACTTCATGGCACCAACGTGACACGCTCAGCCTCGCCGACCGGGGCGCCGGGTCGCCCCGGGAGAGCTGGCTACGCGTCATCCTCGTGGACGGCGGCCTCCCCAGGCCCAGCACCCAGATCCGCGTCTCGCTGGCCGACGACCGTTTCGCCTACCTCGACCTCGGCTGGCCGGACTTCCAGGTGGCGGCCGAATACGACGGTCAGCAGCACCACACGTCGTCCGCGGACCAACTCCACGACGAGCGACGCCGCGCGGAGCTACGCGGTCTCGGCTGGCGGATCATCGCCGTCCGCCGAGACGTCTTCCCCGGCCAGACCGCCGACCTCCTCCATCAGGTGGCGGACACCCTCATCCAGCAGGGCTGGCAACCAGGCGCCCGCCAGACGGTCCGCATCCTCGCCCGCATCAGAGCCGCTCGCCGCCGCCGGCAACGCTGAAGGCGGGAACCGTACCCGGTTCCCGCCCTTCTTCGGCTTTCAGCGTGCGGTGGTGAACAGGAACGCGCTGTCCTGCACGGCCTCCACGCGGTGACTGCGTTCGGGCATGACCAGCAGATCGCCCGGCAGCCCGTCCCACGAGTCAGGCCCGGCGACAAGCCGCACCTGCCCGTGCAGCACCTGCACCGTGACCTCGCCAGGATGCTCGTGCTCGTGGATGTGCTCGCCCTGCCGCAACGCCATCACGGTCTGCCGCAACGAACGATCGTGTCCACCGTGGATGGTGGTGGCACTGCGGCCACTGTTCGCCTCACGGGCAAGCGTGAGGTGATCGCGGACGAGCGCGGTCAGCGGGACCTTGGTCATGACCGCGGTGCGCGGCGGTCTCGCCGAGCTTCCAGTTCCTCCGGGCTGACCGGGATCAGCATCGGCTGCCCCGGTGCGCAGAACATCGTCACCACGAACTGTGACTCCTCGTCGGCGAGGTGGTTGCCGTCCTGGTAGTGGATCACGTCCCCACCGGGCTCCCAGAACGTCTCCCCGGGCCGGACAACCCGCACGGGATCGCCCTCGAGCTCGAAGTTGACGGCCCCCTTGATCACGTACCCGTACGCGGGCCCGGAGTGGCGGTGAGGCGGCGCACCGGGGCTGTTCGGGGGCAGCGTGACCAGGATCGTCATCGCCTCCGCTCCCTCCGGCGCGGGCGGTGCCCCCGGTACGGTGCCGACCACGTCGAGCTTCGGCGGCGGGCCGCTCTTGTCGGGGTTGTCGAGGTGGTGAGTGTGATCGGTTTTCATGAGGCTTCCCCTCGCGGGTCAGTGGCCGGCTCGATCCGGCCGTTCACCAGCTCAGACAAGACAGCGCCCCAATGTGTGACAACGCCCTAAAAGCGACATCAGCGATGTCGCGCGACCTCCTCCACCCCGGGAAGCCCTTTGAGCGCGGCGGTGATCGGGGTGAGGTTGGACGGGTTGGCCAGTACCAGGTGGAAGCTCTCACCGGTGACTGACGCGATGGCCTTCGAGTTGGAGGTGCTGCCGACGAAGATATTCCGCCAGTTACTGACCGCGTGCGCTCGCGGCTCCAAGTAGATCTTCTTTACGCCTTCGACGTTTCGCAGCGCCTCGAAGATGGCGTCACGCTCAAGGTCTGTGGTCTGACCTCGGCCCTGGCAGGCCCCTTGGTCATTCCGAGGAGCACAGAGACGGACCTGGGCGTGGGCCTTGCCGAGCCAGAAGTCCGTTCGCCACTCATAGACCGAGGCGACCCCGGGCAGTTTCGCCAGCTTGTTGGCCTGCTTGGCGTTCACGACCTTGACCTTGGCATCGAAGTATTCGGGCATGTCGCTTTTGCGGCTGGCTGCGATCAGGGCCTTGTTGTCACTGAAGTCTTCGCGGAACTTCCGGTAGGACTCGTCCTGGTCCATGAACCGCACCCCGGAAACTCCAGGCAGCCGCTTGAGGAGCTTCTCGAGTCTCCTTTTCTGCTCCGCCGTCGTCGCCTTGCCGTGGCAGTTCGGCGTCGCGATGTGCTTCGAGCACAGAAACACCGAGAGGGTCCCGGACTTCGGCCACGGCCCCTTGGGCGGAGGCAGCGGCGAGTCCCCTTGCTCCATCACATCGTCGACGCCGTTCGCAACTGTCCCACCCAGCGTTTTCATCCCCGCAGGGACATCTGCCGCGGCCGCAGCCGCTCCGCTGGTCGCCAGCGCTGTCGTCAACGCCACAACCGCCCACCTAAGCCTCATGCCGGGACATGATCCTGATCAGACGTGACCTTGGTCAAACGCAATTTCCACCGGCATCAGAGGGCCAGCAGGGCCATGAAGGCCATGCTGGCCGCCATTCCGGCTGAGCACGCGTTCTGGTTGAGTGACCTTCGGTCCGCGCCCCGCTCGGTCAGGACGCGGATGAGCCGCGCGCAGGTCCAGGCCAGCCCGATGACCAGGGCCACCGTGGTCAGAGACCCGCCTCCATGCGCGTGCCCGGACGGAGCGACGGCGAGGGTAGGCCCCCTGAACGCTGTGAGCACCAGGAGGAGGGACATGACCACGAAGTCCTGGATGTGATGACCGGTCTCCGCGCGCCGGGACGGGGAGCCGCAGAGCCAGGCGGCGGTCAGCAACGCGAGCACCGTGACAGAGAGGAACATGCCGCCCAAGTGGCCGGTTGCCATGCCGAGCGCCATGACAACGTGCGGCCACCTCCTGGCAGGGCGCGCGGAGGGCAGCAGGGCCGGAGCGAGGGCCAGGACGCAGCCGACCGATACTGCCATCGTGTGGAGGAAGGCATGCATCGGGCGGCCGGTTTCTGCTTGTTATCCGAACTGGCCGGGCTGGTAGTCGCCGGCGGGCTGCTGGGTGATGACGTTCAGCCGGTTGAAGGCGTTGATGAGCGCGATGAGGCCCACCAGGGCGGCGAGCTGGTCCTCGTCGTAGTGCTTTGCGGCGTTCGCCCAGGCCTCGTCTGTGACGCCACCGGCCGCGTCGGCGATGCGGGTGCCCTGTTCCGTCAGCTCCAGGGCGGCGCGTTCGGCGTCGGTGAAGACCTTGGCCTCCCGCCAGGCCGCGACCAGGTTGAGGCGTACCGAGGTCTCCCCGGCGTGCGTGGCGTCCTTGGTGTGCATGTCGGTGCAGAAGCCGCAGCCGTTGATCTGACTGGCGCGGAGCTTCACCAGTTCCCGCGTCGCGGCCGGCAGCGTCGAGTCCACGATCACCCTGTCCGCCGAGACGATGTGCTTCATGACCTTGCCTGCGATCGGGTTGCCGAAGAGGTTCAAGCGGGCATCCACGATGTACTCCTTGCCGTTGTTGGTGGGGTTACATCCGTCTAGACAGGACAGCCCGGCAAGTTGTGACAGGAACGCCCCGCAGAGCAGACGCGGTGCGAGCCCGCGTCTACAAGCCGGCTGGCTCGCGATCACCCCGTGAGGACCAGCCGGTCGAACGTCTGATTGGCGATCACCCCATGACGACCGGTAGCTCCTTGATGCCGTTGATGAAGTTCGACCGCATTCGACAGTGACACGCTTGATGGCGAGACGATCAAGCGGATCGGGTTCGCAGGCGACGAGCTGAGCGCCTACGAATTCCACCATGTTGTACCAGTAGAGCCCTTATCTGGGAGTAGTGAGGGCTCTAAGGCATGTCCGGCTGCTCAGTCTGAGGGAAGCTCGAACTCCTGCAAGTGAACGCCGCCGGTGAAGGCTCGCCACTCGTCGGATGTGAAGATCAATGCCGCTCCATTAGGGTGCTTGCTGTCTCGCACGGCTACGCGCTGGCCGATGAAGGCGACCTCTACACACTGGCCGTTTGGGGCGCTAAGGCTGCTCTTGCGCCATTCAACACCAGACAAATCAATGGCTTCACCAGTCATCTCAGTACCTGCTTTCACTTTTGATCTGCAAGTATGTTGGCCAAAGTGTCCTGCGTCTCCGCAGGGCTGGCGGCAGCCTCTCGGAGTTGCTCCGGGAGATCATTCTGGAGCGGAGTTCCCGCCGGAGGCTCGATCGAACGCCGCTCAAAGTTGAGGGCCACATAAGAGTGCCCGGGTCGCCAGGAAGGCGACCGGGCACTCTTTGATATGGCCACTTCAACATAGAAACGGCCTAGTCAAAGCGCCTATGGCAAGTCGAACTCTTTCTTGCTCACGCCATCGAGGAACGCTTCCCACTCAACGTGGGTGAACACCAACGCGGGGGCGTCAGGGTTCTTGCTGTCACGGACGGCCACGATGCCAGGCAGGTTGCTGGCAACCTCCACGCAGGCACCACCCTGACCGTTGCTCTTGGAAGACTTTCGCCAAACGGCACGGGACAGGTCATCTTTCGACATCCCGCACCCCCTTCTCTGTGGTTGGTCTGCTACGCCCGGAGATCGCGCGCTACCTGCCGAATGAGTGCCGATGATTGATCAGCGGGCAGCGCCGATTCGCGCAGGTGGTCAAACATCACCGTATACCGATCTACTTCGTGCTGTTTCTCCAAATAGAGGGTACCGGTGCGGTATTCGATGTACACCACGCGCGGGTCTGCGGATTCGAAGGACAGGATATGGAACGCCCCGTCCATAGCAGGATGCGCGCCGACCGCGAAGGGCAGTACCTGCAGCGTCACGTTCTGCAGGTCTGCCACATCAAGCAACCGCTGAAGCTGGGCGTACATCACCTCGGAGCCGCCGACAACACGGCGAATCACCGCTTCATTCATCACCATGGACACATTCGGGGCACTTTCGCCAGTTAGAAGCTTCTGCCTCGTCAGCCGGACAGCAACTCTCTGCTCGATGTCCTCGCTCGGCACGTCGGGCAGAGAGGCTCGATGCACCGCTCGGATGTAATCCTCGGTCTGTAGCAGGCCCGGCACGAACTCGCTCTCATAGATCTGCAACGCGGATGCTGCCGATTCCAAACCCACGTAGACCTCGAACCACTCAGGGACTGCCGGTCCGTAGGCGTGCCACCAGCCACGCTGACGAGCCTCACGCGCCAACGCGAGCAGCGCGTCCCGCTCGGCAGGGTCGACTTCATAGATGCCCAACAGCGCTCGGGCGTCGCTGGGCTGGATCGCCCGACGAGCAGTCTCGAACCGGCTGAGCTTGGTTGGGTGCCAATCGAGCTGCTCGGCGACCTGTTCGAGACCTAGATTGCGATCTTCGCGTAGGCGACGCAGCTCGGCCGCAAGCTGACGTCGCCGCACGGTCGGACTGGGTGCTGGGCGCGCCATCGGGATCACCTTTCCAGTCTTCCACTCTCAGGCAAGCAAGCAACCAAGTTAGCAACTGCTATCTGGCACTTGCCAATCTGCAGCCTGTCGATAGACACTGGCCATCGTCGCACCATCGCATCCTCGCCATGGTTCGATCGGCGCGAAATCGAACGTCAGCCGTGCCCTAAAGACGCCCCCGCAAGGGAGGTTCCGCATGCGCAAATTCGACTACGGATAGGAGTGATTCATTCACTTAGCGCGATTGTCGTGGGATCTGTCGCAATTCGGGCTGTCGCTGGCGGTGGAGTATCCGTCGAGGGTTGAGCCGTTCATCACCATACGCAGGGCGCGGGGTCCGCTGTACGTGAGGGCCGCTTTGCGGGGTGAGCAGTGGATTTCCACGTGGGTTCATGGTCGGGGTCGGTGGGTGGATGCGTACGACGTGGACGCGGCTACGCGGGTCTGGGAGGTGGCGCGGTGGAGGAGCGGTTTCTTGGTGAGGTCGTGTTGCCGGGGGTGGCGTATTCGGTGGCGGTGGCTCGTCGCTGCGTCGGGGAGATGCTTTCGTCGGCAGGGTACCGAGACGTGGAGAATGCGCGATTGATCGTCAGCGAGTTGGTCACCAATGCGCTGATTCATACCGCTTCCGGACTGTATGGCGGGGTGATCACGGTGGAGGTCATCGCGGTTGATGCCGAGATCGTTCGCGTTGAGGTGACCGATGACGGGGCGGACACGGTTCCTCGATCGAGCGAGTCCGGCGATGACGACTGTCACGGGCGTGGTCTGTGGCTGGTCGAGCAGGTCTCGCTCAAGTGGGGCGTGCGGTTGCTGGGTGCGGGGCAGCGCGCGGTCTGGGCAGAGACGTTCACGGGTCAGGCGGTGCCTGGATGCGCTGGGGAAGGCGTGGCTGCGGGGGTCGCCACAGAAGGTGTGGTGACGAGGTGAGCTGGGTGCTCGGTCACTGGCGGTTTCCCCCTCAGTGCTCGGCGCTGCACGTGTCAGCCGTGCAGTCTCACTACGACCAACTGACGTGGCACCCTCCACGCCAGGGCGAGCCGGACGGTCGGGTTGTGAAGTGGACCTGCGACTGCACAGAGGTCTTTTACGAGCTGATCGTGGTCGGCGGTTGCGGTTCATTCGCCGGACAGCTTTCCGGAACGAGAGGACCGTCATTCATGAGAGTGATCGCTGGTCCCTCCACGTGGCACATGACATGTGGAGGGACCTGCTCTTCGGTCACGCCAGATGAAGTATGGGGCAGCGTCTACGGGCCGGCTGGCTCGCGATCACCCATGATGACCAGCCGACCAAACGTCTGGCTGGCCATCACCCCATGACGACCGGCAGCTCCTTGATGCCGTTGATGAAGTTCGACCGCAACCGTCGCGCCTCACCCGTCTGCCGCAGCCGTGGATACCGCCGGGCCAGCTGCTCGAACAGGATCCGCAGCTCCAGCTTCGCCAGGTGATTGCCCAGGCAGAAGTGCGCCCCGCCACCCCCGAACCCGATGTGCGGGTTCGGGTCGCGGCCGATGTCGAACACCTCGGCGTCGGGGAAGACGGAGGTGTCCCGGTTCGCCGACGAGTAGAAGACCACGACCTTGTCGCCCTCGCCGATCTGCTGCCCGCCCAGCACCGTGTCCGCCGTGGCCGTACGCCGGAACAGGTTCACCGGCGACACCCACCGGACGATCTCGTCGGACGCCGTCCCCGCCAGTCCCGGGTCCGCCACGAGCCGCTGCCACTGCTCGGGATGCTCGAAGAGCGCGAGCATCCCGCCGGAGGCCGCGTTGCGGGTGGTCTCGTTCCCGGCGACCACCAGCAAGAGGACGAACAGGTCGAACTCATCCTCCCCGAGCGTCTCGCCGCTCTTCTCGTCGGGCTGGATGAGCTTGGTGACGATGTCGTCGCGCGGGTTCGCCCTGCGCTGGGCGGCCAGTTGGTTGGCGTACGCGTACACCTCCATGGCCGCCGCGCCGCCCTCGTCCGGGGAGGAGGCGTAGTCGGGGTCCTGCGCGCCGATCATGCGGTTCGACCAGTTGAAGATCTTGTCCCGGTCGGTGACCGGGGCGCCGAGCAGTTCGCAGATCACGTAGAGCGGCAACGGGGCCGCCACTTCGGTGACGAAGTCGGCCTCGCCCGAGCACTTGTCGAGAAGGTCGTCGCAGATGTCGCGGATGTGCTGTTCGAGCGCTCCAATGGTGCGCGGTGTGAAGCCCCGGTTGACCAGCGACCGGCGCCGCGTGTGCTCCGGCGGGTCCTGGTTGAGCATCATCAGCCGCTGCAGCGCCCGCTGCTCCTCGGTGACCTCGTTGAAGAGCGCCAGCTTCCTCGACGAGGAGAACAGGTCCGAGTGCCGGGACACATGGACGACGTCCTCATACCGGGTGACGGCCCAGAAGTCGGGCTCGTCCACGTGCCGGTATACGGGCTCATTGGCGCGCAGCCAGCGTAGCTGCTCGTGTGGTGGGCCGGAGGTCGCGTAGTGGTCCTGGTCAACAAGGTTGATATGCACTCGAAGTCACCTCGGGCCTATGGGCTGATCAAGCGCTTGGTTAAGCACCTTATTGAAACGTGTTCTATTACGCCGCGCCGTCTCAGTCAATCGCCCGCCCCGCCATCATCCCGGCTCCACCCCATGTCGCAATTGTCCACTCAGTTCGTGATCATGCTAGCCCGCCCACCTGCCCCGGTTGTCGCCACCCGCCCGTTCCCGGTCCCGCGTCCCACTCCGGTCTCCTCCTGTTGGGTGGGCTCGACAAGGTCGTGCTGGTCAGCGTCGTACGGTCGGCACCTCGTCCTTGTGTGACAGCCGTCCGCCGGTGAAACACAGCCGGTACGCCGGCGACAGTGAGTTCGCACTGATCCGGTAGAAGCGGCACTCGTCGGTGCCCTGGGGATCCGCGGGTGCGCCTCTCGGCCGCCCGCCGTCGTCCACCTGGTAGGCCGGCAGCCGTGACTCCAGCGACGCCAGGCTCTGACCGACGCGCAGTTCGCCGTACACCCCGGCGTCCAGCACCGAGCGGTGCGCGGTGTAGAGGTCGTAGCCGGAGGTCAGAGGCAGCAGGGCGGCGGCCGCCGCGACCGGCATCCAGATCGCGTCGATCACGCTGCGCCGTATCTTGCGGCGGGCGAGCGCGAGCTCCCGCCGGGAGTCGGGCGGGGTGGCCGCGATTTCCGCGGTTCCCGTGGTGAGCGCGGCGGTCTCCGTGGTGAGCGCCGCAGCCCCGGCGGTAAGCGTGGCCTCCGCGGTGAGCGGCAGTCGCGCGGTGACGGCGAAGCCGCCGTCGGCGGGCCGCGCCCGCAGCGTGCCTCCGGCCAGCCGGACCCGTTCGTCCAGGCTCACCAGCCCGTAACCGCCGGATCCCGCCTCGGGCGGCCTCCGGCTGGGCCGCTGGTCCGGCCGGGCCCCCGCGTCGAATTCCGCCCCGGCCGGGGGCGCCGTGTTGACTACGCTGACCACCGCCTTCCCGGCCGCGGGATCCGAGTCCAGCCGTACGGTGACCGCGGCGCCCGGCGCGTGCTTGGCGGCGTTGGTGAGGGACTCCTGCACCACCCGGTAGGCCGCCCGGTCGGCCATCGGCGTCAGCCGCCCCACCTCGTCGTACAGCCGGACCGCCATCCCCGCGGCGGCGGCCCGATTGACCAGCGCGGCCACGGTGTCGCCTGAGGGCAGCACGGGCGCGGTCTCGCCGTCCTCGCGCAGCACCCCGATGATCTCGTGCAGCCGCTCGGTGGCCTTCGCGGCGGACGCGCGCAACTCGGCGGCGGCCTTGCGGGCGGGCTCGTCCAGCCCCGGATGGACCTGCAGCGCGGCGGCGCTCAGCGCGACCAGGCTCAGCTCGTGTCCCAGCGAGTCGTGCATGTCGCCGGCGATCCGGGAGCGCTCCACCAACCGCATCCGCTCGCCGATCAGGTCCCGCTCCCGCTCCAGCCGCTCGGCGAGCTCCCACCCGGTGCGGACGAGCTCGTCGTGCTGGCGGGCGTACCGTCCGGCCAGCCAGGGCAGCAGGATGATCGCCACCGCGGTGGTGACCAGCGACAGCCAGGTCGACAGCGTGGCGCCGGGGGTGAGGTTGGCCGCCGCCAGCCCGGCCAGGCAGACCCCGGCGAAGAACAGCAGTCCGGGACGCATGCCGGCGGTCCGCCGCCCCAGCAGGAACGCCAGCAGCAACTGGCTGATCATGAAGCTGTCGGTGTACAGCTCTGGCGTCACCGCCAGCGCCAGCGCCGCGGGCACGCCCGCCGCCACGACCGGCCGCCGCCGGCCCACGGCCACGGCGAGCGTCAGAAGCGGCACGGCGGCGATCCTCACCCAGGACAGCGGGAGACCGGGCGGTTGCCCCACCTCGGGCGACTCGTTCGCCAGGAACATCGGCAAGGTGATCGCCAGGCACAACAGCAGATCGCCGTCCCGGAACGCCTTCACGACCATGTCCCGGAGCCGATTCATGGCGATGAGGCTATGCGGTGCCGCGCGCCGCGACACCTGACGAAAGTCAGGGGTGCCCGTTGCCGATCGTTCATGACCGCGCTCACCCCCGGACTCCTACGGTCGAGTGATGATCGCTCTGACCGAACTGACCAAACGCTACGGCGACATCACCGCCGTCGACGGCCTCACCCTGGAGCTCACCCCCGGCACGGTCACCGGCTTCCTCGGCCCCAACGGCGCCGGGAAGTCCACCACGATGCGCATGATCATGGGTCTGGATTCCCCCACCTCGGGCACCGCCCTGATCGGCGGCCGCCGCTACGCGGAGCTCGACCGTCCGCTGCGCACGATCGGGGCCCTGCTGGACGCCAAGGCCGTTCACCCCGCCCGCAGCGGCCGGGACCATCTGCGTGCCATGGCCGCGAGCCAGCGCCTGCCCCTCTCCAGGGTCGAACAGGTCCTCGCCCTCACCGGGATGGCCGACGCGGGCCGCCGCCGCGCCGGGACGTACTCGCTGGGCATGAGCCAGCGGCTCGGCATCGCGGGCGCGCTGCTCGGCGATCCTCAGGTCCTGATGCTGGACGAACCCGTCAACGGCCTCGACCCCGACGGAGTTCGGTGGATCCGGACCCTGCTCAGATCGCTCGCGGCCGAGGGCCGCACGGTTTTCGTCTCCTCCCATCTGATGAGCGAGATGGAGCGCACCGCCGACCGGCTGATCGTCCTCGGCAAGGGCCGGCTGATCGCCGACGAGCCGATGGAGCGCCTGGTCGCGGGCTCGGAGGTGCGGGTTCGCGGACCGCGACTGCGACCCCTGGCCGACGTCCTGCCCGCCGCGCGCTGGACCGGCCCGGACGAGCTGACCGTCGCCGGTCAGACCACCGAGCAGATCGGCCGGCGGGCGTACGAGCTGGGGCTGCCGCTGTACGAGCTGCGGCCCGTCGAGTCCTCGCTGGAAGAGTCGTACATGCGGCTGACCGCCGACAGCACCGAGTTCGGAGCCCGAGCATGACCGCCCTGACGCCCGCGGCCGCCGCCGAGTGGCTGAAACTCCGCTCCATCCGCTCCACCTGGTGGTTCGCCGGGGGTGCCCTGCTGACGATGCTGCTGGTGGCGGTGATGGAGGCGGAGGACACGGCGGGCTTCCTGCGCAGGCAGGGCCAACCGGTCGAGCCGGTGTCCTCGGTCCTCGCGGCCGTGGAATGGGTGCAGCTCATTTTCGGGGCGTTCGGCATGCTGGCGGTGACCGGCGAGTACGCCACCCGCAGCATCGTGGTGACGCTGGCCTGCACGCCGTCCCGGACCCGGCTGCTGCTGGCCAAGACAGCCGTGGTGGGCGCCGCGACGCTCGCGGCCGGCGGGCTCATCGCCGCGCTCGGTGTGGCGTCCAGCGCGCCGCTGCTGCGGAAATACTGGGAATTCGACCTCGGGCAGGTGACCGGGCGGATCCTCGCCATCGCGGCGTACATGGCGCTCATCGCCGTGCTGGCCCTCGGACTCGGCACGCTGATCCGCAGATCGGCCGGGACCCTCACTGTGCTGTTCGCGCTGCTGTACGTGCTCCCGACCGGCCTGCAGGGGTTCGCCTCGTCGCTGAACGCCGAGTTCCTCAACACGGTCGCGGACTTCACGCCCGGCCCTGCCGGGGAGCGCTTCATGGCCGGCGATATGGCCTTTGGCCTCGTGCTCATCGCGTGGGCCGTCGCGGCGGTCGTCACGGGAGCGTGGGTGATGCGCGGGCGCGACGCCTGAGTGAACCGCCCCATCAGTCGTGCGGGACCAGCCCGGCCTCGTACGCCAGCACGGCCGCCTGGACACGGTTCCTCATGTCGAGGCGGCCCAGTATGGCGCTCACGTAGGCCTTGACCGTCCCCTCCACAAGGAACAGCCGTTCGCCGATCTCCGCGTTGGACAACCCGGCGCCGACCAGCGCCAGCACTTCCCGCTCGCGCGGCGTGAGCATCGTGATCCGCTCCTTGGCCGCCGACTGCCGGCTCATCCGGCCGCCGCTAACCTGCCGGATCACCCGGTGGGCGATCTGCGGCGAGAGGAACGCGGCGCCGCCGTGCGCGGCCCGTATCGCCGCCATCAACTCGTACGGATCTCCCGACTTGAGCAGGAAGCCGCTCGCCCCGCCGTCCAGTGCCTTGGTGATGTAGTCGTCCTCGGAGAACGTCGTCAGCATCACCACCGCGATCTCGGGGGCCGCCCGGCGCAGCTCCGCCGCCGCGCCCAGGCCGTCCAGCAGTGGCATCCGGATGTCGAGCAGGGCCACGTCCGGCCGGTAGGTGCGGGCGAGTTCGAGTGCCTCCCGTCCGTTGCCCGCCTCCGCCACGATCTCGATGTCCGGGGCGGCGGCGAGGACGGCTCGTACGCCCGCCCGGACCAGAGCCTCGTCGTCGGCGAGCAGCACCTTGATCACTCCTTCGAGGCTACCGCCTCGGCGCGCCCCGCGGTCAAAGAGCCGATCCCTTCGTCCGGGCTCCTCGCTCCGTCGGGTCCGTCAGTTGGTGTGTCGGTGCGTGAGTGCGGGGATTGCCGTAAACGATTCCGGCTGTTGAGGCAGGTCAGCCGATTCATCGGGTGTTTGGGGCTCTTTTGGGGAGATTTACCCGTTAAGCGAGGCATGTGGTGGAGGCGGATGGGGAAGGCTGCGGGGTGGATGTCCTCGGCTCCGCCTAGCGATTCGCGCTAGACATCCGAGGATCTACCCGTTGTACCAGTGGAAGGAGTCCGGCATGTGGACGGCATGCCATCCGATGTATGCGGCTAGTATGACAGAAATCTGTCAGGCATGTCAGCTCCTTACCCGCCATTGCAACCGTTTGTAGTGCGGCTTCGCCGTAAGACCGATTTCACGGATCCGATGTATCGGCGCGTGAAGGCTTGACAGGCCCCACCGAGGCCGACCAGCATCGGGGCTAGATACATCGGATGTATAACCTAAGGATGCGGTGTGAAGCTGCTGCGAGTAGGACCTGTCGGCCAGGAGCGCCCGGTGGTGATGGATGGCGCCGGCAACCTGCGCGACATCGGAGAGCCCGAGATCGATGGGGCTTTCCTCGCTTCCGGGGGAGTAGCGCGCGTCCGCGACGCGCTCGAGCGCGATGCGCTGCCGGTGATCGCGGCCGAGGGGCTGCGGGTCGGCGCTCCTGTCGCGCGGCCAGGCAAGATCGTTTGTATTGGCCTGAACTACAGCGACCACGCGGCCGAGTCCGGCGCGGAGGTTCCGTCGGAGCCGGTGGTCTTCATGAAGGCCGCCAACACCATGGTCGGCCCGTACGACGAGGTGCTCGTGCCGCGCAACAGCCTGAAGACCGACTGGGAGGTGGAGCTGGCCGTCATCATCGGTAAGCGGGCCCGCTACCTGGGCAGCCGGGAGGAGGCGCGCGAGGTCATCGCGGGGTACGCGGTGGCCAACGATGTCTCCGAGCGGGAGTTCCAGCTGGAGCGGGGTGGCCAGTGGGACAAGGGCAAGTCGTGCGAGACGTTCAATCCGCTCGGGCCGTGGCTGGTGACCGCCGACGAGGTGCCCGACCCGCAGAACCTGGCCATGCGGCTGTCGGTGAACGGTGAGGTGCGCCAGGACGGCGTCACGAAGAACATGATCTTCGACGTGGCGGAGATCGTCCGATATCTGAGCCAGTTCATGGTGCTCGATCCGGGTGACGTGATCAACACCGGCACGCCGGCCGGGGTGGCCATGGGGATGCCCGGCCAGCCCTACCTGCGGGCGGGTGACGTGATGGAGCTGGAGATCGAGGGGCTCGGCCGTCAGCGCCAGACGGTGGGCCAGGCATGACGACTCCCACCGAACCCAGCGGCTACCGGATCGTGGAGTTGGAGACGCACGACATCCGTTTCCCCACGTCCCGTGAGCTGGACGGCTCCGATGCCATGAACCCCGACCCCGACTACTCCGCCGCCTACGTGGTCCTCAAGACCGACGACGGCTACGCGGGGCACGGGTTCGCGTTCACCATCGGGCGCGGCAACGACGTGCAGACCGCGGCGATCAGCGCCCTCGAGTCCTACGTGATCGGCCGGGACGTCGAGGACCTGGGCGCCCTCTACAAGGAGATGGTCTACGACTCGCAGCTGCGCTGGCTGGGCCCCGAGAAGGGCGTCATGCACATGGCGATCTCCGCCGTGGTCAACGCGCTGTGGGACCTGAAGGCGAAGCGGGCGGGCAAGCCGCTCTGGCTGCTGCTGTCCGAGCTGACGCCCGAGCAGATCGTCGATCTCATCGACTTCCGGTACCTGAGCGACGTCCTGACGCCCGAACAAGCCCTAGCAATCCTAAAAAAGGCCGAAAAGGGGAAGGGGGAGCGGGTCGAACACATCAAGCGTGATGGGTACCCCGCCTACACCACCTCGCCGGGCTGGCTCGGGTACGACGACGACAAGCTGCGCAGGCTGTGCAAGGAGGCGCTCGACGCCGGCTTCGGCCAGATCAAGCTCAAGGTGGGCGCCGACCTCGACGACGACATCCGACGTTTCCGGGTGGCCCGCGAGGTGTGCGGGGCCGACTTCCCGATCGCGATCGACGCCAACCAGCGCTGGGACGTGCCCGCCGCCATCGACTGGGTGAACGCTCTCAAACCGTTCAACCCGCACTGGGTGGAGGAGCCGACCAGCCCCGACGACGTGCTGGGCCACGCCGCCATCGCCGAGGGCATCAAGCCGATCCCGGTGGCCACCGGCGAGCACGTGCAGAACCGGATCGTGTTCAAGCAGCTCCTGCAGGCGGGTGCGATCTCGTACCTGCAACTGGACTCTGCCCGGGTCGGCGGTGTTAACGAAAACATCGCGATCCTGCTGCTCGCGGCCAGGTTCGGCATCCCGGTCTGCCCGCACGCCGGCGGCGTCGGGCTGTGCGAGCTGGTGCAGCACCTGTCGATGTTCGACTACGTGGCGGTGAGCGGCACGATGGAGAACCGGGTGATCGAGTACGTCGACCACCTGCACGAGCACTTCGTCGACCCCGTGGTCATCGTGGACGGCCGTTACGCCGCCCCCAGCGCGCCGGGCTTCAGCGCGGCGATGCACCCCGAATCGATCGCCGCCCACACCTTCCCCGGCGGCGAAATCTGGAGGGACGCATGAGTCTCAAAGCGATCGTCACCGGCGGCGGCTCCGGCATCGGCCTGGCCACCGCCACGTTACTGGCCGAGCGCGGCATGAAGGTCGCCTGTCTCGACGTGAACCCGCCCGGCGACCCGTTCATCGGCATCAAGGTGGACGTCACGGACGACGCCGGCGTACGCGCGGCCGTGGCCGAGGCGGCCGAGCGGCTCGGCGGCATCGACGTGGTGGTCAACAACGCGGGCATCGGGGCGCAGGGCACCGTCGAGGACAACCCGGACAGCGAGTGGCAGAAGGCGTTCGACGTCAACGTCTTCGGCATGGTCCGCGTGACCCGGGCGGCGTTGCCGTACCTCCGGCAGTCGGAGCACGCGGCGGTGGTCAACACGTGCTCGATCGCGGCCACCGCGGGCCTGCCGAACCGGGCGCTCTACAGCGCCACCAAGGGCGCGGTCCTGTCGCTCACGCTGGCGATGGCGGCGGACCACGTACAGGAGGGCATCAGGGTCAACTGCGTCAACCCGGGCACCGCGGACACCCCGTGGGTCGGCAGGCTGCTCGACTCGGCCGACGACCCGGTGGCGGAGCGGAAGGCGCTCAACGCCAGGCAGCCGATGGGCCGCCTGGTCAGCGCGGAGGAGGTGGCCGCGGCGATCGCCTACCTGGCCGGGCCCGACGCCGGGGCCACGACCGGGACCTCGCTCGCGGTCGACGGAGGCATGCAGGGGCTC
Organism: Nonomuraea sp. NPDC049141; assembly: GCF_040648415.1. Classification (NCBI taxonomy): domain Bacteria; kingdom Bacillati; phylum Actinomycetota; class Actinomycetes; order Streptosporangiales; family Streptosporangiaceae; genus Nonomuraea; species Nonomuraea sp. NPDC049141. The sequence continues at coordinate 161,211 of NZ_JBEZDR010000024.1, forward strand.
CGGCTGCGGCCGGTCAACTAAGCATTCGAGGGCCCGTCAGGCAAGGCAAGGCATTCGAGGAAGGTAACCCCCCACCATGAAGCTAGGTCCTTTAGCCGCAGGCGCGGCCCTCCTCGCGGTCATCACCGCGTGCGGTTCCGGAGCTCAGACGACAGGCGGAGGCGGCGGCGGAGGAGGCGGGAAGATCGGCATCGACCACCCGCGCGCCGACTCCGACTTCTGGAACTCCTACATCAAGTACGTCCCGCAGATGGCGAGCGAGCTCAAGGTCGACCTGATGCCCGCCACCAACTCGCAGAACGACGTGACCAAGCTGGTCAACAACGTTCAGGCGCTGATCGGCCAGGGGGCCAAGGCGATCGTCATGGCCCCCCAGGACACCGGCGCGATCGCCACGACCCTCCAGACGCTGGCGAACAAGAAGATCCCCGTCGTGACCGTCGACACCAGGCCGGACAAGGGTCAGGTCTACATGGTCGTACGCGCGGACAACCGGGCGTACGGGACGAAAGCCTGCGAGTTCCTCGGCGAGAAGCTCGGCGGGAAGGGCAAGGTCGTCCAGCTGATGGGCTCCCTGAGCTCGATCAACGGTCGGGACCGGGCCGAGGCGTTCCGCGAGTGCATGAAGACCAAGTTCCCCGGGATCACGGTCTTCGAGGAGCCGACCGAGTGGGAGGGCAGCAAGGCCGCGTCCATGCTGCAGACCAGGCTTGAGCAGAACCCCGACATCAAGGGGATCTACATGCATGCGGGTGGCGTGCACCTGGCCCCGACGCTGCAGGTGCTGAAGCAGAAGGGCCTGCTCGTCCCGCCGACCGACGCGAAGCACGTGTTCGTGGTGTCGAACGACGGCATTCCGCAGGAGTTCGAGGCGATCCGCAAGGGCGACATCGACGCCACGGTGTCACAGCCCGCCGACCTGTACGCGAAGTACGCCCTCTACTACGCGAAAGCGGCGATCGACGGCAAGACCTTCAAGCCGGGGCCGACCGACCACGACAGCACGATCATCCAGCTGCCGAACGGCCTGGAGGACCAGCTTCCCGCCCCGCTCGTCACGAAGGACAATGTGGACGACAAGAGCATTTGGGGCAACCAGGTCAAGTGATGAAAAATCACGTTGAAGCTCGAAATATCGTGAAGCGCTTCGGTCCGACCGTCGCGCTGAACGGCGCGGGCATCACGATCGCCGAGGGGGAGACCCACGCGCTCGTCGGCAGGAACGGCGCGGGAAAGTCCACCCTGGTGTCGATCCTCACCGGGCTCCAGCGGCCGGACGAGGGCGAGGTGCTGTTCTCGGGAGAGGCGGCGCCCGCCCTCGCCGACCGCGACGCCTGGCGGCAGCGGGTCGCCTGCGTGTACCAGAAGTCGACGATCATCCCGGCGCTGACCGTCGCCGAGAACCTGTTCATCAACCGCCAGACCGCCAACGGGCTGATCAATTGGCGGACACTCCGGGCAAAGGCCCGCGACCTGCTCAGCACGTACGAGGTGGACGTGGACGCGGAGGCGCTCGCGGGTGATCTCAACGTCGAACAGCGCCAGCTCGTGGAGATCGCCCGCGCGCTGTCGTTCGGCGCGCGGTTCATCATCCTCGACGAACCGACCGCCCGGCTGGACGGCCCGGCCATCGAGCGGCTGTTCGCCCGCATGCGGGCGCTGCGCGAGCAGGGCGTGACGATGATGTACATCTCCCACCACCTCGATGAGGTGTACGAGATCTGCCAGAGCGTCACGGTCTTCCGCGACGCCCGGCAGGTCATGACCAGACCGGTCGCCGCGCTGCCGCACGACGAACTGGTCGCGGCGATGACGGGCGAGGCCACGACGGTGTACGAGGCCAGGACCCGCGGCGCGGCGAACGCCACCGTAGTCCTGTCGGCCGAGAGCCTGTCGCTGGCCGGCCGCTTCCAGACGGTGGATCTGGCCGTCCGGGCGGGCGAGGTGGTCGGCCTGGCCGGATCCGGCAGCAGCGGCAAGGTCGGCCTGGCCGAGACCCTGGTCGGCCTGCACAAACCGGACTCGGGCACGGTCACGGTCAACGGCACCCGGGTCAGACCGGGCGACGTCCCGGCCGCGCTGGGCGCGGGCCTCGGCTTCGTGCCCGAGGACCGCAACCGCGAGGGTTTCGTCCCCCTGCTGTCGGTCGGGGAGAACGGCACGCTGCCGATCGCCCGCAAGCTCGGCAGGTACGGCGTCATCTCACCGGCGAGACGCAGGAGCAAGGCCGTACAGCTGATCAAGGAGCTCGACATCAAGACCGAGGGGCCCGACCAGCCCGTCGGCGACCTGTCAGGAGGGAACGCGCAGAAAGTGGTGTTCGCGCGGGCGCTCGTCGACAACCCGGCCGCGCTGGTGGTGATCAACCCGACCGCCGGCGTCGACGTCAAGGCCAAACAGGCCCTGCTCGGCGCCGTCGAGGACGCGGTCGAGCGGGGAGCCGGGGCCGTGCTGATCTCCGACGAGCTCGACGACCTTCGCATCTGCGATCGGGTGCTGGTGATGTTCCACGGCAGGGTCGTGAAGGACATGCCGCGTGGGTGGACCGACCACGAGCTCGTGGCCGTGATGGAAGGCATCGAAGAGTGACAACACTGACCGCGCCGCCCCCTCGGGTGCGCCTCGCCAGGTTCCGGGACCTGACGCTGGTGCCGGTGATCCTGATCCTGCTCGTCGTGGGCGCGTTCCTGGACCCGATCTTCCTGTCGGTCGGCAACCTGACGAACGTGCTCCAGCAGCAGGCGTCGATCTCGCTGCTGGTGCTGGCCGAGGCGCTGATCCTGATCGCCGGCAAGTTCGACCTGTCGCTGGAGTCGACGGTCGGCATGGCCCCGGCGATCGCGGTGATGCTGGTGATCCCGGCGTCGGCCGGTGGGTTCGGGCTCGGCCTGCCCGGGCCGTTGGTGATCCCGCTCTGCCTGCTGGTCGGGGCGGCGATCGGGGTGTTCAACGGGTTCCTGATCATCAAGTTTCAGCTGTCGGCGTTCATCGTCACGCTGGCCATGCTGATCATCGTGCACGGCCTGCAGCTGGGCCCCACCGAGGGCAAGACGCTGTTCGAGCTGCCCGAATCCATTCTCTACCTGGGCAGCGCCACCTGGTTCGGACTGCCCGCGGCGATCTGGATCGCGGCCGTGCTGTTCGCGGCGGGCATCGCCGGGCTCGGCTACTTACGGCTCGGCCGCGCGCTCTACGCGATCGGCGGCAACGCCGACGCGGCGCGGGCGGCGGGCATCCGGGTGGACCGGGTGCTCTGGGGCGTGTTCATCCTCGGTGGCACGTTGGCCGCGCTGGCCGGCGTCCTGGAGACCGGGCGGCTCGGCGCCATCGGCTCCAACCAGGGCGTGGGCTGGATCTTCATGGTGTTCGCCGCGGCCGTCATCGGCGGCGTCAGCATGGACGGCGGCAAGGGCACGATCCTCGGCGCGCTCACCGGCGTGCTGGTGATCGGCCTCGTCCAGAACATCCTGACGCTCAAGGGCGTGTCCGGCTTCTGGCAGCCGGTCGTCTATGGCTGCATCATTTTGATCGCTCTCATCATCAGCCGCATCGCCGGCGGAAAGGCCCAGGACTGATGGAACGGATCGCACTGCGTACCCGGCTAAAACCCGGTAACGAGGCGACATACGACCGGGAGCACGCGCGGATCCCCGCCGAGCTGGAAACGGTCATGCGGGCGAACGGTGTGCACTCCTGGCGGATCTTCCGCGACGGACTCGACCTGTTCCATTTCGTGGAGGTCGACGACTACGCCGCGCTGCAGGCGGCGCTCAAGGACGATCCCGCCGACCAGGCGTGGCAGATCCAGATGAACCGGCTGCTCGACGGCGACTTCGACAAGGGCGCCGGAACGCTGCCGCTGGTCTGGGAGATGACGTGACGACGGACGCTTTGAGGGACGGCGTGATCAAGCTGCCCAGCCACGGCTTCGGGGCGGCGCCGATCGCCGGGCTCTACCAGGCGGTCAGCGACGAGCAGGCGCGCGCGACCGTGGACGCCGCCTGGTCTCATGGCGTGCGCCTGTACGACACGGCCCCGCACTACGGGGTCGGCCTGTCGGAACGCCGTCTCGGCGCCGCGCTCGCCGGTCGCCAGGGCTACGTGCTCTCGACCAAGGTCGGCCGCCTGCTCGTCCCCTCCGGCGGGGGCGGCCGGGACGAGCAGGGCTTCGACGTACCGGCTGCCTTCGAGCGCGTCTGGGACTTCTCACGCGACGGCGTACGGAGATCGCTGGAGGAGTCCCTCGAACGCCTCGGCCTGGACCGCGTCGACATCGCCCTGATCCACGACCCGGACGACCACGTCGACCAGGCGCTCACCGAGGCGTACCCCGCCCTGGCCGAACTCCGCTCACAGGGCGTGATCGGCGCGGTCGGCATCGGCATGAACCAGTGGCAGGTGCCGTTGCGGTTCGTCCAGGAGACCGACATCGACGTGGTCATGCTGGCCGGCCGCTACACCCTGCTCGACCAGTCGGGGCTCCCACTGCTCGACGCCTGCGCCGACCAGGGCGTACGGGTGCTGGCGGCGGGCGTCTTCAACAGCGGCCTGCTGGCCACCTCCACTCCCTCGGGCACCTACGACTACGAGCCCGCCCCCGCCGAGATCCTCGGCCGCGCCAGACGGATCGCCAAGATCTGCGAGAGGTACGGGGTGGCGCTCCCGCAGGCGGCCATGGCCTTCCCGCTCCGGCATCCGGCGGTCGCGTCCATCGTCATCGGCGCCCGCTCACCGGAGGAGGTCGCGACGAACGCCACACTCTGGGATCGCCCGGTCCCCGACAACCTGTGGTCGGAACTGGAGGCCGAGGACCTTCTTCCACGATCGAGCTAATGCTGTGACCGCAGAGGTTCGTCGTGTTGAGGCAGTCGATTTCGGTGACGACGACCGTGGCCTCGTCGCCGACCCGACGGAGCCTCTGCGGGCGTCCCCCAGCGGATGCCCCTCTCGCAGCGGATTCGGACGCGCTCACGTCGTTCGGCTGCCAGGACATCCCGGTGGCGGGCGTTAGCGTTTCGGCAGCTCAGGTAGGCATGCAGGGCCTGGGTCCGCACTGATCTCTGCGGTGTCAGTCCTCGTAGGCGCAGATCGCGTAGACCACGAGGTTCCAGTACCTGCTGTCGGGCACCACCTCCGCCGCCTTGGCCTCGACCTTCTCGCGGCTCGGGACCAGATAGTCGAGGGTGATGTCGGTGATCGGGATGGATCCGATCTCGTCCTGGACGGCGAACCCGGTCCCCAGGACCACCTGCCTGTCACCGGCGCCGCCGCAGGCCACGTCGAGCTCCTTGCTGGGCAGGGTGGGGGCCGGGCTGTTCACGGTGGAGTCGCTGTAGATCCACAGCCCCGGTGGTGCGTCTTCCGCGCATATCGCGAACATCTCGAGCGTCCAATACGGTGCTGCCGATGAGGAGATCCACGTCGCGTGGCCGTGAACCGCGTTGAGCTGCGGCTTGATGTAGTCGACGACGGCCTTGCCGCCCGCTCCGTCCAGCCGGTAGCCGTTGCCGAGCAGAAACTCACCGGGGTCGCAGGTGACGGTCAGGGGGAGCAGCCCGTTCCGCGGGGCGGTCCGGCTGACAATCCTGGTCGCCTCGTCCGGGTCGCCGCAGACGGCCCACACGCGGATCATCCAGGAGGACGAGGTGCCCGCTCCGGTCTCTATCCCGAACGCGCTGACCGTGTACGTCGTCGGTACCACCTCGTCGATGACGACGTCGCCGCTCGGGCCCATGATCTCGGCTCCTGTGCCGAGCACGCGTGTGCCCGAAGGGCAGGTGACATCGGCGCCCTTGTTGCCCGAGGTGTTGCCGCTCGTGTCGAATACGACCTCGTAGTCGGGGATGTTGGCGGATGAGGCACTGGCCGGCACCGTCACGATGACGGCGGACAGTGTGAGAACCAGCGAGATGACGGTGACCCAGGTGCGTTTTGTCGCGATAGGCAAGAGAGCCTTCTCTGAGTAGTGGGCGCGTGGGGACCTCCCCGATCTTCGGGGAGCACGGTTCCCTGTCCTCGCAGAGTCGCTCCGCTGCCTCGCGCGGTCTGCGCACAATTACCGGTCGACCCGGTGCCCTTCGGCATTGTGCGTCTATGGTCCGCTATGCAGCCCGGTGCTGTGCGGCCCGCTTCCTGGCCCGATAGGGGATCCACCGGCCGACGTACCTGGCTCCGTGACCGCAGGCATCGACGAGCCCGGCAAGGGTGGTCGGCTCAGCCGCCGTAGGCGTAGTTGGCGATCCACAGCCCCGGGATCACCTCCACCTCGTCGAGGCCCGCGAACCCCAGCCGCTCGTACAGCCGCCGCGCCGGAGCGTTGTCCCGGCCGGTCGACACCACGATCCTGCGGCCATCCGCCCGGCTCATGACCTCCTCGACCAGCGCCCGCCCCACTCCCCGCCGATGCGCCCCGGGATCGACCACCAGCCGGTTGATGTCCACCTCATCCACCGTCTCCTCCCACGCGACGGCCCCGACCAGCAGCTCACCCTCGTCGAACGCCCCTGCCCACCGCAACGGCTGCGCCCGCAACTCCTCGAGTGTCTCACTCAACGGAGGAATACGATCATCACCGATGATCTTCGCCTCGATCGCGTAAGCAGCATGCTGAACAGCCAGCAACCGAGGCCCCACCGACTCACCATCAGGCGATATTTCGGAAATCCGCATCCCCTGAGTATCCACCTAACCGATCTCCCACAATGCACTCACCGGCATCGCTCGCATCCGGTCTCCGAACGAGTAGGTCTGATCGCCGGTGTAGAGCACGAGGCCCGCGACGAAGTCGTCCCCGAGTCGGTCAGCCAGATGCCTCAGCCCCCTGAAATCCTCACCTCGTACGGTTGACGCGGCCTTCACCTCGATCCCGATCACCTGGCCCTGCCGGTTCTCGAGAACCGCGTCGACTTTGATCTTGTCCTTGGTCCTGAAGTGGAACAGCTCCACTCTTTCCGACGACCACGTCAATTGGCGGGCGAGCTCCATCAGCACGAACCCCTCCAGCAAGGAGCCGAACAGGCTGCCCGGCCGGACCAGGCTGCGCGCGTCGGCGCCGACCAGGTTCGCGGCTATGCCGGAGTCGACGTAGGCGACTTTGGGTGTTCCGACGGCCCGATTGCTGACGTTCCTCGACCACGCGGGGATGCGCTTGATCAGGAACACCTCTTCCAACAGGGCGAGATGGCGGCGGACGGTGCTGGCCGAGATGCCGAGCTCGTTGCTCAGACCGGTGCCGACCAGGAGCTGGCCGGAGCGGGCCGCGACCAGCCGAATCAAGGCCCGCATTTCGGTGGTCCGTTCGATCTCCGCCAGTTGGCTGACATCGCGCGCGATCAGGTCGCCCACGTACGAGTCGAAGAAGTGTTGCCTGCGCTTGGCCGTCGGCCGAGCGACAGCCTCGGGGAAACCGCCTCTGACGAGTCGTTCGGCGTAGTCGCCTCGCGAAATGCCGGACGTGTGATGCAACTCGGCGCCTTCGGCGAAAACGGCGTCCACGAAACCATCGGGCGTGCCGTCGATCTCGCCCTGGGAGAAGGGCCAGAGCTCGATGGTCTGCATCCGTCCGGGAAGCGTGTCGGGCAATCCTCGTAGACCCAGTAGGCGGGACGAGCCGGTCAAAAGGTAACGGCCCGGCCTTGGGTCCCGGTCGACTTGCGACTTGATGGCGAGCAGCAGATCGGGCACGCGCTGGATCTCGTCGATGACCATCAGATCCGGGAATGCCACGAATCCCTCGGGATCGGCCGTGGCTGCCTGTCGGTTGATCACGGTGTCGAGGTCTCGCCACTCGGCGGTCCGGCCTTTGGCGACCACTCGTACCAGCGTGCTTTTGCCGCACTGACGAGCCCCGTTGATGAAGACGACTCGAGTGTCCGCCAGAGCCTCGGCCACAGCACGTTCGGCATGACGCGGAATGACGCCGTTCATCGCATTGCTGACCACGGCTTGAGCATCTCACGAACAGCCGCTGATGGCGCGCTGGTCGCCATGATCGTGACGTTCTGGTCGCCACTTCCATGACGCGTTGGTCGCTAATCTCATGGCGCGCTGGCCGCCATGATCGTGACGAATTGGTCGCCGGTCCCGTAGAGACCCCGCCAGGGCGCCACCGGTGCGGCATAGCCTCGGACCCGTTCGGTCCCTGAACGACGCAATCGGTTGCCGTCGCAATCCCCGGCCAATCCCGGATTCTGGGCAGGCCGGTAATGGGGCTGCTGAACCGGGGCAGCTTCTAGGTGCGCAGCGCGTTCCGACGACTGGAGGATTCATGATCGAATACGGCCAGCCCAACCCGGCGGCGGGCCCGCCGCTCGTCGCCGTCGAAGGGACGCCCCGTGAGATGGGGGCCGAGATCGGCCGCAGGACCAGCGATCTCGTCGAGCGGAGTCTGGCGACGTACCTGCGCAGGTTCCGCGACGACGCGGGGCTGTCGGACGCGGACGTGCTGCGCTGGGGCGCCACCTATCTCCGTGTGGCGCGCGATTACGACCGTACGATCGCGGAGATGCTGGAGGGTCTGGCCGAGGGCGCGGGCAGGCGCGTCGAGCACATCACGGCGCTCAACGCGCGCACCGAGCTGCTCTACGGCACCGGCTACCACGACGAGGGCTGTACCTCGTTGGCGGTGCTGCCGCAGTACACGCGCGACGACCACACCCTGCTCGCGCAGAACTGGGACTGGCACCCCGAGCAGGGACCCGTCACGTTCCTGCTGGCGACCCGCGACACCGAGGGCTTCTCGGTGCTCACGCTGGCCGAGGCGGGCATGCTGGCCAAGAGCGGGCTGAACTCCGCGGGCCTCGGGGTCTGCGCCAACCTGCTCGTCTCCGACCGGGACACCGGGGGCGAGGGCGTGCCGTACCACTATCTGCTGCGCGGGGTGCTGAACGCGCCACGGATGAGCACCGCGCTGCGCAGGACGCTGAACGTCACCCGCGTCTCCTCGGGGAACGTGCTCATCGCCGACGCCGGAGGCGAGGCGATCGATCTGGAGGTGGCGCCCGGCGTGTTCGGGCACCTGTTGCCGGAGGACGGCCTGCTGGCGCACTCCAACCACTTCCAGTGCCCGCTCCCACTGCACGACGAGAAGGTGGCGGCCTCGGCGTTGACGCTGCTGCGGCCCGCGCGGATCCGTCACCTGCTGGAGGACGCGGCCCGGGTACGGGCGCTGACCGTCGAGGACATCGTGGCCGCGCTGCGCGACCACTTCTCCTTCCCCGACGGGATCTGCCGCCACCGCGATCCGGCCGCCGCGGAGGCCGACCTGTCCACCACGGTGTACTCGATCGTGATGGACCTCGACGAGCGCGTCCTGTCCATCGCGACCGGCCCGCCGTGCGAGCACCGCTACGCGACCTGGCGCCTGGACGACGTCTTCACGCCGGACGCCATGCCCGCCCTGCACTTCACACCCGAGGAACCGGTCGGCGCCCTACGGGGGTGAAGATCGTCAGGCGGGGACGAAGATCCAGGACTTGGACTCTCCCGGCTCGTAGGGGGAGTCCAGGCGCTTGGCGACCACGCCGGGCAGTCCCTGCTCGCGGGCCGCCTGCCGTACCGGCTTGGCCTGGCCCGGCCATGCGGGGGCGGTCTGCCAGCGGGCGGTCGCCAGCCCGAGCGCCTCGAGGGCCGCGCGGCGGGCCGTGTACGGCAGCGCGACCAGTGAGTGACCGTCGTCGTAGAGGAGGTCGTAGCAGACCAGGACCTCCGCGCCCGCCAGCGTGACGACCTCGCCGTCCAGCACCGCCGCGCGGCTGCCGAACGACGCCGCGAGCGGGCGCAGCCACGGATACCGCCGCGCTGCCTCCGTACGCCCGCCGTCGATCGGCACCAGCACGCGTTCCCCGCCCCAGGCGAACTCGAACGCGTGGCCGTCCGCGTCGCGCGGCAGCCGGGTCCGTTCGACCGGGAGCATCGGGTCGAGCGGGGGCAGGGGGTCGCGGGAGGGCGGGTCCATGCGGTGGATCATCCAGTTCTTGCCGTCCGTCCGGAACAGCACGAACCGCCCCGAGGCCCGCGAGCCTCGCAGCACGACCTTGACCTCGCGGTCGGACCACTTCTCCGTCTCGTACGTGCCGCGGTCCCAGACCGTCATCGTGCCGCCGCCGTACTCGCCCTTGGGGATCTCGCCGTGGAAGTCGAGGTACTCCATCGGGTGGTCCTCGGTGTGCACGGCCAGGTGGTTGGTGCTCGGATCGGCGGGCAGCCCCTTGGGGACCGCCCACGAGACGAGCACGCCGTCGCGCTCCAGCCGCAGGTCCCAGTGCAGGGAGCGGGCGTGGTGCTCCTGGATCACGAACGCCGCGCCGTCGCCCGGCTCGGGGGCCGCGCCGGGGACGGGCTCGGGGGTATGGCTGGCGTCGCGTTTACTGCGATATTTCTCCAGTTTGTCGGGCACGCAGGGTTTCTACCCCTAGTCGAGGGCCTTGCGCAGCCAGGATTCCACTCCCGCGATGTGCACCGTGGCCCAGGAGCGCGCCACGTCGGGCTGGCGGGTGGCGATGGCCTCGTAGATCGCGGTGTGCTGCTCCCGCGTCTTCTCCATCGCGCCCTCCTGGGTCAGCCCGCGCCAGATCCGCGCCCGGGTCGTCGGCCCGGACAGGCTCTCGATGAACGAGCAGAGCACGCTGTTGCCCGAACCCCGCGCGATCCGGTGGTGGAAGTCGAGGTCGTTGGCCACGAGCTCCTCCACCGTGGGCGCGGCGGGCAGCGACTCCAGGATCACCCGGAGTTCGTCGACCTCCGCGTCGGTCATCTGCTCGGTCGCCATCGCCGTCGCCGCGGGCTCCAGGATGCGGCGTACCTCGAAGAACTGGATCACCGTGTCGTCACGGTGCAGGTCGAGTACGAAGGACATGGTGTCGAGCAGCAGGCGCGGCTCGAGGCTGGTGACGTAGGTGCCGTCGCCCTGACGTACGTCGAGGACGTTGATCAGCGCCAGCGCGCGTACGGCCTCACGGAGCGAGTTGCGCGACAGGCCGAGCCGCTCGGCCAGGTCGGCCTCTTTCGGCAGCCGGTCGCCGGGCGTGAGCTCGCCCGAGAGAATCATTTGCTTGATCTTGTCGATGGCCGCGTCGGTGACCGCCACGCTTTTCTCCCTAGACATCGGATGTCTAGGATTCTAGGGCCTGGAAGCGCACCGTATCGACTCCGGGGACGCGGCGGATCGCGCCACGCGCCTCCAGCGTGCGCAGGTGCGCCGCGGCCTCGCCCGCGGCCATGCCGCGAAGTACGGGGGACAGGTCGTCCCAGGGCCGGTTCCAGGTCATCATCGCGGCGGTCTCCCAGATGGTCAGCGGTTCCGCGCGCTCGGACAGAAGGGCGCCGAGCCGCTGGAGCTTCTCCTCGTGATGGTGGCGGATCTCGGCGGCGCGCGCGGCTACATCTGGAAATATCCACTCATGGGCGGGCAGCGCGTCCAGCGGGCCCAACTCGCCGACGCGGTCCAGGGACTCCAGGAAATCACCCAAAGGATCAACATCATCCCGGTCATAGGGATAAATCCCGACGTGGGGGGTGATGTCGGGGAGGACGTGGTCGCCGGTGAAGAGGCGGTCGGCGTCCTCCAGGTGCAGGCAGATGTGGCCGGGGGTGTGGCCCGGTGTGTGCACGGCCCGCAGCTTGCGGCCCGGCAGGTCGACCAGGTCGCCGTCGCGTAGCTCGCGGTCGGGCAGTGCGGGCGTGTCCGGGCGGCCGGCCGTCGCGACCGCCACGTCGTCCTGCCCGGCGCCCGCCCGCCGGAGCATCTCGGCCTGGAAGTCACGGTGCTCGCCGTCGGCGAAGCTGTGCATGAGCCTGACCAGCGCGGCGTCCGCTTCGTGCATCGCGATCCAGGCGCCGGACTCCGCCCTGACCTGTCCGGCCAGCCCGGCGTGGTCGGGGTGGAAGTGGGTGACGACCACGCCTCGGACCGCGGTCACGTCGAGGCCGAGCGTCCGCAGGCCGCCGCTGAGGGCCGCCCAGGCGTCCGGGTGGTTCCAGCCGGCGTCGACCAGCACGGGGCCCTTGGGGGAGTCGACGGCGTAGACGAGTGTGTAGCCGAGCGGGTTGCCGGGGATCGGCACGGGCACGCTCCACACCCCGCCGCCGAGGTCCTGCGGGCGCTGCTCGGCGTACGGCCTGCGCCGGGTCGTCTTCATCCAGTGTCCCCCGTTGAGCGTGCTGGTTCTCGGTCGAGTGTGCGGGAAAGGAACGTGAGATCGGTACCGGATTTCAACCGGGGTGGGTCACGTGATGCGCTCGAGGATCGTGGCCGTGGCCAGTGCGCCGCCCGCGCACATCGTGACCAGCGCGGTCGTCGAGTCGGAGCGCTCCAGCTCGTGCAGCGCCGTCGTGAGCAGCCGTGCCCCCGTGGCGCCCACGGGGTGGCCGAGTGCGATCGCGCCGCCGTTCACGTTGACGCGGTCGAAGTCGGGCTCGTGCACGCTCGCCCACGACAGCACGACCGACGCGAACGCCTCGTTCACCTCGAACCTGTCGATGTCGCCGATCGCCATCCCGGCCGTCGCGAGCACCTTCGCCGTCGCGTCCACCGGCCCGTCGAGGTGGAAGTACGGCTCCGCGCCGACGAGGGCCTGGGCCAGGATCCGCGCCCGGGGCCGCAGGCCGTGTCGCGCGGCCGTCTCCTCGCCCATCACCAGCACCGCGGCGGCGCCGTCGGAGATCTGCGACGAGGTGCCCGCGGTGTGCCTGCCGTTCTCGCCCAGCACCGGCTTGAGCCTGGCGAGCCCGTCGACGGTGGTCTCGCGTAAGCCCTGGTCCCTGCGTACCTGCCCGACGGGCACGATCTCCCGCTCGAACCGCCCGTCGGCCCACGCCTTGGCGGCCAGTTGCTGCGAGCGCGCCCCGAACCAGTCGAGCCGCTCGCGGGTCAGCCCGCGCCGCTCCGCGATCCGCTCGGCCGCGGTGAACTGGTCGGGCAGGTCGATGTTCCAGTCGTCGGGCTTCGGCCTGGCGGGCAGGACGTTGCTGCCGAGCGGCGCCCGGCTCATCACCTCGACCCCGCACCCGATGCCCACGTCGATCACGCCGGCCTGGATCATCGCCGCCGCCAGGTGCACGGCCTGCTGTGACGATCCGCACTGCGCGTCGACCGTGGTCACCCCCGCCTGGTACGGCAGGCCCGCGTACAGCCAGGAGTGCCGCCCCACATGCCCGCCCTGCTCGCCCGCCTGGGTCACGCACCCGGCGAAGACCTGCTCGACGATCGCCGGGTCGATCCCGGACCGCTCGATCAGGCCGTTGAGCGCGGTGGCCAGCACCTGCTGCGGTTTGAGCTCGGCCAGCCAGCCGCCGCGCTTGCCGATGGGGGTGCGGACGGCCTCGACGATCACCGGTGTGCCCACAGTCGCCTCCAGAACGATGCTCCGGTCGTGACTGTAACGCGTTCTAGTTTCCGGTGGAAGTCCCGCTCAGTGTGTGAGGCAGCCCGAAGGTGTCGAAGAGGCCGAGGTCGAAGAACATCGCGACATGGCTGACCCGCGAGCCGGTGAAGGTGAGCACCGGCAGCCCGAACGCCTCGTAGACGTCGCCGCGCCGCAGGTACATCCCGAACGCCGGCTGCCCGTTCGCCTCGATCGGCACCAGCCGCAGGTCACCGGGCTGCTTCGCGGGGCAGTTGGTCGCGATGAGCCGGCCGATGTTGTCGGCACCCTGATACCAGCCGGTGAACGGCGGCATCTCCCAGACCGCGTCCTTCGTGAACAGCTCCACGATGCCCGCCACGTCGTAGTTCTGGAACGCCGCCACATAGCGGTCGAGCTGGGCCCGCTGCTCGGCCGTCAACGGCTCGACCGGGTCGTCGAGGCTCGGCGACACCTCGTCGAGCTGGGCCCGGGCGCGCTGCAGGCTGCTGTTGACGGCGACGGTCGTGGTGTCGAGCACCTCGGCCACCTCCGCGGCCCGCCACTTGAGCACGTCGCGCAGGATCAGCACCGCCCGCTGCCGGGGCGGCAGGTGCTGCAGCGCGGCGACGAGCGCGAGCCGGATGCTGTCACGCGAGGTGACGATGGCGGCGGGGTCACCGGCCCCGGCGCCGACCATCCCGTCGGGTATGGGCTCCAGCCACGGCACCTCGTCCCCCTCGACCAGGGGGCCGGTCGCCTCGGACGCCGGCGCGCCGAGCCCGGTCGGCAGCGGCCTCCTGCTCCGGCTGTCGAGCGCCGTCAGGCAGGCCGTCGTGGCGATGCGATAGAGCCAGGTACGCAGCGACGAACGCCCCTCGAACCCGTCGTAAGCGCGCCACGCGCGCAGGTAGGTCTCCTGGACGAGGTCCTCGGCGTCGTGCACCGAGCCCAGCATGCGGTAGCAGTGCGCCAGCAACTCACGCCGCAGCGGATCAGCCTGCCGGAGGAAGTCCTCGTTTGACGGCCTCTCAGTCATACCCCCTGTATAGCTCCCGCCACCGACAGACTGATGAATTCCCGGAGGCCGGCCCGGTTACTGTCGTACGGAGAGGACGATCTTCCCCGTCGTACGGCCGGACTCGCCCAGCTCGTGGGCCTTGGCCGCGTCCGCCAGCGGCAGCACGGCGGCCAGTTCGGCCCGCAGTTTCCCGGCCTTCGCCAGTGCGGCCAGCGCCTTCATCGCGGCGTGGTCGGGCTCGACGAGCATGGCCGCCGACCGGATGCCCCGCTCGGCCGCCTGCGCGTGCAGGCCCGCGTCCAGGAGCGAGAGAGTCAGCGAGACGATCGTGCCGCCCTCGCGCAGGGTACGCAGCGAGCGCGGGCCGTAGTCGCCGCCGATGGTATCGATCACCACGTCGACGTCGCGGACGACCTCGGCGAAGTCCTCGTCGCGGTAGTCGACCAGTTCGTCGGCGCCGAGGTCGCGGAGCAGGTCGTGCTTGGCGGCGCTGGCCGTGCCGATGACGTACGCGCCGCGTGCCTTGGCGATCTGGACGGCGAAGTGCCCCACACCGCCCGCCGCGGCGTGCACGAGCACCCGCTGGCCCTCCGTCAGCCGTGCGGTGTCCACCAGCGCCTGCCAGGCGGTCAGCGCGGCGAGGGGGATCGCGGCCGCCTGGGTGTGGTCGAGGTTCGCGGGCTTGGGGGCGAAATGTCGGGCGGGGGCGCTCACGTACTCGGCGTAGGCGCCGTTGCCGTACGGGTAGCGGAGCATGCCGAAGACCTCGTCGCCGGGCTGGTAAATGGTCGTGCCCAGGCCCACCTGCTCGACGACGCCGGAGACGTCCCAGCCGAGCACGAACGGCACCCCCAGATGACCGCCGCCGGCCCGGGTCTTCCAGTCTGCGGGGTTGACCCCGGCCGCGTGCACCCGCACGAGTACCTCGGTCGGCCCCGGCGTGGGCCTGTCCAACTCGACTGTCTTCAGCACTTCTGGTCCGCCCAAGGCGTCCTGGCTTATCGCGCGCATCTTCATGCCACCAAGCCTGCTGCGCCTGGGTACCGGTCTGCGAGTGGCCCAGTGGCCAAGATGTGTAAAGATCGGGCCATGCATCGTGTGGTCGTACTGGCGCTGGCGAACGTGATCCCGTTCGAGCTGAGCGTGCCGTCCAGGATCTTCGGTACGGCACGGGGCCCGGGAGACGAGCCGCTCTACGAGGTGATCACCTGCACGCTCGACGGCGGCCCCGTCGCCACGGCCGCCGACTACGCGATCGCCGTCGAACACGACGCGAGCGCCCTGGCCACCGCCGACACCGTCGTCATCGCCGCCGCCGCCGGCTTCGCGGACATCACCGGCCCGGAGTCGCTGCCTCCCGGACTGCTCGACGCCCTCGCCCTGGTACGTCCGGGCACCCGGGTCGTGTCGATCTGCATCGCCACCTTCGTCCTGGCGGCCGCGGGTCTCCTCGACGGCCGCCCGGCCACCACCCACTGGCGGCATGCCGAGCGCTTCGCCCGCCTCTTCCCGGGGGTGCGGATGGACTCCGACGTGCTGTTCGTGGACGACGGCGACGTACTCACCTCGGCGGGCGCGTCAGCGGGCGTGGACCTCTGTCTGCATCTGGTACGGCGCGACCACGGCAGCGAGATAGCCAACCAGGTGGCCCGCCACTGCATCGTCCCCCCGTGGCGGGACGGCGGCCAAGCCCAGTACATCGAACGCCCGGTCCCCGAACCATCGGCCACCGGCACCGCCCCCACCAGAGCCTGGGCCCTCCAACACCTGTCCACCCCTCTCCAACTGGCCGACCTGGCCGAACACGCGGGCATGAGCCGACGCACCTTCACCCGGCACTTCCGCCACGAGGTAGGCCAGAGCCCCGGCCAATGGCTGACCCAGCAACGCATCGAACTGGCCAGACACCTCCTGGAAACCACGGACCTGCCGGTGGACCGGGTGGCGGAGCGGTCGGGTTTCGGCACGGCGGCCTCGATGAGACAACACCTGCACACGTCGCTGGGAGTGTCCCCGCACACGTATCGCCGCACCTTCAGGGCTGTGGTCTGACGCGGCCAGGCGGTGCCGTAAAAAATAGAGGTGTTTTGAGCCGTACGGCGGGCGGTGCTGAGGAATCAGGGGCCAGGCCGTACGGCGGGCGGAGCCGTGAAACTACGGCGCAGAGAGATCATTCACCAGCCTGGCGGCGGCGATTTCGATGCGGCGCTGGATCTGCTCGTACGTGCGGCGGCCACGCAGCATCTCCAGGAGCTCCTGCACCCACACGCTGGACAGCGACCCCGCCAGGTCGAGCTGCACCTCGCTGGCCCGATCCCGCGTGAGACCGGCCGAGACCCGCAGCAGCAGTCCCGTCATCCGATCGCCGAACGGGGTCTCCACCTCGGCCATGATCAGCGACCGGATCAGCGCGTCGGCCAGCTCGGGCTCGCGCATGAGGCCACGGGTGGCCCGCATCAGCACGTCGACCGCGCGGCCGGCCGGGGTGGAGGCGCTCGGCGGACGGCGTTCGATGCTGCTCTCCAGCAGGTCGATCTCCTCGCCGACGACCGCCACGACCAGGTCCATCTTGGACGGGAAGTAGCGGTAGAGGGTGCCGAGCGCGACGCCCGCCCGCTCGGCGACCGTGCGCATCTGCATCGCCTCGACGCCGCCGCGCGAGGCGAGGGCGGCGGCGGCCTGGACGATGCGCTTGCGGCGCTGGTGCTGGCTACGCGTACGGACGCTGTGACCGCCGGATGTGGAATGGCTCTCCATGATCCCCTCGGTGTCGCTGGGGGGCGCGGCGGACGACGGCTGCGGGGTACGCATGAGAACACGTTATCTGATTTCTCGATAACTCGGCTTGTTACCCACGAGTCACAAAGAACCTGTATAGACGCATGTCTGAGCCGCTACAGGCATATATCCGGAGTTGTTGTGATGTGTCGCCTATGGACAGAGATTAGAATCTGTTCTAGTTTGCGGAACTGTTGACCGGGCGCTTGCTAGGAGGGTCGATGGCCGCGGACACGCTCGCCGCACTGTTGCTGGCCCGGGCCGGCGACGATCGTCCGGGGCTGGTCTTCGAGGATCGCGTCTGGTCGTGGCGCGCGCACGTGGCCGCCTGCCGCACCGCCGCCGCCTGGCTGAACGCCCGCGTCTTCGACGGACCGCCGCACGTGGGGGTGCTCTGCGACAACGTGCCGGAGATGGTGTTCCTGCTGGGCGGGGCCGCGCTCTCGGGGCGGGTGCTGGTGGCGCTGAACCCCACCCGCTCGGTGGAAGAGTTGACCCGCGACGCCCGCGCCACCGACGTCGGCCTGCTGCTGTGGGACGGCCCCTACGAGGCGATGGCGCACTCCGTGGCCGACGCCCTGGGAGTGGCATCGGCGCCCATCCCGGACTGGGGCTCGGCGCTCACGACGGGCCCGGACGTACGCGACCCGGATCCGGACCTGGACGTACGCGACCCGGATCCGGACCTGGACGCGCACGCGCCGGACGTACGCGATCCGGACACGCACGCGCCGGATCCCGGTGCGCTGGTCATGCTGATCTTCACCTCCGGCACGTCCGGCCGGCCGCGGGCGGTGCGGATCACGCACCGGAAGATCGCCGTCCCCGGCGTGTCGCTCGCCGCGATGCTCGCCCCCACTGACGCCGTCTACTGCGCGATGCCGCTCTTCCACTCCGGCGCCGTCATGGCGGCCTACGCGCCGGCCGTGGCGTCGGGGGCCGCGCTGGTGCTGCGGCGGAGGTTCTCCGCGTCGGGTCTGCTGCCGGACATCAGACGCTACGGCTGTACGTACCTCCACTACGTCGGCAAAGCGCTCTCCTATGTCCTGGCCACCCCCCGGCAGCCGGACGACGCGGACAACCCCCTGAGGCTCGCCTTCGGCAACGAGGGGAGCGCCACGGCGACCAGGCGGTTCGGGGAGCGGTTCGGCTGCCATGTGATCGACGCGTTCGGGTCGACGGAGACGGCCATCTCGCTCAGCCCGGATCCGACCGGCCCGCCCGGCTGTCTCGGCAGGCTGCCGCTGGGCATCGAGATCCGCAGCCCGCTGACCGGCCTGCCGTGCACGCCGGGCCGCGTCGAGGACGGGCGGCTGCTCAACCCCGACGAAGCGGTCGGCGAGTTGGTGAACACCGGCGGCCTCGGCCTGTTCGACGGCTACTACAACGACCCGGACGCCGACGCCGAGCGCATGCGGGAGGGCGCGTTCTGGTCGGGCGACCTGGCATACGCGGACGCCGACGGCTACGTGTTCTTCGCCGGGCGGGGCACCGAGCGGCTCCGCGTGGACGGCGAGAACCTAGCGGTGGCCCCGATCGAGGCGGTCCTGCGGGAGTTCGCGGGCGTGATCGAGGCGGCCGTCTACCCGGTGCCGGACGCGGCGGCCGGAGACCAGGTCATGGCGGCGCTCGTCATGGAGGCGCCGTTCGACCCCGCCGCGTTCGCCGGTTTCCTCGCCTCTCGCCGCGACCTGGGGGCCAAGTCGTTCCCCCGGTACGTACGCATCTCCGATGGTCTGCCGCAGACCTCCTCGCACAAGGTCGTCAAGCGGGTCCTGGTGAAGGAGGGCTGGCGGACGGCCGACCCGGTCTGGTGGCGTCCGACCGGCGCGGAGATCCGCTTACTGGAGGACGAGGACGTCGCGGCGATCGAGCGGGAGTTCGCCCGGCACGGCCGGCAACACCTTTTGGAGAAATAGTGGATTTCAATCTGGATGACACTCAACAGGACCTGCGCATCCTGGCCGCCGACCTCCTGGGCAAGGAGGCGACCTCGGAGCGGCTGGAGGCGCACGAGAAGAGCGGCCTGCCATACGACGAGCGGCTCTGGCAGGCGCTGTCCCAGGCGGAGCTGATGAGCGTGTGCGTGCCGGAGGACGCGGGCGGCGCCGGGCTCGGGCCCGTCGAACTGGCCGTGGTGCTCCGCGAGGTCGGCGCGCGGGCCGCACCGGTGCCCGCGCTGGCGACGCTGGTCAGCACGCTGGCGCTGGCTCGATACGGGCAGACAGTGGGCACGTCTCCGGAACCGGAGCAGCAGTCGGCTGACAGCGTCGGCACGGTGGCACTCCGTGAACCAGGCAGGGCACTGGCGGACCCGCCCCTGACCACCGCCGAGCGGGACGGCGACGGCTGGGTGCTGACCGGGCGCAAGGTCGGGGTCCCGTACGGGAGCGAGGCCGCGTACGTGCTGGTCACCGCCGATGAAGGCGTGTTCGTGGCCACCGGCTCATGGACGGCGCAGCCGGAGTTCGCCTCCAACGGCGAGGCGCTGGCCACTGTCGTGTTCGACCGGACTCCGGCCGAGCGGCTGGCCGGTCCGGAGGCGGTCGCCGGTCTGCGGCAGCTCTTCACGGCGGCCGTCGCGGCCCAGGCCAGTGGCGTGCTGGCCGGCGCTCTCAAACTGACCACCGAGTACATCAAGAGCAGGAAGCAGTTCGGCCGGGCCTTGGCCGAGTTCCAGGCGGTCACCGTGCAGATCGCCGACGTCTACATCGCCACGCGCGCGCTCGACGTGGCCGTGTGGTCGGGCGCCTGGCTGCTCGCCAACGACCTGCCGGCCGAGGAGGACCTGGCCGTGGCCGCGTTCCACGTCAGCGAGGCGTTCACGGCGCTCTACACCTGCCAGCACCTGCACGGCGGCCTGGGCCTCGACGTGACGTACCCGCTGCACCGCTACTTCGCGCACGCCAAGCACCTGACGCACCTGCTCGGCGGCGCCGACGCCCAGCTCGACCTGATCGGAGCGCTCGTCTGATGCTGATCGACCTGACCCCCGACCAGCGCAGGCTCCGCGACGAGCTGCGCGAGTACTTCCAGAACTGCCTCACCCAGGAGGACCGCCGCAAGATCGCCGAGGACCCGTTCGGCACCGCCTACATGGAGCACTGCCGCAGGCTCGGCCGCGACCGCAAGCTCGGCCTCGGCTGGCCGAAGGAGTACGGCGGCGGCGGTTTCGGCCCGCTCGAACAGCAGATCTTCGCCAACGAGATCGCGCGAGCGGGCGTCCCGTATCCGCTCATCACGCTGCAGACGGTCGGGCCGACCCTGATGCAGTACGGCACGCCGGAGCAGAAGGAGAAGTTCCTGCCGAGCATCCTGGCAGGGGAGTGCCACTTCGCGATCGGCTACAGCGAGCCCGAGGCCGGCACGGACCTGGCCTCGCTCCGGACCACGGCGGTGCTCGACGGCGACCACTACGTCGTCAACGGCCAGAAGATCTTCACCAGCGGCGCCCACTACGCCCAGTACATCTGGCTGGCCACCCGCACCAACCCCGATGCCAAGAAGCACAAGGGCATCACGATGATGATCGCCTCGACCGACGACCCGGGCTTCTCCTGGACGCCGATCGTCACCATGGACGGCCGCCACCACACGAACTCCACCTACTACGCCGACGTCCGCGTCCCGGCGAACATGGTCGTGGGCGAGGTGGACAAGGGCTGGGACCTGATCGTCAACCAGCTCAACCACGAACGCGTCACGCTCGGCCCCGCCGGGAACCTCGGCCAGACCTACGACCGCTTCCTGGCCTGGGCGCGCCGTACCGGGCTGGTGGAGCAGCCGGACGTACGGCGGGCGCTGGGCAGGGTGCGGGCCTACTTCCGCACGAACGAGCTGCTCAACTGGCAGGTCGCGGCGAACATGGACCTCGGCTGGCTGGGCGCGCCCGACGCGTCGGCCACCAAGATCTACGCCTCGGAGCGGGTACAGGAGGTCGGCCGGCTCATCGCCGACATCCTGGCCCGCTACGCGGATCCGTCGGACCCGGAGACGGCCGAGCTCCTGGAGCGCTTCGACCACGGGGTGAAGGGCGCGGTGGTGCTGACGTTCGGCGGCGGGGTGAACGAGGTGCAACGCGAGCTGATCGCGATGCTCGGCCTGAGCCTCCCGAGGCCGCCCCGATGACGGACGCCAAGCCGATGGACGCCCGGACAAGCACCGCCCAGCCGACGGCTGACCCGACAACCACCGACCAGCCGACCGGCGCCCCGAGCGCGGACAGGGAGCTGCGCGAGCTGGCGGACAAGCAGGCCGCCCTCGGGGAGGTGCGCGGTGCCGCCGCCCCGGACCCGATCAACGTGCCCATGATCAGGCATTGGCTGGACGCCCTCGGCGACACGAACCCGGCCTACCTCGAAAAAGGCCTCGCCCCACCCGCGATGATCCAGGTCTGGACCATGCAGGGCCTCCGCCGGGAGGCCAAGGACCGCTCGCCGGTCGACGACATGATCACCGCCCTGAACGCCCACGGCTACACGGGCGTGGTGGCGACGAACTGCGAGCAGACCTATCACCGGTACGCCCGGCTGGGCGAGCGCCTGACCCCGTCAACCCGCTTCACCAGCCTCGTGGGCCCGAAGCGAACGGCACTCGGCGAGGGCTACTTCGCCACCTGGAACGTCACCTGGTACGGCGAAGCAGACGACCCAGTGGCCGAGATGCTGTTCCGAATCCTGAAATTTCGCCCACGCACCGCCGCGCAGCAGCAGCCGCCGCCTGCCGCCGCACCCTCCCCAGAGGCGAGCCGCAAGCCGTACCCGCTGCGTCCCGCCGTCAACGACGACACGGCCTTCTTCTGGGAAGGCGTCCAGCAGGGCGAGCTGCGCATCCAGCGCTGCGCCGACTGCGGCGAGCTACGCCACCCGCCAGGTCCGATATGTCCCGCCTGCCGCTCCACCAACCGCACCCACACCGTGGCGAGCGGCGAGGGCACCGTCTACAGCTATGTCGTGCACCACCATCCCCCGGTCCCGGGACGAGAGACGCCGTTTGTGGTGGCAGTGGTGGAGCTGCCAGAAGGGGTGAGGATTGTGGGGAACATCGTGGACTGCCCGCCCGACGCCGTGGGTATCGGCATGGCATTGCGTACGACATATCGTGCTTTGGACGACGAACTTGTTCTTCCTATGTGGGCGCCATGGGAGTCGTGATGCGGACGCTGACCGAAGACCAGGTCGAGATCGGTTCGGTGCTTCCCGAGCTGTCGATCGACCTCACGCCCACAGTGGTCGTCTCCACCGCCCTCGCCACCATGGACTACACCCCGGTCCACCACGACGTCGAGGGCGCCCGCGCGCAGGGCTCCAAGGACATCTTCCTCAACATCCTGACCACGATGGGGCTGGTGGAACGGTACGTCACGGACTGGGCGGGCCCTGAGGCGATCATCAGGCGCATCAAGGTCAAGCTCGGCGTCCCGGCGTACGCGGGCGACCGGCTGAGCTTCAACGGCACGATCGTCTCGCGGGAGGCGGGGGAGTTCACGGTCGAGGTGCGGGGCAAGGTCAGCCTCGGCGACCACGCCACCGGCACGATCACCCTCACCCTCCCCTCGGCCCCCTGACCTCGCGGGCGGTCCTGCCAACGCAACGGCGGCACGAGACCTGATCACCTCAACGAAGGAGCGGTAAGTGCTCAAGTCCCAAGCCGCCATCGCGGGCATCGGCGCCACCGAGTTCAGCAAGCGGTCCGGCCGGTCGGAGCTGCGGCTGGCCGCCGAGGCCGTGTTCGCCGCGCTCGACGACGCCGGGGTGGCGCCGGGCGACGTGGACGGGATGGTGACCTTCACCCAGGACACCAACCAGGAGATCGCCGTCGCCCGCGAGATCGGCGCCGGTGAGCTCACCTACTTCTCGCGGGTCGAGTACGGCGGCGGCGCGGCGTGCGGCACGGTGGCGCAGGCCGCCATGGCCGTCGCGACCGGAGCGGCGAGCACCGTCGTCTGCTACCGGGCGTTCAACGAGCGGTCCGGCCGCAGGTTCGGGCAGCCCGACGCGCGCCTGGGCGGGCAGCCGACCTCGCAGGGGCTGGAGATGAGCTGGCACGTGCCGTTCGGGCTGATGACGCCCGCAGGGTGGGTGGCGATGTTCGCCCAGCGGTACATGCACACCTACGGCGCCACATCAGAGGACTTCGGCCGGGTGGCCGTCGCCATGCGCAGGCACGCCGCCACGAACCCCGCCGCCTGGTTCCACGGCCGGCCCATCACGCTGGCGGAGCACCAGGCGTCCAAGTGGATCGTGGAGCCGCTGCACCTGCTCGACTGCTGTCAGGAGAGCGACGGGGCCGTGGCCCTGGTGGTCACGACCACCGAACGGGCCCGCGACCTGCGCCGCTCCCCGGCCGTGATCACGGCCGCCGCGCAGGGCGCGGGCGTGGGGCAGATGATGATGACCAGCTACTACCGTGATGACATGAGCGGCCTGCCCGAGATGGGAGTCGTCGGGCGACGCTTATGGGAAATGTCCGGCCTGAGCCCGCAGGACATCCAGACAGCCATCCTGTACGACCACTTCACCCCGTTCGTCCTGGCCCAACTGGAGGAGCTCGGATTCTGCGGTCGGGGAGAGGCCCCCGGCTATCTCCAGGACGGCGGCATCGAGCTCGGCGGCCGCCTGCCCGTCAACCCGAACGGCGGCCAGCTCGGCGAGGCCTACATCCACGGCATGAACGGCATCGCCGAAGCCGTACGCCAGGTCAGAGGCACCTCCGCCAATCAGGTGGGCGGCGTACGCAACGTTCTGGTGACGGCCGGCACCGGCGTCCCGACCAGCGGCCTGATCCTCTCGGCCGACTGACCGGGCGCCCCGAAGGTCACGGGCCGATGATGAGCGGCACCGCGAAGAACACGATCATCGCGATGATGACGCAGACCAGGAACCCGACCAGCTCCCAGGCCCAGTCGTAGTGCTTGTCCCGGCCGGGCCGTACCCGGGCTTCCGGTACGGCCGGTATGTCCGGGACGTCGTCGGGCAGGTCGTCCACGATGGGCAGGTCGTCCACGGTGGGCGGGAACATCAGCGGGGCCGGCATCCGATAGACGGGCTCCTTGGCGGCGGACCTCGGGACGAAGAGAGCGCCCGGCTCCCTGGCCGGGCCCTTGTGCACGAGGATGTCGCCGATGGCGGGCAACTCCTGGGTCACCGCGTCGTCGTCCAGCACGTCCCCCGGAATGGACGCCGAGAGCGGGAACGGCGGCCTCGTTACGGGCTCGCCGACCGGCTTACCGGAGACTGGCTCAGCGGGCTGCGGCAGACGGAACGGCCCGTCGTGCACCGGCTTCGCGCCAGAGGACCCGCCTCCGGGCGGCCACGCACCAAAAAGCGGATCCAGGGACGGCTTCGCGCCAGAAGACGCGTCCTGGGACGGCTTCGCGCCAGCGTCCTGGGACGGCTTCGCGCCCGAGGGCGTCTCTTCGGGCGGCCACGCACCGAAGAGCGGGTCCTTGGACAGCCTCGCGCCTGCGGGCGCATCTTTGGCCGGTCGCGCGCCGAAGAGCAGGTCCTGGGGCCGCTTGGCGCTGGCGGACGCGTCCTGTGCCCCTTTCGCGTCAGTAGACGCATCCTGGGATGGCTTCGCGCTGGAGGGCAGGTCTTTGGGCGGGCGCGCGCCGAAAAGGGCCTCCCAGGCTGACCGTGCGCTCGCCGGCCGGGGCGTGAAGAACCGCTGCCTCGCGGGAGCCTGGTCCGCGCCGAGCGGCGCCTGATCGGGACCGGGCGGAACGCGGCCAGGCCCCTCCAGCCGCCACCCGAGCCCGGAAAGCGCCTCGTCAGGCCCGAACCGGAGTTTCGGCATCGGTGCAGTGGGCGCCTCGTGTTCCGGCACCCGGGACGGCGACGGCGGCGTCAGCAGCTCCGTCGGGAAGATCCCCGTGCTGGTAGCCGGATCCGCCTCGCTCAACGGTAGCGGCCACGTCGGCGGCCCCGGCCAGAGCGGCTTGACGAACATCGGCGCCGCCGTACGACCGCGCCTGCCCTGGGACGCGAAGCGCGAGTGGAGATGCTCGGGCGGCGGCGGCCACGGCAGCCGCCCCAGCACGTCGCGCAGCGGCGCGACGCCGAGCGCCCCGTAGACGTCGGCCACCGGCTTGGACACGCGGGGACCGACGTAGGCCAGCGCGGTGTCGAGCGCCTGCCGGTAGCGGAGCGCGGCGCTGGTGGCCAGCTCCTCCGCCGTGTCGGGCGCCACGTCGAGCACCCAGGCCAGCTCGTGGAGATCCAGCCCGCACACCTCGCCCAGCACGAGCACCTCGCGCTGGTGCGGGCGTAACTCCCGCAGCGCCCGCTCCACCAGCGCGGACGCCGGGTCGATCAGCGGGTCGACCACCGAAGGCGCGTAGACGACGTCGCGGCGGTGGATCTCGCGCCGGGCGAACGCGAACAGCGCGGCGCGCGGCGGCGGCGTCGCCGGGACGCTGGAGAGGACGGACACCAGGGCGTCGGCTGCGGAACCGTGGTCCCCGAGCTGGTCAGCGCAGTACGCGAACAGCCCGGCGGCGTAACGGTCGTAGAGCTCCGCGATCAGTTCCGCCTGGGAGGGGTGATCGGTGAGCGAGTGTGTCACGGGGCCGGATCCTCTTGCTGAAATGCGGACGCTTGAGGGTGGGGGGTGCGGCGTCGATGTCTTTGGTGGTAATCATGCCAACTTACCCAGGTAAAGCGCACTACCAGCACCGTATTTCGCATGAAACTTGCAGCTACCTGAAGCGTTTCAGATGGGACTGAGGGGACAGAGCGGTCAGGATCGCCGTAGTCTTGTCGCTCTGAGAGATCATGCGGCGGCTGTAGCAGGGGGGAGCTGCGGTCCCCGCCACGAACGCGAGAGGTCGCGCGTGATCACATTTGACGACGTCACCAAACGCTACCCGGACGGCACGGTCGCCGTTGATCACCTGAGCCTTGAGGCGCCGACGGGTGAAATCACCGTGTTCGTCGGCCCCTCGGGGTGCGGGAAGACGACGTCCCTACGAATGATCAACCGGATGATCGATGCCTCAGAAGGGCAGATCCTCCTTGACGGCGTGCCCGTGCAGGGCATCGATCCGCCGACGTTGCGGCGTGGGATCGGGTACGTCATCCAGCAGGCGGGGCTCTTCCCGCACCGGAAGATCGTTGACAATATCGCCACCGTCCCCTATTTGCTCGGCTGGGACCGCAAGAAGGCCCGGGATCGGGCCATGGAGCTGCTGGAACGCGTGGGGCTCGACCCGGTCATGGGCGAGCGTTACCCGTTCCAGCTGTCCGGCGGTCAGCAGCAGCGTGTCGGCGTGGCCAGGGCGCTCGCGGCGGATCCGCCGGTGCTGCTCATGGACGAGCCGTTCAGCGCGGTCGACCCGATCGTGCGCACCAGCCTCCAGGACGAACTGCTCAGGCTGCAGTCGGAGCTGAACAAGACCATCGTCTTCGTCACCCACGACATCGACGAGGCCATCAAGCTCGGCGACCGGGTCGCCGTCCTGCGTGTGGGCGGCAAGCTGGCGCAGCTCGCCGATCCCAAGACGCTGCTCTCGGAGCCCGCCGACGACTTCGTCCGCGAGTTCCTCGGTCATGACCGGGGCATCAGGCGCCTGCAGTTCATCTCGACGCAGGGCCTGCGCCTGCGCTCCGACCTGACCGTGCCCGAAGGGTTCGAGGGCCCGACGGACGAGCCGTGGCTGCTGGTCGTCACCGCTGATGACCGGCCGGTCGGCTGGATCTCGCGCGAGCGGCCCGGCGAGCTGGAGTCGTACGGGATGTTCGTGCTCGGCCGTGACTCGATGCGCTCGACGCTCGACGCGGCGCTGCTGTCCCCGTCGGGCTGCGCGGTGGCCGTGGACGAGGACGGCAAGGTCGTCGGCGTGGCCACCAGAGAGGCGCTCGACGAGGCTCTGGCGGAGGCGGCCGATGGCTGACGGCCCCCCTTCCGTATGGGAGTGGATCGCGCGCAACTGGGACACCGGACGGGTCGACAGCATCAAGAACCTGCTCGGCGACCACCTGGTCATGTCCCTGGTGCCGATCGTCGTCGCGCTGGTCCTGGCGCTGCCGCTGGGGCTGGCCTGCGTACGGTGGCGCTGGCTCTTCCAGCCGACGTCCGGCGTGATGAACATCTTCTACGCGCTCCCCTCGCTGCCGGTCTTCATGCTGCTCATCCAGATCACCGGCCTGTCGAAGACGACCGTGATCGTGCCGCTGACCCTCTATGCCTGCGCCGTGCTCATCCCGTCCGTGGTGGACGGGCTCGGCGCGGTGCCCGAGCACGTGCGGCAGTCGGCCGTCGCGATGGGGTTCACGCCGCTGCGCCGCCTGGTGCAGGTCGAGCTGCCGATCGCCACGCCCGTCGTGCTCGCCGGGCTCCGGGTGGTCGCCGTCTCCAGCATCAGCCTCGTGAGTGTCGGCGCGCTGATCGGGCAGGGCGGTCTGGGGATGCTGTTCACCAGGGCCTACCAGAACCCGTTCGTGCCGCCCGCGCTCGTCGGCATCGTGCTGATCGTGCTGCTGGCCCTGGTCGCCGACGGCCTCCTGGTGCTCGCGCAGCGGCTGCTGACCCCCTGGGTCAGGGCTAGGAGGTCCGCGTGAACTGGCTGCTGGAGTTCTTCGGCAAGGCCGAGAACTGGTCGGGACCGGCGGGCATCCCCACGCGGCTGCTCGAACACCTGGAATTCTCGCTCATGGCGCTGGCCTTGGCCGTGCTGATCGCGATCCCGCTCGGCCTGCTGATCGGGCACACCGGCAAGGGCGGCCTCGGCGTGGTCGTCACGGCCAACCTGGCCAGGGCGCTGCCTACGCTGGGGCTGCTGGTGCTGTTCGTGCTGCTGCTCGGCACCGCGTCGATCCTGCCGGTGATCATCCCGCTGGTCCTGCTGGCCATACCGCCGATCCTGGTCAACACCTTCGAGGGCATCAGAGGCGTGGACCCGGAGCTCCGTGACGCCGCCTACGGGATGGGGCTGCGCGGCGGGCAGGTGCTCGGGCGGGTGCTGGTGCCCGTGGCGCTGCCGCTGATCCTGCTGGGACTCCGGCTGTCGGCCATCCAGGTGGTGGCCACCACGACGATCGCGGCCTACACCGGGCTGGGCGGGCTCGGCCGATTCGTGATCGACGGATTCGCCACGCAGGATTACGCGAGCGTGGTCGGGGGTTCAGTACTGATTGTGTTGTTCGCGCTTGTCGTGCAGGTGCTGTTCACCGTCGTTCGGCGGGTGACGGTCTCCCCAGGGGTGAGTCAGCGGGTCAAGGTCCGCTAATCTCTCTAATACCTGCCGCTTAGGAAGGAAATAAGAATGAAACGCATGTTCAGCACTGCGGCGGTGCTGCTGTCGGCGACGCTCGCGTTGGCCGCGTGTGGGGGCGGCGGCAGTGGAGGCAACCCGCTCAACACCACGAGCGCGGCGCCCAGCGGCTCGGCGTCCGCCAGTGGCGGGGGCAAGGTGATCATCGGTTCCGCCAACTTCGACGAGAACACGCTGCTCGCCTCCATTTACGCCCAGGCATTGGAGGCCAAGGGCGTACAGGTCGAGGAGAAGCCCGGCATCGGCACCCGTGAGGTCATCTACGACCAGGTCAAGAGCGGCGGGCTGACCATAGTGCCCGAGTACAACGGCAACCTGCTGGCCTTCGTCGACAAGGCGACCAAGGCGAAGACCACCGAGGAGGTCAACGCGGAGCTCAAGACGAAGCTGCCGCCCGAGCTGGAGGTCCTCGACTCCTCGCCCGCCGAGGACAAGGACACCCTGACGATCACCAAGGACGAGCAGACCAAGGGGTCGCTCAACTCCATGGAAGACCTGGCCAAGGTCTCCAAGACCTGGGTCATCGGCGCTCCGCCCGAGTTCAAGCAGCGCTGGGAGAAGGAGCTGAAGTCGGTCTACGGGATCGAGTTCAAGGACTGGAAGGCCACCGGCGC
Organism: Nonomuraea sp. NPDC049141; assembly: GCF_040648415.1. NCBI lineage: Bacteria > Bacillati > Actinomycetota > Actinomycetes > Streptosporangiales > Streptosporangiaceae > Nonomuraea > Nonomuraea sp. NPDC049141. Next base: position 190,236 of record NZ_JBEZDR010000024.1, read on the forward strand.
CACCACGGCCGACGCCATCAAGGACGGCACGGTCCAGGTCGGCAACGTGTTCAGCACGGACCCGAAGATCGCCGCGAACAACCTCGTCTCGCTCCAGGACACGAAGAACCTCTTCGCCGCCCAGAACGTGACGCCGCTGGTCAACAAGGCGGCCATGAACGACACGATCACCACCACGCTCAACGCCATCTCGGGCAAGCTCTCGACGCAGTCGCTGCTCGACATGATGCAGAAGATCGCCGTCAACAAGGACGAGCCCGCCACGGTGGCCAAGGAATGGCTGACCTCCAACGGCCTCGGCTGACCCGCCCGGCGAGGGTCCCCGGACTCCGGGGGCTCTCGCCGTGAGCGAGTTCACCGAGGCGATGGCGCAGCTCGCGGCGGGCGTGGCGGTGGTCACCGTGCGCGACGACCGCGACGACCTGGGCGCCACGGTATCGGCGCTGATGTCCGTCTCACTGGAGCCGCCGCTGGTGCTGGTGAGCCTGCGCGGCGACGGCTACCTCTGCGAGGTGCTGCTGCGCCAGGACCGCTGGGCGGCCTCGCTCCTGTCGGCCGGGCAGGCCGCGATCGCCAGCCGATTCGCCGCCGCCGGCCGGCCCAGCGCCCGCCACCTGGTGGCGGGCATCGCGCACCACCGCGGCGCCCACTCGGACGCGATCGTCGTCGAGAACGGCGTCGCGGCCCTGGAGGCGGAGACCACCCAGGTGGTCCCCGCCGGGGATCACACGCTGTTCATCGCGCGCGTGCTCGCGGTGCCGTACGTCACGTCCTCTGTCCAGCCGCTGGTACGACTCCGCGGCCGCTACCGCCCGATGGGCTCCTGACCGGAAGGATCACTGAATCCTGTACCACGCGGGGAGGGACAGCGGCCCGGCGGCCGGGAAGCCCAGCTCGGCGGAGAGCCGGGCGAACGGCCCCCAGGCTTCCAGGCGGACCCGGGTCAGCGCGGCGGCCTTGTCCTCGCTCGACTCCGGTCCGCGCAGCCGCTCCAGCGGGTTGAGCCGCGGATAGACGCGCACGGGTGCCTCCGCGCCCAGGCCCGCGCGCTTCCTGGCCATGCCGAGCGCGTCTTCGAGGCCGCCCAGCTCGTCCACCAGGCCGCAGGACCGCGCGTCGGAACCGGTCCAGACCCGGCCGCGGGCCAGCTCGTGGGCGCGGTCGCGGGTCAGGCCGCGACCCTCGGCGACCTTGCCCACGAAGTCATCGTAGATACGGTCGAGCCAGGCGTTGACCCGCTCCCACTGCTCGGGGGACCAGGCGCGCGTCGCGGAGAACATGCCGGCGTTGGTGCCCTCGGCCACCAGCTCGGAGTTGACGCCGACCTTCTCCAGCAGCTCGCGCATCACCGGCTTGCCGGCGAACACCCCGATGGAGCCGGTCAGCGTGCCGGGCTGGGCGACGATCACGTCGGCGGCCATCGAGACGAAGTAGCCGCCGGACGCGGCCACGTCGCCCATCGACACGATCACCGGCTTGACCTTTCGCGCCAGCACGACCTCGCGCCAGACCGTGTCCGAGGCGACGTACGAGCCGCCGGGGCTGTCCACCCGGAACACGATCGCCTTGACGTGCTCGTCGCGCCGGGCGGCCCGCAGCGCGGCGCTCACCGTGTCGGAGCCCATCGCGCCGCCGCCGCCGAGCGGACTGCGCCCGCTGCGGCCGGACCTGATCTGCCCGTGGCCGTGGACGAGCGCGATGCCGTCGGCCGTCGGGTGCGGCAGCTTGCGCACGGCCGCGGCCCTGGCGTACCGGGAGACGTACTGCAGGTGCGGGTCGCCGCCCGCGGCCTGCCTGACCTCGTCGTACACCTCGTCGCGGTAGGCCAGACCGTCGACCAGACCGGCCTCCAGCGCCTCGGCGCCGATGAAGGGCCCGCGGTCGACGAGCTCGCGCACCTTGGCCGGGTCGAGCCGGCGGCCCTCGGCGATGCCCGCGGTGACCTGCTCGATGACCGACTCGACGATGCGGGTCATCGACTCGCGGTGCGGCTCGGTCATGTGGTCCTGGGTGAACATGTTGGCCGCGGTCTTGTACTCGTGCCGCTGGCCGCCCTCGTAGCCGATGCCCAGCTTGGCCAGGCTGCCCTTGACGAAGCGCTGCTCCAACGCCACGCCCGTCAAGCCCACGTCACCGCTCGGCTGCAGGTAGATCCGCTCGAACGCGGTGGCCAGGTAGTAGGGCACGGTGGCGTTGCCGAACTCCCCGAACGTCTCGGCGAACGCGACGGTCAGCTTGCCCGAGGCGCGGAAGTGGGCCACCGCCTGGCGCAGCTCCTGCACCATCGCCAGACCGAGCGGATTGCCGCCGATCTTCACGACCAGCGCCTTGACCCTGGAGTCCTGCCTGGCCCGCTTGAGCCCCGACAGCACATCGGACAGTCGCGTCTTGCGCATGGACAGCACGGCGGAGAGCGGGTCCGCCGGCGGTCCTTCAGTGAGCCCTTCGGTGAGATCGAGCTCCAGCACCAGCGGGGCGGTGCGCCGCTGGCGATACCTGTCAACCGTGTCCAAGATCGCCTTGCCTGCGTCCATAAAAGCCACCCTAAGCGGCAGGAGTCGGTCATGGGTTACCCAACTCCTGCCGATGGCCGGACGTGGTCAGCGCCCGTGACGCGGCGCGGCCTCAGACGCCGGGCCGGGCCGGCCCGATGGCCTTGGCGAGGTTGATCCGCTCGGTGTTCACCTGGGAGAAGGAGGCACTGTACGGAATGTCCATGCCGGTGCTCTGCAGCCGCCGCGCGATCTCCTCGACGCTCATGGTGGGAAAGGCCTGCCTCATCACCGCGAACCCGCCGGTCACGTGCGGCGCGGCCATCGAGGTGCCGCTCAGCTCGGCCCAGGTGTCGTCGGGCACCGATGAGTTGATCTTGACTCCGGGCGCGAACACGTCCAGCATCGTGCCGCGGTTGGAGAACCAGGCGATCTGGTCGGTGTCGTCCGTGGCGCCCACCGTGATGGCGCTGGAGACGCAGGCCGGAGAGGCGACGCCGTCGTGGCCGGAGTTGCCCGCCGCCACCACGGGCGCGACACCGAGCGCCCGCAGGGCGTCGAACTGCGCCTTGTGCGCGCCGGCCCGCGGATCGTCGTCGCACGGGTGGGTGAAGATGCCGCCGCCGAAGCTCAGGTTGACCGCGGCGATGCGCAGTCTCTTCGCCGCCTTCTCGACGTACTCCAGTCCGAGCTTCTGGTCCGAGGTGTAGCTCAGGAAGCACGGAGCCGAACGGGCTCCCGCCGCCGAGCAGGCCGCGGCGCTGTTGATGCGGGTGAAGACCTGGATCGGCAGGATGGCCGCACCCGGCGCCACGCCGTTGGACGGAGCGCCCCGCACCATCGCGCCCGCCGCGATGCCCGCCACGTGCGAGCCGTGGCGGCACTGGTTGAGCCCGTCCGTGATGCACAGCGGGGTCTCGGCGTTCGCCGCGCCGCGGCCCGTCTGGCTGGGCTGCCCGTTCGGGCAGAGCGAGACGGCCTCGGCGCTCGGGTTCGCGGAGGAGAAGCAGGCCTCGTCCGCGATCCGGCCGGCGAAGAACGGATGGTCCTCGTCGATGCCGGTGTCGAGGACGGCGACCGTGGTGCCCTTGCCGGTCCAGCCCGCCGCGTTGGCCTGGTCGGAGCCGATCACCTTGGTGCTCTCGTCCAGGAACGCCGAGCTCAGCTCGTCCTTGTAGACGGATTTGACGCGGGGGTCGTTCCTGAGCCTGTCCAGGCACACGCCGTCGAGTTCGGCCACGAAGAAGTTCGGCGACTTCGCCGTCTCGATGATCCGCGCCGTTTCGGAGGCCGCGATGATGTCCCGGGCGACGGCCTCGGCGTCCTGGCCGGGATGCAGCTCGACGATCGAGCGGACGCGCAGCGTCGTCTTCATCTCCTCGACGAGCGCCGGGCTGATGAGCGGGCCACCGGCGCCGAGGCTGTCCGCGTGGCCCGCCTGGGCCGCGACGAGCGCGGCCGAGATCGTGGCGAGCGCGAGCATGCCGGTCAGCAGCGGTCGTAGCTTCACTGGTTCCTCCGTGGTGGGGTGAGCCGTATTGCCTGCTCAGTCCCCACGCACGTGAACCGTGATGTCGTTGTTTCCCAAGTGACGCATGTAAGCCAGTGAAACCTTTGCGCTACTTCGGCAGGACGCTCTTGGCCGCTTTCTTCAGCGCGGTGGTCGTGGACTTCGCGGAAAGCCGCACCTTCTCGGCGGACTTCAAGGTCGCGGTCCCGTTCGTTCCGTTGGCCCAGTTCAGCCAGCCCGTCAGCAGGGCGGCGTCCAGCTTCTCCCTGTTCGTCTTTTTGGCCTTCAGCACCCGGTACGCGGTGCCCAGGGATGACGCCTTGGTCAGCTCGGGGAAGACCGTGCTGGCCTTCTGCACCAGCTTCAGATAGCAGGTGAGCGTGGCGTCGGAGAGCTTGCCGCTGCTCCGGTGCACCTCCACGGCCCACTCCTTGGCCGTCAGGCGGGTGCCGGTCGTACCGCGCGTACAGACCGTGGCGGGAGCCGTGGGGGTGACGGTCACCGTCACGGTCACGGTGAGGGTCGGCACCGGGACCGGTGTCGTCGTGCTCGTCGCCGACGGCTCGGGCGACGGCGAGGGGCCGCTGCTGTCCGACGGGTCGGGCTCGGGGTCGGGGTCGGACGGGTCGGGGTCCTCGGGGGCCGGCGCCGGAGTCTGCGTGATGGGCGGCTGCGGGGTGCTGCCGGTCAGCGCGGCGAGCACGTCCAGGCGCGGCGTGGTGACCTGGGTCTCGCCGACCTGATAGACGTACGGGCGGCCGGCCGACTTGAGCTTGGTGATCAGGTCGGGCATCGAGGTCTGCGGGGACTGCGCCTTCAGCAGCGCCAGCGCGCCCGCCACGTGCGGAGTCGCCATCGAGGTGCCGCTGTAGACGGCCGTCTGGTCGTCGGGCACCGACGACTCGATGTCCACGCCCGGTGCGAACAGGTCCACCCCGGCTCCCCGGTTGGAGAAGTCGGCGATCGCGTCACTGTCGTCGTTCGCGCCCACGGCCACCGCGGAGCTGATGCAGGCGGGGAAGGAGGTGCCCTCGAAGTACTCGTTGCCGGCCGCGACCACGGTCGCGATGCCCTTGGCCAGCAGGGCGTCGATCTTCGGCTTGAAGATCGCGCCCTCCTCGCTGTCGTCGCACGAGGTCTCGGACAGCCCGCCGCCCAGGCTCAGGTTCACCGCGGCGATCGGCTGCGTCGAAGCGGCCACGTAGTCCAGGGCCAGCCGCAGCGACGACTCGTACGCCAGCAGGCACGACGCCTCGCCGCAGACCGACTCGTCGTCGACCCGGCTGAACACCTGCACCGCGACGATCCCCGCGCCGGGCGCGACGCCGCTGTCGCCCGCCGCGATGCCCGCGACGTGGGTGCCGTGCTCGCACAGGTTCACGCCGTTCGCCAGGCACTTGGCCGTCATGGCGTTGGCCGCGCCCTTGCCGGTCTGCGAGGTCTGGCCGTTCGGGCAGAGCGACTGCACGCCCGTGTCCACCGCGGAGAAGCACGCCTCGTCCACGATCCGGTTACCGAAGTTCGGGTGGTCCTCGTCGATGCCGGTGTCGAGCACGGCCACCGCCTGACCGGTGCCGGTGAAGCCCTGGGCGTGCGCCTGGTCGGCGCCGATCTGGACGAGGTTGTTGGCCGCCGTCGGGGGATAGGCGCGATCGCGGTGGATCGAGGTGATGCGCGAGTCCTCGGCGAGCGCGGCGAGCTCCTCGGCGGTGCCCTGGACCACGATGAACGGCTGGCTCTCCGGCCGAAGGACGACGTCCACGCTGTCGGCCGCCGCCTGGCTGGCGACGGGTGCGTTCTGCCCCGGGTCGGCCAGCTCGACGATGGCGCGCACGGTGCCGCCATCGAGAGCCAGACCGTCTTCGAGCTTCTCCTGGGACGCGCTCGGCGAGGGGGTCGCCGTAGGCGTCGGGTCGTCGGCGAAGGCCGGAGCAGCGGGCACCAAGGCCAGCAGGATCGCGCACACTACTAAGGGGCGAAGTCGCACGATCTTGGAGTTTAGGCGGATTTATCCGGCGCGCACAGGGGTGGCGCGCCTTTCTCAGCGAACTGGCATCAACTTCCCAGCCCGTCGTGACGCAGCCACACGGCGCCCAGCGGCGGCACCCGCAGCGTGGCGGAGTACGGCAGGCCATGCCAGGGCTCCTCGACGGCCTGGACCGAGCCCATGTTGCCGACCCCGCTGCCCCAGTATTCGTAGGCGTCGGTGTTGACGGTCTCCGCCCACTGCCCGCCGTACGGCAGGCCGAGCTGGTAGGTCTCGTACGGCCCGCCGCTGAAGTTGGCCACGCACGCCACCGCGGACCCATCGGTCGCATAGCGGACGAACGAGAACGTGTTACCCCGCGCGTCGTCGGCGTCGATCCAGCGGAAGCCCTCGGGGGACGCGTCCTGCTCCCACAGGGCCGGGTTCTCGCGATAGAGCCGGTTCAGGTCGCGGACCAGCCGCTGTACGCCCGCGTGCCCGTCGAACTCCAGCACCCACCAGTCGAGCCCGCGCTCCTCCGACCACTCCGAGCCCTGGCCGAACTCGCCGCCCATGAACAGCAGCTGCTTGCCCGGATGCGCCCACATGAACGCGAGCAGGGCCCTGAGCTGGGCGAACCGCTGCCATTCGTCGCCCGGCATCTTGCCCAGCAGCGAGCCCTTGCCGTGCACGACCTCGTCGTGGGAGAGCGGCAGCACGAAGTTCTCGGAGTAGGCGTACATGAGCGAAAAAGTCATCTGATGGTGGTGGTACTGGCGAAATATCGGCTCATGTCGTAGATAGCTGAGCGTGTCGTGCATCCAGCCCATGTTCCACTTGAAGCCGAATCCGAGGCCGCCCAGGTGCACGGGCCGCGACACACCCGGCCACGCCGTCGACTCCTCGGCCACGGTCGTGATGCCCGGAGCCTCCCGGTAGCAGACGGAGTTCATCTCCTTGAGGAACTCCACCGCGTCGAGGTTCTCCCTGCCGCCGTAGACGTTCGGCGTCCACTCGCCCTCGCGCCGCGAGTAGTCGAGATAGAGCATCGAGGCGACCGCGTCGACCCGCAGCCCGTCGATGTGGAACTCCTTCATCCAGTAGAGCGCGTTGGCGACCAGGAAGTTACGCACCTCGCGGCGGCCGAAGTCGAAGACGTAGGTCCCCCAATCGGGGTGCTCGCCGCGGGCCGGGTCGGCGTGCTCGTACAGCGGGGTGCCGTCGAAGCGGGCCAGCGCCCAGTCGTCCATCGGGAAGTGCGCGGGCACCCAGTCGAGCAGCACCCCGATCCCGGCCTGGTGCATCCGGTCCACCAGGTGGCGGAACTCGTCGGGCGACCCGAACCTCGCCGTCGGGGCGTAGTAGGAGGTCACCTGGTAGCCCCACGACCCGCCGAACGGGTGCTCGGCCACCGGCAGCAGCTCCACATGCGTGAAGCCCATGTCGTGGACGTAGTCGACGAGCTGGTCGGCCAGCTCCACGTAGGACAGGCCGGGCCGCCACGACCCCAGGTGCACCTCATAGACGCTCGCGGGGCCCCGCTGCGCGTCCTTCTCGGCGCGCTCGGTCATCCATGCGGCGTCGTCCCAGGTGTAGGCCGACTTCTCGACCACGGAGGCGGTCTGCGGCGGCACCTCGGTCCGCCTGGCCATCGGGTCGGCCTTGTCCCGCCACACGCCGTCGGCGCCGAGGATGTGGAACTTGTACCGCTCACCGGGCCCGATATCGGGAATGAACAGCTCCCACACGCCGGAGCGCCCCAACGAGCGCATCGGGTAGGCGGTGCCGTCCCAGTGGTTGAAGTCGCCGACGACCCTGACGCCACGCGCGTTCGGCGCCCAGACGGCGAACGCGGTGCCGTCGACGTCCTCGTGCCGCATCACGCGCGAGCCGAGCACCTCCCACAGCCGCTCGTGCCGCCCCTCGCCGATCAGGTGCAGGTCCACCTCCCCCAGCGTGGGCCAGTGACGGTAGGGATCACGCGCCTGGTACGGCTCGGCGCCTGCGTACTGGACGCTGAAGGCGTAGGGGGGCACCTTGTCGAGCCCCTTGACCGTGACCTCGAACACCCCATGGGCCTGGTGTTTCAGATCGTGGGCCGTTCCGTCGTCCATCACCACGCGCACCCGCTCAGCGAGCGGGCGCAGCGTGCGGAACGTGACACCCCCCTCGACGGGATGCGCTCCCAGCACGGAATGCGGATCGTGGTGCGCTCCGCCCGCGAGTCGGTCGAGCTCTGTCCTCATCGGCATGCTCCCACCTTGCCCTACGTCAACCCTCCAACCCAGGCCACTGCCCGCAATCACGGAGACAATCACCGAAAGTGCGGAATCTTGGGTTTATCGAGAGAAGCCGCCAGGGCGAAATGCCGCTTTGCGCTGGGTAGCGGATGGTCTGCGCCGACCACGCCTGCGTGCCCGGCGACGGCGACGAACAGGGCGAGCGCGAGTTGGAGAAACACCATCACTCCTGTGTGTACGGGAACGCCCACGAAGAGTAATGGTGAATCATTACCTTGACTGCCAAACCTGGATATTTGCAGGTCAGGAATGGTCTGTCGTGGCGGCCCGCGACCATCGCAGATCGAGCGCCACCCGGACCGCGGCCGCGATCCGATCGACGTCGCCGCGTTCCGCATCGGGCAGCGGCGCGCCCACCGACGCCCTGAGCGCGCCGGCCGTGTCCAGCAGCCGGGCCGCCTCCTCGTGCCGACCGCCGAGCGCCTGGGCTCCCGCCAGTCCTTCCATCGCGAGCGCGATCGCGCGTGGATCGCCCACCCGCCGCGCAACCGCCAGCCCCTCCCGCTGCCACTCCAGCGCGGCCGCCGCGTCCCCGCGCAGCTCGGCGACGAACCCCAGCTCGGCCAGGATCAACGCCGCCCCCGGCTCACCCGCCACCTGACGCACCCAGCGCAACCAACGGCGCAGCAGCCCTTCCGCCTCGTCGAGCCGTCCCTGCCGCCGCGCCACCAAGGCCAGCCCGACCTCGGCGAACTCCTCCAACGGCACATCCGACCTGGCGACGGCCAGCCGCCTGGCCCGCTCGTGCAGCTCCCGAGCCCCGTCGAGGTCACCGGTCAGCAGCGCCACCCGGCCCAGCCTGGACAGGGCACCCGACACCTCGCTCCACAGCCCGAGCTCCTCGGCGATGCGCAGCCCGTCGCGTCGCAGCTCCGCGGCCTGCTCGTAGTCGCCGGTGATCTCGGCCAGCGTGCCGAGGTTCTCGGCGGCCCGCATCACGCCCCACCGGTCGCCCACCTCGCGGAACAGCTCCAGCCCCCGCTCTCCGTCCCGCCTCAGCGCCGCCAGATCACCGCGCAGCAGCGCCCGCCTGGCCCGCAGACTCAGCGCCGCCGCCGTGCCCCACCGGTCGTCCGCGGCGAGGAAGGACTCCATGGCGCTGTCCAGGTAGGCGTCGGTGGCCGCCGGGTCGTCGTAGCCGTACAGCGTGAAGGCCAGGAACCACTGCGCCCTGGCCCGGCGCGCCGGATCCGCGATGTCGGCCAGTCGTTCCAGGTCGGGAGCCCGCCCCTGCCCCGCCAGCATCCGCAGCCCGGCCAGCCAGATACGGGCCTGCGCGTCGTCGGCGACGGCCAGCACCGCCTCAAGTGCCCGCTGCCCCTCACCGAGCCTGCCACGCAGCACCCAGTACCAGGCCAGCGCATTCACCAGCCGGACGGCGTCTTGCGGGGCGGTGAGGCGGAGTGAGGTCTCGATCGCGGTGCGCAGGTTGGCGGCGTCGGCGTCGAGGAGCGCGAGCCACCGCGGTTGCTCGGGTCCGCGTAGGCCGGGCTCGGCGCGTTCCGCCAGGTCGGCGTAGTGGCGGGCGTGCCGCAGCCGGACCGTCACCGTCTCGTCCGCCTCGGACAGCCGTTCCAGGCAGTACGCGGCCACCGACTCCAGCAGCCGGTACCTGCCGCCCGGCACCCGTACCACCAGCGACCTGTCCACCAACCTGGCCAGCAGGTCGAGCACGTCCAGGCCGGGTTCGGCGCAGACCGCCTCGGCGGCTTCGAGCGTGCACCCGTCGGCGTGCACGGCCAGCCGCCGCAGCACCAGCCGCTCGCCCTCGGTCAGCAGCTCCCAGCTCCAGTCGATCATCGCCCGAAGCGTCCGCTGCCTCGCGGGCGCGCCCCGATGCCCCGTGGCCAGCACCCGGAACCGGTCGTCGAGCCGGGCGGCGAGCTGGCGCGGGGTGAGCGCGCGCAGCCGGGTGGCGGCCAGCTCCAGCGCGAGCGGGATCCCGTCGAGCCGCGCGCAGATCTCCGCCACGCCGTCGTCACCCGCCTCGATGCCCGCCCGCGCCGCGAGCAGCTCCGCGGCGGCCTCCGGCCCGAGCGGCGGCACACTCCACAGCACCTCACCGGGGACACGCAGCGACTCCTGGCTGGTCGCCAGCACGCGCAGCTCGGGCGCGGCCCGCAACAGCCGCTCGGCCAGCTCGGCGACCTGTTCGACCACGTGCTCGCAGTTGTCGAGGACGAGCAGCGTCGCGCGGGTACGCAGCGCGGCGGCGAGCCGGTCGACCGCCGACCCAGGCAGATCGTCCCTGACGCCCAGCACCGACGCCACCGCCTCAGCCACCACACCCGGCTCAGCGGGCGGTGTGATCGCCGCCAGCTCGACCAGCCACACCCCTCCGGGAAACGACCGACCGGGCTCGGCCGCGGCCTCCAGGGCAAGCCGGGTCTTACCCACCCCACCCGGCCCGCTCAACGTAACGAGCCGCCCGCCCCGCAGCAGCGCCCGCACCTCGGCCACCTCCACGCCCCGCCCGATCAGCCCGGTGAGCGACGCGGGCAGATTCGTCCCCGGCGGCCCGCCAACCGGTCCGGCCACCCCGGCACGCGGCAGGCCCACAGCCGGTCCAGTCGCCTCGGAGTGCGGCAGCCCCGCGTCCGGCGCGGCCGGGCCCGCAAGTGGCGCGGGTCGTTCGCCATGCGGGAGGTCCCCGGCCGGTCCGGGCGGCTCGGAGTGCGGCAGATCCGTGTCCGGCGCGGCCGGGCCGAGGGGTGGTGGACCGGAGGGCGGGGGAGTGGGGCGGGGTGGGGCGAGGGTGGGGTCCTGGCGGAGGATTGCCGTGTGCAGGGCCGTCAGTTCGGGCGCGGGGTCGATGCCCAGCTGGTCCGCCAGCAGTTCGCGCAGCTGTCCGTACCCGGCCAGCGCCTCGCTCTGCCGCCCGGCCCGGTACAGCGCCCGCAGATGCGCGGCCCGCAGCCGTTCGCGTAGCGGGTGCGCGGCCACCAGGCCGGCCAGCTCGGCCGCCAGGGCCCCGTGGTCGCCCAGGTCCAGCCGGGTCTCGGCCAGCTCCTCCAGAGCCACCAGGCGCTGTTCCTCCAGCCGGGCCGCGGCCGCCTGGGCGAAGTCGCCGAACTCGGCGTACGGAGTCCCCCGCCACAGGCCCAGCGCCTCGGTGAGCAGCGCCTGCCGTACCAGCGGATCGTCGCTCCGCCCGGCGCGGGCGAGAAGGGACTGGAACAGGTCAGCGTCCACCGCCTCCGGGGACACCGCGAGCAGGTACCCCGGCGGCCGGAAGACCACCAGCGAGCGGTCGCCGAGCGCCCGGCGCAGCTGGGAGACCTTGACCCGGAGCGCGGCGAGCGCGTCGCCGGGCGGCCGGTCGCCCCACAGGTCGTCGATGAGCCGGTCGGTGGAGACCGGCCGGCCGCGGTGCGCCAGCAGGTCGGCGAGCAGCGCGCGGACCTTGGCTTCGGGCACCTGGACCGGCTGCCCGTCCGGCGTCCACACCGAGAGGGGGCCCAGCACCCCGAATCTCATCAACCCCCCGTAATCCAGTCCGAATCCGACCATAACCCCCGGCCAGCAGTGTGGAAGCCGTCAACGGAAAGGACTGCTCAGCATGCGTATCTCTATTCTCGGCCTGGGGCTCATGGGTCAGGCATTGGCCCGGACGCTGGTGAAGGCCGGTCACAGCGTCACCGTGTGGAACCGTACGGACGGCAAGGCAGATGGTTTGGGCGCCACCAGCGTGGCGACCCCGGCGGAGGCGGTCGAGGCCAGTCCGCTGGTGATCGTCTGCGTGCTCGACTACGCGGCCGTACGGGAGATCCTCGGCTCGGTCCAGTTGGACGACCGCGTCCTGCTGAACCTCACCAACGGCCGGCCCGCCGAGGCCAGGGAGCTGGCGGAGTGGGTGGCCGCGCGCGGCGGCGACTACCTGGACGGCGGCATCATGGCCGTGCCCCAGATGATCGGCACGCCCGGCGCGCTGATCCTCTACAGCGGTTCGCAGCCCGCCTTCGAGCGGTACGAGCAGGCGCTGGGCGCGCTGGCCAGGCCGCGCTACCTGGGTGCGGACGCGGGGCTCGCGCCGCTGTACGACCTGGCCATGCTCACCGGCATGTACGGCCAGATCGCCGGGTTCCTGGAGGCGGCGGCGCTGATCGCCTCGGAGAAGCGGCCAGTGGCGGAGTTCACCTCGGAGCTGCTGGTGCCGTGGCTGACCGCGATGGCCACGATGCAGCCCCGGTTGGCGGCCGACATCGAGGCGGGCGACTACGCCACCGACGTTTCCAACCTGGAGGTCAACCGGGTCGGCATGGTCAACCTGCTCCGCGCCTTCGAGGAGCAGGGGGTGAAGCCGGATCTGCTGCTCCCCATGAAGGACATCCTTGACAGGCGGGTGGCGGCCGGCCACGGTGCCCAGGGCCTGGCGGGCCTGATCGAAGAGTTGCGTTAGCGGCGGAAGGCGGCCATCGGGATGCTGATCCACGAGGGCCGGTTGCGGGCCTCGTACACCACCTCGTACACCGCCTTCGACAGCTCGAACGCCCGCAGCAGGGCCGCGTCCGCCGAGGTGATCACCCCGCCGCCCTCGGCGTAGCCCTCCAGGAAGGCGTGCCGGTTGCGGTCGGCCCACTCGGCGGCCCGCGGCTCCAGCGACTCGGGCTCCGAGTGGTCGGCCAGCAGGTGCCTGGCCGCGTAGTCGAACGAGCGGAGCATCCCGGCCACGTCACGCAGCGGGGACGACAGCGCCCGGCGTTCGGCCAGGGGCTGGCCCGGCTCGCCCTCGAAGTCGAGCACCACCCAGCCGATCGGGGTACGCATCACCTGGCCGAGGTGGTAGTCGCCGTGCACCCGTTGTACGGGCACCTCGACGGTCAGTTCCTCCACCTGGTGATAGGCGTCCTCCAGCGCGTGGACGTGCTCGCGCAGCTCCGGCACCTCGCCCACGGCCCGGCCCAGCCGCCGCCGGAAGCCCTCGGCCATCCGCTTGACCTCGTGCACCTCGATCACGTCCGTGGGGAAGGCGCCGGCCAGCTCCCGGTGGACGTGGGCGGTGGCCTCGCCGAGCCGGTGCGCCTCGGCGGCGAAGTCGCCGCCGACGTCGGCCGCCGAGAGCTCGGGCATCGAGGCGTACAGGTCGCGCACGCTGGCCAGAGCCAGGTCCCAGCCGTCGTTGGCGGTGGACAGGTACTCCTGCATGATGGCGAGCGTCGTGGGTGTGCCGTCGAGGTCGGTCTCGATCCAGCCGTACGGCTTGGCGATGTGCGGGGATTCGCGGACGGCCAGCGCGGTGATGATCTCCAGCTCCGGGTTCACGCCGGGGATCAGGCGGCGGAAGAACTTGCAGATGTAGGCGTCCCCGTACACGAGCGAGGTGTTGGACTGCTCGGCGCCGAGCACCAGGCTGCGCGGTGAGGTGTCGATCGTGACGCCGGGCAGGTGCCGGAAGCGCACGGCGTCCCAGCCGGAGCCCTGGGCCATGCACTCCAGGACCCAGTGGGTCAGGGCCTGGTCGTGGACGGCGTCGTAGACGTACCACTCGTGATGGCCGGGGCCGTCATCGAAGGCGTAGTGGCCGTGCGTGCCGATCAACGCGTGTTTCAGCCGGTCGGGCAGCTCGGTGCGCATACCGAGCATGATCTGGTAGCGGTCTCGCGAGGCGCCCTGCCACACCGACACGATCAGGTGGCGTAGTCCCGGGTCGTCGGCGTAGATCACTACGTCCGACTCGATCGACAAGGAGTCGATCGCGCGCCCCTTGCCGCCGAACCATCGTTGGCGACTGATCCATGCGGCAAGGAGCTCGTCAAGCACGTCTTACTCCTCCTGGGTGATTGCCGGTGGGAGTGTGAACCAGTAGAAACCATGCCCGGGAAGCGTCAAAAGATACGGAAGTTCGCCAATTGCCGGAAATGGTACCCCACCCATCGTCTCAACAGGTGAGACGCCGACGAATCTGCGCAGGTCAAGCTCGACCGGCTGGGGGAAGCGCGAGAGGTTGTTGACGCAGAGCATCCGGTCGTCGCCCAGCTCTCGGACGAACGCGAGCACGCTCGGGTTGGAAGAGTTGAGCTCGATGAACTCACCCAGGCCGAACACCGGGTGCCGCTTACGGATCTCGATCATGCGCTTGGTCCAGTGCAGCAGCGAACCGTTGTTCTTCTGGTGCGCCTCGACGTTGAGTCCCTGGTAGCCGTAGATCGGGTCCATGATGACCGGCAGGTAGAGCCGCCCGGGGTCGCAGTCGGAGAATCCGGCGTTGCGGTCGGGGTCCCACTGCATGGGCGTGCGTACGCCGTCGCGGTCGCCGAGCCAGATGTTGTCGCCCATGCCGATCTCGTCGCCGTAGTAGAGCACCGGCGAGCCGGGCAGCGACAGGAGCAGCGCGGTGAACAGCTCGATCTGGTTGCGGTCGTTCTCCAGCAGGGGCGCCAGGCGCCGCCGGATGCCGACGTTGGCCCGCATCCGCGGGTCCTTGGCGTACTCGGTGTACATGTAGTCACGTTCCTCGTCCGTGACCATCTCGAGCGTCAGCTCATCATGGTTCCGGAGGAAGATCCCCCACTGGCAATGTTCCGGAATCTTCGGCGTTTGGGCCAAAATTTCGGAAATGGGGTAGCGCGATTCCCGGCGTACGGCCATGAAGATGCGCGGCATCAGCGGGAAGTGGAACGCCATGTGGCACTCGTCGCCGCCGCCCACTGGATCGCCGAAGTACTCGACCACGTCCGACGGCCACTGGTTGGCCTCGGCGAGCAGCACCCGGTCGTTGTAGAGCCGGTCGACCTCCTTGCGGATCCGCTTGAGGTACTGGTGCGTGCGCGGCAGGTTCTCGCAGTTGGTGCCCTCCTCCTCGAAGAGGTACGGCACGGCGTCCAGGCGGAACCCGTCGATGCCCAGGTCGAGCCAGAAGCGGAGCACCTCCAGCATCGCGTCCTGCACGGCCGGGTTCTCGTAGTTGAGGTCCGGCTGGTGGTGGAAGAAGCGGTGCCAGTAGTACTGGCCGCGGACCTGGTCATAGGTCCAGTTGGACGTCTCGGTGTCGATGAAGATGATCCGGGCGTCGGGGTAGGCGTTGTCGTTGTCCGACCAGACGTAGAAGTCGCCGAACGGCCCTTCCGGATCGTGGCGGGCGGCCTGGAACCAGGGGTGGGCGTCGCTGGTGTGGTTCATCACCAGGTCGGCGATGACGCGCATGCCACGTTTGTGGGCCTCGTCGACCAGCTTCACGAAGTCTCCCAGGTCGCCGAACTCCGGCAGGATCTTCATGAAGTCGGCGATGTCGTAGCCGCCGTCGCGCAGCGGTGACTCGTACAGCGGCAACAGCCACAGACAGTCGACGCCGAGCCACTGCAGGTAGTCGAGCTTGCCGATCAGACCTTTGATGTCACCGGTGCCGTCGCCGTTGGAGTCGGCGAAGCCCCGGATCAGGACCTCGTAGAAGACCGCGCGCTTGTACCAGTAAGGATCGTGCGGCTTCTCGTCGTCGAAGGGATTGGGAATGGGTGTGGAGCTCATGAGCACTCCCTCGTGCTCATGAAGGAGGCGCTTTCACACACGTTGAAGACTCCCCGCTGAATTCTGTTCTACCGTGGCGCGGCTCGTACGGTGAAGATGTGGACAGGCTGGATGTGGGGATCGAGGCGAACGTAGTTGTTCTGCCGCCAACGATACGACTCGCCCGAAAGCTCGTCGTCCACCACGAACTCGGCATTCCAGTCGAGACCGATCGCCGGCATGTCCAGCTCGACCGTGGCCTCGTGGGTGTGGTGTGGGTCGAGGTTGATGACCGCCAGAACGACGTCGCCCAGCCCGTGCCGTCGTGTGGCCGGGTCGTAGGCGCCCGGCAGCCGCTTGGAGAAGCACACGATGTCCGGTTGGTCGACCTGGTGGAACCGTAGATTACGCAACTCCTGCAGCGCCGGATGGGCTCTTCGGAACAAATTCAGGTGAGTGATGAAAGGCGCCAGGCTCCACCCTGCCCGCTCAGCCGCCGCCCAGTCGCGAGGTCTGTACTGATATTTCTCACTATCTAGGTATTCCTCACTACCCGGACGGACAGGGACATTCTCCCCCAGCTCGTACCCCGAGTAGACGCCCCAGGTGGGCGAGGCGAGCGCCGCCAGCGCGGCCCGGATGCGGAAAGCCGGGTTACCGCCGTGCTGTAGGTATTCGTGAAGAATGTCCGGAGTGTTGACGAACACGTTGGGCCGCAGGAAGTGCGAGGTCTCCCCGGCCAGCTCGGAGAGGTACGTCTCCACGTCGTGCTTGGAGTTCTTCCACGTGAAGTACGTGTAGGACTGGTGGTAGCCCACCTTGGCCAGCGTCTGCAGCATCGCCGGCCGGGTGAACGCCTCGGCCAGGAAGATCACGTCAGGGTCGGTCGTGTGGATGTCGGCCAGCAGCCGCTCCCAGAACCCCACCGGCTTGGTGTGCGGGTTGTCCACCCGGAAGATCCGCACGCCGTGGTCCATCCAGTGGCGCAGGACCCGCTTCACCTCGGTGTAGATGCCGACGGGGTCCTTGTCGAAGTTGACCGGGTAGATGTCCTGGTACTTCTTCGGCGGGTTCTCGGCGTAGGCGATCGTGCCGTCGGCCCTGATCGTGAACCACTCCGGATGCTCCTTGACCCACGGATGATCGGGGGAGCACTGCAGGGCGAAGTCGAGCGCGACCTCCATGCCCAGCTCGCGGGTACGGGCGGTGAACTCGTCGAAGTCCTCGATCGTCCCCAGGTCGGGGTGGATCGCGTCGTGGCCGCCGTCCTCCGAGCCGATCGCCCAGGGCGAGCCCGGCTCGTCGGGCTCGGGGCTCAGCGTGTTGTTGCGCCCCTTGCGGAAGGTGTGGCCGATGGGGTGGATCGGCGGCAGGTAGACGACGTCGAAGCCCATCTTGGCGATCGCGGGCAGGCGCTTGGCCGCGGTCTGGAAATTTCCGGACTTGGAGATGCCCAGGTCGCTGACGACCGCGCCCTCGGACCTGGGGAAGAACTCGTACCACGAGCCGTACAGGGCCCTGCGCCGGTCCACCCTGATCTTCCGCGGCCGCGCCCTGGTCACCAGGGCGCGCAACGGATGCGCCTCCAGCAGCGCCGCCGTCTCCGGCAACTGCGCGATGGACAGCCGGGCCCGCGGGTCGAGCTGCTCGTCGCGGAGCGTGGCGGCGATGCCCAGCAGCGCGGCGCGGTGCCCGCACGCGCTGTCACCGTTGCCGTTCCCGTTCCCGTTCCCGTTTCCATTGCCGGGGGCGGGACAATCGGCCTGCCGTACGGCCCTGGCCGCCCGCTCGAACAGCCGGGCGCCCTCCTCGCACATGAGGTCGGTGTCCATGCCACGCGGGATCTTGATCTCCGCGTCGTGCAGCCACGTGGCGAAGGGGTCGCTCCACGCCTCAACCCGGAACAGCCAGTCACCCTCGGTCGGCAGGCACACGCTGATGCCCCACCTGTCGGTGCCCGGCGCGAGCTCGCGCATCGGTCTCAGGCGACCGCGCTGCCCATCGGGCGCGGTGAGCACCACGCCCGCGGCCACGGCGTCGTGGCCCTCTCGGAACACGGTCGCCGAGACCTGGAAGGTCTCGCCGGCGACCGCCTTGGCGGGCCACTGCCCGCAGTCGACGACGGGGGAGATGTCCGTGATGGGAATTCGTCCGATCATCGCATTTCAAGGTTGCGACGGCACGCTCGGTACCGCCGGAGGCTTCCGTGGTAGGAACGATCCTTGCATGTAAATTGTGGGCAGCAGTGGAGGACCTCCCGAGTGTCCCCAGGAGAACCAACATTGGGGGAAGTTGCCCAAATAGTTCCTCTTCATGCTTCTTCTCGGAAGGGGTTTGAACGGCCTTGCTGGAGGTGAGGGACTCAGAGGTCCCTCCTAGCCCATAGGGTTCGAAAACGTGAGAGCAATCCGCCGGTTCACCGTCCGCACCGTCCTGCCCACGGAGCTGGCCTCCCTCGGCGAGCTCGTGCACAATCTGCGTTGGTCATGGCATCCGGAGACGACCGACCTCTTCGCCGAGGTCGACCCCCGCCTCTGGGAGCAGGTAGGCCACGACCCGGTCGCCCTGCTGGGCGCCGTCGACCACGCCAGGCTTGCCGAGTTGGCCGCTGACCGCCGCTTCCTACGGCGTCTCGCCGACGCCGCCGACGACCTGCGCGAATACATGACCGCGCCGCGCTGGTACCAGACACTGCCCGACGCCGCGCACGCCATCGCCTACTTCTCCCCGGAGTACGGCATAGCCGCCGCCCTCCCGCAGTATTCGGGCGGCCTGGGCATCCTGGCCGGAGACCACCTCAAGACCGCCAGCGACCTCGGGGTGCCGATCCTCGCGGTCGGCCTGCTGTATCGCCACGGCTACTTCACCCAGTCGCTCTCGCCAGAGGGCTGGCAGCTGGAGCACTATCCGTCGCTCGACGCGGGCGGCCTGCCGCTGACCCTCCTGAAGGAGGAGGACGGCACACCCGTCAAGATCCGCATCTCCCTGCCCGACGATCGGGTGCTGCACGCGCAGCTCTGGGTGGCGCAGGTGGGCCGGGTGCCGCTGCTGCTGCTCGACTCCGACGTGGCCGACAACGACATCGCGGCCCGCGACGTCACCGACCGCCTCTACGGCGGCGGTACCGACCACCGGCTCATGCAGGAGCTGCTCCTGGGCGTCGGCGGCGTACGGGCGATCCGCGCGTACTGCCGCATCACCGGGCACGCCGACCCCGAGGTGTTCCACACCAACGAGGGCCACGCCGGTTTCCTCGGCCTCGAACGCATCCGCGAGTTGACCGAGTCCCGCCTGTCCTTCGACGAGGCGCTGGAGGCCGTACGCGCGGGCACGGTCTTCACCACGCACACGCCGGTGCCCGCGGGCATCGACCGGTTCCCCGTCGACATGATCGAGCGCCAGTTCGGCGGCGGCAACGCCTGGCCGACCGTGCCCGTCGAGCGCATCCTCGCGCTCGGCGCCGAGGAGCAGCCCGGCCGGTTCAACATGGCGATCATGGGCATGCGGCTGGCCCAGCGGGTCAACGGCGTGTCCGAGCTGCACGGCGCGGTCAGCCGCGAGATGTTCAAGGGACTGTGGCCCGGCTTCGACCTCGACGAGGTGCCGATCGGCTCCATCACCAACGGCGTCCACGCGCCCACCTGGGTCGGTCGCGAGCTCATGGAGCTGGCCGGTCGTGAGCTGCCCTCGCTGATCGAGCGGGCGCGTGGCTGGGAAGGCGTCCAGAAGGTCCCGGACGCAGACCTGTGGGACATCAGAGGCACGCTCCGGCGGCGCCTCGTCGAAGGGGCCAGGGTCAGGCTGCGCCAGGCGTGGCGCGACCGCGGCGCCTCCGACGCCGAGCTCGGCTGGATCGACGACGCGCTCGACCCCGACGTGCTGACGATCGGGTTCGCCAGGCGCGTACCGTCCTACAAGCGGCTCACGCTCATGCTGCGCGATGCCGAGCGGCTGACAGACCTGCTGCTCGACAGCGACAAGCCGGTCCAGATCCTGATCGCGGGCAAGGCCCACCCCGCCGACGAGGGCGGCAAGAAGCTGATCCAGCAGATCGTCAAGTTCGCCGACCGGGCCGATGTGCGGCACCGCATCGTGTTCCTGCCCGACTACGACATGGCGCTCGGCCAGCTGCTCGTCCAGGGCTGCGACGTGTGGCTGAACAACCCGCTCCGGCCGCTGGAGGCCTCCGGCACCTCGGGCATGAAGTCGGCGCTGAACGGCGGGCTCAACCTGTCGATCCGCGACGGCTGGTGGGACGAGTGGTACGACGGCACCAACGGCTGGGCCATCCCCACCGCCGACGGGGTGACCGACCAGGACCGGCGCGACGAGCTGGAGGCCGCCGCCCTCTACGACCTGATCGAGCACGAGGTGGCCGACCGCTTCTACGACCGGGCCGGTGACGGGCTGCCGCGCCGCTGGCTGGAGATGGTCAAGCACACGCTCACCTCGCTCGGCCCCAAGGTGCTCGCGGGCCGGATGCTCCGCGACTACGTGGTCGGGCTGTACCTCCCCGCCGCGCTGTCGGCCCGCGCGCTGTCGGCCGACTCCTACGCCGCGGCCAAGGGGTTCGCCGCCTGGCGGGTGCGTGTCGCACGGGCCTGGCCGGGAGTCCGGGTCGAACACGTGGAGGTGTCGGGCATCGGTGACGCCCCGGAGGTCGGGGCGGCGCTCGAACTGCACGCCACGGTCGCGCTCGGCGACCTGGAGCCGGGCGACGTCCTGGTCGAGGCCGCCTACGGCCGGGTGGGGCCGCACGACGAGCTGGTCCACCCCGCGTACATGGCGCTGCGGACCGACGGTTCCGACGACGACGGCCGGGCCCACTACGCGGGCGTGATCCCGCTGGACCGCACCGGCCCGTTCGGCTACACGGTCCGGGTGGTCCCGCATCACGCGCTGGCCGCCTCCCGTGCCGAGCTCGGTCTCATCGCCGTTCCCGAGGAACCCGCCGGCATGACCAACGGCGTGTTCCGGTGAACGGTCCGGCTGGATCGCGCAATAGGGAAAATGCTCGGGGAGCGTCATAATCGGGACCGTGGTGGACGACAGCGGGAACGGCCTGCGGGCAGACACTCTGGTGGCGACGGTCCGAGGTGTGCTTCCGTCCTTGACCCCGGCCGCGCAGACGGTCGCCCGGCTCATCCTGGAAGACCCGGCGACGGTGGCTCGGAGCACGATCACCGAGCTGTCCGCCGCCTCGGGCACCAGCGAGGCGACGATCGTCCGCACGGCCAGGCTCCTGGGCTTCGCCGGCTACCCGCAGCTACGCCTCGCCCTGGCAGCGGCGGCCGCCCAGCCCGACCGGCTGGTGCCCGGCGACCTGGCGCCCGACGACCCGCTGTCGGAGGTCATCCAGAAGGTGGCCAGGGCCGAGTCGGAGGCGATCAACGACACGGTCGCCCAGCTCACCTCGGAGCGCCTCGGCCTGGTCGTCGACGCCATCGTCGGCGCCAGGCGGATCGACGCCTACGGCGTGAGCGCCTCCGGGCTGGTGGCCGAGGACGTGGCCCAGAAACTGCTGCGCATCGGGCTGTCCAGCCACGCCTTCCAGGACGTCCACCTGGCGCTGGTCAGCGCCGTGCTGCTCAAGCCCGGCGACGTGGCGATCGGCATCAGCACGTCGGGCGAGACGCCCGACGTGCTCGAACCGCTGTCGCGAGCGCGGGAGGCCGGCGCGACGACCGTCGCCATCACCAACAACCCGCGCTCGTCGATCGCGGAGCTGGCCGAACACGTGCTGATCTCGGCCGGGCGCGAGACGGAGTTCCGTCCCGGCGCCCTGGCCAGCCGGATCAGCCAGCTCCTCGTCGTCGACTGCGTGTTCGTCGGCGTCGCCCAGCGCACCTTCGACTCCTCTCAGGAGGCGTTGCAGAGCACCAGGCGCGCCGTCAAGGAGTTCACCAGGCGAGCGACACCCGTACGTCGTCAGCCTTGACGAACATCACCCGGTGCCCGAACTGGATCTGCAGGTACTTCGTCTTGCCCTTGACCACCTTGTGGCTCGCCTCGTCGAAGGTGACCGCCCGGTAGTACTCGTTGGCCGCCTCTCCTGCCAGCGTGTACTTCTCGCCGGCCGAGAACTTGTACTGCAGCGGGGTGACCGCCTGGTACGGGATGTCGGCCGGGTAGGCCTCCTGCTCCGGGTACGCCCTGCCGAACACCGGGACGGTCGCCAGACCCGGCTTCGGCGTGACCACCAGGCCCGCGGACGGGACGGCGGTCGGCTTCGAGGCCGGGTTGTAGAACCAGCCCTTCTGGCCGAGGTACCAGATCGCGGTCCAGTCGCCCTGGCGTTCCGCCACGGCGAACCGCTGGCCGGTGCTCGCCCTGGCGCTGTGGTCGTACACGCTGTAGAGCGAGTCGTTGGTGCCGGTCGGGTGCTTGCCGATGTCCTTGATCAGCGGTGCGTCGTCGCGCGGCTCGGTACGCAGCCACACGGTGCCGGCGCTGAGGGGCGGGCAGGCGTTCTCGGGGTTCTTGCGGTCGCAGCCGTAGAAGTACGGCTTATTGGTGGCGAAGTCGGGCCTGATCATGATCGAGCCCGCCTTGGGGCCGCCGAACCCATGCAGCGGTGCGCCGATCAGGTCGAAGTAGTGCTTCCAGTCCCAGAACGGGCCCGGGTCCTCGTGCATGCCCCGCACCGTGGTCGGCAGCGTGCCCGGCACGTTGTCGTGGCCCAGGATGTGCGCCCGGTCGAGCGGGATGTCGTACCGGAGCGCCAGGTAGCGTACGAGCTTGGCGGACGAGCGGTACATCGCCTCGGTGTACCAGGTGCTGCCCTCGGCCAGGAAGCCCTCGTGCTCGATGCCGATGGACTTGGCGTTGATGTACCAGTTGCCGGCCTGCCAGGCGACGTCCTTGCCCTTGATGTGCTGGGCGATGTGACCGTCGGTGGAGCGCACGGAGTACTGCCAGCTCGCGCCGTAGTTGACGTCCTGGTTCAGCCCGATCGACGGGCCGAAGTAGCCCTCCATGTCATGGATGACGATGTACTTGATCTTCTGGCTGACGGGCCGGTTCGCCAGGTCGTAGTGCCCGTAGCCGCCGTTCGGCTTCTGCGCGTAGGCCGAGGGGATCCACTCGCAGGAGATCGACCTCGGGCACTCGACGCCGTCGCGGCGCGGCGGCCTGAGGCCGAGCTTCTCCAGCCACTTCTCGATCCGGTCCAGGCCGGGGATGGGCGTGAGCTTGACCTGCTGCCCGTCGTCGGTGACCCGCTCGGCGCCGTCCTCGATCGTGCTGTAGACCTCGTCGGCGAAGACCTTGGCCGCCTCGGACTCGTCGGCGCCCGAGTACTTGGCGACCGCGCCGTACCACTCGCCCGGGTCGGCGCTCAGTGGCGCGCCGATCGACTTCTGGTAGTCGGCCAGCAGCGCCGCGCCGCCCCTGATGTTCGCGGCGGCGTCTGTCCGCAGCGCCTCGTGGCTCTGACCGGTCAGCTCGGCGGCCTTGTCCATGGTCTTGAGCGAGGCCGGGATCTCCGTGGGCGCGACCGTCGTCGCTACCGGGGCCAGCGGCCTGCCGTCGTCGCCGCGCGCGTCCTCCTCGCCCTCGCCGTGGTGGTTGGACCCGGTGAAGGCGGCCGCGTCGGTCAGGTGCATGGGGCCGAACCCGGCGTCGTTGCTGGGCTGCCCGGCGTGGGCGTCCCAGCGCGACTCAAGATAGGAGACACCGAGCAGCACGCTCTCCGGAACCTGGAACTCCTTGGCCGCCGCGGCGAACGCCGCCTGCCGGTCGGGGGGTTCCTCGGCAGTGGTGCCGGCCGCCGGTGTCATGTTGACTAATGGCAGGAGGGCGACCACCGCGATCGCCAGCGCTCTGCGCATCTACTGCTCCTCGACTGGGGGAATGACGGAGTCAGCGTTTCAACATTTTCCTTCTCTGGCGAGAGCTTTGCGAAGATATTTTTCAGCAGTTAACGCCCTATGGTGGGGCGGGTGACGTCGATCGTGACCGGTGCGGCCGGATTCATCGGCCGTGCGCTGACGTCGGCCCTGCTGTCGTCCGGCTCACCGGTCGTCGCCATCGACCGCCGGCCGGTCGAGGAGCGGCCGGGGCTCACCGTGATCACGGCCGATCTCTTGGACGTTTCTGATGTTTTTTCCGACGCCGATGCGGTCTATCACCTGGCCGGGTGTGCGGGTGTGCGTGACGCCGCTCCTGGGATCGGGTGGCGGCGTCAGCGGGACAATGTGCTGGCGGGCGCGCGGGTGCTGGCGCTGACGCCGCCTGGCGTCCCGCTCCTGGTCACGTCGTCGAGTTCCGTGTACGGCGGAGCGTTGCGCGGCCGGTCCGGCGGGGAATCGGATCCGGGTGGTGGGGTGTCGCGCGGCCGGTCCGGCGCGCAGTTCGGCGCCGTTCGCCCCAGCGCGGAGTCGGATCCGCTTCGTCCCATTGGCGGCTATGCCATGAGCAAGGTCGCGCTGGAGCGACTCTGTCGTGACCGTCCCGGCGTCACGATCGTCCGGCCGTTCACCGTCGCCGGGGAGGGGCAGCGGCCCGACATGGCGCTGTCGGTATGGCTGCGCGCCGCCCAGGAGGGCCGCCCGCTGCGCGTGCTCGGCTCGCTCGACCGTACCCGCGACATCACCGACGTACGGCAGGCCGCCCGCGCGATGATCGAGCTCATCGGCGTCCCCGGCATCGTGAACCTCGGCACGGGCCACGGCCAGACCCTCCGGTCCATGGCGGAGGCGGTGGCCACGGTGACCGGGGCCTCGCTCACCTTCGACGTCGTACCCGCGCCGCCTGACGAGCCCGGCGACTCGCTGGCCGACACCCGCCGCCTCCACTCGCTGCTCGGCTGGACCCCGCGTACCGACCTGCTGGACCTGGTCCGCCGTCAGCAGCTTGTAGTGTCCTGAGCATGGGTGAGTTCGTACACGTAGAAGTGGCCGACCAGATCGCCACGATCAGACTTGACCGTCCCAAGATGAACGCCCTCAACAGCCAGACGCAGCGAGAGCTCGGCGAAGCGGCCCGAGCCGTCGACGCCGACCCCGAAGCGCACGCCGTCGTCGTCTACGGCGGCGAGCGGGTCTTCGCGGCCGGGGTCGACATCAAAGAGATGGTCGTCATGTCCTATGCCGACATGGCTGCCCACTCCCGCGCGCTCCAGGGCTGCTTCACCGCGGTCGCCGCCATCGGCAAGCCCGTCATCGCAGCCGTCACCGGTTACGCCCTGGGCGGCGGCTGCGAGCTGGCCCTGTGCGCGGACTTCCGGGTGGCGGGGGAGTCGGCCAAGCTGGGGCAGCCGGAGATCCAGCTCGGCCTCATCCCCGGTGCGGGCGGCAGCCAGCGCCTTCCCCGCCTGATCGGGCCCGCCCGGGCCAAGGACCTGATCTACTCCGGTCGGCACGTGGCGGCCGCGGAGGCGCTGGCGATCGGGCTGGTGGATCGGGTGGTGCCTGACGCCGAGGTGTATGCGGCGGCGCTGGCCTGGGCGGGAACCTTCACGGGTGGGCCGGCTGTGGCGCTGCGGGCTGCCAAGCAGGCGGTGGATCAGGGGTTGGAGGTTGATCTGGATACGGGGTTGGAGATCGAGCGGCTGCAGTTCTCCGGGCTTTTCGCCACGGATGACGCGAAGATCGGGATGACGGCTTTCGCGGACAAGGCCCAGCCGAAGTTCACGGGACGCTGACGGGCGGGCTCGCCAACACGAGTGTCGGCCGGGCGCTGACGGGCAGGCTCGCCTCCACGAGTGTCGGCCGGCGACGCCCGAACTCACTGCGGGCCCCGCGATCTTCCTGCGGGCCCGCGATCGAAGGTCGGTGTCGGTCGCCCCGTGCTCGGGGTGACCGGCGCTTTTATTCGGCGCTGAGAGTGACCGTCGCTTTCGCCCGGCGCCCGAGATGACGGCTGCCTTCACTCGGCGCTGGGGGTGGCCGCTACCTTCACTCGCGGCTCGGGATGTCCGGCGCCGTCACCGGTGCCCCCCAATGACGACGGTCGTGAGCGCTCGGGGCTGGAGGGTCACGGTCCCGCCGGTGACCGGGCTCGCGGCGAGGGAGTTGGCGTTGTCCGTCACGTACGCGGTGACCCGCCCGTACACACCCTTCCACGTCACGGCGGCGGTGCCGGTGTTGAGCACCTCGACCACCTGAGAGCCGTCGGCGTTGCGAAACGCTGAAACTTTCAGCGCCGGATCGCCCGCCACCGCATCCACCCGCACCGCGCCCGGCCGAATGAACCGGCTGTAAGCCGCCAACGCCCACAGCCGCTTGGACACGTGATACGTACCCGCGGCCTCGTCGATCTGGAGCAGCGCCCGGGTGGCGCCGCGCGAGGCGCCCAGCCAGTAGACGTAGCCGCTGACGTTGCCGAGCGTGAGCGCGTCATGAACCGCCTGCGCGATCGTGAACCCGTCGTAACCGCTGCCGTCGTCCCAGCTCTCGTTCCAGGTGGAGCCGTTGGGGTTCCACTCAGACATCCAGGCATTTCCGCTGGTCGGCAGCGGTCCGTCCACCGGGCTGGCGTACGTGTGGCCGGTGTGCGTCTTCACCCAGCGGCGAGCCTGGGGGTCGGCCTCGATCGCGGCGGTGTACGCCTTCGCCTCGGTCCAGCCGAACGAGTCGCAGCAGGCCACCTTGAGCCCCTTGACGTCCTTGGCGATCGGGCCGAGCACCTTGACGAACTCGGCGGCCTGCTGCGGGGTGAACCGCATCGAGGCGTACGTCGCCGTCCAGTCGGGCTCGTTGGTGAAGCCGAGGTCCGTGATCCTGATGCCCTCCCGGGCATAGAACTTCGCGTATTGCACCAGGTAACGGGCGTAGGCCTGCTGCCACTCCGGCTTCAGCGTGCCGCCGTTCTTGTCGTCGCCGTTGTCCTTCATGTACGCGGGCGCGCTCCAGGCGTCGGCGAAGAACCGCTGGACGCCGTACCCCTTGGCCGCCTTCGCCACCCAGACCTGGCTGTTGTCCTCGCCGTCCCAGACGTACTTGGGCGGTGCGTCCGGCCCGCCCGGGTCCTCGGGCTGGATCGAGACCATCTGGTCGTACGGGCTGCCCACGGGAGCGGAGCCGATGCCGAGCCGCAGAATGCTGAGCCCGGCACCCTTGTCGCGGTTGAACCACAGGTCGAGAATCTCCCGCTGCTGCTCTTCGCTGAGCGCCCGGACCAGCTCGTTGCGCCGGAACGCCTGGGAGATCCCGAACCCGTCGATCCCCTGGTGCCGGACACGGTCGTGCACGGTGATCGCGGGAGGATCCACCTGGTACGGGGCCTGCAGGGTAGGCAGACCGAGCAGGGTGACCGCGACAACGCCTCGTAACATACCGCCTCCGAAACTTTCGGAACCACCGCGATAATTTCGCTCCCGGAAACGTAAACACGTACGAGCCCTTCGTCAACCACCCGCCCACCCACTAAGGGCTCGCCATCGGCGCTTCGCGCCCTGGAAGCTCGGCGCCCTTCTTTAGGCGCTCACGCGCACCGCAAGGCCCTCCGCTCCGCTCCGGACGTTCTTCTGGGGGCGCCTCCGGCGCACAATGGGCTTCGCCATGGGCGCTTCGCGCTCGGGACTCAGACGTTTCTTCCAGTCGGGCCAAGGGCCCGACCCCTGAAGGCCCTCGCTCCGCTCGGACGCCCACCTGAGCGCGGGCTCCGCCCGCGCACGCTTCGCCACTGGTTAGCTGGGTCTGCCGAGAAGATGTCCTGTGACAGGAGATCGTCCTCAGGGCTGGGCTCTGACCTGGTGTGAGGAATCTTGAATGGCGAACTGATGGAGCCCAGAGGCGTTGGGCTGCCCAAGAAGCCGAGAGTTTCGCCAGTGGATCTTGCTCAATCTTGTTTGTCGTAGGGTGCCGATGCGTTTCCAAACAGCACAGCTAGCGGCCGGGTTTTTCCCAGGTCAGCGAGTACCGGCGGAGCACGTGCCGGCGATAGCGCATGCCAGGCAGTAGTAGTCGCGCCGCGGCCCGCACTTGTCCGTAGCTCATCTGTGGGTCGGTGGCCGGCATTCCCTCCGGGCCGTGCGCGCGGCGCAGTACCTTGGTGATCCGCACGACGGGAGCAGCCGCGATCGTCACTGCCCACTCCGCCGGGGTCGTCTCGCGGGCCAGGCCGACTACCACCAGCGTGCCGCCGGGGCGCAGCATCTGGCGCATGCGGGTCAGGGCCGACTCGAAGTCCATGTGATGGATCGCAGATACCGAGCAGATGAAGTCGTAGCCTGCAGCGGGGAGGTCGGCGGTAAGGAAGTCACCCTCGAAGAAGGTGAGATCCGGGTGGCCGGAAGCGAGTTCACGGGCGCGGGCGATCATCTGTGGCGAGTTGTCGATGCCGGTGACGCGCTTTGCCCGCTCGGTCAGCTTCCGCGCGAGGAGGCCGTCCCCGCAGCCGACGTCCAGCGCATCGCCGCATCCCTCGGGGACGGCGCGGAGGATGCCCGGGTGCCGGGCGACATTGGTGTTCCAGTAGGGCTTCGGGTCGGCCTGGCGCATCGGATCATCGTAGGGGCGTAGTGGCAGCAACCGAGCTTGATCGCTGGCTGGGCACTGCGGTGGTAAGCGCGTGGCCCGCACCGGGGAGAGCAACCAGGGCCACGGCGAGGTATCGGTAACAGCCTGAGTGTCCGTTTCTCGGAGTGACTGTTCCGGGGGCAAGGGGGCCTGGAGAGGCGTCCGGGGA
>NZ_JBEZDR010000025.1:0-211661 GCF_040648415.1 Nonomuraea sp. NPDC049141
TCGGCCCGGCTCCTGCGCAAAGAGTTCGGCCCGCACGTGCGTCACTATCTGTGGGGCGGGCACTTCTGGTCCCCGTCCTACTTCGCCGCCTCCTGCGGCGGCGCCCCACTGTCGATCATCAAGGAGTACATCGAAAACCAGAAACGGCCGGACTGATCCGCTCACCTGAACCAACCGTCACGGCACCGCTCGGGCCTGGAGGCCCTCCCGCGCTGTCGTTTCCTCCCGGGCGTAAACGCCCGGGGTTCCACGCCAGATTCCGCTGAAGTTTGTCTCCACAAGTCGAAGATGATCACGTGGCGGCCGCCCACCTGCTTGGCCAACCCACTCATCGCTGACCGTCCACATGACGATCCTGGGCCTGAGTACTCTGCTGCTGATCCAGTACATAGTGGCGATGCCAGGGCGGGGGCGGCGATGAACGCCGAAGACCGGATCGAACGGGCCAAGACGCTCTATGAACGGGCAGTGTTCAGCGGCGACACCAGCGTGCTGACCAACGCCGAACGGGACCTGGACGCGGTGGAGGCCGATACCGCGTTGGCCCGTGGGCGGATCCTGCATGCGCGGTTCCTCAACGAGCGCGCCGGCGCCGGCTCGTCACCCGTCGAGGACCCGGCTGAACTGCCGTTGTTCGAGCGCGCGATCGAGCTGTACCGGGCGCTGGGCGACGCGCGCGGCGAGGCCGAGGCGTTGTTCTGGATCGGCTGCTTACATCAGGTCATCCGACGTGACAACGAGACCGCCGCCAACATGGTCGGGCTGGCCTACATCGCCGCCGCCCAGGACCGCCGGGCGGACGCGCTCGCGACACTCGACGAGGCGCACGCCATCGCACAGGCGCATGGTGCCGATGCCATCGTGCGGCAAATCGAGCAGGCGAGAACGGAGATCTAGTACGGCAGCCGCCAGGTCGGCTGAGGCGGGTGCGGCGGTGGAACCAGCGGGGACGTGCCTGGTGGCAGCGTCGCCAGGCACGCCAGCGTGCGGCGTGACCGGGCGAGTACGCACGTGCCCGGCACTGGTCGAGCCCGAAGCAGTCCTTGCCGGCGGGGCGGACCTCCCCATGCCGTTCGCCCTTCTTGTCCTTGGTCAGCTGCCTGACCGCCTCCGCGCACTGTTGTCTTCACCAACACGTGATCATCAGGCGGCTGCTCCTCACACCTGGCCAACTCCAACGCCGCCGGTCTGGCCACCTACCCGCGCCGCCCACGCACCGCCATCCGGGAAGACGACCGCCCCGGGAATGTCGGTGCCATCGCCTGCCATCACCAAGAAGCCGGGCCCGCTTCGCACCCGATTCGGGAGCTTTTGCCTGTCCCGTTCATAGTGCTCACCGTTCCACCTGTTTGCATACTAGAAACGGGAGTTCGCCCGTGATCTGGGAAGGGGCCGTTCGTGAGGATCGCGTCCGTGAAGCGGCCTGAACGTGTTGCGGTCATCGGAGCAGGCATCCTCGGAGCCAGCGTGGGCTGGAACCTGACCCGGCACGGCGCCAAGGTGGTCTTCATCGACGCGGGCCAGCCGGGCGAAGGCGTCACCAACTGGTCTTTCTCGTGGGTCAATGCCAGCAACAAGACCGTGCGCAAGTCCTACTTCGACCTGAACGTCGCAGGCATGGCAGCGTACCGTGAGCTGGCCAGGACCATCGGGCCAGACTCATGGTGGCATCCCAGCGGCCACCTGCGCTGGACAGACGATCCCGCAGCGGAGGCGAAGTTCCTGGAAACAGCCGAACTGCTGGCTAGCTGGGACTACCGGGTCGAGGTGTACACGGGTGCCGAGGTGCGCCGCCGCCTCGAACCTGCTCTCACGATGCCCGGCGAGGTTCCAGTCTTGTTCTACGCCGACGAAGCCTGGGTGCACGGACGTCATCTCGTCGGCCGCCTGGTCGGCCAGGCCGTCGCATCCGGCGCCGAGCACCGGTCCGGCACCGCGGTCCGTGACATCGGCGCCGGTTCCGACGGGAGCATCCGGGCAGTTGCCTTATCCGATGGGAGCCGTCTCGACGTCGACACCGTCGTGAACGCAGCAGGCCCCAACGCCTCCCACATCGCCGAGCTCATCGCACGGCACTTGCCGATGCGCCGGGAACCCGGCGTCATCACCCGGATCAGCTGTGCCCAGGTCCCGATTCACCGGGCCATGCACGCGCCTCACATCGAGCTCCGTCCTGACGGAGACGCCTCGATGGTCCTCCACAGCCGCGAGATCGACGCACTCATCGACACAGGCGAAGATCCAGCGGAACTCGCACGGCTGCTCCACGAATCGGCGCGGCACGTCGTTCCCGAGCTCGGCAACTCCCGCATCGTAGAGACACGGGTAGCCAACCGGCCCATCCCGGCCGACGGATTCCCCTCGGTGGGAGCGGTGCCGTCTGTGCCGGGCTACTACGAGGCCGTTACCCACAGCGGCATCACACTCGGGCCGGTAATCGGCCGACTGCTCGCTTCGGAGATCCTCAGCGGGAAGAGAGATGAGATGCTTGCGGACTTCCGCCCGGAGCGGTTCCTCCCTTGACAGCCCGGGCAAGCTCGCCTCACTGGTCAGTCAGGGAGCAAAGACCGAACTGCACCTTACGCGTGACCTGCTCGGACCAGGAGAAGGTGCTCTGTGCTTCATGTTGGACGCCGCCGTGATCAAGCTTCTGGGCGAGGTCCGCGCCGAAGTGTGGATCGACGAATACGACGAGGTCGACTGGGAGCGCCACGCGCATACGCCATCCGTCTGATCCTCCCGTTTGTCGTCGTCCCGCCCGAAGGGAAAGCGACAGTCTGAGCTTGATCGGCGCGAAGCAGCCCCCGTAAGCGAAGGCGATGCAGTTGAGCGGGGCGTGGGGGCCGCACCCCCACTAGAAACTGTCTGAGCTCCCTAGGCGGTCGCGCAGCCTGCGGAGGACCATCGGAGCGTAGGCGCGGCCGACCGGGGTCAGGGCCGGGCGCAGCAGCCGTACACAGGGGAACCGGAAGCCACCGAGGAAGGCGAATCTGGTCCGGTCCCCCACCCGGACGGCGGCCATGCCGCCCAGCAGGAACCTGCTCTGCATCACGCACCAGCCCGGCCTCAGCACAATGTCGAACTGCGCGCGCAGCCCGCCGTACCCGCGCGCGAGGGCGCGCAGCCGCTCCCCGTCGGCCGCCGTCACACGCAGAGAGCGTACGTCGGGCAACAGGACGGGCAGTTCCCGCTCCAAGTCGGCGGCTACCGCCCACACGGTTTCGAAGGGGGCGTCGACGAGCCCGTCCGCGAACACGGCGCTGGGCTGGGCGGCGGCGAGGACGCGCAGTCTCGCGACGTCGTCGATCTCGGCGATGGGCCAGGTCATCGATCCCACTCCTTCCTGAAGCTGCGCCGGGCGCGGAACAGTCTGGACTTGACGGTGCCCGGCGGCACGGCGAGCAGTTCGCCGACGGCCCGCTCGTCGAGGCCCTCCAGCTCGCGCAGGGTAAGCACGGCACGGTGCTCAGGCGAGAGCCGGTCCAACACGTCACGGACGTCGGCGGACAGTTGCGGGTCTCCGGGCGCGGGCACGTCCTTGAGCTCGGCGGGCCGTGCCCGACCGGCCTTGCGCGCGATCCGTACGGCTTCGCGAACCGTGATGGCCCGTGCCCAACCGAACAGCGCGTCCGGTTCCCTGAGCTGCTTCAGGCTGGTGAAGATGACGATGAGTGCCTCCTGGGTGGCGTCGGGGCCGTCTTCGAGAGCGATCGGGCCCGCGAGCCGCCCCACGTACGGGCTGAGGAGCGATAGCAACTCCTGCATGGCCAGCGCGTCATCGCGCTGCGCGGCCCGCACGAGCGCGCGGGTACGCGCCGGGTCCACGCCACGCACCGGCCCGGACCCGTGACTCGCCTCGGGGGTGGGCATACGCACCATTACAGCCTGGGTGGGCATGGAACGGGTCTTCCAGGGTCCAGGTTCAACGCGACCTCCACGACGGCGTTATGAGTGTCCGGCTGGAGGAGGGGGCGAGGGCGCGGAAGGTTCCGGTGACATGGAACACATCCGCGACCCGGCCGCCCGGGGAACCTCCGCGCGCCGGCCCGCCTCTCGATGGGTGCAAAGCCTGCCCGAGAAGAGAGGTGCCGTCATGGAACTGCGAAATGAGCGGCCGATGCCCCAGATGGCCCAGGCGGCCGTCCGGCACCGGTGGGTGGAGGTTCGCGGCGTACGGCTGCATGTCGCCGAGTTCGGGGACGAGTCCGGCGGCGGCGACCCCGTGCTCCTGCTGCACGGCTTCCCGCAGCACTGGTTCGCGTGGCGCAAACTCGTACCGCTGCTCCCCGGCCACCGGCTGATCTGCGTGGACCTGCGGGGCTTCGGCTGGTCGCAGCAGACCAGGCGCGGTTACGACATCGAAGGGCTGGGCCGTGACGTGCTGGCCCTGCTGGACGAGCTCGGCCTCGACCGGGTTGTCCTGGTCGCGCACGACTGGGGCGCACAGGTCGGCTTCCGGCTGTGCTTGCGCGCCCCCGAGCGGGTCGCCGCGTACCTGGCGCTGAACATGGTCCATCCGTGGCCACGGCACCTGTCCGTGCTGCGGAACCTGTGGCGGATGTGGTTCACCGCGGTGGTCGAGTATCCGGTACTGGGCCGGTGGATACTGCGGCGCCGGCCGGGGTTCGCACGGTTCCTGCTGAGGTACGGCGTCGCGGATCCGTCGGCGTGGCGTACCGCCGACCTCGACGAGTTCGCCGCCGCGACCGCCGTGTCGGCGCACGCGGGACAGTCGATGTTCTGGCAGTACGTGCTGCGCGACATTCCGGCGCTACTCCTCGGCACGCACCGCCGCCTCCGGCTGGCCGTGCCCACGGTGATCCTGGGCGGCGCACAGGACCCGGTGATACCGCCGGACCTCCTGCCGGGCGGCGAGCGGTACGCCGACGACCTCACGGTCCGGGTGGTCCCGTCGGCGGGTCACCTCCTGCACGAGGAGTGCCCGGAGGTGGTGGCCGATTCGTTGCGCGCGCTCCAGGCCCGGGTCGGCAGGTCGGCCGGCTCGGCGTGAGCACCGGGCCGGCGGCGCCTCCGCTCTCCGGACGCACATGCTCCCTGATGATCGCCATGAGTTCGAGGACGCCGACCCCATTCGCTAACCGAACCCGACTTATGATCGAGATCATGCCGATCCCCCGGGCCGCTGCTGTTGTCGTCGATGGCGACCGAGTCTTGATCATCAAGCGGTTCCTTCGGCGTAGCCGCAGAGTGGGCTGCGTCATGTGTGAGGCAGCCGAGCGGCAAGGTCCTCAATGTCCCGGACATGACTACGCCGTCCTCCCCGGCGGGCATGTCGAGGCTGGTGAATCAGCAGAGATCGCGGCGCTCCGTGAACTGCA
This sequence comes from Nonomuraea sp. NPDC049141, assembly GCF_040648415.1. Lineage (NCBI taxonomy): Bacteria > Bacillati > Actinomycetota > Actinomycetes > Streptosporangiales > Streptosporangiaceae > Nonomuraea > Nonomuraea sp. NPDC049141. The sequence continues at coordinate 5,340 of NZ_JBEZDR010000025.1, forward strand.
CGAAGAGACCACCCTGACGGGAGAGATCGATCGGTTGCTGTGGACGAGCACGCATAACGGACGCCCCGCCTTCTATTTCCTGGTCGTTGGGGTGAGCGGTGTCCCTGTGCTGTCAGGTGACGAAGCTGCGGCACACGGGCCGGACAACAGCTTCGAGCTCCGATGGGTAACTGCAGGCGAGTTCGAGCAGGTGAACCTCTACCCGGCCGATGTACGGTCTCCGCTCACCAGCCTGCTGATGGGTTGACTTCCTCCTTCCCCCCGAGCACTGGGCCGATGAGATTTGCTGGAGTGTTCGGGGAACTGCCAGAGTGATGAAGTGTCGCTGATTGTTCCTGAACTGATCTGCTCCGATATCCAGGCCAGCCTGGCCTTCTACCACCTGCTGGGCTTCACGATTCGCTACGAGCGTCCCCAGGAGCGATTCGCTTACCTGGAACGTGGTGGTGGAGCGGACCTGATGCTGGAGCAGCCACGGAGCCGAGACCGTCTCTACCCGCGCGCCGAACTGGACCACCCCTACGGGCGTGGGATCAACCTCACCGTCGAAGTGGATGACGTAGACCAGATTCACACCACGCTGCTTGCCGCCGGCTACGAGATGTGGCTGCCGTTGGAAGATCGCTGGTACGCGCGCACCGTCGACGCCGTGGGCGTGCGCCAGTTCGCGGTGCAGGACCCGGACGGCTACCTGCTGCGCATCTCTCAGCACCTGGGGACCCGCCCTCGATAACGTCATGCCGCAGCTTTAACACGGGCGCGCGCCAATCGGGATCTCCAAGCTCAGACCGGCGATTTGTCGGCCTGGATGCGTTCCAGGGTGCATTGTCCCATCCGGCTCATGACCGGGTTGGTTTCGAGGTAGTACCAGACAAGCCCCATCGCCTGTACGAACGCCCACGCTTTGCCTCGCTCCCATTCAAGGTCGCCGCACTTGAGGTCCAGGCGGAGCACCTGCCGCGGCCCAGCCTCGAGCAGATGCCAGGCACTCACGAGATCCAGAGCAGGGTCGGCCGGTCCGAAGCCGCCGACGTCGAGAACTCCGGCCAGCCGACCAGCGGACACAAGCACGTTGCCGGGAATGAGATCACTGTGGGTCATCACGTCGGCGGCGTTGCGCGGCAGGCTTCGAAGGTTTTTCCACAGCTCGCGAAGACGCGGAACGTCCAGGAGTTGTTCGCTGTGCTTGAAACAGGTCTCCATCCATGCGTCGTGGGATTGAAGGTCGCCTCCCCGGCCTTTGCCGGCGAACACGCGGCCACGCGTGTCGATCGCGCGCAGGTCATTGATGAGATCGGCCAGGTCATGGGCGAACGCGACTGATTCGCCCGGGTCCTCATCGGTGGCCACGACGCCGGGCAGCCAAGTCTGCACCGACCATGGAAGTGGGTATCCCGCGCCGGGTTCACCGAGCGTGACCGGCTCGGGCGTGTTGAACCGCGTACGACCGGCCAGCTCGCGGGCTGCTTCCGCTTCGGACTCCAGCCAGCGCCGCGTTGGGTCGACGTGCCCGGCCTGTAGAGGGAACCGAGCTGCGAAGCGGTCGCCGATGCGAAAGATGGCGTTGACCGTCCCATGCGAAGCGACGCCTGTGATGGGAAGGCTCCGCCACTCAGGGAACTGCTCATCCACCAATGTGCGCACTGTCTCCGGTGACACTGACAGCTGGTTGTCGTGCATCTTCACGCCGGAAGCGTTCCGTGTCTCGGTCTTCTCCTGCAACGTGTTTTCGGCCCTGTAAGGCGGCCCCGAGTGCCCCTGCCGGAGGCGCTTCGTTCCGGCAGAGAAACTATGAAGCTTCGTAGATCATGGTGTCGGCGAGCTGCTTGGCGGTGTAGTTGGCGCGCTCGACGCTGAGAAAGATGCGTGTGATCCCCTGCTTGGCCACCGCCTGAATGATTTCCCGCGCGACGTCGCACCCCGCCCGGCTGACCGTCGACCCGCCCGAAGGAGTTCGGCTTGTCCCGGGTCGATGGCGAGTGGGGAGATCACCCGAGTAGTGGGAACTCGGCGCGTGGGTGCCAGCGGTTGCCGTCGCTGACGAAGAGGCTGACCGAGGCCACATTGGCAGTGATGGGCAGTCGTGCGGTCAACGCGGCTTCCACCTCGTCGAACACGTGCGCCTGCCGGTCGTGGGCGACAGTCAGGTGCGGGATGACGTCCGCGAACTGCCCAACGTAGGGCGGCGCTTCGGGCCACCGTGCCACGACGGCCTCGGTCAGGGCGCGAAACGGCTGGTCAGGTGTCGGCGCGAGGTAGACCACGTCGGGGAAACGCCGGCACTCGTCGAACCGGACATTAAGCCCAATGCGCCGTTGGTGGCTTCCGGGAGGGCTATCACGCCACAACCGTGCGTGCTGTGGCCGAGCGGGCGGGGGTCTCCGCCGAAACGGTGTACAAGTCGTTCGGCGGCAAGCCGGGCATGGTCAAGGCCCTGTGGGACATCACGCTGGCCGGAGACGACGAACCGGTTCCCATGGCGGACCGCCCCCAGGTGCGAGAGATCCTGCGGACCAGAGAGTTGGGCGCCAAGCTCCGGCTTTACGCCGCGTACGCGCGCGGAATCCATGAACGGATCGCCACGCTGTTCGCACTGCTGACCCAGGCCGGGTCCGGAGGCGGATCCGGCCCACCTGGCGGACGCCGTCTGGGCCCTGACCGGCCCACAGTTGTACACCCAGATCACAACAGGACGGGGCTGGTCCGCAGACACGTACGAGGAATGGCTGGCCGACACGCTCACTGCCACGCTCCTGCCCCCGCCGCCTCGGAAGCGGTAAGCGCGCACCGCATCCGCTACGAAGAGGGGAGGCGGGGCCGTTCACTTGGCAAGGCTGGAAGGCGGTCTACGAGCACTTCCGGCGTCGATCCGCCGACGGCCCTCCTGGCTGACGTATGGTCGATCAAGTGGACTCCGCGACCGTGAAGGCCCGCAGCCGCGAGCGCCGCAGGTGGCAGGCCTACTCCCAGAGCAAAGCTGGACGACAAACAATCCCCAGCCTGTATGACCTGGGGCTTCAAAAGAGCAGGTGACGAGAATTGAGCCGGCACTCTCAGTTTGGGAACCGACTGCTGATCTTGACGCTCTGATCTGGGAAAACGGGGATCCAGGTCGGCGGGGGTTGAGTGGTCGCGAGTTCCCGCGAGAGACCGCGGTTCCCCGTCCGTTCTGAACCGCATCTGGCACGCGATCATGGCCCGACGTCGTCGCTACCAGGCCCGTCGACTGACGACCTCTCGCACAGGTTCCTCTCAGCTCTGAGGTGGTTTCGAAATGAGAATGGCCCACTTGGCCCCCTTGGGCACTTCCACCTTGATGCTCCGGAGGGCCAGCTCGTCGGGGACTGTACTGATCCGAATGTCGTTGGGACCGACAGAGCATTGGTGCGGCAACCGAGACTGATCAATGAGGACGGTCATCACCCCACTCGCTTCTACGCAGTCGATGGATAGGCGAAACGACGTTCCCATATTGAGCTCCGTGCTCCAGACAGTGTTCTGCCCCTTCCGATCGACGTGATGAAGGAGCACCTTTCCTTTGGCTCCTCGCACAAGATCCGTGAGAGTACGAGTGACTGCGGGTGGGTCAATCAGGCCGCGAGGCATCGGTGCGGAACCCGAACCATGCTGGTCACGGATCGATACTGCGCAACCCCCCAAGAGCGGGATCGCGACGATGGCCACGACGAATATGCGCACATCGAACCCTTCGGTGATCAGGTCTGGACAAGGTTATGGGGCAGCGATATCTCCCGCACCAGTCCACCGACGTCTGAGATCATCCCGTCACCGTCGCCCCACCCAACTGGCGATCAGCGCATGACCTGCGTGGAAGAGATGGCACTGATGCGACGTCGTTGCGACACAACGAGAAGCTCGACAGGGTAGGCCCGTGATCGAGATCGATGGTGCCTTCTACCGCATCAGTGAGCCCGAATTCGAGATGCAGATCCCACGTTGGGAGGACCACGCTCTCGAGACGGCGGATGAGGCTGACGCGACCATCACACTTCCTGACGGTACTCGTCGCTACGCAACGTTCATTACGCCAGCGGTCGTCAGCAAGGTCATGGATCGCTGGCGAGACACGGGCGAATGTCTCAACGGCCGGTACTTCTGGTGTTCCGATCTGATCATCATTCGCGACCCAGGCCTCGCCTCTATGATCGCTGCTGTACGAGACATGATCGCGACAGGAGAGAACGAAAGTGCATGTGGTGCGCTTCCGCCTGACGCCAATGAGCCGCATACGGATTAAAGCTCGATCTTGAGCTGTCCACACGATTCAACGCAGGTGAGGAGTACCGTGCGGTCTCCGATAAACGTCGTGGGACGGGATGAAACTGTCTACCTCAGGAGTAAAAGCCTCGCCCGTACTCCTCGCGGGGCTTGGCGAAGTCGTCTGGACGTGTCTCCCGGAGATACTCATAGCGTTCGCCGAACCGGTCTATGGCTTCGGGAACCGTGTCGCCGAACTGATCTCGAATGATCATTAAGGCTTGGATGATGCGCTCTGCGAAGACATGACCATCGATGGCATCCCATGGACCGCTCACCCGCGGATGCTCTCACGCCATCAGCAAGTGGAGTGGAACAGGCCTCCGACAGGAAGGGATTCAGCCAGCGTGTTGTAGCGGTGAACGGCCACGGTTGTCTCCTCGACGTACACCTCGACGCCGTGGGCTTTCAAGAGATCAAGCGTTTCGGGGCAGGTCTCCAAGACCAAGCGCATCCCCCGGGAGAGAACGATCACTTGGCTGCCTCTGTCGAGTAGCTCCTGTACGTCCGCGGGTTGGACGCCGGGCTTGTGTCTTGTGCCAGTTTCGCGCCAGTCCCAGGGTCTCCCGCCGCCGGGGTAAAGCTTGAAGTCCTTGCTTTCACCCAAGCCTTCGACCACCATCCGGCCCCATGAAACATGCGTGATCAACGGCGATCGAGACTCCATGAGGCGACAGTAACTGCCGCCATGTCACTCACGTAACCCCGCCTGATCGCCCCGCCGCCGCCGTCCCACCCAGCAGGGCCGTCGAGGCCCACGGCTACCCAGCGTTACCGATGCGACTCACCCGCACTGTCAGCTTGGGAACCGCATCGACACGGCGTGATGAGAGCCGGTCCTGAATGGCCGTGTTACCTGCACAAACGAGAGCACTGGTCAGGAGTAGTCGACTGATCTTATGTGACCGTGGTTGGCCGCTCGTTCTGGCTCGGATCTGGCACGTGATCTACGTCGGATTTGAGAAAGTCACCACGCCGAAGCGGCGCCAGAGGCAGGAACGCTCTGCGAGCGCCATTCGTTCACGAGTTGGTTATCTGGCTCCTGAGTCTCTGTGAGGTGGCTGGACAATGCGGCAGGTGTGGCGAGTTGGATATGCCGGACGTATTGCAGGCGTGCTGGGCACTGTGGTTTTCGCAGGACTGATGGTCGCGTTTGCAGCGATCGGAGTGCAGATGGCCGTGAGCGGCGATGCGTTTATAGGCGTTCTTAGTCTGATCGGGGTGTGTCCTCTTATTGGAGCAGCGGGGGTGCGCTGTTGGCTCCTGGGTGTGCGACCGAACATCACCTTGACCGAGGACAGCGTGGTCGTTCGCAACCCTTATAAGACCTATCAAGTCTCTCTCGTAGAGATCAGCATGGTCTCGGGCGGCTACCACGGCCTCTGCATCACCTCGACTGATGGACGCCAGATCGTAGCCTGGGCCGTGCAAAGGTCCAACATCGCGCGATGGCTGGGCCGGCGGACCCGTGCGGATGGCGTCACCGAGCGACTTCTGATAGCAGCCACTGCCGCTCGCCACAAGAGCGACATGACAGAGACGCCGTGATCAAGGCTCGACAGAATTGCAACTTCAACCCCAGAATCGACCCGGTGATCTGGGCTTCCATGTGTGGAGCGGGTGACGGGAATCGAACCTGGTTAATGGCCCATCAATGGCCCGGCCGTCACTCGTCCCACTCATCATGATCGAACACGAGGTTCACGGACTCTGGTGTTAGATCTCCTTTGGATGCCTCTAGATGGAAGTGAAAGCTAGAGGGTGTATCGGGCTCAGAAAGCGTCAGCAGAAGTTCGGCAAGAGTACGAAGCGCGATCTTGTCTCCCTCGATCACGACCTCGCCGGGATGCACTCGGACGCTCAGCGGATGATCCATGGGCCACGCCCAGGCGACTCCATAGTCCGGAACGTATACAGGGACCTGGATGGTTACGGATCTGGTGGGATCGGGGCGGTTGCTCATGCCAGCAGTGTCCACGGTTGCGCACCGCGCACACTCCGCCTCGCCTGTTCATCCCGTCTGCCGTCGACCCGCCCGAAAGGGAAGCGGGCCAGGGCCACAGGTACCAGAACCGGACGAACGACGTGATACCCGTGGTCCTGATCTGCTCGCCTTGTCCGGGATCGATGGCGAACGGGGTGATCAGGCTTCCACCTCAGCCGCCTACGCCCCAGTTGCAGGTACTTAGTCCGAGTTCGTCGAGTCGGCAGAAGGTGGTCAGATCAGCGCAGGCGAAGCCCGCGCCGACGGTAGCGTCGGGCACGTCGAGGTCTTCCGGATAGGCGGCGTAGGAACCTCCATCCTTGGGAGACCTCGACCTCTATTCGGCCCTCGACGTGCTGAACCATGACCGCCCGGCCTTGACGTCACATTCCGTCCACCCCAAGTGCGAAGAGCCGGAAAGGTGATCAACCTGGGTAAACAAACGTCGCCTGGATTCTCGAGCCTCGGGCGCGATCGCGGTCTTTGGGGGCCGGTAATCGTCTGGTGGCGTTTGGCCTGTCAGGCGCGATCGTGGAGAGTGATCTGGTAGCCGTCGGGGTCGGCGAAGGTGAATGTCCGACCGAAGGGGCCGTCGATCGGTGCGGAGACGATGGTGTGACCGTCGGCGACCAGAGCATCGTGAATGGCTTGGACGTCTGTGGCGTGGAGCCAGATCGCGGCACCGATGCCGGGCTGAGCCGCGGATGCGAGATCGGTGCCGGGAACGATGTCGCGGAGTGCGAACGCGATCGGCTTCGTCTCGAAGACGACCGCGTGCGGAGGTCCGGTCTGCGAGCGGACGAGGCCGAGGTACTGCTCGTAGAACGCCTGCGAAGCGTCGAGGTCGCGCGCTTGGAGCGAGATGAAGTCGGGGCCGGTGGCGGGCATGATGATGCTCCTTCTCTTCGTGTCAGTTTTCTGACACAGGCGAATCTATGTCAGAATACTGACATGAGTCAAAACAGTGTCGGCGTCGACCTGGAGACGTCACTGGGCTACCTGCTGAAAGAGGCGTCGAGCGCCCTCCGTGCAGCCATGGAGGAGGTGCTGCGGCCGCTCGGGATGAGCGTGACGCACTACTCCTGCCTCGAACTGCTGGCTCAACGACCGGGCTTGTCGAACTCCGAGCTCGCGCGGGGCGCGTTCGTGACCCGCCAGACGATGAACGTGCTGCTCCAGGCCCTGGAACGAGACGGCTACGTGACCAGGCCCGCGGAGGCACCCGTCGGGAAGGCTCTTCCCACGCGGCTCACGCCTCGCGGCCGACGTAGCCTCGAGAAGGCGACCGTAGCGGTCCGGTCCGTCGAGGTCAGAATGCTGGCCGGCATGACCGAGACCGAGCAGTCAGACGCGTTCCGGATCCTACGGAGCATGATCCATTCCCTGCGCGATGGCAACGACGGTGCATAGCTCGTTCCCCGGCGCACGTCTCGTCGCGCCCGGATAGGAGCGCAGCCGAGCGTGAAAATCCGTGCGGACGACCTCGAAAACCGGCGGACCCCGACTACACTCTCTTCTGCGATGAGCCCCGTATCCAGTGTTGTGCCATAACTGGCCCCCGCTTTGACTTTGCTGGCTATCGGGCCAATGCCGCATAGAGCAGACGGTCTCGCCATTGCCCTCGGACATACAGGTGTTCGCGTAGATGACCTTCGCGTCGCATACCAATCTTGGCGAGGACTCGAGCCGAGGCGGCGTTGTCGGGATCGCAGGTGGCTGAAATCTTGTGCAGGCCAAGCTCGTGGTGACCCCAGCGAAGGAGGGCGCGGGCGGCTTCACTCGCATATCCCCTTCCCCACCATTGGGGGTGTACGACGTAGCCCATCTCTCCGCGCTGGTGGGAGGCGCTGGTGATCCGCAGTTCTATTGATCCGATGAGCATGTCATGCTCGCGGTCGACGACGGCAAGCGCGATCCGGCATCGGTGAAGGTCGCGGGCAGCCCGTACCACCTCAGTGAGGAAGATGGTGGTGTCATGCAAGCTGTTGGGCCCCCAGTCGGCATAGCGGGTCACCTCGGGATCGCTGGCGAACGCGTGAACGGCTGCGTGGTCACTCGTGCGGAATTCACGCAGCAGCAGCCGAGGTGTGGTCAGTTCCATGATCTGAAGTATGAGCGCACGCAGGACGAGAGCCGCGGCCCGACTGGGCCATGGCCTTGACCGCCGTGTTCTCCTTCGATCTTGGACTGAGCCCTCGAAGGATCACGCCATGACCGCCTTCATTTCATAGCGCGATGTCAGCGAACGCCCGAATCTGGATAGACGCCGGTCGGCCGCCCGGCCACCCTCAATCTCGTGAAGTGCCGCTACGCCTTGCCGTCCCTACACGACACACGGCTGGGGCCGGGGGCCAGCTCATGCCGGCCAACCCTCCAATGCCCAGGTCTTGGCTCCAGAACCGTGGGGGCATCGCGAGCCCAGCTTTGCCCAGACGTAACAGAGCCCGTCGGCGCGTTAGAACCGGAACCGCACGATGCGGGTGGACCGTTTCATGCCCGGCAGCAGGTTCATGAGGCGGTACATGCGGCGTACGTTTGCGGGTGCCTTGGCCATCAGCACTGGTGAGTCGTTCATCGGCGCCTCGTCGACGTATTCGAGCCGCGGGTGCCAATCGGCCAGCGCGGCCGGGTTGTTGAAGCCGCAGTGGAACTGGGCATCGTATTTGCGCAGCATTGGGTCCCATTTAGAGGTTCGCCACGCCCAGACCGGCACCGTGTCGAACTGTATTTGGCCTGTAGGGAAGGCGTCGACGACGCTGGTCAGCAGTTGCCGGACGGCGGTCTCGGTCAGATAGGGCACCAGTCCCTCGGCGATCATCAGTGCCGGCCGGCCGCGGGGGATGCGTTCCAGCCAGGTCAGGTCGGTGACGCTGGAGTCGATCAGGGTGTAGTGCTCGCGCGGCGGAAGGAATTGTCGCCGCAGTTCGATGACGGACGGATAGTCCAGGTCGTACCAGTCAACGGTGGCGGGCGGGTCGATCCGGTACACCCGGGCGTCGAGGCCACAGCCCAGATGCAACACCACCGCGTTGGGGTGGTCGGCGAGGAAGCTTCGGGCCCAGTCATCGTGGGCCTTGGCGCGCACCACGGCGGCGAGGCCCAGCTGGCTGGTGCCGAATCTGCGGTTGTCGTAGTCGGGGTCGAGGCGGCGCATCGCCTGTTCGGCGTATTCGTCGCCGAGAATCGGGGCCGGCAGTCGGTTGTCCAGCGCTTTGGCCCTGAGAACGGGGCTGAGGGTCTTCTGCACTCCGACGAGTTCAGCGTCCTTCACGGCAGCGTCGCCACCTTCATTTCACGAATTTCATGAAATTTTTCATCATCTTAAACTGGTGAGGCCGCCAGGAGGAAGGGAGCTTCGGTAAGGCGAGCGAACGAGGGCGCTATCGCGGGCTTCCGGGAACGGTTCGCGCCGATCATGGTCGAGCGGGTGGCGGGAATCGAATCCGCTCTGAGCTGGGAAAACGGGGCCCTAGTCAGGCATGGCCGAGTGACCGTGAGCGACTCTTATTGACCTTGACCTGCCGCCTGTTCTGGCATGCATCTGACCCGACGATCACCCCCACGAGCTGCGGTTCGAGCGCATCGCGCGTACCCCTCCCGCCTGATCATCCCGGAGCCGAGTACCCCCCGCCGGAGACTGCTTCCTGCCTAGGCGTTTCCTTCGCTGCCCGCTGCAGGCTGCGGCGGGCGCCTATCAACCCGAGAAAGAACCCAGGGAATATCACCCAGGAGTTCAGAGCAGCGCTGGAAGCAACTGGAAGGGGCATGCCCTGAATGAAGACCTTTTCGCCAAGGACACCGAGGAAAGCGCCACCGGTCGAGGCCGCGAGTGTCGCCAGAAAAATCCGTGTTCTTCGGGGGGCGAACATAATGTGATCGTATACAAGCAAAACCCGCCAGCGGTGGCCTGCCGATGAGTCGACGCGTTGTCCGATGCGGCCCAGCGGCCGCATGGCGACGCCCCCTGCTGCAACCCTCCTCCCCAGCCCTTGCCTCACCTATCGAGATTCAATAGATTCTCATCGTAACTCGATGGAAGGATGGGTCATGGGAAAGCTGGCAGTGCGTGCGCTTCGCGCCGTGCTCGTGGTGGTGCTCGGCGGCACCGTGTGCGTACAGGCATTGATGGTGTGGGTGTTGATCAGCGGGAGCGACCCGGAGGACGGGTCGCTCCCGCTGACCTCGCTGCGCGTGATCACGATCCTGGGCATGGTGACGGTCCAGGTCGCCCTGGTCAGCGTATGGCGGCTGGTGACGATGGTGCGACGCGGAACCGTGTTCTCCCACGCCGCCTTCCGGTACGTGGACGCCGTGATCGGCGCGATCGTGGCGGCTGCCCTCCTGTGGTTCGCGGTCACGGCCCTCAATGCGCCGGGCCAGCGGGAAGACCCAGGCGTCACCGTCATCATGGGCGGGATTGGCCTGGCCATCCTGGGGGTCGCGCTCATCGTGCTCGTGCTGCGGATGCTGCTCGCCCAGGCCGTGGCGCGCGACGTCGAAGCGGCGCACATGCAGGCCGAGTTGGACGACGTGATCTGATGCCGATCGTCGTCGACATCGACGTGATGCTGGCCAGGCGGAAGATGTCCGTGGGCGACCTCGCGGACCGCGTAGGAATCACGCCCGCCAACCTGGCGGTACTCAAGAATGGCCGCGCTAAGGCGGTGCGCTTCACGACGCTCGCCGCGCTCTGCGAGGTACTTATGTGCCAGCCGGGCGACCTGCTGCGCTGGGAGGCCGAGGACCCCGAGGGCGAATGACGTACCCCAGAGCGCGGGAAAACGATCTTGGCTTGTAGAGGCGTTGATCTGCGACTGAGGGCGGTCATGGGTGACCGTGGTTGACCCCTCGTCACCCTGGCTAATGGCACGCTAATCGCACGGCGATCAGGGCCCTGAGCTCTGCTTCTCGACGGACTCGGCAATCGTGCGGAGCCTGTGGATCTCGTTGAAGATCTCCTGGTCGGACAGCACCGAGATGATCGTCAATCCTTGCGGGCCTGGTTCCCTATGGAACTTGCCCAAGGTGTAGCAGAGTGCCGCGCGCAGTTCACCAAGCTCTCGTTGGATCGCGTCTCACTGGATTCTACGCGTCGCCAACTCCACGCCCGCGGGTGTACGGCTTCCTGCCTGGCCTTCGTCGGTAGTGGTGATGTCTTCGACCAGCACGTACTCATCGCCAGGGCGGACGTCGATCACTACCGGAGCGTCGTCGGGTAGACCTTCGAGGTAGTTAAGGAGCTGCCGTACGGTGAGCATGTCCGTAGGGTTCCTGGGATGTGCGCACCTGCGCAAGCCTCCGCCCGACTGATCATCCCGTCTGCCATGGCCCTGGCCCGCTCAGCTTGTCCCGGGTCGATGGCGGGCGGGATGATCAGGCTTCTACGTCAGCCCTCTACGGTTTCCCGGTCCGCGCGGCGATCATCCCGGAGCCGGAGCGCCCCTGCCGGAGGCTATCGTCTGCCCATGCCGGACTTTGAAGCATGGGCGCGGCTTTCCTTGTGGGAGCAAGCGGATTCCCTCGTGGGTGACGCCGAGATTGTGATTGATCGTCCTGCGGGCACGCCGCATCCAAAGGTGTCGAGCTTCGTCTACCCGCTGGATTATGGCTTCTTGTCGGGGACTCAAGGCGGGGACGGTGAGGGCATCGATGTGTGGGTCGGCTCGTCTCCGGTGCGGACCGTGTCGGCGGTGGCCTGCACGGTGGATCTGCTCAAGCGGAACGCAGAGGTGAAGTTCTTGTGGTGCTGCTCGTCGGATGAGATCGCGCTGGTGGAGGGTTTCTACGTTCCTCAGCCTCAAGCGGCTGTGATGATCCACCGGCCGAGATGAGCAGGGCCGCGCGGCTCTGGCGGCGGCGTGACGGTGGTCGGCGCGGTGGCTCCGGCTTCGCGTGCGATGACGACGCCTGCGGCGGTGTCTCACTACGCTGGGGGCGCGGCCGGCACTGCGCTCGATCACATCACCGCGCGCAATCCGACCAAGGAGGAGCGCACACTCCTCGACGTCAGGAACTCAGCTGCAATGCTGACCGTGTACGCCGTCGCCTGCTTGTGCCAAGCCTGACGTCCGCGACATGCTCACGGTGTTCGTCGGGGACAGGCATGCGTTACGCCGAGCTCGCCGCTCTTCAGGTGCGTGACATCGAGCCGTTCGCCAAGCCGGTGCCGACCTTGCGCGTGCGGCGAGCGCGGAAGCACCAGGCGGACAACACCTTCAAGCCAGGCCCGCCCAAGGCCAAGCAGTCAAGGCGGACCATCGCCCTGTCCCCGATGGTCATGGACGCGATCCTGCCGAACATCGCCGGCAAGTATCCCGAGGAGTTCGTCTTCAAGTCGCCGAAGGGCCAGACCTTCATCTCGGCAAAGCGCCGCGTCGAGCAAGTCACCTACACCTTCTGTGCTCGTGGCGCAGCTGAAGGGCAGGCTCAGACCAGGTCGAGGCGGACGAGTTCGGTGCGGGTAGTGACGCCGAGCTTGGGGAAGGCGCGGTACAAATGGTGGCTGACGGTCCTGGGGCTGAGAAACAGCTGGGCGGCGATCTTCCTGTTGGTTGCTCCCGTGGCGGCAAGCCGTACCACCTGGAGTTCCTGGGGAGAGAGCAGAGCGATCAGGTCGGGGGCGCTCGGCGCGACTGTCTCCCCGGCCGCGCGCAGCTCGGCGCGGGCGCGCTCGGCCCAGGGAGCGGCGTCGACGCGGTCGAAGGTCTCCAGGGCGGCGCGCAGCCGGGTGCGAGATTCGTTTCTCCTGCGGGCGCGGCGCAGCCACTCGCCGTGCAGCAGGTCGGTGCGGGCCCGCTCGTAGGGCCGATTCGCCTCGGCGTGTGAGCGTGCGGCCTGTTCCCAATGCTGTTGCGCCTCCTCCTCGTCGTGGGCGAGGAGGGCACGGCAGCGGTGCAGTACGGCGTCGGCCCACGGGTGGCGGGCGGCCGTGGCCCAGGACTCGAAGCGGGTGAGCGGTTCCGCGGCGCGGTCGGGCAGGCCGAGCCGTACGGCGGCCTCGATCTGGTCGGGCGCGAAGTAGATGGGCATGATCTGGTGCCGGAGCGGTCCCAGGGCGGCGGCCTCGAAGCGTTCGAGCGCGGCCTCGAAGCGGCCCTGGCCGAGGTCCAGCAGGCCGAGCGCCCACTCGGCCCAGCCGACGATCGTCGCCACCGGGTGGGCTTCGTGGTGCGCGATCGTACGTTCGGCCAGCTCACGGCAGTCCTGTTCGCGGCCCTGGACGGCGGCAACCATGGCCATGGCGCTCTCGAAGTGCGCGATGCGGTGCGTCTGGCCGATGTCGGTGGCGAGCTGGCGCCCCTCGGTGGCGGTCGCGAGGGCGTCGTGGAACCGGCCGAGGTACATCTGGTGGATCGCCAGCACCACCTGGCCCAGCGACAGCAGCCCGACCATGCCGTCGGCCCGGCCTTCCTCGATCACCGAGTGGGCGATGGCGAGCCCGTTGTCGAAGTCGCCCGAGATTCCGGCGAGTGAGCAGACGCTGATCCTGAGGGCCGTCATGCCGGTGGGGATCGCCAGGGCCACGGCGATGAGCTCGCGGAACGGTGGGAGCGCCCGGTCCAGGTCGCCGGCCAGGAAGTCGGCCATCGCGCGGGCCGCCCGGACGAACCCGTCCATCCCGTCCTCCGGCGTCAGCGGCAGCTCGGCGAGCCGCGCCGCGGCCTCGGTGACGGCCGCGGGATCACTGAGGTACCAGGCGTTGCGGACCGCGTCGAGCAGGATGAGCGCCGCCTCCTTCCGGTCCACGTCGGCGATGGAGGCGGCGCCGTCGAGGAGGATCCGGTGCGCGTTGTGCACATTGCCCCGGTCGAAGGCGATCCGGCCGCGCAGTCCTGCCAGCCTGGCGAGGGTGAGCGGGCAGTCACCGAGTCGCCGCGCCTGGTCGGCCAGGATTTGAGCGTGTTCCAGGGCTCCGGCCTCGGCGGCGGCCTCTGCGGCCAGGGCCAGCCGTCGGGCACGTTCGGTCAACGTGGGGGTGAGCCGGGCGGCGCGCTCCAGTGCGGCGGCGGCCGCGGCGTGGCCCGCGCGTTCGCGGGCACGGCCGGCCGCCTGTTCGAGCGCGGCGGCGATGGGCTCGTCGCGGCCGGTCACGGCGGCCGCCAGGTGCCAGGCGCGGCGGTCGGCGTCCTGGTCGTCGTTGAGTGCCCCGGCCAGTGCGTGGTGCACGGTCACGCGTTCGTCGTAGGCCGCCCGCCGTGCCGCCGCCGTACGCATCAGCGGGTGGCCGAAGGACAGGCGACCGCCCGCGGTGGACAGGAACCCGGCGCGCTCGGCTGGGCCGAGGGCGGCGGCGCCTACTCCCAGCGTCCCCGCCGCGCGGACGACGACGTCGAGATCGCCGGCGTCGTCGAGGGCCGCGACCAGCAACATCGTCTGGGTGTCCGGTGGTAGTACGGCGATCCGTGCCTCGTAGGCCTCCTGGATGCGGCGCGGCAGCGGCAGCGGCTCCTGGGTGTCGGGCAGCGCGTCGGGCACCCGGGGCAACTCGATCAGCGCGAGGGGGTTCCCCCCGCTGGTGGCGAGGATCCTTTCCCGTACGGCCGGACCGAGACCGGGCGTGTGCTCGCGCAGCAGGTCGGAGGCGGCCTGCCGGTCGAGACCGTTGAGCCGCAACTCGGGCACCCCGGGCGCGTGGAAGGTGTCCCTGGCCGCGAACAGCAGGGCGATCCCCTCCGAGTGAAGCCGTCTGGCCGTAAACAGCAGTGCCTCGGCCGAGGATCTGTCCATCCATTGGGCGTCGTCGACCAGCACGAGCAGCGGGCCGTCCTCGGCCAGTTCGGTGAGCAGTGTCAGGGCGGCCAGGCCGATGAGGAACCGGTCCTGAGGGGCGGTGGCGAGGCCGAACGCGCCCTCCAGCGCCCTGGCCTGCGGTGCAGGCAGAGCGTCGATGCGGTCGAGGGCCGGGCGCAGCAACAGGTGGAGTGCCGCGAAGGGCAGCTCGGCCTCGGTCTCGATGCCGGTACCGTGCAGCCGCTGCAGTCCCTCCGCCAGTTGATCGGCGTGGCCGAGGAGCGCGGACTTGCCGATCCCGGGCTCGCCCCGGATGACCAGGCTCGCGCTCCGGCCATCCTTGGCCTCCGCGATCAGAGCCTCGATCTGCGCCTGTTCCCGCTTTCGCCCCAGCAACACCATCGGAATCTACCGTCATCGCGGGATTACCAGTCAATCGTCCGATGCCGGACGTACGCCCTCCCTCCGTACCGTCGTACCTGTTCCCCAACGGTGACGTAAGGAGAAACGCATGTCCTTATTGATCTTTCTGCTGCTGTTCGTCGTCCTGTGCGGCTGGCTCGATCACTGGGCCACTCGCACCCCCAATCCCGGCAGCAAGGAAGGACACTGAATGTTCATCGGACACTTCGGCCTGGCCGCGTCGGTCAAGGCAGCCCAGCCGCGCGTCCCGCTGTGGTCGCTCATGCTCGCCACGCAGTTCCTCGACGTCGTCTTCGTCGTCCTTTACCTGGCGGGCGGAATCGAGTCCTTCCAGGCCGTCGCCCCGGGAACGTACGGCGAGGCGCTGATCAACGCGCAGTACACCCACTCCCTGCTGGGATCGTTGCTGCTGGCGGCCCTGTACGGCGGCTTCGGCACATGGCGGTGGGGCCGCCGGGCCGGGACTGTGCTCGGCCTGATGGTCTTCAGCCATTGGGTGCTCGACCTGCTCGTCCACCGCGCCGACCTGCCCCTGCTGCCCGGCAACGCCGGCGACCTGCCGCTGCTTGGCCTCGGCCTGTGGCAGACCCCGTGGGCCACGGCCGTCATCGAGGGCGTTCTCCTGGTGACCGGCGCCTTCTTCTACTTCCGTTCAGTACGGCAACGCGCCTCGATCACCTGGCGCGCGATCGTCTCCGGCGGTGTCATGGCCCTGCTACTCGTCCTGGGCCTGGCCGTTGACATCCTCAGCTAGGAAGGGCATCGAATTGTTCATCGACGTGCCAGGGGGCCGCCTGGCCTACGACTCCGCCGGCGAAGGGCCACTCCTCGTGTGCGTACCCGGTCTGGGCGACACCCGGGACGCCTACCGGTCGCTGCGCCCGGTGCTGGTGGCAGCGGGATACCGGGTGGTGGCGATGGACCTGCGAGGCCACGGGGAGTCGTCGGCGGGCTGGGACGACTACTCCCAGTCCGCGGTAGGGGCCGACATCGTGGCCCTCCTGGAGCACCTGGACGCGCCCGCCGTCGTCCTGCTCGGCAACTCCTACGCCGGAGGTGGCATCATCCGCGCGGCTGCCGACGCCCCCGAGCGGGTCGCCGGGATCGTGCCCATCGACGGATTCATCCGGGCCATCCCGCTCAACCTCGCCGTCCGTGCGCTCATCAGGCTGATCGCCTCGTCCCCGCGGCTGTGGAGCGTCTACTACACCACGGCCCATCCGACCGCCAAGCCCGCCGACCTGGCCGAACACCGCGCCAAACTGGTGGCCATGCTGCGCGACCCGCAGCGGCGCGAGGCGATGCGGCGCATGCTGCTCAACCGCGCTCCGGAAGCCGAACAGGTCATCGCGCAGGTCCGCTGCCCGTCGCTGGTCCTCATGGGAGCCAAGGATCCCGACTTCCCCGACCCGGCGGCGGAGGCGCGGACGCAGGCGTCGCTGCTGCGCGGGCAGGCCGTGGTGATCGACGACGCCGGCCACTACCCGATGTCGGAGTTCCCCGAGCGGACAGCAGAGGCCCTGCTGCCCTTCCTGAAGAACGTCTTCTAACGCCGGCCGGTCCAGGTGGCCAGGAGCTGGAGCGCGGTGTGGGAGGCCGACCCTTCGTCGGCGGCGTGTACCACCAGGGCCAGTCCGGGGTCGTCCGGCAGGCGCAGGGTCTCGTAGGCCAGCTCGAGCTCGCCGACCAGAGGATGCCGGTACAGGTAGCGCCCGTGTCGTTTGTCCTTCACCTGGTGCTCCGCCCACAGCTGACGGAACTCCGCGCTGGCGGCGGACAGCTCTTCGATCAGGGCCGCAGTGGACGGGTCGGCGGGTCGGTGACCGGCGTCCAGCCGCAGGAAGCCGACCAGATCGCGGGCCCGTGCCGGCCAATCGGCGTAGAGCCGGCGCACGCCCTCGTCCAGGAAGTTCAGCCGGGCCAGGTTGCGCCGCTCGGGTGGCAGCGCCCCGAAGTCGGTGATCAGCGCGGCGGCCAACGGGTTCCAGGCCAGCACGGTGGTGTTGCGGTCGACCAGGTAGGCGGGCACGTCGTGGATCGATGACAGCAGGCGGTAGATGCCTGAGCGCGGAGGCCGGCGGTCGGCGGCGCCGGGTGCGGTGGCAGGGTCCGGTCGGGCCAAGCGGTGCAGATGGTCGCGTTCGGCGGCGTCCAGCCGCAGAGCGCGGGCGACCGCGTCCAGGACTTCCGTGGAAAAGTGCAGGCTGCGGCCCTGCTCCAGCCGGACATAGTGGTCGACGCTGACCCCGGCCAGCAGGGCGAGCTCCTCCCTGCGCAACCCCGGGACACGTCTGCGGCCGCCGAATTCCGGTAGGCCAAGCTCTTCGGGCCGCAACCGGGCCCGGCGCGATCGCAGGAATTCACCCAATTCTGCGCGTCTGCCCGATTCCATGTGACCAGTATCCCTACCCGGGCCCCGTGCTGCCGTTGCGAGCCAGGTCATGCCGTGCCTAGGCACCGGCGGGCACTGGGTCGTCAGCCGCCGGGAGACAACAGTGGTGTGCGCAGCGCCAGACGCCCCTAACGGTGCCTGGCCACTCGATCTCACAGGGAGCACTGCGACATGAGCACCACTGATGTGCCGACCCGGCCTCTCGGCAGCACCGGCATGGACATCACGCGTCTTGGCTTCGGCTCCTGGGCGGTGTCCGGGTCCGGCTGGCGTTTCGGCTGGGGTGCCACCGACGACGCCGAGTCGATCGCCGCGATCCGCAACGCCGTCGCCTCCGGCGTCAACTGGATCGACACCGCCGCCGTCTACGGACTCGGCCACTCCGAAGAGCTGGTCGGCAAGGCGATCGCCGACCTGCCCGAGGCCGGCCGGCCGTACATCTTCACCAAGGTTGGCCTGGTCTGGGACCCGGACAATCCGTCGGCCGCGCCTCGGCGGATCATGAAGCCGGCCAGCGTGCGCCGCGAGCTTGAAGACTCGCTGCGGCGGCTGGGCGTCGACCGCATCGACCTGTACCAGGTGCACTATCCCGACACCGGCGAGTCGCTGGAGTACGCCGGTGGCGGGTTCGGAGCGGTGTCACCCAACGCCACGCCGCTGGAGGAGTACTGGCAGGTCATGGCCGATTTGAAGGCCGAGGGCAAGGTCCGGGCGATCGGGCTGTCCAACCACACGCCCGACCTGCTCGAGGCCGCCGAACAGATCGCCCACGTCGACGCCATCCAACCGCCGTTCTCCGCGATCAACCGCTCCGCTGCCGCGGAGATCGCCTGGGCCCGCGCCCACGACACCGGTGTGATCGTCTACTCACCGCTCCAGTCGGGGCTTCTCACCGGCGCCTTCTCCGCCGAACGAGTGGCGAACCTGCCCGCCGACGACTGGCGCGCGGCCCACGACGACTTCACCACCGGCCTGACCGCCAACCTCCAGCTCGCCGACGCGCTACGCCCCATCGCCGAACGGCATGGCCGCACCTTGGCCGAGGTTGCCATCGCCTGGGCACTGGCCTGGCCCGGCGTTACCGGTGCCATCGTCGGCGCCCGCAAGCCGGAGCAGGTCGGCGGCTGGATCGGAGCGGGCGCCGTGCGGCTGACCCCGGCAGACCTCGAGGAAGTCGCCGCCGCGATCACCGCCACAGGCGCCGGTACCGGCGCCGCCCGTCCGTAACCGCCTGTCATCACGCAGGGAGAGTGAAGGAAATGTCCCTCATCCACCTCACCGAATGCCTGGCCGTGCCAGGGCAGGAAGACCGGCTCCGCACCGCGCTGGAGGCGATGATCGAACCGTCCCTGGACGAACCCGGCTGCCTGGCCTACCGCATCTACACCGACCCCAACCACCCCGCCAGCATGGTGGCAATCGAGGAATGGGCCAGCCCCCAAGCCCTCGTGGAGCACTGCACCTCTCCGCATTTCCGCCATGCCAAGCAGGTTCTGGAGCTGGTCCTGGCCGAGCCGATGACCCTGCGCAGGCTGGTGACCGCCCCCACTTGTTGATACGGGAGGTCTCCGAGGTTGATTTGGAGTAGGGCGATGGCCTCACGGGCCCGTTCTTCCTCGCCCCGGCTGTGCACGTCCACGGCCAGCTCGAGGTCGGCGGTGTGCAGTCGTATGGCCTGGCCGGGATCGCCCATGGTCGCGGCGATCCCGGCCAGGCTGTTGAGCACCTTGGCCCCCGCGCTTGACCTCGCAGGTCTTCGGACGTACGGCATGCGGCCAGAGCTCGATCGAAGTGCTCACGGGCGACGTCATGGCTGCCCTGTACGCGATGCACCCAGCCGAGGTCGGTCAGTGCCCGCCCTTCACCGGTCCGATCCTCGCGGGATCGGGCGGCCCGCAGCGCCTTGCCGTACAGAGCGAGAGCATCGTCGTGGTGGGCGTGGTCGTAGAGGTAGCGATACAGCGTGGTGGCCAGCAGGCCGGTGTGCACCACGTCGCGATCGGCGGCCAGGACGAGGTTGGCTCGCTCGGCGTCCAGCCAGGCCAGCGCCTGCGGGGCGTCACGGAGGGGGACCGGTGAGGACACCGATTCCGCCAGTCGCGGTCGCCGGTGGCGCGCCGCTGGAGCATGTGCGCGTCCAGCAGGTCCTCGGTACGCTCCGCGGGAAGATCGGCGAGCGCGGCGGCCGCATGGGGCTCGATGTCGCGGCCGGGATGCAGCCCGAGCAGCCGGAAGAGCCGCTGCTGGTCGGCGGTGAGTTGCCGATAGGACAGGGTGAACGCGTCCGCCACGCCGCGCTCCGACCTGGCCAGCTCGGTGAGCCTGCGGCGCTCGTCACGCAGGCGTCCGGCGAGGTGGGCCACGACGTCCATCGACAGGGGCTGAGAGCCGTCCAGGTCGGTGAGCCGCTGGCGGCTGGTGATGAGCACCAGGCTGTTCGAAGCGCCCGGAAGCAGGGGCCGGATCTGGGCGGTGTCGGCGGCGTTGTCCAATACCAGCAGCACTCGGCGGCCGGCCAACTCCGCTCGCCACAGCGCTGCCCTTTCGGTCATGGACGCGGGAATGCGCTCGGTCGGCGCACCGAGCTGCCGCAGCAGCATCTCCAGCGCCTGCGCGGGCTCGAGCGGCAGCTGGCCCGCTGTGTGAGCGTGCAGGTCGATGAAGAGCTGACAGCGAAGTTTGAGCCGTCAGCGGGTCTGGCTGTGGGCACGAAGCCTGATCGTGCCTTAGGAGATCGAGATGTCGTGCTCGTCCATGAGCCGTGTCCAGTGCTCTGTGGGGCCGTGACCGTTCTCGGTCATTGAATCGATGAGGTGCTGGACCGGGGTGATGGTGATCAGGCCTCGCGAACCCGGTGTGCTGGCGACGCCTTCAACGACGGCCTGACATCGCCATGCTTGCGAGTGCGTCCACAGCTTGCTGGAACTGGCGGCGCCATCGTGAGGCGAGCATCGGCTTGGTTAGTCCGATGACTGTGCCGGTGAAGACCTCGGTGTTGCCAATTCGGGTTCCTCCTCCAGTTCGCGCGGTGAAGGTCCACAAATGGCAGGACCGTACGCCGTTGGCGTCACCAGTCCAGGAGGCGCGACGGGCGGGCTCGGCGATGCCGACGGTGACATGGTCGGTGGTGGTCCCGGCGGGAAAACCGAGGCGAAGGGTCTGGTCGAAGGTCGCACCTACTGCGAATCCGGGCGGTCCGGTCCACTCGGTGGCCTGGTGCAACGGCGACCAGGACGGCCAGTTGCTCAGGTCGCTCCAGAGTGTCCAGACGTCGTGCGGGTCGGCTGGGCTGTCGGCTGTTGCGGCGACGATAAGCGTCTTCCAGCCGGGCCGGGTTACGCCGATCCCGTCTAGGCAGAACTGGACATCCTGGCGGGTGGCTAGGTTCTGACTCGCCATGTTCAACTCTCCTTGGGTACATTATCCTGGATTACGGATATAGAATCTTGGACATGGAGGCGTGGAGTTGTCAACAGATCCAGCAGAGGCGGTCAGTGCGACGTTGGCGGCGAATCTGCGGGCGGGAAGAAGAGAGCGCGGATGGCGCTTGGAAGACCTCGCCTCTCGCAGCGGTGTCAGCCGCGGCATGCTCCAGCAAATCGAAACGGGTCAGACCAATCCTTCTATCGCGACGGTCGCCCGCATCTGCGCCACACTCGGGATCACCATCGGACAGCTTGTCGAGCCGCCGGAAGACCTCGGCCGCGTGACGCCCGCCGCCGACATCGACGTTCGGCGAGCTGGACGCGCCAGCGAGGCGAGGCTGCTCATCAACGATGGGCAAGCGCCTTTCGTCGAGCTATGGGATTTCGTCATCGCGCCGAACGACGAGATCAGCTCGCACGCCCATCCCGTCGGCACTCGCGAGTTGATCCACCTGCATCAGGGAGAACTGGTGGTGGAAGTCGGCGGGGCCACGTTCCACGTCGCGGAAGGCGGGTCCATACGCATCCGAGGCGACCGAGCCCATCTGTACCGAAACCCGACCGCTGAGACGCTTCGACTCACCATGACCGTGGTCTACTCCGGCAACCAGGACCCGCGCTACGCCCGGCCCGCCACCTGACTGCGTCCCGCATGCTGATGTGCTAGCGGCACCGTGGAGGCAGCTCGTTGCATGCGCTGGTTTCCAACGTCAGACACACTCCGCCCTGCGCCGTCTGCCATCGCGATCGGGTCGAGCTCTCAAACATCCCCTCACCGGCGTAACCCCGATACGCCGAGCTGTGCGGGCCATCTCCGCAACGCCCACCTTCGTCGACATGCTCGCCGAGCGGCTGGTCGACGTGGCGCGAACGGGCGAGATCCCGCCCATCACTCCGGTTCAGGCCGAATCGGAGATCCGCGCCCTGTGCGCCACCATGGACGGGCTGGAGATCCAGTGGCTCCTCGACCCCACCGTTGACCTCGTTGGCCTCTTCGACCAGTACCTCGACCACACCCTGGATCGCTGGAGGCAGGGGAGGTACGCCAGGTGAGCAACGCCTACGCGCTTCGAGCGGCGACCGGCGGCGCGGGGAACCCGCCGCCCGCTACCAGGACCTATGCCGGCGCCTGGGCGTGGTCCAGTCCATGGGCCGGGTCGGCAGCGCGCTCGACAACGCCGCCGCCGAAGCCTTCAACAGCACCCTCAAAGTCGAGTACGTGCACCGCCACCGGTTCCGCACCAGAGCCGAAGCCCGCCTGAAGATCGCCACCTGGATCGCCGACTTCTACAACATCATGCGACCCGCCTGTTCTGGCACGCATCTGGCACGCGATCAAGCCCGATCCCTGGGAACGGTGAGCATGGAGCGGCGTAGATGGCACGTGAAAACTGACCTTAGGCCGACGGCCGGGCGAAGTCATCGATGGACGCATTCCGCAAGATCAGGCATGCTGGTTTCCCCTGTACGGAGGATCAGATGACGATCGGGTTCACCGAGATTCTGTTCTTGCTGGTGATATGGGCCATTCCGGCTGTGCTGGTGTTCTTCTTTCTTTACTGGGCGATCCGCCTGGCGATCAGACATGAGAAGCGGCGGGTGCCGAGTCCCCAGGAGATCCTGATTCAGGAGCGACGGGAACGCATGGCGGCGGAGCGTGCCGATCACTATCGCGCCAGGCGGCGCCGACCCGAATGAGTAAGCGCCCGAAGGCCTCTTGGCCCAGAGGGTTATTTCAGAAGCCGACGAAGATCCACCACCTGGATTCACATCCTGACCTGGGCCTTCATAAGTGGAGCGGGTGACGGGAATCGAACCCCCGCTGTCAGCTTGGGAAGCCTTTCAAGATCATGACCTCTGAGCAGGGGAAACGCCGACCTGGGCATATGCCGGTCGAGTGACCGTGAGTCTCCGCGACTCCCCGTTGATCGCCGTCCGAACGGGCACGCAGCGGGCACGGCCTGGCGAACGCTGCGGGGACAAGAAGATCTCGGATCCTGTCCGGCGCCTGCTTCGCCGCGATTTCCTACCTCTCGGGCGCCAGGCCAGGGGAGGTGCTCAGCCTGCGCCGCGGCTGCGTCAGCTACGACACCGACACCCGGATGTGGCTCATGCACGGCCGCAAGTGGAAGGGCGCCCGCAACGAGAACGGGATGAAGATCCCCGAGGGACAGGAACGTGAGCACCCATGGGTGATCGCCGAACCGGTCGCCCATGCCGTCGCCGCGTTGGAACGCCTGCACAGCAGCGACCTGCTGTTCCCCGCTGTCGTCTTGCGCAAGGGCCCGTCCGGCAAGGACCGGGCCCGCAACAGCGCCGAGATCAGCGAAACGATGGCCGAGTTCATCGACTGGGTGAACACCTACTGCACCGCCAACGACCGCCGTGACTCCATCCCTGACGACCCTTGCGGATCCATCACGCCGTCCCGGTTCCGACGCACCCTCGCCTGGTTCATCTGTCGACGGCCGCGCGGCCTGGTCGCCTGCGCGCTGCAGTACGGACACCTGCACATGCTGCAGAGCCTTGGCTACAGCGGCACCTACGCCTCCGGATTCCCCGACGAACTGGCCCTGGAGGAATGGCTGACCCGCCTCGAACACCTCGAACAGGCCGAGCAACGCCTTCAAGCGGGCGAGCACGTCAGCGGACCCGCCGCCGACAACTACCGCAGCCGCGTCGTCGGTGGTCCGGCCCGGTTCGCGGGCCGGGTAATCCGCAGTGGCCGCCAAGCCAAGGCCGTCCTGGCCAACCCAGCCCTGCAGATCTATCCAGGAAAGGGTATGACCTGCGTCTTCGACCCCACCCAAGCCCTCTGCCAGATGCGCGGCACCGACACCGGCGACGACCGACGCACCCCGGACCTGGACGACTGCCGCCCCGGCTGCCGCAACATCGCACGCACCGACCAGGACATGGCCACCGTGCACCAGCACGCCACCGATCTGCGAGCCATCGTCGATGATCCGCTCAGCCCCCCGATCCGCCACGATCGCGAGCGCAGACAACTCGACCGGCTGGAGAAGATCATCACTGAGCACGGGACGAGCGTGACCGACGATGAGGTGATCGGCCATGACGAAGGCTGAACCGGACGAGAAGCTGCTGAAGGACCTGCGCGGTGCTGCCGACCGGTTGATCGCCGGGACGGCGCTGAGGTCATCGGGAAAACTGACGGTCTCCGACCTGGCGGCCGAGGCGGGTATCAAGCGCTGGGTCCTCACCCACAAGCATCCCGAGTTGATGCACGCCTTCCAAGCCGAGTTCAAGACCTTGGGCCAAGTGTCGGCGCCCGTCCAAACCGCCCTGGACCGAGCCACCCAGCTGGAGAAGGACCTGACCAAAGTTCGCCAGGACAAGCGACGACTCAAGGAACTCGTCGACACCTACGCCGCTGTCATCACCGAACTCACCGACGAGCTCATCCAGGCCCAGCAGCAGCGAGACGAGGCCCTGGCCGAACTCGCCCGGCGGCACCACGACGCCGTCGCGGTCCTCGCCGACCACCGGCCGACCCGCCGCGCCAACGACACCTTCACCCGCTAATGGGCTCGCCCACCGCCGCGGGTAGGTGTGTTGATACATCCGTGCGTGGTTGATCATCTCCAGAGGAAAATACGACACAAGGTGTCAGGTTTTTGGTCGAGCATGGTTTCACCGGTCGGCGTCAATGGCGGACGCGAACCGGGCCTACAGATAGATGCGGATAGATAAGGACCTCAATGCGCGAAACGCCAGAAGATCTCAAAGAGCTCCAAGGCCTCCTCGACTCCTCCCTCTCCCGCTCCACCTCACACCTCCAGTCGATCATCACCGAACGCACCCTGACCGCGGAGCAGCTCACCCAGGTCCTCACTGGCATGTGCACCCTCGCCCTGTCAACTGTGACGGCAAAGGGCGAGCCGCGGATCAGCGGCGTGGACGGGCATTTCCTGCGCGGCAAGTGGCACTTCGGCACGGCGCGTAGCGCCGCCAAGGCCCGCCATCTCGCCGCCCGGCCGGCCGCCAGCGTCGCGCACATGCGCGGAGAGGACTTGGGTGTGTTTACGCATGGCACGGTGGAGATCCTCAATCCCCAAGACGGTGAGTCTGCCGCGGACTGGCCAGACCTGCTGGCCTACTTCAAAGACTTCTACGGCAGCACCGCCTTCGACTGGGACAACGATGTGGTCTTCTACCGACTGCGCCCGCACTGGATGACCGTCTACGCCCCCGACGTCGGCAAGCTCACCGCCAAGTGACCCCAGGCCCTGAAACAGGCCTAGTGCCACGTCAGGCAACGTTTGCCCTGTCCGCTACCGGCACCTCGGGGCGATGTCCCCCGTCGATATGTCCGCGCGTTCGGGGGCACGGCCAGCGCGGCCAACGCGACCCCGAGCCGTCGTTCCGTCGCGAGGGAGCGGCCAACGTGCCAGGATAAATCACGTCAAGCCGTAACTCGCGTGGGCCGGTATCGCAGGGCGACCGCCCCCGACCGGAACTCATGGCGGTCCACGGGCTCAAGCTGGATGCGCTCGCGCAGACCGGCGAGCAACGTCGGCCCGTGTCCGGCAAGGACCGGCTGCACAAGGAACTCGTACTCGTCGATCAGTCCCAGATCTGCCAACGCCAGGGGGAGCGTCACGCCACCCACCCACAGGCCCTCGCCTGACTCCTGCTTGAGCCGCTGAACCGCTTGCCCCAAGTCGCCTCGCACCAGCTCGGCATTCCAATCGACCCCGCTCAGCGTGCTCGACACGACGTACTTCTTCGCCCGGTCGATGATCTCGGCGAACGGGATCTGCCACTCATCCATCCAGTCAGGCCACGTGTCCGTGGCCGGCTTCCGCCACGCCGACTCCATCATCTCGTAGGTCACCCGGCCGAATAGCAGGGCATCGGCTCGCTCCATCTCAGCGGTCCAGTAGCGCATCGACTCCTCGTCCGGGGGGAGCCCTGCCTCGTGATGGCAGCAGCCGTCGAGCGTGACGTTGATCGAGTATCGAAGTGGTCTCATCTCGTTGCTCTCCCTTGATGCGCGCAGCGCGTTTTCACCGGACCGTACTTAGACGACTGTCGGCGCCATTTCTCATCGGCGCCCGATCCCACCTACTCAACACCGTCGTGATGCGAACTTTGACGCCGTCGTGATGCGAACCAGACCGCAGACCGAGCGCGCGACCAATTCGGCGCTCGGGGCGTTCAGGTTCGCAACGGGACGGCGCCCATAACGCTCGACTTCGATGCACGGTGCCATGTCACCTACCGTCGGCTCAGGGTCAACGACGAACGTCGCAAACGTTGCCTGACGCGGCACTAGGTATCTCCTCCGAGCCCTGGGACTGCGATCCCGTGCCCTGATGGGCTCCAAGACGACTATGGAAGATCAAATTGCAACAGACCCGAACAGGGTAGAGAACGATGCCGGGCATGCCGATGAGGATGAGTCCGATCCCCGTGCGGTCGTGGTGGTCGCGGAGCTGTTCCAGCGCGGCGGTCTTCAGCCGGTCCGCTTCGTCGACGATGAGAAGTTCGGCACCGCTGGGGCACGGGCTGCTCGGGCCGGGTGCGCGGTCGCCGGTGCTGCGGCCGGTCTGGAGCATGAGTTCGACGGTCCAGCCGAGCCTGTCGCACAGGTAGGAGATCTCTTTGTCGAGGTTTTGGGGGGTGCTGTGGACCTTGGGGGTGTACATGACGGCGCGGGCGGCCAGGACCTCGTGGACGTCGGCGTCGGTGTCCTGGGAGCCGGTGGCTCGGGTGCCGGCCGGGTGCGGGGCGAGTTGGTCCCCTCGGGTGTAGCTGCGGGCGGATTCGGTCTTGCCGACGCCGGGGGCGCCGAAGCACAGGCCGACGTAGCGTTTGCGGCGGACGGCGTCGGCGAATTCCAGGAACCGGCGGTGTTCTTTGGTCGCCATGATCGGTGTGGCGGCGGGCGGGCCGCTGTCGGTGGTGTTGGCGGCCGCGGTGGGGTCGGGCGGGGCTGGTCGATCGCTGGCGTACGTCAGGCCGCCAGCGGGTGCTGGCAGTCGGGTGGATAAAGGGTCGGGGAGGTCTGCTGGGTCCGGTTCGGCCGTGTTCTCGTCTGGGTCTGAGGGCTGCTCCACGCCTGGGTGTTTGTCCGGGCGGGGAGCAGCTCACTCATTCCAGTAGCGTTTGAGTCGCGGAGCGTCACCTGGGGTAGGGTTGGCGCCGTCCTGCTCAGGGGCCTGGCGGACGACGGAGCCGGTTTTCGGGCCGCTCGTGTGGCCGGTGGCAGCGGGGTCGGCCGCGGTGCTTTCGTCGGGAGTCGTCCAGGTGCGCAGGGCGGGGGCCGGGTAGGCGGCGGGCAGGGGTTCGCTGTGGGCGGCCAGGAGGGCGTCGACGACCGCGGTGCGGGTGGTGAGCTGGCCGCGCAGGTGTTTGCGACGGGCGTTGCGAGCGGCGGTGATCGTTTTGAGGCTGACCGTCTCTTCGGCCAGGTCGGGGCAGATGGCCCGGCACAGGAACTTCTCCCCGTCCAGGGTGCGCAGGTAGACGCGGATCTCGGTGATGTCGCGGGGGTCGTAGCGGATGGTGACGTCCTCGCGGACGTAGTCGGCCAGGACCGGGTCGATGAACCGCAGCGCCAGGAAATGGATCCCGTCGGTGTGGACCTTGCGGGGTTTGGCGACCGTCGATAGCAGCAGGTCGAGTTGTTCGAGCGAGTCGGGCATGCGCGGGATGAACGCGCCCGCCTCCCAGCGTGTCTGGGGCGGTGTCCTGGTTTCGGAGTGCGGCCGCAGGTTGTACACCTCGCGGATGAACCGGCCGATCGCGGCGTCGAGCTCGGGCAGGGTCAGGGTGGCCTGGCCGGCCCGGTCGGGGGTGCCGACGGGTGCGTAGCCGGGCAGGTGCGCCAGGCACATCTGGTTGAAGGTCTCCAGGACCCGTTCGATCTTGCCGTGGCCGTGCGGCTGTCCCTTCTTGGTGAACACTGGACGGACTTTCAGGTCGGCCATCACCTGCTCCAGGTGTGCGGAGGTGAAGTCCGAGCCGTGGTCGAGATGGAACACCTCGGGGATGCCGCACACATGCCAGCCGGGTTCGCTCTTGCGCCAGATCGCGTGCCGGAACGCCAGCGCGGTCGTGAGTGCCGAGGGTGCCTCCAGGTTGAGCGCGTACCCGGCGATCGCGCGGGAGTGGTCGTCCTCGATCAACGTCAGCCACGGCCGCGCCGGCTTGGCGGAGGCGTCGATCACCCAGATGTCCAGCTCGGTGTGGTCGGCCTGCCAGATCTGGTTCGGCTTGGACTCTTCACGGCGATGCACCAGGTCATACACCTCCCGGTACCTTTTCGTACCCTCCAGCGCGAGGGTCACCAACGCGGGGTCGAGGTTCCTGACGACCTCGTAGATCGTGGTGTATCCCGGGACCGGCCAGCCGCGGGCGGCGGCGACGCTGGCTGCCTGCCGGTGGATCGCCGCGACGCTCGGCTTGGGCGGGCGCAGCGCGAGGCCTTCGATGAAGACGACCAGCTCGTCGGGGATCTTGCGGCGGCCACGGTCCGAACGCCGCGCACGAGCTAGACCGGCCAGGCCGTCGGCCTGGTAGTCCGCGCGCCAGCGCCGCAGCGTCCGTTCAGGGACGCCACAGCGAGCCGCGAGCGTTGCCAGCGGCACGCCGTCCTCCACATGCGGGCGGAGAAGCCGCCACCGCTCCATCGCCTGCTGGCGGCGAAGCTCCGTCAGGCCGCTCAGCGGACCCCCACGACCGTCCTGCCCGCCGGATTCACCGGCCGGGCCGACCGGACCGCCCGTCTCATCCGCCGCCACGAACACCAGAATCCCCCTGCCAGCGATCGTCTGCCACCGCTGCTCGCCCCCTATTTCGTGCCTCGGGATGCGCTGGTCGAGCGCTGCGTCGTCGCCGGCCGGCCGATCGCTTGCAGATCGCTCAAGTAGGGGCGCCGGTAATAGACGCGTGGCAGGGCCCCGCGATCTCCAAGGTCGGGGGCCCTGGTGGGGGGTATCACCAAACGCAGACGGAAGTGTGTAAAGACCGCTGCCGGGAGGCGCACGATGTTCACCATCGCACACTGTGCCGCGCTCGCCTGCACCCCCCGCCGACCCGCATGTCCCGCGGTGTGAGGTGCGGGCTCACCGCCCGGGCGATGGTGAGCTGAGTGCATGAGGTTGGTGAAGGCGGCATTGGTCAGCGGGGGTTGAAGGTTTGCCGGTAGCGGTTCGGGGAGGTGTAGACGTGCTTGGCGAAGTGTTGTCGGAGGTTCATTGAAGTGCCGAAGCCGCATCGCCGAGCGACCTCTTCCACGGAGAGATCTGAGGTTTCGAGGATTTCCTGGGCCAGGTGGATCCGCTGCAGGAGTAGCCATCGCTGCGGAGTCGTCCCGGTCTGTTCGCGGAATCTGCGGTTGAGGGTGCGCTGGCTGACGGCAGCGTGGCCGGCCATGTCGGCCAGCGTGATCGGTTCGGAGAGGTGATCGCGGATCCAGCGCATCGTCGGTTCGAGCGAGCCGTGGTCTGGGCCTGGTTGGGGATGGATGATGAACTGGGCTTGCCCGCCGTCGCGTTGAGGTGCGATGACGGTGTGCCGGGCTACTTCGGCCGCGATGGCCGACCCGAAGTCGGTGCGGACCATGTGCAGGCACAGGTCCAGCCCAGTGGCGGCACCGGCCGAGGTGAGCACGTCGCCTTCGTCGACGAACAAGACGTCAGGATCCACGTTGACGTCCGGGTAGCGCTCAGCGAGCTGGGCCGCGCTGCTCCAATGGGTCGTGGCTGATCGGCCGTTGAGCAGGCCGGCTGCCGCCAGTATGACCGCTCCGCTGCAAATCGAGGCGATCCGCACACCCTGGTCGTGCGCGTCCCGCAGGCATTGGATCACCGCCCGTGTCGGTTCCCGGTCCTCGTTGCTGCCAGGGACGACGATCGTGTCAGCGGTGTGCACCACGTCGAGCAGATGCGGGGCTGTCATCTGGAACAACTCCACACCTCCGGCACCGGTCACCGTCAGAGTGCGCCGTTCGCCGCAGATCAAGGTTTCATACAGCGGCTCGCCGAACAGGGCGCCTGGGGCTTTGTCCAGCGAGTGGGCGAGGCCGAACACCTGAAGGGGGATCGCCAGGTCGAGGCTGTCGACACCATCGACCGCCAGGACCGCCACTCGATGCATGGCCAGAAACTATCGACCATCGGCATTCTTGTCACTGGTTCACCGACCAGCGCCGCTGAACGATAGAGGAATGCTGCTGCTTCAGGCCGCCGTATCTCTCGTCGTCTTGTTCCTCCTGGTACTGAACGGCTGGCTCGCTCATCAGTTGCTCGACCCCAGCCGATCGCCGAGGCCCGGTGCGACGACGACCCACCGACCCCATCTTCGAGCCGCACCGGCAATCAGCTGGCATCGCCGTCACCGCCGGCGTGCCGCAACGAACGCGCCGTACCGGCTCCGGGCCTGACCGGAGATCAGTCGCCCCCAGCTCGACGACCAAAGCGGCACACGGCCCCTGTACCCGTGGAGGACTAATTCCTTGACTCCCACACCCACTGTCCGGCACCGACAGGACACCAAAGTGAGTCTCCTGGCCATGCTCAAAGGACTGACCGGCGGATACGACGCCAGCGCCATGGCCGGCGCGCTACTACTGGTCACGGACCATTTCAGGCTCACCACGACTCAGCAGGGCTCGCTGTACGCCGCTACGGCGACTGGATGGATCGTCGGCGCGCTGCTGGGCAGCAAGCTCGTCAACGCACTCGGCCGTCGGGCAACCCTGATCTGGCTGGCGCTGCTGTACGTGGCAGCCACCGCCCTTACCGTGACGTCGGAAACCCTGGTGTGGTTGGACTCAAGCCGCTTCGTGCAGGGCACCATGATGGGCGTAGCCATCGTGGCGATGCCCATCTTCATCGCTGAATCGGCCTCGACGCGCGCTCGCGGACGCATCGCGGTCCTGTACCAGGTGGCGACCTCGCTCGGATGTGCGATGGGCTACCTCTGCGGCTACCTCCTCGCGGGCGGCGGGCAGTGGCGTCTGATGCTCGTCATTCCCGGCGTCCTCGCCCTCGCCAGCACCGCGCCGCTGATACGGCTGCCCGAGACCGACCGCTGGCGTCAACTCCAGCAGGATCGCAGGGCCGACTCGACGGCCGGGGCCTCGCGCCGGCTGGGTGTCCTGCGCACCATGCTCAGCTCCCGATACCGGGCGCTGACGGTCTTCGTTGTCACGCTGGGCTTCTTCGTGCAGGCTACGGGCGTCAACGCGATAGTGTTCTTCAGCCCCCGGATCTTCCAGCGCATGGGCTATACCGATAGCTTCGGGCTGCTGGTTCTGCCTGGTTTCGTCCAACTGGCGGGCGCTGCCGCGGCGTTCGTCTGCGCACTGACGATCGACCGGTTCGGCAGACGGCTCGTTCTGCTCACCGGCACCGCCCTCATGGGCCTGGGCCATGCGCTGATGGTGCTCATGTTCGCCACCGACTCTCCCGAGGTGGTGGGTTTCCTCGGCCTCATTGTCTTCATCATTGGTTTCAACTCCGGTTTCGGAGCGGTCGTGTGGATCTTTGCTGCCGAAGGCTTCCCAGACCACCTTCGTGGCGCCGGAGCGTCGGTGATGCTGCTGACGAACCTCACGACGAACCTGTTCATCGCCCAGTTCTTCCTCGACCTGCTCAACGCCGTCGGCGGCATGCTGACCTTTCTCATCCTCCTGACCATCACCACCCTGGCCTGGCTCTTCGTGCACTTCCTGGCACCGGAGACCAAGGGCCGCTCCCTGGACGAAGTCCAGTCCTACTGGGAAGGCGGCAGGCGTTGGCCTGCCACCGGCGACATGCCCGACGCCCGCATACGACCATCGACGCGGGCCTGAACCGCCGACACCGCTGTCCTACCGCCGCTCCAAGGGGGCCGAGTTCATCAGCGGACGTGCGCCAGGCCCCGTGAAGAGGCCGAGCAGCAGATCGCACACGCGAACGCGCTGGCCAGGGACACCGCGGCTCAGGCCGAGGCGGACGTGCACCAGGCCCGCGAGGAGGCCGACCGGATCCAGCGGCAAGCGAACGCCGACGGCCACCAGGCTCAGGCCGACGCCGCGGCGGACCGCGCCGTAGCCGAACAGGCCAAGACGGTGGCCGCCGACACAATCCGCACCACCCAGGACCAGGCCGCCCGCGACCTCCGGGCCGCACAGGTTGCGCAGGCCCGCGCCGAGCAGGGCCAGGCGGACGCCCGCCAGGCGCTCGAACGCGCCGCCTGTGAGGGCCTGGCGGTCGAGCTCACCGGAACCCGGGATGAGCTGTAGGAGCAGCGCGCGGTCCGGGAAGGGCAGCTCATGGAGTTGCGTGCCGAGCTGGAGCAGTTGCGCACCGAACGCCACGGCGGCGGACGGAGGGCAAAGCGTTTCCATGGTTTCGCGGACGCCACCGCCTCTCGGCACGCGGAGTCAGCTGAGCGCGTGCGGGATGCGGTCGAGCACGGGGCTGCTGGCCAGGCCGTAGGAGTAGAAGTCGATGGCTTGCGCGCCAGCCGCCTGGGCGCCGCGCACCTTGGCGGTCAGCCGGTCGGCCGAGTCGCTGTCGGGGTAGCCGGGGCGCAGCACCGCCCGCACCTCCCGGTCCTTGCCCACCGAACGCAGGTAGGCGCCCACGTCGTCGGCCACCCGGGCGGCGTCGCGCGCGTAGGCGAGTACGGCGAAGGAGGGCACGAGGTCGCTCAGCGCGACCGGGTCGACGCCGAGCTGCCAGGCGTCGTGCGCGGCCAGCACTGGTGAGGGCAGGCCGTCCCGGTAGCCCTTCACCGCGCCCGTCGGGTCGACGAAGACCAGCTTGGAACCCTCGCTCGCCACCGCGTCCGCCACCTGCGAGACCAGCGAGGTCACGGTCTCGCAGCGGGCGCGCGCGTAGTCGACGACGTCGGGCCCCGCGTAGGCGGTCAGAGCGGCCCTGGTCACCTCGCCCTCGGCCGGCGGGTCGCCGTCGAGGACGCCGCCGACGATCCGCGCGCACTCCTCGCGCGCCATGTCGACGTTGACGCCGAGATCGGACGCGCGCGCCATGCAGAAGTTGCAGAAGCACAAGGCCATCAGGTAGGCGTCCATAGGCCCGAGCGGTACCAACGACCGCTCCGGCTTGAGCGGCCGGTAGTGCAGTCCCTCGGCGACAACGCTGTCCACCCCGAGCCTGGCCACCGACCTGGCCAGGGCCACAGCGTACTGCCGCACATCGGGGTGGGCCGGGCACAGGTCGGTCGGGTAGCCGCGGTCGCCGAAGCAGTTGCGCACGATCACGTCGGGATGCTGGGCGCCGAGCGTGCCGTTGCGCAGGAACACCGTCCGGCCGTGCAGCTTCAGCCCGCGCGCGCGGCAGGCGTCAAGCAGGCCGTCGAAGGCGTCGGTGTAACCGGCCGGCGGCACCAGCCGAAGCCCGGCGAACAGGTCGTCAGGCAGGTCGAAGTGTGCCCCGTCGTGCCGCAGGGTCAGCTTGGACCGCCCGTGCGGGGTGATGTCGCTGGACCCGTGATGGACGGCGCCGACCGTGATCCCGGCCACGCCGTATCCCCGCACACGGTCGAGCACCTTCTCGACGCCCTCACCGTGCAGATCCTCGACGAGAACGTAGAGCGAACTATCCACGCTCTGACCTTATGTGCTCCTATGGGCGACGAGTCGATCTCCACAAGGATGCCGAACAGGTTGGAGCCCACCGTGGTCCATTCATCACCGGGATGGCGGTAACGGACGTGCCTCCCGCTACTCGTCCACGGTCAACTTGTTGAGGGCGGCCTGGCGGTCGGCGCCGGTGGGCAGTGGGCGTCGATCGCGCGCAACCAGGTCAGCTTGTCGATCGCGGTCTTCACCGAGGTCGCCGAAGCACCCCGGGTCAGCGTGACCAGCCACTCCAGCCGGGTCATCCCCAACCCCGCATCCACCAGCAGCATCCGCCCCAGATCGGAGCGAACCTCCACCGTCAGCAGGTGCGCCACCAGTTGCGACGTCAGATCAGAGGCCGCCTTACGCGCGGTGCCGACCATCTTGGCCAACACCAGCGCGCCGGGCCGGATCACCTTGGCCGCCATCAGATACTCGCGCGCCAGATTGAACAGCAGCGTCGGCGAGTCGTGCTCCATTGCCCGATCCAGCAGGAACCGCTCCAGCTCCTTCATCACCTGGCCCTCCGCGACAACGACCGCGACCACGTCGTCGTTCCACATCCTTGGAACCGGAACGCCTTGCCGAGGTCCGTCATCTCAGCCAGGAAACCGGACATCGGTGGACGACTGCCGTTCCGGAAGTCGTTCCACAACAGCCGTTCCGTAAATAGAGTACGGAGATGAATTTCGGTACTCTGCCGGGCATGGGCAGCGGTATCGATCATCCCCAGCAAGGTCTGGAACTTGGCTACGCCAGGGTCTCCACCACCAAGCAGTCCCTCGAACGGCAACTCGACGCGTTGGCCGCCATCGGCATCGGCGACGAACGGACCTACGTCGACAAGAAGACGAGCACCACCGTCGATCGCGATGGTCTGAACCAGCTGCTCGCCTACGCCCGGCCCGGCGACACCATCGTGGTGCACACCCTGGACCGGATCGGCCGCAACCTGCGCGAGGTCCTCAACCTTGTCCACGACCTGTCCGAGCGCGGCATCGGGGTGCGATCCCTGGCCGACCCCCTCCCGATCAACACCGCCGACGAGGGCATGGCCAGAATCGCCTTCCTCCTCTTGGCGTTGTTCGCCGAGATGGAACGCACCTTCACCACCGAACGCGCCGCCCACGCCCGCACCGTCGCCGAGGCCAACAACCGCCGCGTCGGCCGACCCCAGGCCCATCCAAACGACAAGGTCGAATACGCGCGACTCCTCAAGGCCCAAGGCCACTCCCTCGGCGTCATCGCCACCAAGACCGGCATCCCCAAGACCTCGCTGCACCGCTACCTCGCCGGCACACCTGAACCCGGCCCGGCCAAATAGCGCCGAAGGCTCCGGCCATTCACCGGGGTCTGGTGCATTTGCTGGGGAGTGGTCACGGTCGGTGATCTCGGCTCAGTTCAGCAGTGCCATCTTTCTGAGTAGGTCGTAGTTGGCGCGGCCGAACATGAGCCGTTTCAAGAATTTGATCTTGCATACTTTGCCCTCGACAGCGCCTGAGCTGTAAGGGAGCGTGAGTCCGTTCAGGACGGCGGCGTGGTCGCGTTCGAGGCCGTTGGCGAAGGAATGCAGGTGGGGCAGGTCGTCAGCCCGGACGGCGTCGATCCAGGCGTCGAGGCGGTGGCCTTGGCGTTCGGTCATCATCTCCGCGAAGGTCTTGATGTGGCCGTGTAAGGCGTCGAGGTGCGGGCAGGCTGCCAGGACCTCCTTGAGTTTCAGCCGCGTCGTGGCTCGCGGAGTCGATTGCCCGCGACTTCGCCGAACCGTTCAATGACGGTTACTTCGAGGTCTCGCCGCAAGATGAGGCAGAGATCGCGGTGAGCACCATCGGAGAAAAGGAGGAACCGTGCATGTGGTCGCCGCCCGTATGGGTGAAGGGCAGGAAGGCCGGCATCTGGGAGCGCCATCACATGTCCGATGGCTGATGGGTTGGCTTGGTAAGCGAGCATGGGCCCAGTTCAAGAGGAGCGCCTCCACCACGATCTGAGCTAAGGCGATCAAAAAGCCCAGGTCTCAGGTTTCGCATCCGACCTGGACTATCACGCTAAGAGCGGGTGACGGGAATCGAACCCGCGCTGTCAGCTTGGGAAGCCTTTCAAGATCATGTCCTCTGAGCAGGGGAAACGCCGACCTGGGCATATGCCGGTCGAGTGACCGTGAGTTGCCGTGATTCCCCGCTGATCGCTGTGAGAACGGGCACGCAACGGGCACGGACCCCTATGGCCATTCGATGCGAACAAGGTAGACCTCGTGCTGCCGGTCCAGGACCACATAGGTGGCGAGACCACGTTCTCCGAACGGGTGCGTAAGCATGTTCGCCCTTGGGTTCTTGGAGTTGTACGGGTCTCCACTCCAAGGAGCGGTCTCCAGCAGCGCGAACAGATCCGCGAGCGGATGCAGTGCATGATCAGGTAGGGCAGCGATCTGTTCCTCGGCTACGGGATCGATGATGAGCTTGAACACCTAGACATCGATCCCACGAGCAGCAAGGATCTCCCGCCATGGCCTCCCCTGAGGAACGGGTTCGCCGGCCAGAGCCTGCTGGGCGCGGACGTGCATCTGACGGCGCCCCTCGGGATCCTTTGCGGTGTCACACGCGGAGATCCACCAGCGGTGCACGAAAGCGTTCAGCGCTCCAAGATCCAGGCTCACCCTGACCTCGTCGAGTACAGCCTTGAGCCCGGCGTCGAAAGCCTCGCGATCTTCCGGGACGACCAGCGCGGCGCGGATGCCTCGCAGGTTCTTCTCAGGCAGAGGCGCGCCGACGGAGATGAAGTCCTGCGGTTGTGCGGTCATGCCCGCTCCCTTCCTTGTCCTCAAGAGACTACAGAGGAAGGGTGACATCCCTCACGCACACACGAGAGCCGGGCCTGCCACAGTACGAAATGGAGCGGGTGACGGGAATCGAACCCGCGCTGTCAGCTTGGGAAGTCTTTCATGATCACAGCTTCTGACCAGGGGAAACGTGGACCTGGGACGATGCCGGTCGAGTGACCGTGAGTCCCCGCGACTGCCCATTGATCGCCGTCCGAACGGGCACGCAGCGGGCACGGCCTGGCGGCCCGCACGCACTCCGCTCGCTCTGCTCGAGCATCTACCTCACCCACCTACGGCCTCGTGATCACAAAGGGTTGGACAGCGCCTCTGCGCGGACAAGAAGATCTCGGCATGGGAACCGACATCCATGGATTCATCGAATGCCGTACATGGACTCCCGGACTCGATGTCGGGGAGACCGCTTGGGTTGCTGCTATCTCGGTGAAGATGTTGGTGGGTAGAGACTACGAAGCCTTCGATTGTCTCTTCGGGGTTCGCCGCTCAGGCCACTGGCGACCGATAGCGGCCGATCGCGGGCTCCCCCAGGATGCGTCGGAGATCACCAAAGCGGGTTTGGCGGAATGGGGGGAAGCTGCCTTCGGTGTCACGTGGTTGAACTGGGATGAGGTCACCACGATCGACTGGGATGAACCCGCGCTCCATCCGACCAACGTAGCCCAGTACCGGCAGCTTCCCGATCAGAGCCTGGAACTCGTTTACTGCTCGGTATGGAGCCGCAGATTCGCTCGGGTAAGTGGCGTGGATACCTTGACCGTCGACCCTTATCAGGTTGCTGTGCTGTGGGATGAAGGCACCGAGTGGAGGGACAGAGACACCATCTTCCGTGTTGAGCGTGCCACGCGCCGCCGTGCCGTGCCGCCCGACAGCCTCTGGCACGGAGTATGGACAGTCATGCGTACGCTCGCGCACGTTCACGGAGACGATGCTGTCCGCTTGGTGGCCTGGTTCGAGGAGTAGGCGATCCGGCATGCCAGACAGCGCTTTCGTGCTTGGAGCGGGTGACGGGAATCGAACCCGCGCTGTCAGCTTGGGAAGCCGTTCAAGATCACATGTTCTGAGCTGGGGATACGCTGACATGGGCGTATGTGAGTCGAGTGCCGCTGAGTCCCCGTGACTCCCCGCTGATCGCCGTCCGAACGGGCACGCAACGGGCACGCATCTTCTGATCCGTAGGTTCCCAAACGATCTCCACCAACGTTCGAACTCATTCGCCGTGCAGCTCGACGGCGTCCCCTCGTCCGCATGCGTCCGCCCCGATCTAAGATCCTTCGCCCCGGTGGCTTCCGAGGTGGCTCCCACAGCCTGCGGATTAAAAGTGGAGCAAACCTTTGGTGGCTGCGATTGCCGCCACCGGCAAAGGCACCGTGGCGATGGCTACCCTTGGTCAGGCTTCCGCGCATACTCCAGATCTTCGATGCGATACCTCGTTCCCATAGCGGTCCTTATTCTCTGCTCGGCGTTTCTCCGCCAAATCCATAAGATCTCGATGGATCACGGCAAGGACAGCGCGAGACTAACTTGGACGCCTTCGCAGATCACGATCTCGCTCTATGCTGCCATCGTGATCAACTCCCTTCTGTTACGTGGTGCGCTATCCGTGAGCCTGCTCCTGTCCACGGTCACCACCGCTCCCGCATCCGCCCAGCAACTCATCGGCGCCGACATCGACGTGCCCGACGCCGGCGTCGTGCTCCATGAACAGGACGGCGATCCGTGGAGGGTGACGGCCTTCAGCAAGGAGGTGTCGTCATCGCGCCGCGCCGCCTATCTCCGCTCATCCGATGGGAACACCTTCATGGCGAGGAAAGGGTATGGCGAGCTGCAACCGGCGCCGAAAGGTGGAAAGGTCGCGGGCGTGCCCTACTCCTCTCCCGGGGCATACAACTCCGTTGTGATCTTCGACAGCGCGGGCAGGGCCAAGCGCATCCGTACGGTACGGAAACCGCTGAACACCACCAGGCCTATCTGGACGCGTGATGGCCGCAAACTCGTCCTCAGCATCCAAAAGGACGGGATCGAAACGGTCGGCTTCGTCATCGTTGACCCCGTCACCGGCACCTCGAAGGCCGTCACCGTCCGCAGCGTCCACGAATATGCGACCTTCCAGTGGACTCCGGACGGCAAATATCTGGTCGCTGGCATCTCGGACCCGTACGCAGGCGTCCGTGTGTACCGGCAGGACGGGCACACAGTTCGCACGCTACGCAAGATCGGCATCATGCACGGCACGGATTCGTTCTCACCCTCGGGCAAGCGACTCCTCACACTGTGCGTGTACACCGAGAACCGCTTCTGCCTGTGGGACTTCAAAACGGGCAAGCTGGTTAAGCACGTCAACGAGAACGGGCCGGCGATCGGATGGTGGGACGATCAGCACCTGTCCGTCGAGGTTAGCGACGACAATGGCTCCCGGGCAGTAGTGATTGACCTGAACGGCGAGATCACCCGTGTGCTGGCGAGCTTTACGGCGAAAGCCAAGCGGGAATGGGTCGACCTGGTCTACACGCCCAGCCACTCGCCAGCATGACGCCCAGGTCTGCGCAGAAGGACTTGAGCTGACAAGCTCCGCAGCAGCCCTGAGATCCTTGCCGGATCCGGAGCGGAGCAAGATCAAGCTCGCTGAGTATTCGGCAATCTGGATCGACCAGCGCCCCGGCCTCCGGCCCAGGACGGTGGACCTGTACCGCTGGCTGCTCAAGCAGCACATCACCCCGTATCTCGGCGCGGTCCCCCTCGGGAAGCTCTCGACGGCGACGATTCGACAGTGGCGTGCTGATCTTCTGAGCAAGGGTGTCTCGGTCAGCATGGCGGCCAAGGCTTACCGGCTGCTGCGCGCCGTCTTGATGACCGCCGCTGAAGACGACCGGATCATCTCGCGCAACCCGTGCAGGATCCGCGGGGCCGGTGACGAGAAGGCAGAGGAACGGCCCGTCCTCACCGTGTCTCAGGTCTTCGCCCTGGCCGATGCGATCGGGCGTCGCCCTATCGGCAACATCCGGAAGTCCGGCAAGGCGTACCGGCTCCGGTTCCAGCGGCATGGCGAGATGCGAACTCATCCCGAGGTCTTCACCACACGAGCAGCGGCCGAGCAGGCTCTTTGGAAGATGCTCGACAAAGGCCAGGCCGACGGCACCCACAGCCGGCGCTTCCGGGCCTTCGTCCTGCTGGCCACCTTCGCGAGCCTGCGATGGGGTGAGATCACCGCGCTGACCCGCAGTGACATCGACCTCGACGCCGGAACGGTGCGGATCAAGGCCGCATACGTCGAGCGCTCCACGGGTGAGTTGGTGATCGGGCCGCCGAAATCCAAGGCTGGCCGGCGTGTGGTCGGCATCCCGCAGGCGATCATCCCGGCACTCCGGAAACACTTGCAGATCTTTGTCCAGCCGGAACACAGCGCTCTCGTGTTCGCGGGCATCAAGGGCGGTCCGATGCGGCGGAGCGGCTTCAACAAGCTGTCCGGATGGACCGAGGCCGTACGCGCGCTCGGCCTTCCTGGTCTGCACTTCCATGATCTCCGCCACACCGAAAACATGATCGCCGCAGAGTCCGGGGCGGGGCTCAAGGACCTGATGGCCAGGATGGGTCACGACAACGTCAGAGCCGCGATGATCTACCAGCACGCCGTCAGAGGTGCCGACAAGGTGATCACGGAAGCGATCGACAAGCACTTGATCGGGCACGAACGGGCACGCGAAGACGGCGACGACGACCCGCCTGATGTGCTCGCCCCGGTCAGCTGATCGCAGACCTAATGGCACGTTAATGGCACGCAGAGATCAACAACCCTAGACAAGATCAAAGCCCAGGAACCGAGTGCATCGGTCTACCTGGGCTTTCGAATGTGGAGCGGGTGACGGGAATCGAACCCGCGCTGTCAGCTTGGGAACTGCATCGAGTACGCCAGGCAGGGCGGCTGAGCTGGGTGTCGGGCCGATCGTGAGTGGCCGTGGTTGACCCTTCGTCACCCTGGATAATGGCCCGCTAATGGCCCAACGATCAGGACGCTGAACTGCTCTCTTCGACAGGCTCGGCGACCATGGTACGGAGCTGAGGGCAGTCTGCGAGGGCGTCGCCCTCTGCGAAGCGGCAGCCAACTGCACGGCCGGCTTCTCGCTGGCTTCAGAGCTGAGCGCCCCTGGCATAGCCGAGGCTGGCCGGAAATGAGTGGCGCAGCGTCACTCGGCGGGAGTTCACTGGTGCGACTGTTCACAAAGGGAGTCTTTTCAGTGATCGCAATTTCAGCCGCTTCCGGTGCACTCGGCCGCCTCGTCATCAGCCATTTGCGTACCCGGGCGGAGGTGGTAGCCGTGGTGCGTGATCCCGAACGGGCTCCCGAAGGCGTTCCAATACGGCGCGGTGACTACGACGACCCGGCAAGTTTGCGTGAGGCCTTCGACGGGGCCGGCCGTCTCTTTCTGATCTCCTCCCCGGAACTGGATTCCGCCCGCAGGATCAGGCAGCACCTGGCCGCCGTGGCCGCCGCCAAAGACGTCGGCGTCGGTGTCATCGTCTTCACCAGCTTCCTGGGAGCCGGTGGCGTCGCCACCGGCATGACTGAGGCCTATCACGCCACCGAACAGGCCATCCTTGACAGCGGTCTGCCGCACACACTGTTGCGCCATCCCTTCTACAGCGACGCGTTCGTCCCGCAAATCTCCGGCGGAGAAATCACCAGCAGCACCGGAGGCCGCAGCCTGAACACGGCGTTCCGGTCGGACTTAGCCGAGGCGGCAGCGAACGTGCTGACGGGTGAGGGGCACTTGGGCCAGGCCTACGACTTCACCGGGCCTCTGTGGAGCTATCCCGAGGTAGCCAAGGCGCTGGGAGTGACCTACCGCGAGGTGCCGGACGCCGGCCCAGGCCCCATGAGCTGGCTCTCTGCCCAGGTGCGCGCGGGCGCGTTGGAACAGCAGACCCCTGATCTGGAGCGAGTGCTCGGAAGGCCCGCCGAAACGGTCATCTCTTATGTCCTGGACCGTCATTCGCCGCAGGTTCTCTAACGACGAAGGCTCTGATGCCGTGTGACCGACCCGCGTACTGACACGAGCCCGGCAAGATCAAAGTCCAAGCACCGAATCCACCGGTCTACCTGGGCTTCCATACGTGGAGCGGGTGACGGGAATCGAACCCGCGCTGTCAGCTTGGGAACCGGCTACTGTCCTGAGCGGGGAGAACGGGGGTCCTGGTCAGACCGCGACGAGTGGCCATGAGTGGCCCTGAATGACCTTGACCTGCCGTCCGCCTGGCACGCATCTGGCACGAGGATCAGCTCTCCGACCTGGGATTGAAGCGCACTGCGCACCCCGCCCGCCTCGGCCCTATTAGGACCCGCCGACCTTGAGCACTTCCCCATCCCTTAGCTGGAGATCCACTCCAGAGGCGATTGTCGACTCGGCACTACAGGCCCTCGGGCGACGCGTGCGTGTAGCGGTTGAGCGTGGTCGAGGTCGACGAGGCGGGTGTCCGGCCTGGCCTTGCCCGGATCACTGCCATACCCGCGATATACCGCCCCTCGCTAGCGTTGGCCGTGTCAACAACCCGCATGTGACGGGCGTTTCTTGCTGCCCAACCGGCAGCATCCAAAATCGCCGCGATGTCCCAAGGAGAACGATGGATTCCCGTGTCATTATCCAAGCAGCAGCTGTGGCGGCAGCTGTGCTCACCATGACTGTCGCCACACCAGCCGCCGCCGAACGGCAATCGGGATCGTCGCAGCTGTCCGGTAAGGTCTCGTTCCCGGAAATTAAGCACGTGCAGAGCGGTAAGTGCCTCGCTGCGAGCGTCTCCCTAGGTGTCAAACTTCGAGACTGCAACGGAACCGACTACCAGAGGTGGTACACGGAGTCGACGATGAATGGTGTGACCATCGTTCACGTGCAGAGCCGCAAGTGCCTCGACGGGAGCGTCGAGAAGGGCATCAGACTCGTCGACTGCAGGGGAAACTTGTACCAGCGGTGGTACACGTACGATTCGGGCGCTGTTCCGAATCTGCAGAACGGTAAGTGCCTCGCCGCGAGCGTCTCTCTAGGCGTCAAACTCAGAGACTGCAACGGAACCAACTACCAGAAGTGGTCCTGACTAGGGTCATGTGGATCAGTGCGGGCGTGCGCGGGCCGCGCGGCGGCGCGGAGCGCCGCCCTTGACGTCGGCCAAGGCATATCGCCTACTGCGTGGCGTCCTCAACACCGCCGTTGAGGGCGAGCTGAGCAAGAAGGATCCGCGCAAGATCAGGAATGCTGGGGTGGAGCGACCGGAGGAACGGCCCGTGCTGACCGTGCCCAGGTGTTCGCGCTTGCTTCAGCCGTGCCGCCTCGCTTCCGCGCCCTGGTGCTCCTCGCCACTTTCGGCAGTCCGAGGTGGGTTGAGCCGACGGCTCTGCGGCGGCACACCCTTGACCTCGACGCGCGGAGGGTCAGGATCGAGGAATCGGTCTCCGAGATGAAGACGGGCGAGCTCGTGACGGGACGCCCCAAGACCGATGCGGGCGTGCGGGTCGTGTCGCTGCCGGAGGTCATCATCAGCGACCTGGCGTGGGCACCTTCGGCGCTTCAGCCAGGCCAAACCTGATGGCCTGGCCTTCGCCGGCGAGCACGGCGCTCACCTCCGACGTAGCGCCTTCACGAAGATCTGGGCCAAGGCGATCAAGAAGGCGAACGTCCCGGCAATTCACGTCCACGATCTTCGTCATACCGGTAACACGCTCGCCACGATGACCAGCGCGTCGCAAGGCACAACCAGATCAAAGCCCAGGCTTCGGACACCATTTCCGACCTGGGCTTTCGTCGTAAGAGCGGGTGACGGGAATCGAACCCGCGCTGTCAGCTTGGGAAGTCTTTCAAGATCATGGGTTCTGAGCTGGGGAAACGCTGACCTGGGCATATGCCGGTCGAGAGACCGTGAGTCCCCGTGACTCCCCGCTGATCGCTCTACGAACGGGCACGCAACGGGCACGCAACGAGTGTGCCGCAGCCAAGTCTGAAGCCCCTGTCGCCATGTGGTCGGAGTGCGAGACACAGCACGAACAGTCCTGCCCTTAGGTGCTGACCTACGTGGGGCTTGTCTCAACTCGACGCTCAACGAAATGATCGGGCCGTCCCCGCAGTCATCCGTGATCTCCTGAGACCGAGGTCCCTCATGGCCATGTCGTCCCATGCCTGCCCACGCCGAAGGCGAGCACGCTTAGTTCGTAGAAATTTCGCAATTCTTCTTACCGCTTCCCTGCTCATGTCGGGGTGCGGATATACAACATCGCAGGTTGATCCGGCGGTCCTTGATGAGGTGCGCAGCGTCGGAAAGGTAATAGGCGAGTCGACCTCTGAAGGAATCTGGGAAGATACGAACGATATCATCACTATGTTTGTGATCGATGCCGGCGGCAAGAGCGGCCCCGAGTCGGTCAACAGGGCCATCGATCTTTTGGGTAGACGCGGCTGGAAAATATTGCGCACCAACCTGCCGACTTCGGTAACGATGGAGTCACCAAAGTGGGGAAGTGATCAGCTGGTTGTGCGCCCATTTGACCCTGTCGAAGTGGAAAATGAACCTGAGATTCAGGAGGAGATTAGGAAGAAATCAGCCAAGCCTGCAGCCCTTGTGGTTGTGTGGGCATGGGAAGGCGCTTGAAAGGGCTGAGTGTGACGACCTCGAAGGGTTCTAGGAGCAGCTGCATTGTCGCTTGGTACAGCGGAGGGGCAGTGCCGCGCGGTCAGCTTGGGAATTGCAGGGAT
The DNA here is from genome assembly GCF_040648415.1 of Nonomuraea sp. NPDC049141. NCBI lineage: Bacteria > Bacillati > Actinomycetota > Actinomycetes > Streptosporangiales > Streptosporangiaceae > Nonomuraea > Nonomuraea sp. NPDC049141. The sequence goes on from NZ_JBEZDR010000025.1 coordinate 49,742, forward strand.
CATTGGCATGGGAGCAGGGGTTGCCTGATCAGCGCCGTTCTCGGGCCGGTCGTGAGTGACCGTGGTTGACCCCTCGTCACCCTGGCTAATGGCACGCTAATGGCACGGCGATCAGAGGCCTGAGCTCTGCTTCTCGACGGACTCGGCGATCGTGCGGAGTCTGTGGATCTCGTTGAAGATCTCCTGGTCGGACAGTACCGAGATGATCGTCAATCCTTGCGGGCCTGGTTCCCTATGGAACTTGCCCAGGGTGTAGCAGAGTGCCGCGCGCAGTTCACCAAGCTCTCGTTGGATCGCGTCTTGCTGGACTCTGCGCGTCGCCAACTCGACGCCCGTGGGTGTATGGCTTCCTGCCTGGCCTTCGTCGGTAGTGGTGATGTCTTCGACCAGCACGTACTCATCGCCAGGGCGGACGTCGATCACTACGGGAGTGTCGTGGGGTAGACCTTCGAGGTAGTTGAGGAGCTGCCGTACGGTGAGCATGACGGTAGGGTTTCTGGGATGTGCGCACCTGCGCAAGCCTCCGCCCGACTGATCATCCCGTCTGCCGTCGACCCGCCCGAAGGGGAAGCGGGCCAGGGCCACGGGGACAAGGTGGAGCCCCCAACTGGAGGAACGACCTTGGCCCCGTGGCCCTGGCCTGCTCGGCTTGTCCCGGGTCGATGGCGGGCGGGATGATCAGGCTTCCACCCCAGCCACTTACGGACTCACCCCCGGCACGGCGATCATCCCGGAGCCAGAGTGCCCCCGCCGGAGGCCCATTGTCGGAGCTGCTCGCTACAGTCGCCGCCATGGATCGCGTTTTCAGCGCCCTTGAGCAGCTCATCGCCGTTGTCCCTCCCCCTCCCGTTCCGGCCTTCGGGACCGATGAGTGGAATGACGTGTTTTCCGACTTCGGGCTTCGGCTTCCTGCTGACTATGTGGCTTTCATCGAACGCTACGGACGCTGCGAGTTCGCCCGATGGCTCAGCGTCCATGATCCCCGAGCCTTGCCGAAGGAATATCGCGTACAGGCGGCGCACTGGGGTGACGATTACAGGGATCTCCGTGAGGATTTTCCCGAATACCATCCGTTGGCTATGTGGCCGGAACCGGGTGGGTTTTTTCCCTGGGGAAGCACCATTGACGGCGATGAGATCGGCTGGCTGACGATTGGGGAGCCAGAAGAGTGGCCATGCATCGTGGTCCCGCGCCATGCAGATCAGGAGCCACCGATCCAGGAGACCATGACGGAGTGGCTCGTTGGATGGGCGTCCGGGACGAGATTCGACGGCAGCGGGTTCGCCGAAGGAGCCGAAAGCCATCCGTTGGAGTGTCGGATATGGACCTGACCTTCACCAACGTGTAAGGACTGGCGACCTTGCATAGAGCGCGGCCCGAGCCGTCGGCGGCCGGGACCGGCCCCCAGGCCGCACGCCCGGCCGCCGAGCGGCAGGAGGGCCGCGAGGCGGCGCGCAGCGCCGCCCTTGATACCTATGAGAACAATTCGGCAGTGTGAGCGGCGTGACCGACTGCATAGAGGTTCATGTGACAGTGGATAGCCGTGCGCTGGCGGACCAGATGTGTTCGGCAGTTGTGGGGCGTCGGCTGGCTGCGACGGCTCAGGTGGTGGCGCCAATCGTCTCGACCTATTGGTGGGGCGGTGAGGTGCAGCGAGCCGACGAGTGGCTGTTGCTGATGAAGACGACCATGGAGCGTTTCGAGGACTTGGCCGCCTACGTTCAGGAGTTGCACTCCTACGAAGTCCCCGAGATCGTCGCCGTTCCGCTGGTGGCAGGGACGGCGGACTATCTGGAGTGGATCAGGCGGGAGACGAGCCCAGAGTCCGGCGTGTAGAGGTGAGGTCGCCGAGTAGTTCGCGGGCGGCCTGGTCCTTCTGGGCGGCAAGGGTCTTCTCGATGGCGGCGAGGTGCTGGAGGGCCCAGGTTGACTCGCTGCGCTGCGCCGACTCCAGAGCTCGGCGAGCGTAGGTGAGTCCCTCGGTGATGTCGCCGAGTTGGAACTGTGCTTGGGCTACGTCGGTGTAGATGACGACTGCTCGCTTGGGGTGGGCGTCTTGGGCGATGGAGCTGAGGGCGGTCTGGCCGGCGTCGATGACGCGGCGCTCGTCGCCGAGTCGAACGTAGGTGGAGAGCTGGAAGGCGGCCATGCGACCCGGGTCAAGGAAACGGGTCCAGGCGCGTTCGCGGTGAGGCCTTGCGCCGCTGTACGTCTCCTCGGCCTGGTGCAGCAGTTGAACGGCGTGACGGTCACCGAGAGCGGCCAGTTCTTCGGCTTCTCGGCTGAGCAGCCATGCTCGCGTCGCGTCGTCGCCCTGGGCGGGAATGAACTGCTGCGCCTGCCGTACCAACTGCAAGGCGGCGTTTCCCTCGACGGCGTAAGACTTGTAGGCGTAGGTGCATGCCTGGATGACGGGATGCCCGCTCTCCTTAGCGGCCAGCGCCGACACGCGGTCGAACGAGGCGGATTGGGCAGGCTGTTTGAGGTCCCATGCGAGCCAGGAGGCGAGGGTGGCAGCTTCCCCCGCGGTGGCAGCCAGGCGGCGGCGGAAGCGGTCAGGCGGGCTGTTCTGCAGGAGGTTGCTGAGCTCGTTGATGTGACTGGTCAAGCCCTGGTAGATGGACCGGGCAGGGAGCGTGTACTCCAAGCGGTGGAAGCCGATGGTACGAGCTTCGAGGCGCTCGACGGTGTCCTCGTCGAGAGCCTGCGGTCCACTCAGAGCCCGGGTCAGGCGCTCCCACGGGTCAGCGATGGAAGCTGCGGCTTCGGCGGTCATGCCTGCGGCGAGGATGAGCATGGTTCGACGGTCCACGTGTGCGTCCAGCCTTCCGACTATCCAGGCCAGCGTGAGCACATCTACGTCTTGAGGGGCGTCCTGCTGACGCGGGCCGACGACAACTTGTTCCACGCTAGGCAGCGCACTTGTTGGTGTCCCATCCCCCGCCAGGATGGGTGTACGCGGAACCGGGACGCCGGTGACGACATGCGGCGCCAAGCCGAGACTCATCCGAGCGGCGTCGGGCATATGCAGACCGTCGGCGACGCGCTCGAAGACGTCCAGTGAGGTGACCTGGACACTGCCCTTCATGATTTCGCTGACTTTGCCCTGGCTGAGGCCGACCGCGACGCCCATGCGGGTCTGACTCACCCCGGCGAACTGGCGGACAAGCCGGAAGAGATGGCCGATGTCGCGATTTCGGAGTGCGTGGAGCATTTCGGGGCGTTGCCAGAGGTCAGCCGGTATGGCGACCGGTTGGGCCGCTTCTGCGGGCATCTGCCGTTTCCCCTTGCGTCCTTGGACTGCCGGTAACTACACGCTCACGGCTCGGAGTCATCCCGTCAAGGGATACCGCACATCTGGCCTGAGGATCACGGCTCGGGATGGGACCGATAACCGCAGCTGAAGACCCTTGATCCATGAACGCCAACGATGAGCCGACGAGTGAGAGGTGCCGGGCCTGCCGCGCGAAGGGCTGGCGCTGGGTGCGCAAGAGCCGTGCCAACAGTGAGTGCCGCATTGACGGCGTGGCTGTCGCCCCGGTGAAGGTCACCTGCTTTGAATGCTCGGGCGTTGGCAGGAGGAGGGCCGCGTAATGGAGATCATCATGGACTGCGTCAGCCCGCACGTCACCGCTCCGAAGCGGGACGTCCACAGGCTGGACTGGCTGCCCGCATGGTCTAGCGGGCGAGTCCGAGTGATCGCCTGGACTTGTTACTGCCGCGACACCGCCTATGAGCTCTGCTACGCCAGCGGCGGGGCGTTCATCCGGCGCACGACCACGCAGGCGGCCAGGGCGGAAGTCCGCGAGACCTACCCGTTGGCACTCGACGAGGCGGGCGAGATGTGGGTGTCGCTGCTGTCTGGCCGAGTGCTCTGAGCGGGCGTGGCGGCGTGGTTCTTCCCAGGGGGCCGCGCCGTCATGCCGTGGTTATGCCTTCCTGGCCGAGAAGGGGGTCCGCATAGGCAGCATGGACTGCTAGCCTGCTTGGCTAGACAGGCATGCTGAATGTGAGGCTCTGATGTCGTTTGAATACACGCCTCCGAAGTACGCGCAACTGATCGCGGAGTTGGAGCGGCGCATCGACTCGGGCGAGTACCCGCCCGGCTCCCTGCTGCCCAGCGAACACACGTTAATGGCCGAATTCGGGATGGCTCGCCCCACCGTCGTCAAAGCCCTCGGAGTCCTGCGCGATCAAGGCTGGATAGCCACCCACCAAGGCAAGGGCCGCTTCGTACGCGGCCGCCCGACCATGCCCACCAACCAGCAAGCCCGGCCAGGACGGGAACTGCTGGACCGGCGCGAGGTCCAGGTCTCCAACCGCCTCCTCGCCGCCGATCAGGTGGAGGCGCCGAACCGCATCGCGGCCTACCTCGGCATCAAGCCACAGTCACCCGTCGTCTTGCGTCGCTCGCTTGTCCAGCATGACAACGAGCCGACCGAGATCTCTTCGACGTGGGTACCGGTGGAGGTGGCTGACGGTACGCCGCTGACCGAGTCGGCCGACCTCACCCAGGGCATACGCCGCTACGTGGAGTCAACAGCCGGCATCACGCTCGATCACATCATCGAGCACATCACCGCTCGTAACCCCACCAAAGAGGAGTCGAAGCTCCTTGAAGTGAAGGGCTCGGACGCACTCCTGGCCGTCTACGCGGTGGCGTGCGATGCCACCGGCAAGCCCTGGGTCGTCGTCGAATCCGTACTACCCGGGGATCGTCACGAGCTGGAAGACGCTTACCCAATCCGGTAGCGGCAAACTTTACCCACGAAGCCCACTTGGCCTACTTGACTGGCCAAGTGGGCTTCGTGCTTAATAGAGCTACAACTTGGCCAGTCAAGATGGCTGACCAGCTAAGAGGAGTCAGAACATGGCTATTCAAGGACCCATCCCCGTCTCGTTCGCCCAGGTCTTCCCGCACGGCTGCTACGCCGTCGGCGAGGTCGAGCCGGTCAAGGACTTCGAAGCATCCACCAACGGACGCTTCGTCCAGTCCCGCGACAAGAACACCGGCGAACCCGTCTGGCAGATCCCCGTCATGGACGCCGACCCGTCGCTCAAGGCGGCACAGAAGACCGTGGCGGTCAAGATCCTCAGCGCGGTCCAGCCGGTTGCCCCGGCACCCGTCGCCGGACTGCCGATCACACCCGTCGAGTTCGACGGTTTGACCATCACGCCCTACGTCAACGGCGCGGGACGCCTCGCCTACTCGATCAAGGCGCGACAGATGCTCGCACCCCGCACCAACGTCAAGCCCACCGGCAAGGAGGCCGCAGCATGAACGGCTACAGCTACACCACCATCCACATCCACGCGAACGAGCAGCCCCACATCGGGGTGTCGATCTACCCCGACGCGCTGGCCGACGTCGAGTACTACCCCGCCAAGGGCAGCGACGCCCAAGCCTTCATCCGCATCGGCTACGGAGCCGCTCAGGTCTCCATCGGAACGTCCAGCAACACCCAGATCACTGACGAGCACCTGCGGTTCGCCTACCAGTTGCTCACCGCCGCGTCCGGCTACCTGGCCGACTGCGAGCGCCTGCACGCCGAGCAGAACACGGCGGCGGCCTGACACATAAGCGGGGCCGCTGGAACTGGTCCTTCCGGCGGCCCCTCATCTCCCCTGACGCGAATCATGAGAGGAGTTCAGCCTAGTGTTCAAGAAACTGCCTGGCGACGAGGCGCGCAACCTCGTCACCACCACGCCGGACACTGCGATCGTCTTCCGCCCGGCCGTCGTCACCACGCCCGCCATCCTCACCATTATCATCTTCGCCGGACGGCTCCTCACTGGACTCGTCCGGCTCCTCTGGCGCCATCCCGTCGCGGTGACCGTGACCGTCCTTCCCGGGGTCATCTGGGCCCTGTACGGCTGGCAGCTCGCCGCCTCCGTCGTTGGCCTCCTCGGCCTGGCTCTTGCCGCCTGGGCCTGCCTCGATCGGGTCACCTTCGCCCGACTGGTCGGCTGGCGGCTGCTGGCCTGGTGGCGGCTCATCTGGGTCTACCGGCGACACTGGCAACCCATCATGGTCGTCTCCGGCCTCGGCAAGCACCTCCGGGGCCGCGACTACCTGCCCCGGCTCGTTCGCCTCGATTGCGACGGCTGGTCCGACCGGATCACCGTCCGCATGCTCAAAGGCCAGCCGGTCAAGGACTGGACCGACCGCATCGACCACCTGGCCCAGGGCTTCGGCTCCCAGTCCTGCCGCGTCGCCCTGTCGAAAGCCGGACGCCTCGTCCTCACCTTCCCCCGACACGATCCGCTCGCCGTCCCTATCCCGGCGCTACCCATCCCGGACACGGCAACGGTCGGACCGGTCGAGATCGGCAAGCAAGAGGACGGACGACCGCTGCGACTCAAGGTGCACGGCACACACGTCCTCATCGCGGGAGCCACCGGGGCAGGCAAGGGCTCCTTCCTGTGGTCCACCATCCGCGCCCTCCTCCCCGCCGTACGAGCGGGCCTGGTCGAGCTGTGGGCGCTGGATCCCAAGCTGATGGAGCTGTCCTACGGCCGCGCCCTGTTCGGCACCCGCTACGCCGCCGATCCCGCCGACTGTGCTGACCTGCTCGACGAGGTCGTCTCCGTCATGCAGAAGCGTGCCGCTCGCTTCGCCGGAGTCCAGCGTTCACATACGCCGACCGTCGACGACCCGTTCGTCCTGGTGCTCGTCGACGAAGTGGCCTTCCTGACCGCCTACCAGTCCGACAAGCACCTACGGCAACGCATCTCCGCAGCCCTGGCCGCGCTCACCACCCAGGGCCGCGCCGTCGGCATCGGCGTCATGGCCGCCCTCCAAGACCCACGCAAGGAGGTCATGAACATCCGGAATCTGTTCCCCGACAAGATCGCCCTTCGACTCGACGAGTCCGAACAGGTGGACATGGTCCTTGGCGACGGCGCACGAGATCGCGGCGCACTCGCCGACCACATCTCACCGATTCCCGAGCTCGGAGCAGGGATCGCGTACGTCCGGCTTGAGACCTCTCCCGATCCGGTACGCGTACGCGCGGCCTACGTGTCCGACACCGACATCCGCGCCATGGCTGACGAGTTCGGCGGTGAGGGCCGATGACACTCGCCCACTTCCTCGATGGCCTGCGGTGCTCCACCTGCGGCGCCCTCAACACGCTCTGGCTCGACACCGTTCGCGCCTTCACCACTTGCCGAGAGTGCCGCCAGACGGCGCTCAACGTCACCGACGTCGCCGACGAGAGGAGGACCGTGTGACCAACCCGAACGACCGCGCCCTCCCCCGAGCGGTACGGCTGGCGATGCCCATGGCACGGGACGTCGTCGTGGAAGTCGCCAAGCGCTACGGGGTGTGCATCCAGCCCATCCCCCTCAAGCGCCTCGACCTGACCACCGGCACGACAGAGATCATCGACGTGCCGTGCGGCGCGACGCTCGACAGCAAGTGCCCACCCTGCGCCAAGCGCAACCGGCACCTGCGCATGGCCCAATGCCGCGAGGGCTGGCACCTCGACACCGAACCCGCCATCACGCCTCACGAGGCCACCGACGATCAGGGCTGGCTGGTGGAGTTCCGCGCCGACATCCAAGCGGCGCGAGACCACGCCGACGCCTCCGGCCAGGACACCGCCGACCTGGACGCGGCCATCGTCGGCATCGACGAGGAGATCAACCAGGCGGGCATGCGCGGGAACGTGCTCGGCCGTACGACAGGCAAGCGCAGCCGCTCCACCAAACGCCGCCAGGACGCACCCGACCTGCCCAAGCGCAAGATGACGAACACAACCCTTGGCCGGACCTTCACCAGCAACGACGGCAAGACCTACCGGCCTTCGCTGTTCGCCACCCTCACCCTGCCGAGCTACGGCAAGGTCCGCGACGGCGTCCCCGTCGATCCCGACAACTACGACTACGCCCGCGCCGCCCGAGACGCCCTGCACTTCTCCAAGCTCGTCGATCGCTTCGTGCAGAACCTTCGCCGCGTGGCGGGCTACGACGTCCAGTACTTCGCTTCGGTAGAGCCACAGAAGCGGCTCGCGCCTCATCTCCACATGGCCCTCCGCGGGACCTTGCCCCGCACCGAGATGAAGCAGATCGCCGCCGCCACCTACCACCAGGTGTGGTGGCCTCCGGTTGATCAGGTCGTGTTCGACGGCGAACACCTACCGCTCTGGCACCAAGGCGCCGGCTACCTCGACCCGGCAACCGGCGAGCTCCTGCCCACCTGGGAACAGGCCCTCGACCAGGACAACGACGCCGAACCACAGCACGTCATCCGCTTCGGCACACAGATCGACGTCCAAGGCGTCCTCGCAGGCACCCCTGACGCCGACCAGTGCATCCGCTACCTGTCCAAGTACCTCACCAAGTCACTCGGCGACGCCCTCGACACCGACGACCAGGCCCGGCGCGACCACGCCGCCCGGATGGTCGAGGCCCTGCGCTTCGAGCCCTGCTCACCGACCTGCCCCAACTGGCTCCGCTACGGCATCCAGCCCAAGAACGCCAAGCCCGGCATGACGCCCGGACGCTGCAAGGGCAAGGCCCACAAGCCCGAACACCTCGGCTACGCCGGACGCCGCGTCCTGGTCTCCCGTAAGTGGTCGAACAAGACCCTGGCCGAACACAAGCAGGACCGCCGCACCTGGGTCCTGGAAGCCCTCGGCGTCGCAGACGAGCCCACCGACCCACACCGCTACGTCTGGCAACCCATCCCGACCGGCGACGCCAACGTGCCGCCGCTGGCCGTACGCCTCCTCCGATCCGTCCACGAACGCCAACGCTGGCGAGCCCACATGGACCAACTCCAAGCCCAAGCAGACGGACAAGATCTTTCGGCAACCGAAGGGAGAGCAGCGTGACCAACTCATCCAAGCGAGCGGCTGACCGCCTCCTGTCGGTGGCCCAGGTCGCCGAACGGCTCGGCACCAGCGAGCGGTTCCCCCGGCGGCTCATCGAAGAACGCCGGATCACCTTCGTCCGCCTTGGGCGCAAGGTTCGCATCCCCGAATCCGCGCTCAACGACTTCATCGCGGCGGGACTCGTCCACCCCATCACCACCCATACATGGAGCGCGGCATGAGTAAGCGTCGATTCGGGCGCGTTCGGAAACTCCCCTCGGGGCGATTCCAGGCCAGATATCCGGGGTCTGACGGCGTCGACCGCACCGCGTCGCACACCTTCGCGACCAAGAAGGAAGCCGAGATCTGGCTGACCAAGAAGGAGGCCGAGCTTCTGGCCGGCGACTGGCTGAACCCGGACCTCGGCAAGGTCAGCTTCAAGGAGTACGGCGCGGCGTGGATAGACGAGCGTCCGGGCCTGCGTCCCAAGACCGTCCAGCTCTACGAGGGACTTTTTCGCATTCACCTCGTCCCGACTTTCGGCAACTGCGCCATGAGCGAGGTCAAGGTCGCTCACATCCGGAAGTGGCGCAAGCAACTCCTGGACGGCGGGGTTGGACCGATCACCGTGGCCAAGGCGTACCGGCTCCTGAAGGCCATCTTCAACACGGCTGTGGAGGATGGGTTGATCAAGGCCAACCCCTGCACGATCAAGAAGGCAGGTAAGGAAGACTCACCCGAGCGGCCCGTACTGACCATGAAGCAAGTCTTCACCCTGGCCGGTGCCATCGAACCGCGGTTCCGCATGCTGATCCTGCTGGCGACCTTCGCCAGCCTGCGGTGGGGTGAACTGGCCGCGCTCCAGCGGAAGAACCTCGACCTGGAGGCGGGGACGATCCGCATCGCCGGGACCACAACCGAGCTCAAGGATGGCTCGGTGACCATCGGGCCGCCCAAGTCGGAAGCGGGCAAGCGTCTCGTCAGCATCCCGGCGACGCTGCTGCCCGATCTGCGAGCGCACATGGAGACGTACGCCGAGAAGGGCGAGCACGGACACGTCTTCGTCGGCCCCAAGGGTGCCAAGCTCCGGCGCGCGAACTTCACCCGCGTCTGGACGGCGGCGCTCAAGAAGGCGATGCTCAGCGGATTCCACTTTCATGATCTCCGTCACACCGGAAACACCCTCGCCGCCCAGTCCGGCGCGACTCTCCGAGACCTCATGACCCGCATGGGCCACTCGTCCACCCGAGCCGCGTTGATCTACCAGCACACCGCGATGGAGCGTGATCGGGCCATCGCCGACGCTCTCGGCAAGCTCGCCGAGGAAGCCCTGAAAAACCAAGATCAAGACGGATCGGGCACGTAACGGGCACGGAAGATCGAAAGCCACCTCAGAAACGATCAAAGCCAGGTCAGGAATCCATCCCTGACCTGGCTTTTCCTCGTGAGAGCGGGTGACGGGAATCGAACCCGCGCTGTCAGCTTGGGAAGCTGATGTTCTGCCATTGAACTACACCCGCATCGGCCGCAACCGCGACCACCACTCTAGCGGAAACTCGGCCCACATCAGCCAGCCGTGCCCCCAAGTTTCCCACCGGCACGCGGTAGGTTGCTCTGCGTGCTGCTATCTGACCGCGACATCCTGGCCGAGATCGACTCGGGGCGACTCGCCCTTGATCCGTTCGATCGGGACATGATTCAACCGTCCAGCATCGACGTCCGGCTCGATCGGTTCTTCCGGGTGTTCGAGAATCATCGGTATCCGCACATCGATCCGGCCGTAGAGCAGCCGGATCTGACGCGGATGGTGGAGCCCGAGGGGGATGATCCGTTCATTCTGCATCCCGGGGAGTTCGTGCTGGCCTCGTCGTACGAGGTGATCAGCTTGCCTGATCATCTGGCGTCGCGGTTGGAGGGGAAGAGTTCGCTGGGGCGGCTTGGGTTGTTGACTCACTCGACTGCGGGGTTCATCGATCCGGGGTTCAGTGGACATGTGACGTTGGAGCTGTCCAATGTGGCCACGTTGCCGATCAAGCTGTGGCCGGGGATGAAGATCGGGCAGTTGTGTGTGTTCCGGTTGAGTTCTCCGGCTGAGCATCCGTATGGGTCGCCGAAGTACGGGTCGCGGTATCAGGGGCAGCGTGGGCCGACGCCGTCTCGATCTTTTCGGAACTTTCATCGGACCAAGATCTGACGCCCATGGTTGAGGGCTCGGCCGGAGTGGGTGGCCTGTGAAGGCGGTTGCTCACGCTTGTTGCCGGTGAAAGGTCCCTGCCCGAGACGCGATCTTGTGCGTGTCTGCTTCCGTAATGCGCCTCCTGGACGACGATGTCCCGAGAACAGCCGTCCAAGAGCTGTTTCCTACAAGACGCCCTCCAGGAATACCTGGGCCGCTCCTCGGGGTGCCTGAGGCCGACTGGCGGGCCTGGGGTCGGCTGGCGGGCCAAGGGTCGGCTGGCGGGGCTGGGGTCGCCACTGACGGGGCTGGGGTCGACTTGCGAGGCTGGAGTCGCCACTGACGGGGCTGGAGCTGCATCGGACGGCTTGGGAGCTGCTCCCGACGCTAGAGGCACCCGCAAGGAGCAATCTGCAGGCACCCACCGTGGGCCCGCCAGGAGGAGCTCTGAAGAAGGGCCAGCCCGCACACAACCGGCCCGCACACAACCGCTCCGCTCCCCCACCCAGCCCTGCCCAAAAGCCCACCCCACCCCCAAAGACACGCCCAACACGCACCCCCGGCCTAGCGGTGGTCCGGAAATGTCACCAAGATGGACTGGACATGCCACGACCGAAACCCCCGGTCAAGCCTCCCCCCACCTCGCCGCGCGAAAAAGGGCGATCAAACTACCGGCAGGCCCGGTGTCGCATACCAAACGGAGGGTAGCCACTAGGAGAAGGGGACATGAAGTTCGCATTTCACCTGGTAACCCGTACTCTCTACCACGGACCATCCCCGCACATCTGGAGAACGACGTGCGCCTGCGTCTCACGCCACGTGAGGACAGCTACTACGACCTGTTCGCCGACTCCGCGAACAACCTGGTCACGGCATCCCGCCTTCTGGTCGAGATCATCAGCGACGGATCGGACAGGGAAACCCTGGCCGAAAAGATGCGCGCTTGCGAGCATGCCGGGGACGAACGCACCCATGCGATCATGAACCGGCTCAATGAGAGCTTCATCACCCCGTTCGACCGCGAGGACATCTACCGCCTCGCATCGAACCTCGACGACGTGATGGACGCCATGGAAGCGGCGTCCGACCTCATCGTTCTGTACCAGATCGACCACCTCCCCAAGGACGTCGTCCGCCAGGTGGAAGTCCTCGAGCGGGCCGCGGAGCTTACCGCCGAGGCCATGCCGCGGCTGCGGTCGATGAAGAACCTCAACGAGTACTGGATCGAGGTCAACCGGCTGGAGAACCAGGGAGACCAGGTCTACAGGAGGCTGCTGGCCAAGCTGTTCAGCGGCGAGTACGACGCGCTCACGGTCATGAAGATGAAGGAGGTCGTCGACGCACTGGAGGAGGCGGCCGACGCCTTCGAGCACGTCGCCAACACGGTCGAGTCGATCGCGGTCAAGGAAAGCTAAGCTCTGTGGACCTTTCGCTCGCCCTCGTCATCGGCGTGGTCGTCATCGCACTGGCCTTCGACTACACCAACGGGTTCCACGACGCGGCGAACGCCATCGCGACCTCGGTCTCGACCCGCGCGCTCACTCCAAGAGCCGCGCTGTTCATGGCCGCCGCGATGAACTTCATCGGCGCCCACCTGGGCACCCAGGTCGCCGCGACCGTCGGCAAGGGCATCATCGACGCGCCGGACGGCTCGCACGGCCTGGTCATCGTGGCCTCGGCGCTCATCGGCGCCATCTGCTGGAACCTGATCACCTGGTACTTCGGCCTGCCCTCTTCCTCCAGCCACGCCCTCATCGGCGGTCTGGTCGGCGCGGCACTCGCGTCGGCCAGCGCCGTGCACTGGGACGGCGTGCTGGAGAAGGTGGTCCTCCCGATGGTGCTGTCACCGCTGCTCGGGTTCACGCTCGCCGGCGCGATCATGATCGCAATCTATTGGATCTTCCGCAACAGCCAGCCGGGCAAGACCAACCGCGGCTTCCGTTACGCGCAGACCGTCTCGGCCGCGGCGATGGCGCTCGGCCACGGGCTGCAGGACGCGCAGAAGACGATGGGCGTCATCTTCCTGTCCCTCGTCGTCGGCGGGTACATCAACCCGGGGGCGGAGATCCCGCAGTGGGTCATCCTCGCGTCGGCGGGGGCGATTTCGCTCGGTACGTACTCCGGCGGCTGGCGCATCATGCGTACGCTGGGCCGCCGGATCATCGCGCTCGACCCGCCACAGGGCTTCGCCGCCGAGTCCGCGGCGGCAGTGGTCCTGTACACGGCGGCGATCGGGTTCGGGGCGCCCATCTCCACCACGCACACGATCACCTCGGCGATCATGGGGGTCGGCGCCACCAAGCGGCTCTCGGCCGTGCGCTGGGGTGTCGCGGGCAACATCGTGACCGGGTGGATCCTTACAATTCCGGCTGCGGCTCTGGTGGCTGCGGTGTCCTATTTCGCTCTGCATTGGGTGGTTGAGTAGCGGCATACATCACGTCGACGTCCCAGCGGTCGAAGCCCAGGGACTCGTACAGGCGGATCGCCGCCGTGTTGGCCTCGTCCACGTAGAGCATCGCCTGGGCGAGGCCACGCGCGCGTAGATGGTCCAGGCCCGCCAGTGTGAGCGCCTTGCCCAGGCCGGTGCCCTGCTGTGAGGGGTCGACGCCGACGACGTACACCTCGCCGATCGGTTCGTGGCCGTGCTCGGACGAGCCGTGGATCTTGGTCCAGTGGAAGCCGGCGAGCCGCTCGCCGCGGAAGGCCAGGAAGAAGCCCTCCGGGTCGAACCAGGGCTCCTGCTCGCGCTGGCGCAGGTCGTTCGCCGTCCAGGCGCCCTGTTCTGGGTGGTGGGCGAAGGCCGCGGCGTTGACCTTGAGCCACGCCTCCTCGTCCTGACCTGGTACGAAGGCGCGTAGCCGTACTCCGTCGGGCAGGTCGAAAGAGGGCAGCGGCGTGGACAGCGACCGCCGCATCTGCCAGAGCGAGCGCACGCGCTCGAACCCCGCCGACGCCGCCAGCGCGCCCGCGCCCTCATGATCGCCGTGCGCCCACAGGCGCAGGCTGCCACCCGACTTCTCGAGTACGGCCCGCAGCAGCCGCGTGCCGTGCCCCTGCCGGCGGTGGGCGGGGTGGATGGCCAGTTCGCCGCTGGGGCCCTCGACCTCGTCGGTGGGGTCTATGTGGGCATAGCCCACCAACGTCTCGTCGTCGTACAACAGCAGGGAACGGGCCTGCGGATCGCCGCCGTAGCGCAGGTGGAGCATGACATGCTCGTTGAGCGGGCGGACGCCGTCGGCCTTCGTCGCCGCTTCCACCACGCCGAGCACCTGGGTGATTTCGCGGTCATCAAGTCGTTGTCTGATCTCCACGTGCGCAGTCACAGCACGAACTCTAGGCGTACGCCTGGCAAATACCGCCATGTGGTCGGCCGATGAATCGTTACCTTTGCGACATTGGCTGCATGGCTTCCGGCCGTAACGTCTAAGGCCATGACCCCACGTTCCCTCCTCCGGCTCGTCCTGGCCGGAGCCGTCGCCGCGGGCGGGTTCGCCGCGGCGGCCGCCCCCGCGGACGCGAGCAAGGCGCCGAAGACCGTTCCGGTCCGGCTGCTCGCGCTCAACGACTTCCACGGCAACCTCGAACCCCCCACCGGCTCCTCCGGCCGGATGATCGACGAGACGGGCGCCACCGTCGAGGCGGGCGGCGCCGCGTACGTCGCCACGCACATGAAGGCCCTCACCGACAAGAACACGATCGCGGTGGCCCAGGGCGACCTGATCGGCGCGAGCCCGCTGATCTCGGCGGCCTACCATGATGAGCCGTCCGTCGAGTTCATGGGCAAGCTCGGGCTCAAGGTGGCCGCGGTCGGCAACCACGAGTTCGACGAGGGTTACACGGAGCTGCGCCGGATCATGAAGGGCGGCTGCCACCCGGTGGATGGGTGCTCGCCCGCCGGTCCGTGGAAGGGCGCCCAGTACGACTACGTGGGTGCGAACGTCCTGTTCAAGAACCCGAACGAGAAGACCGACGCGCTCGCGGCGCTGGGCGCGCAGCAGGCGCAGGCCAGGAAGCTGATGAGCGACTGGGGCGTGCCCGCCCTGCCGCCGGTCAGCGTCAAGTGGATGAACGGCGTGCCGATCGGCTTCATCGGCCTGGTCACCCAGACCACCCCGAACATCGTCACGGCCGAGGGCATCAAGGACCTCAAGTTCGTGGACGAGGTCAAGGCCGCGAACCTGGCGTCCAAGCTGCTCAAGCTGGTGGGCGTCAAGGCCCAGGTCGTGCTCGTGCACGAGGGCGACCAGGTGACCGCGGGCCAGTCGCCGGACGCGTGCAGCGCCGTCCCGGGCGCGGGCAACCGCATCGCCACGCAGGTCGACCCCGAGATCGACGTGATTCTCAGCGGCCACTCGCACCAGGCGTACCTGTGCAAGGTCAAGGACCCCGCCGGTCAGGATCGCGTGTACTCGCAGGGCGGCTCGTTCGGCCGCGTCATCACGCAGGTCGACCTCAACGTGAACGTCAAGACGCGGGACATCGACCGCGCCTCGGTGGTAGCGGACAACCACGTCGTGACCCGCACAGTCACCCCAGATCCCGAAATTTCGGCGTTCGTGAAGACTTGGAAGGATCGGGTCGCCCCGGTCGCCAACAAGGCCGTCGGCCGGATCACCGCGGACATCCCCAACACCGCCGCCCCCAGCGGCGAGTCGCCGCTCGGCGATCTCATCGCCGACGGCCAGCTGGCCGCCACCAAGACGGGCGGCAACGCGCAGATCGCTCTGATGAACCCGGGTGGCGTCCGGGCCTCGCTCACTTACGCCGGCTCCTCGGCTGGTGAGGGCGATGGCGTGGTCACCTATGGCGAGGCGTTCACCGTGCAGCCGTTCAACAACCTGATGCAGGTCGTGACGCTGACCGGTGCGCAGCTCAAGACGGTCCTGGAGCAGCAGTTCACCGGTGGGCCGAACGCCCAGCCGTTCACCAAGATCCTCCAGCCGTCGGCGAACTTCACCTACACCTACAGCAGCGGCGCGGCGTGGGGGGCCAAGGTCTCGAACATGAAGATCGACGGCGTCGCGGTGACGGACACGCAGACGATCCGGGTCGCGGCGAACAACTTCCTGGTCGGCGGCGGTGACGCCTTCCTGGGCTTCAAGGACGGTACGGACCTCTGGAGCGGGCCGCTGGACATCGACGCCTTCGTCGACCAGCTGGGCCGCGACAACCCGATCGCTCCGCCCACGACGAACCGCATCACCGTCACTCCCTAGCGAAACACGAAGGGCCTGCTCGCATAGCGAGCCGACTGGGTTTCCGTATTCTCTGGGGTTGCGGGGAATGCGGAAACCCAGGACCGCAGGCAAGAGGAACGCCCACGCGGTTGACACGAAGCCGAGCGAGATCAGGCCGGTCCGGTAGCTGTGACCGCTGCTGGTGCGGGCGCCGACCTGGCGCCCGCACCAGGCCCCGGCGAGCCATGTGAACGATAGATGGCGGATGTGAGTGATAGCTGGAGCCGCCGGCTTGTGAGATCACATTGAAGATGCGACTCCCAGCTACAGCGCGGGTGTACGTCTGAGGTCAGCCCTGCCCAGCGTCCTCGCCGACGCGTACGGAAGGACCGGGTTTGATCTCCTTGACGGGCAGCATCAGGAGGATCGAGAGGATCAGGAGGCCACCCAATATCACCGCCACACTGATCTTGTCGATGATCGGGAAGACGTGCAGGTGCATCATGTGCCACACGAAGTGGATCGCATTGTAGATCGACCATGCGCCCCCCGTCACCGCCATGGACGCCCGGGTCGGCCGGCGCAGCGCCCACATGCTCAGCACCAGCAGCGCCAGGTTGAGCGCCCCCACGTCGACGGCCAGATGCTCGTTGTACGGGCCGAGCGCCGCCACCCAGTGGAGCCCCGGCGCCGGGAAGTCGGTGTAGTACGACCGCGGGAACGCCGCCGCCCACACCCCCTGGTACGCCGCCGCCACCGCCAGCACCCCGGCCATCCAGCGCTTGGCCGCCACGGTCATCGCGACGCCGCCCACTGCTCGAAGGTGATCTTCCCGCTGCGGAAGGCGCCGGTCGGCAGTACGCCACCGTTCGCCATCGCCTTGCCGACGGGCACCGTCAGCACCAGTTTGCCTTTGGCCAGGCGGCGCATCATCGATGCCATCGTCAGCACCTCGGGGCCGGCCAGCTCGGTCGCCCGGCCCTGGGCGGGGCCTTCGGCCAGGCGTACGAGCTCGGCGGCGACCTCGGAGGCGGCGACCGGCCGGCTCACCATCACCGGCGCCACCTTTACCGGCCCCGGCACCTTGTCGAGCATCTGCGCCGCGAACTCGTGGAACTGCGTCACCCGCAGGAGCGTCACCGGGATCGGGCCGGCCAGCGCCAGCTCCTCCTGGCGGCGCTTGCCGATGTAGTAGCCCGAGTCGACCCGGTCGACCCCGACGATCGACAGGAGCACGTGGTGGCGTACGCCCGCCCGCTCCTCCGCCGCCAGCAGGTTGCGTGTCTCGGTCTCGAAGAACGCCACCGACTTCTTGCGGCTGAGCGTCGTCACGTTCGCCACGTCGATCACGACGTCCACACCGCGCAGCGCGTCGTCGAGACCGGCCCCGGTTATCAGGTCGACGCCGCCCGACCGGGACATCACCACGACCTCGTGGCCCTGCTTCCGCGCCCGCTCAACCACCAGCTTGCCGACCCAGCCGGTTCCCCCGGCCACCGCCATCCTCATTGCGTTCCTTCCTTTCTCGTCATTGCGTTCCGCCCTTTCTCGTCGAATCGGTAAATAGGACAAGGACGAGGGGCTGAATGTGACAGCCGATCGCACCCGCTCGACAGTTCGGGTCGCTTGGCTCGTCAGCGGTCCAACGAGTCCCAGAACTCGGTGAGTACCTGGGCACCCCGGCCGGGGTCCTGGGTCATCCACCAGTGGCCGAGCCCGTCGAGGGTCGCGGTCCCGGCGCCGGCCAGCCGCGCCGTGCGGCACCGCTGTTCGTTGGTCCCGACCAAGAGGTCCTCGGTGGCGAGCAGGGCGAGGCCCGGCCGCTGCGCCGCGCGTTCGAGGTTCCGGCCCAGCTCGGCCATCACCGGTTGGGCGGCTGATCGGTAGAGCGCGTGTGCGGCCCGCCCCATCGCCTCGTCCTGGCCTACAGCGACCCGCTTCGCCGTCGGCTCGCTCATGCCGAACTTCACGAGCATCGCGACCCGCATCGCGAGGTCCGGGCCGAGCGGGACGGCGGGGTCCGGTCCCATGCTCTCCTGCGCCTGCTGACTCAGGGCGAACTCGTGCCACACGTAGTCCGGGTCGAACAGGCCGATCACATCGCTGACCCAGCTGCGCACGAGGTCCGGGCGGGCCATCACCGCGTTGAGGGTGTGCACGCCGCCCCAGTCGTGCCCGACCAGGTCGACGGGCTCGGCGAAACGCTCCAATTCGCCGATGAGCCAGTCCCGGTAATCACCGACGGTCGCACCGAACCCTGTCGGCAAGGGCGCCCCGAAACCGGGCGGGGACAGGCGGATCGGGCCGGGTCGAGCGGGAGCGATACGTTCGAGCTCGACGAGCAGCGGCTCCCAGACCTCCGGCGTCTCAGGGAAGCCGTGGACGAAAACGGTTGGCATGGCGGGAACTCCGTTCATATTGATCAAGCTGACCAGATGACCAATCTGGTCAGCGAGTATAGTCACCGCCATGAAGACGAACACCACCCCGCGACAGCGGGCTCTTGTAGTCGGACTCGGCGTCAGCGGAACCGCCTCCGCGCTACGGCTGCACAAGGCGGGCTGGGACATTGTCGTCCTGGAGAAAGCAGCCGAACGCCGCCGCGGCGGGTACTTTCTCACCCTCTTCGGCACCGGGATCACCGCGGCAAAGCGCCTGGGCATCGAGGTGCCGAACCGCTTCTCGACGGACATCGCCTACTACAACGTCGATCGCGCGGGCCGGCGGCGGCGCGGCATGGGCTTCGCCGAGGCCGTGGCCGGCGAGTCACGCCCGGTCGTGCGCGGCGACGTCGAGCAGGCCGCGTTCGACGCCCTGCCCGAGGACGTGGAGATCCGGTACTCCTCCGTTCCGGTCGCGCTACGCCAGGACGCGGAGAGCGTGCAGGTTGACATCGAGGACCGGACCACGGGGACGGCGACCACCGAACGGTTCGACCTCGTGGTCGGGGCCGACGGCCTGCGATCGACCGTGCGCCGGCTGGCGTTCGGGCCCGATGAGGGCCGCATTCACCGTCTCGGCTACATGGTCGCGGCGTGCGCCCTGCCCGGCCCGGTCCCCGGTTTCCGGGGCACGGACGGAATCATCATGTCCGAGCTGGGCCGGTCGGCATGGGTGTTCGCCTTCGCAGACCGGCCACCGACGGTGCTGTTCAACTACCGGACCGACGATGTGGACGGCGAGTTCACCCGGCCCGCCATCGACTCGCTGCGGGCGGTGTTCGGTCCGGAGCCCACGGGTGCGACGCTCGGCTGGCTGCTCGACCAGTTCGAGCAGGCGCCAGACTACCTGTTCGACACCGCCGAGCAGGTGCGGCTCGACACGTGGCACCAGGGCAGGGTGGTGCTCGTCGGCGACTCGGCGTGGTGCCTGACCCTCTACTCCGGGATGGGGGCCTCCAGCGGCCTGGCCGGGGCCGACATGCTGGGCACGATGCTGGAGCGGTATCCCGGAGACGTGCCGCGGGCGCTGCGGGCCTGGGAGGAGAAACTCCGCCCCTTCATCGAGTTCCACCAGGGCTCCGGCATGGCCATGCGCAAGCTTTTCGTCCCGGCCGACCGCACCGAGTACGGGATCCGGTTCGTCTTCGACCACGTGGTGGGGACGACGCTCGGCAGAACACTCCTCTCGGAGGCCGAGCACCGCAGCAAGGCTTCCCGGATGAAGACGGTCGACATCGCCCTGACGTGACCCGGCCACGGGCCCGCCGCGCTGTAGGGTTCACCTCCGTGAACCCACGTGACATCATGCCGCCGAAGAGCGAACGGGAGGAACCACGACGGTGAGCCGGCTGATCGAACACGACTCCGTCAAGGCGGCCAGAATCCTCGACAGCGCGCGCGAGCTGGTCCTCGAACACGGCATCCGCAAGGTGACCATCGCCGAGATCGCCGCGGCCGCGGGCGTGGGCAAGGGCACGGTCTACCTGTACTGGGAGACCAAGGAAGACCTGCTCGTGGGGCTGGCCGCGCGCGAGGTACTGGTCTGGATCGAGACCATCAACAACCAGATCGCCCAGGACCCGCAGTCCATCCTGCCCCGCCGTCTCGCTCCGCTGCTTATCCGCACGATACTGGGCAACCCGTGGCTGCGGTTGCTCATGAGCGACGACAGCGCCCTGCGGCAGCTGCTCCACCGCCCCGCCGACCAGGAGCGCTTCGCCGAGGCCACCGCGAGCGCGATGGGCAACGCGGTCGTAACGATCCTGCGCGACCGCGGGATCGTGCGCGACGATCTCCCGCTATCCAGGCAGATGTACGCCCTGCACGCCGTGCTGGTCGGGTTCAGCACCGTCATGAACGACGCCGATGTCGCAGGCCCGCTCAGCATCGACGATCCCGAAATCGCCCTCGCCGACACCGTCCACCTGCTGCTCGAACGGCCTCGCGACCCCGCCGCGCCCGATGTCGCCAAGGCCGCGGAAGCGGTGCGGGCCCGGTTCACCGAGATTCACGACAACCTCCTGGGACTCGTTGCGGCGGGCGCCGCCGGCACCAGATGACCCGCGTTCTCAAGGCCGTGCCGTTCGGCCGACGCGGCGTAGGCCAGGCCGCATGCCGACCAAGGTGACCGAAGCGCAGGTTGCCAGGAGCTTCGCGAGGCGTTCCGCCGGAGCTCGGCAACACCGTGCTGACCCCGCACATCGGCAGCGCGGGCACGGCGACCCGCGAGCGGATGTGTGGTCTGTCGGTGTCGAACGTGGCGGCCGCCCTGGACGGGCGCGCACCGCTCACGCCGGTGAATAGCCTTCCACGTACAGCGGGAGGCGGGTGACGAACTGGGCGCCGGGGAAGTGGTCGCTGATCGTCAGGCTCCCCTGGTGCGCCAGGGCGATCTCCCGCGACAGGGCCAGGCCGAGGCCGCTGCCGTCCTTGTCCATGGCCCGGGCCTCGGGCAGGCGGGTGAAGCGCTCGAAGACGCAGTCCCGGTACTCGGGCGCGATGCCCGGCCCGTCGTCCGTGACCTTGATGACGACGGTCTTGTCCCCTTCGTCCACTGCCACCTGGAGATCGATCCTGGCGCTCGCGTGCCGGGTGGCGTTGTCGAGCAGGTTGGTCAGCAGCCGGTCAAGCTGCAGGGGAGAGCCGAAGACGGGTGCCGTGCCCGGCGCGTCGGTGACGATGCTGACGGCACCTCCGGCGCGGCGCCGCTCCTGCTCCTCCGCCAGACGGCAGGCGTCGACGACGTGCCGGTCGGTGACCGCGCCCGCGTCCAGCCGGGCCAGCATCAGGAGCTCGTCGATGATGTCGGTCAGGCGGTCGGCGGACATCAGGGCCCTGGCCCCCGTCGACGGCCAGTCCGTGTCGTCCGGGTAGGCGGTGGCGACCTCCAACTGGGTACGCAGCGCGGTAATGGGGCTGCGCAGCTCGTGCGAGGCGTCGGCCACGAAGCGGCGTTGCGTCTCCACGGAACGTTCCAGGCGTTCGAGGGTGTGGTTGGTGGTCGCGGCCAGCTGGGTGATCTCGTCCCCGTTGTCCGGTACGGGAACCCGGCGGCTCAGGTCGTGCCCGGTGATCTCGGCCAGTTCGGACCGGATGCGCTCGACCGGGCTCAGGGCCTGGCCGACCACGGTCCAGGTGATGCTCCCGACGATGACCAGCACCAGGGGGATGCCGAGGAAGATCACGGCATAGAGCCACCCCAGCGCCCGGTCCACATCGGCCAGGGATGCCGCGCCGTACACCGTCACCAGGCCGTATGGAGTATGCGACTCCATGGCCATGATCAGGTACTTGGCATCGGCCTCTATGACCTCGGGGTCGCCGCTGAGCCGGCCTTCGGTGGTGTAGATCGTTTCCGGCTTGGCCAGCTGGAGGTGCGTGATGGGGGGCTTGCCCCGCAGGTTGTGGCTGGCCGCCAGGACGGTGCCCTCGCGGGAGACCACCTGAAGGAGGTGAACACGGGGCGACGTGGGCAGCATGCTGCGCAGCTGGGTCGTGCGGGCGTCGCTCGCGACCCGCCGTACGTCCAGCTCCACCCTGTTCTGCACGGCGCCGCGGAGGCTGCCGGGCAGCGTCGCAAGGGTGATGACTGCCGTGGAGGTGAGTACCACCGCCGCGATCAGACTCGCCAGCACCGTCAGACGCGCCCGGATTGAGCGAGGAAAGATCTGTTTCACCTGCTAAAGGCCCTCCAATATCACTGTATGTAATCCACTACCCATTCGTGACGTTTAAACCGCTATTGGGCCCTACCTGCTGATATATCTACTTTAGCGGCGCTAAAGAGTAGCGGAGAGTAACAAGATTCGCTTTCGGCGATTCCGCTGTCAGCGTGCATGGCTACCGGGCGGCCGCGGGGGACGGCAGGGTGTGGGCATGAGACTGCTGGTGCTGGGCGGGACAGAGTTCGTGGGGCGCGCCTTCGTCGACGAGGCGGTCGCCTCCGGCTGGGACGTGACCGTGTTCAACCGGGGCACGCATGCCCCGGCACCCGGGGTGACGGCGCTGCGGGGCGACCGGGCGGAGCCGGACGGGCTGGCCGCGCTCGGCACCGGCGAGTGGGATGTCGTGGTCGACACCTGGTCGTGGGCGCCGTCCGCCGTACGCGACGCGGCGGCGCTGCTGGCCGGGCGGGCGGGACACTACGTCTACGTGTCCAGCCGGTCCGTCTACACCTATCCGACCGCGGCCGGTGCCGGGGAGGACGCTCCGGTGGTGGAGGCATCGGCCGATGACGGCGACGAGGTGGGTTACGCGCGGTTCAAGGCCGGTGGAGAGCTGGCCGCGGTGGCGGCGTTCGGGGAGCGGGCGCTGCTGGCTCGGGCCGGACTGATTCTGGGGCCCTACGAGAACATCGGGCGGTTGCCGTGGTGGCTGAGCAGGATCGCGCGGGGCGGGCCGGTGCTCGCGCCGGGGCCCGCCGGGCTGCCCCTGCAGTACGTGGACGTGCGCGACCTGGCCCAGTGGTGTCTTGAGGCGGCCGGCGACGGGATCGGCGGAGCTTACAACGTGGTGAGCCCGTCGGGGTTCGTCACCATGGAGGAGTTGCTGGAGACCTGCGTCCGCGTGATCGGGTCCGGGGCCGAGCTGCGGTGGGTGGAGCCGGAGACGATCCTGGCGGCCGGGGTGGAGCCGTGGACCGACCTGCCGATCTGGCTGCAGGGCGACGACTACGAGTCCATGCACCAGGGTGACGTGCAGAAGGCGGTGGCGGCGGGGCTGCGGTTCCGGCCGGTGGCGGAGACGGTGGCCGACACGTGGGACTGGCTGCGGAGCATCGGCGGCCAGGCGCCCATGCGTACCGACCGGCCGCCCGTCGGCCTGGACCCGAAGGTGGAGGCCACCCTGCTGGAGCACGCCGGCCTCCGCTCTGGGGCGAGCGAGGTCGCCGACTGATCCGGCTTCCGCTCTGGGGCAGGCGAGGTCGCCGGGTGTAATGTCCGATCATGGACACGATGACCGTTGAGCAGAACGGCATCAACGCCGTTCCGGCCGCCGAGCGGCATGGTAAGCCTTCGGACCTGTTCTGGCCGTGGGCCGGCTCCAACCTCTCCCTCTTCGGCGTCGCCTTCGGCGTCTACATCGTCGGGCTGGGCCTGGGGGTCTTCCCGGCGATCATCACCGGGGCGCTCGGCTACGCGCTGTCGTTCGGGCTGGTCGGGCTGGTCGCGATCGCGGGCACCCGGTCGGGGGTGCCGACGATGACACTCGGCCGCGCCCCCTTCGGCTACCAGGGCAACAAGCTGCCGGCCGTCCTGTCCTACATCTCGAACGTCGGCTGGGAGATCGTCCTCGTCACACTGTCGGCGCAGGGCGGCGCGGCGATCCTGAACCGGGTGGCGCCCGGCATTCCCGGCACGACCGCCGTGGCGGTCTGCTTCGCGGTCGCCGCGCTGGTCGTGATCGTGGTCGGGGTGTACGGCCACGCGTTGATCATGGCGGTGCAGCGGTACCTGACGTACGCGTTCGTCGTGCTGACCGTCGTGTACATGATCCTGATGGCCCCGAGGCTCGGCACCACGCTGAACACGACCGCCGGGCCCGGCGCCTGGGTGGGCGCGGTCATCTTCGCGATGACGCTGCTCGGCCTGGGCTGGGTCAACTGCGGCGCCGACTACTCGCGCTACCTGCCCGCCGGCTCCAAGCCGTCGTCGGTGGCCTTGTGGACGGCGGTGGGCGGGGCCGTGCCGCCCATGGTGCTGCTCGTCTTCGGCGTGCTGCTCGCCGGCGGCGACCCCAAGCTGGCCGAGGCCGCGGGCGCGGATCCGGTCGGGGCGCTGGCGAGCGCCCTGCCGACCTGGTTCCTGCTGCCGTACCTGCTGACCGCCATCGGCGGGTTCCTGGCCGGGGCGATCATGGACATCTACTCATCGGGGCTGTCCATGCTGGCGCTGGGGGTGCCGATCAAGCGGCACTACGCGGTGCTCGTCGACGGCGCGCTGATGGTGCTCGGCGGCTACTACCTGCTGTTCGTCTCGTCCAGCTTCCTGGCGACCTTCCAGGCGTTCCTGGCGATCATCGGGGTGGTGATGGCCGCCTGGGTGGCCGTCTTCCTGGTCGACATGTGGCGGTGGCGCGCGGGCGGCCGGTCCTACGACGAGCGGCTGCTGCGCCCCGGAGCGCCCGCCCTGAACTGGCCCGGGGTGATCTCGCTGGTCCTGGCGTCGATCGTGGGCATCGGGCTGATCACCTCCCTGGACCCGAACATAGCCCGTGTGGTGGGCTTCCTGATGAGCGACCAGCTGAAGGCGGGCACGTTCGGGGCGGCCAACATCGGCGTGGTGGTCGCGCTGGTGCTGGCCGGGATCCTCTACTACGTGATCTCGAGTCTGGCGCCCCGCCGTAGGAGCTAGGCGGTCACGATGGCGAAGTCGGGCATCGGGTGGTCGAGTACGGCCACCAGCCGCCGCAGCACCCCGATGTCGCCCTCCCGCTCGACCCGTTCGACCCCCCGGCCGGCCAGCAGGGCGAGCAGTTGTGCCTTGGTCAGCCGCAACGTCAGGTCGACCGGCCCGTCAGGCGGGTCGGCCCGCTGGATGAGCGCGCCGTTCGACAGCGTGGTCCGATACCGCTCGCCCAGATCGGTCAGGTGCCAGTCGATGGACAGGCTCTCGTTCCAGGCCCGCGGCCCGTCGACGCGGATGGCGATCGAGTCGAGGATCTGGTCCACCCCGAGCGCGTCGACCAGGCCGGGCGCGGCCCGCTCCGTGGTGGCCGGCACGACGCCGTCGCTCAGCTCCAGCGCCCCCGTCAGGTAGAGGTTGCGCCAGGTGCCGTTCTCGGCGGCGTGCCCGAGCCGGGTGTACACCTCGGCGAGCAGGTCACGGGCCTCCTTGTTGCCCTCGTCGGCGAAGACGGCGTGGTTGAGCAGTTGCGCGGCGAAGCGCAGGTCCTGCTCCTTGAGGTAGCCCCTGGCGAGGGCGACGACGGCTTGCCCGCCGCCGAGGCACTCCACGTAGCGGATCGCGCTCTCCCTCGGCGGGTACTCCCACAGATGCGCGGGATTGCCGTCGAACCAGCCCAGATAGCGCTGATAGATGGCCTTGACGTTGTGGCCGACCGGGCCGTGGTAACCGTGCGTGTGCCAGACCTGCTCAAGCCCGGGTGGCACCCGCATCGCCTCGGCGATCTCCGCCCCGGTCAGGCCCTTGTTCATCAGCCTCAGGGTCTGGTCGTGCAGGTAGGCGTACAGGTCGCGCTGCTGCGACAGGTATCCGGCGATCTCCGGCCCGCCCCAGATGGGCCAGTGGTGCGAGGCGAAGGCGACGTCGAACTCCCCCGCGAACAGCGTGAGGGTCTCGTCGAGCTGCCGGGCCAGGTCCTTGGCGTCCCGCAGGGGCAGGAGGTTGTGCTGGTTGCGGGTGGCGTTCTCGCTCAGGCACAACGCCCGGTGGCCGGGCAGGTACAGGGCCAGCTCCGGTGGCGCCTCGGCGAGCTGGAAGATGACGCGTACGCCGTCGACCGTCTCCTCCTGGCCCGTACGTTCGACGTGGACCGTGGGGGTGATGAGGGAGATCGTCCCCGGCTTGCCCAGGCCCGTGCCGATCTGGCCGTCCGGTGACCGTTCGAGGGCCTGGCCGTACAGGTAGACGGACCGGCGGGCGGTGGTGGACCAGGCGTGGAGGTGGTCGTGGGCCACGCTCCGCAGGAACCCCGCGGGCGCCAGGACCGGCACGCCGCCGCCCGTGACGCCGCGTACGCCGCCGAAGTGGTCGGCGTGCGGATGCGTGTAGATCACGCCGGTCACCGGTCGCGCGCCGCGATGAGCTCGGTAGAGGCGTAGCGCCGCGGCCGCGCACTCGGTGGAGATGAGCGGATCGATGATGATGACGCCGGTGTCGCCCTCGACGATCGACATGTTCGACAGATCGAACCCGCGTACCTGGTACACGCCGTCCGTCACCTCGTACAGCCCCTGCCGGGCGGACAGTCGCGCCTGCCGCCACAGGCTGGGATGCGCGCTGCCGGGACACTCCTGTTCCAGGAAGGCGTTGGAGTCGCCGTCCCAGATGACCTTGCTGTCGGCGGCGCTGACCACCGCCGGGCTGAGCTTCGCGATGAAGCCGCGGCCCGCCGCCGCCTCGAAGTCACCGCGATCGTGGAGTGGTAGGTCCGCCATGCCCGGGGCCATTCCCGGATACCGGTCAACGCATATCCTCGATAATGGGCAATCCCGACAAAGACCGCAGTAGCTACGGAGGTTCGGTGGAAGCGTGCGTGTTCGATCTCGACGGGGTGCTCGTCGACTCCGAGCCGGTCTGGGAGGAGGTACGCCGGGCGTTCGTCGCCGATCACGGTGGCACCTGGCAGGAGGACACCCAGTCCAGGCTCATGGGCATGAGCACCCAGGAGTGGGCCGCCTACCTGCACGAACTCGGCGTGACCCTGCCCCCCGACGAGATCGCCCGCGGCGTGGTGGACCAGATGGCCGAGCGCTACCGTCACGGCGTACCGCTGATGAAGGGGGCGCCCGAGGCGGTGCGGCGCCTGGCGGACGAGCTGCCGCTGGGCCTGGCCAGCTCCTCGCCGCGCGCGCTGATCGAGGTGGTCCTGGACGCGGCCGGGTTCCGTGACCGCTTCGCCGTCACCGTCTCCACCGAGGAGGTGCCGCGCGGCAAGCCCGCCCCCGACGGCTACCTGGAGGCGACCGCCCAGCTCGGCGTCGATCCGCGCGCGTGTGTGGCGGTGGAGGATTCGAGCAACGGTCTGCGCTCGGCGCACGCGGCCGGGATGCGGGTGATCGCCGTCCCCCATCCCCGCTATCCGCCCGCCCCCGACGCGCTGGCCCTCGCCTGGCGGGTCGTGCCCGACCTCGACTCCCTCACCGTGGCGGCGATCGACCGATGATCAGGCTCAGAACCCCCGCCGACCTCGACGCGTGCGTGAAGGCCCTGGCCGAGGTGCAGGCCGCCGACCGCTACCCCATGGACTGGCCCGACGATCCGCACGGCTGGCTGACCCCCGGCGACCTGCTCCGCGCCTGGGTCGCCCTGGACGAGGAGGGGGCCGTCGTCGGCCATGTCGGGCTCGCCGAGGTCGAGCCGCGGGTGGCCGAGCTGCTCGGCACGCCCGTCCGGGCGTCCGTGACCCGCCTGTTCGTCACGCCCTCCGCCCGGCGCGGCGGGCTCGCCGCCCGTCTGCTCGACACCGCCCTCGCCGCCGAGGGCGGGCGGCTCACGCTGGAGGTCTCCGACGAGGGCACGGCGGCCATCGCCGCCTACGAGAGGTACGGCTGGCTGCGCGTCGCCACTTCCCGGGCCCGATGGCGCAACTCGGCCGGTGAGCCTGCCCTGGTGCACCACTACCTGAGCCCGTGAAGCTATCCTTTCGGAATCGTGCGAGACATCACGGTATTCAGCGGCAGCGCCCACCCCGATCTGGCTGAGGAGATCTGCTCCCACCTGGGCACCCCGCTCCATCCGGTCCAGGTCAACCGGTTCGCCAACGACGTGCTGGAGGTCCAGCTCCAGGCCAACTGCAGGGAACGCGACGTCTTCATCATCCAGCCGCTGGTGCCGCCGGTACAGGAGAACCTGGTCGAGCTGCTGCTCATGCTCGACGCCGCCCGCGGAGCGTCGGCCGCCAGGACGACCGTCGTGATGCCGCATTACGCCTACGCCCGAAGTGACAAGAAGGACGCGCCACGCATCTCCATGGGGGCCAGGCTGGTGGCGGACCTGATGGTGGCGGCGGGCGCCGGGCGGGTGCTGGCGATGACGCTGCACTCGCCGCAGGTGCACGGCTTCTTCAGCGTGCCGGTCGACCACCTGCACGCGCTGCGCGAGCTGGCCGCCCATTTCCGCCAGTACGACCTGTCCAACACCGTCGTCGTCTCCCCCGACCTGGGCAACGCCAAGGAGGCCTCCCACTTCGCCCGGCTGCTCGGTGCCGACGTGGCGATGGGCGCCAAGCAGCGCTTCAGCGACGACCGGGTGGTGATCAGCTCGGTGATCGGCGAGGTCGAGGGCAAGGACGTGATCGTCCTGGACGACGAGATCGCCAGGGGCACGACCGTCATCGAGCTGCTCGACCGGCTGCGCGAGCGCGGTGTCAACTCCGTACGCATCGCGTGCACGCACGGGCTGTTCGCCGCCGGCTCGATCGAGCGGCTGAGCTCGCTGCCCGAGGTCGAGGAGATCGTCTGCACCAACACCGTGCCCGGGCCCAAGCCCACGGACAAGCTCACGGTCCTGTCGATCGCCCCGGCGCTGGCCGAGGCGATGCGGCGGATCCACGACGGCGAGTCGGTGAGCGCGCTGTTCGGCACACCGTGACGCATCAGTAGAGCCGGACGCGCTGCCCGGTGACGGCTCTCGCCTGGTGCGAGACGAGAAAGGTGATCACGTCGGCCACTTCCTCCGGCCGCCCGACGTGCCGCAGCGGGCTGTTGGCCACCACCGCCCGCTCGACCTCGGCGTTCACCCAGCCCGTGTCGGTGGCCGCCGGGTAGACCATGTTGGCCGTGATGCCGTAGCGGCCCAGCTCGTGGGCCGCCGACATGGTGAAGTTCTCCTGGGCCGCCTTCGCCGCGCCGTATGAGACCTCCGTCGGGAAGCCGTCGGGGCCGCCGGAGGTGAGGCCGATGATCCGGCCCCAGTCCGCTCGGCGCTCGATGTGGCGCCGGGCGAACTCGGCGATCAGCAGCGTCGCGGCGCGTACGTCCACGGCGAACTGCCGGTCGTAGCTGTCCGCGTCCACCGGCCGCAGCGGCCGCCCGAACGCGTCGTGCCCATCAGGCGTGAACGTGTCGCCCAGTGAGCCGCTGCTGGCATTGTTGACCAGGATCTCCACCGGTCCCAGCGCCCGCTCGGCCAGGTCGAACAGCGCCCTCGGCGTCTCCGGATCGGCCAGGTCGGCTTCGGCCGCCTCCGCAGTGCCGCCCGCCTCGCGGATGCGCCGTACGATGTCGTCGGCCCCCGCGCCTCGCGACCTGTTGTACTCGTCCGGATAGGCCGGATGGCTCACCGGCGCCAGCCGCTTGTACGTCAGGAACACGGCCACCCCCTGCGCGGCCAGCGCGACCGAGGTGGCGGCGCCGATGCCCTGGTTGGCCCCGGTCACCAGGGCCACCCTCCCCCGCACCTTCGGGTCGATCATGAACATGCTCCTTGGATGGTCGATACGAAAACGGCCCGACCAGGTGGCGGGGGCCACGCGCTCTAGGCGAAGCCGCCGTTGCTCATCAGCAGCTGACCGTTGATCCACTGCCCCTGGGGTGAACAGAGGAAGTCGACGAGGTGGGCGGTGTCCTGGGGCGTGCCGAGGCGGTTGTACGGGGTCTGGCGGGTGAGGCTCTCCCGAACCTCGTCCGACATCCAGCCGGTGTCCACCGGGCCGGGATTGATGACGTTGGCGCTGACGCCGAGGTGGGCCAGCTCGCGGGCGGCGGCCAGGATGATGCGGTCCAGGGCGGCCTTGCTCGCGCCGTAGGGCAGGTTGCCGACGGTGTGGTCGCTGGTGAGGCCGATGATCCGGCCGGTCCCGCTGGTGCCCGCGAAACGGCGCCCGTACTCGCGGACCAGCAGCCAGGTGGCGCGCGCGTTGACGGCGAAGTGCCGGTCGAAGCTCGCGATGGTGGTGTCGAGCAGGCTGGAGTCGACCGACTCGCAGTGGCACATCACCAGGGCGGTGACATTGCCCAGCCGGCGTTCGGCCTCGTCGAAGATCCGTGCGGGCGTGTCGACGTCCGCCAGGTCCGCCTCGATCGCCGCGCCGCGCCCGGCGAGGGATTTGCCGATCGCCTCGGCCGCCTCGGGCTCGGCGCCCCAGGTCATGCGCTCGTCGTACGGCGTCCAATAGGTGTAGGCGATGTCCCAACCCGAGGCCGCCAACTGGCGGGCGATCCCCGCGCCGATGCCGACGGTGCGGCCCACGCCGGTGACCAGGGCCACTTTTCCGTTGGATCTTGTATCGACCATAGTGGCCATCATGCACGGACCCACCGACCTCCTGCTAACCCGTTTTCTCGACGACCTCAGGCCGTCCGTACCCCTGGTCTCCTTGTGGGCGCACGGGTCGCTCGCGGCGGGCGACTACCAGCCGGGCAAGAGCGATCTCGATCTCATCGCGGTGGTCGAGACGGACGTCACCGAGGAGCAGCGGCAGCGGCTCACCAAGCTGCACGAGCGGCTCGACCTGCCGCTCGTCGAGCACCTGCACTGCTCCTACATGCCCAGGCACCGGCTGTCCGACTTCGCGACCGAGCATGTGACCTGGGCGCACCAGGAGCTGTACGAGCGGCCGGTCACCCCGGTGACCCGCCGTGAGCTGCACGCGGGCGCTCTTGAGCTGTACGGCGAGCCGCCCGCGGGACTGCTGCCGCCGGTGTCGGACCAGGAGCTGAGCGAGTTCATCCGGACCGATCTCCGGGACTTCTGGCTGGCCAGGACGCGCGGGCGCAAGCGCTGGCTGCAGGACGTCTGGGTGGATCTCGGGATGATCACCGTCGCCAGAGCCACGGTCACGTTGCGGGACGGACGGCTGATCACCAAACGGGAGGCCCTGGACGTGCTGGCCGAGATGGGCGCGCCGATGAACGTGGTGGAGGACATCCGAGCCCGCAGGTACGACCTGCCGCGGCCGTTCCTGAACCGATACAGGCGGGGGACGCTGGCCCGGGTCTTCATCAGGGCGGCGATCAAGCGCACCCTGGCCTGACAGCCTCAGAGGCGCCCGCTCACCCTGATCCCACGGGGGATAGTGTGGGCCGGGTCATCATCAGAAACCGGGGAAGGGCGGCACATGGGGGAGATCAGAGAGTCCTATCTGGTCGCCGCGGAGTCCGCGGTGGCGCTGCTGCGCGAGCCCGCCGTGGCCGCCGCGTGGAGCAAGCCGAGCGCGCTGAACGAGTTCAGCGTCGCGGGGCTGGCCGCGCACCTGGCCCACCAGCTCGTCCGCATCGACAGCCTGCTCGACGACGGCGGAGTGCCCGGTGAGCCGGTCCCGCTGATCGAGCATTTCTCCAGGTCCCCGTGGGTGCAGGCGGGCCTCGACCATGAGAGCAACGTGGGCATCAGGCGGGCCGGTGAGGCGGCCGCCGCCGACGGCCCGGCGGCGCTGGCCGCCAAGGCCGGAGAGCTGTTCGAGCGGCAGCGGGCCGAGCTGCCCGCGCAGCCCCGCGACAAGGTGGTGCACCTGCCGTGGTCGGGCTGGTCGCTGCGGTTCGACGACTTCCTGCTCACCCGGCTGGTCGAGCTGGTCGTGCACTCCGACGACCTGGCCGCCAGCGTGGGCGTGGAGACTCCCAAGCTGCCGGCCTCGGTCATCGATCCGGTCGTCGAGCTGCTGGCGCGGCTGGCCGTACACCGTCATGGCGCGACGGCGGTGATCCGCACGCTGAGCCGGGCCGAGCGGGCGCCCGCCACGATCAGCGCCTTCTGACCCGAGTCACCCCGAGTTCTGGACCATGCGCAGGGCCGCGACCACCTCGCGGCCCGACAGCGCGCTGTGCGGGTCGACCAGCCACTGCGACAGGAACCCCGTCAGCATGGCCTGGTAGAACGTGCCGACCAGCCGCGCCCGCTCCGGCTCGGCCGCCGGGTCGATGCCCTCGAACAACTCCGCGAGCCCGTCACGCCCTTCTTTGATACCGGCCACGAGCTGCTGCCGGATGTCCGGCGTGTGATCGATCTGGCCCAGCAGCTCGAACTGGGTGACCCAGAGCGGCCGCAGCCGGTCGAATGACTCGATCACCCGGTCCCACGCCGCCTCGAAGCGTTCGAGGGGCGTCGCGTCGGCCTTGATGTCGGCGGTCAGCGTCGCCGCCAGGTCATCGCCCCACTCGCGCATCACCTCGAACAGCACCTCGTTCATCAGCGCTTCCTTCGATCTGAAGTGATAGCCGATGCCCGCCAGGCTCACGCCAGAGGCGGTGGCGATGTCGCGCGCCGTCGTGCGCGAGTAGCCCTTCTCGATCAGGCAACGCTTTGCCCCGGCCAGCAGATCTTCCCGGTTTCCCATACTCCAAAGTCTAACACAATCGTTCTAGACAAGCGTCTGAGACGTGTGTACCTTTCAGGACATGACGAACATCCTGATCTCCGGCGCGAGCATCGCCGGCACCGCGACGGCTTACTGGCTGCGGCAGCACGGCTTCACCCCGACCGTGGTGGAGCGGGCGCCCGCACTCCGCGAGGGCGGCTACAAGGTCGACATCCGCGGCGTGGCACTCGACGTGATCGAGCGGATGGGCCTGCTTGACGCGGTCCGCGCCAGGAGCACCGACATGCGGATCGCCACGCACTACGACGCCAAGGGCCGGCGGATCGCGGAGATGGACGCCGACCTGTTCGGCGGGCGCGAGGGCACCGACGCCGAGATCATGCGCGGCGACCTCAACGAGCTCCTGTACGACCTGACCCGACACGACGTCGAGTACATCTTCGACGACTCGATCACCGGCATCTCCGAGGACGGGACGGTGACCTTCGAGCGGTCGGCGCCGCGCCGGTTCGACCTGGTCGTCGGGGCCGACGGGGTGCACTCCAACACCCGCCGGCTGGCCTTCGGCGAGGAGTCGGCCTTCGTCCGCGACCTCGGCTACTACATCTCGATCTGTACGGTCCCCAACCGCCTGGGCCTCGACCGCGAGGAGGCGGTCCACGCCGCCCCCGGCCGGACCGCGAACGTCTACAGCACGCGGCAGGACACCAACGCCAAGGCGCTGTTCATGTGGTCGTCACAGCCGCTCGCCTATGACCATCGCGACCTCGCCCAGCAGAAGGAGTTGCTGGCCCAGGCCATGGCCGGGGTCGAGTGGGAGGTGCCCGAGCTGCTCGAAGCCGTACGCGGGTCGACGGACTTCTACTTCGACTCCGTCAGCCAGATCCACATGGACCGCTGGTCGAAGGGCCGGGTCGTGCTGGTGGGCGACGCCGCCTACTGCGCCTCACCGGCCTCGGGCCAGGGCACCAGCCTGGCCCTGGTGGGGGCGTACGTGCTGGCCGGCGAGCTGGCCGCCGGCGGCGGTGCCGACGGTTACGAGCGGGAGATGCGCGGGTTCGTGGACGCCAACCAGAAGCTGGGCCCGGCCAACGTCAAGGGCATGGTGCTGCCGTCGCGGGCGGTCATCTGGTTCCAGACCAGGATGATCAAGCTGCTCCCCCACCTGCCCGGCCGCGACCGGATGATCGACCGCATCGCCGGGCCCATGGCCCGCGCCGCGACGGCCATCACGCTGAAGAATTACGTGGAATAAAGCATTCCGTTCTGATATAGTGAGAACCGAACGTTCCGTTCCAAGCATAGGAGCCTGTCATGACGATTCTCGTCACCGGTGCCACCGGAACCGTCGGCCGCCTCATCGTCGACGAGCTCGCCCGGAACGGGCACCAGGTGCGGGCCCTGACCCGCGACCCGGCCAAGGCCGACCTGCCGAGGGTGTGGAGGTCGTCGCCGGGGACCTGGCCGAGCCGGGCAGCCTCACGGCCGCCTTCGACGGCGTCGAGGCTGTTCACCTCATCAACTTCGCGGGCGACGACTACGCGCCGTTGAAGACCGGCGAGCAGCTCGTGGAGCTGGCCGCCAAGGCGGGCGTGCGTAAGGTCACC
This sequence comes from Nonomuraea sp. NPDC049141, assembly GCF_040648415.1. Classification (NCBI taxonomy): domain Bacteria; kingdom Bacillati; phylum Actinomycetota; class Actinomycetes; order Streptosporangiales; family Streptosporangiaceae; genus Nonomuraea; species Nonomuraea sp. NPDC049141. The sequence continues at coordinate 83,900 of NZ_JBEZDR010000025.1, forward strand.
GTCCTGGGCGGGCGTGCCGACGGTCCGCTGGAGCAGGCCCTGGCCGCCAGTGAGCTGGAGTGGACGCTGCTGGAGCCGGTCGAGTTCATGTCCAACACGCTGCAGTGGTGGGCCCAGACGATCAAGGCCGAAGGTGTCATCAGGGAGCCGTTCGGCGGCCGGCTCAGCGCCGTGGTGCACGAGCGTGACATCGCCGCCGTGGCGGCCACCGTGCTGACGAGCGACGGGCACGCGGGTAAGACGTACACGCTGACCGGGCCGCGGGCCATCACCACCACGGAGAAGGTACGCATCCTCAGCGAGGCCGTCGGCCAGGAGATCCGGTTCGTCGAGCTCTCCGAGGACGAGGCCCGCGCCAAGTGGCTCGCCGACGGCATGGGGGCGGAGACGATCGAGTTCCTCATCGGCGCGCTCGGCGACACCCCCGAGGTCGGCTACACGGTGGTCCCGACCGTCGAGCAGGTCACCGGCCGGGCACCGCGTTCCTTCGCCCAGTGGGCCACCGAGCACGCCGTGGCATTCAAGCGCTGAGCGCCCGGCAGCTCAAGCGCTGAGCGCCGCCGAACTCAAGCGCTGAGCTCCGCGTAGTGGCAGGCCGCCTGCGCCGCAGCCGTGGCGGGCAGGATGTCGAGCAGCTCCGACCGGCACTTGCCGTCCACGCCTGCCTCGGCCGCCTTGCCGGAGGCGAGCACCTGGCAGCGGGCGTGGAAGCGGCAGCCACCCGGGATCCGCGTCGGGTCCGGTGGCTCACCGGTCAGCACGATCCGCTCGGGCGACTCCGGCAGCACCGACAGCAGAGCCTGCGTGTACGGGTGCCGGGGAGCGGTCAGCACCTGCTCGACCGGGCCCGACTCGACGATCCGGCCGAGGTACATGACCGCGACCCGGTCGGCGATGTTCCAGGCCAGCCCGAGGTCGTGGGTGACGACCAGCGCCGACAGGCCCAGATCCGCGCGGAGCTTGAGCAGCAGCGCGAGGATCTCGCCCCGCACCGAGGCGTCGAGCGAGGCCACCGGCTCGTCGGCGACCAGCACCTTGGGATTCAGGGCCAGCGCCCCGGCGATGACCACCCGCTGACGCTGACCACCCGACAGCTCGTGCGGATAGCGCTGGAAGAACCGCTCGGGCGGCCGCAGCCCGGCCCTGGACAGCGCCTCGGCCACGATCTCCCGCTCGCCGGACAGTCCGTGGATGCGCGGGCCCTCGGCGACCGCCTCGTAGACGGTGTGCCGCGGGTTCAGCGAGCCCATCGGATCCTGAAGGACGAGCTGGACGATCTTCCGGTACGCCTTGAGCGCCTTGGAGTGGTAGTCCAGCGCCTTCCCGTCGTACACGACCGAGCCCGAGGTAGGACGTTCCAGGCCCATCAGCGTGCGCGCCAGCGTGGTCTTGCCGCAGCCGGACTCGCCGACGAGCGCCACGATCTCGCCCGCGCCGATCGACAGGTTCACCCCGTCGACCGCACGGGCCCGCCGCCCGCGCGACGGGAACTCCACGTGCAGGTCACGGGCCTCCAGCAGGGTGTGATGCGCCGTGTCAGTGGTGTCCGAGGACGTCTCCGTCTCGATCATGAGGCCTCCTCCTTCGCCCGTACGTGCACGCAGGCGGCGGTACGGCCGCCGCCCGCGGGCCAGAGCTCGACATCGAGGGTCGCGCACTCCTCCAGCGCCACCGGGCAGCGCGGATGGAACGTGCAGCCGGTGGGCAGGTCCATCGGATCCGGCGGATCGCCGCCGAGGCCCTTGGGCGCCAGCCGCGACACCGGATCGCCGACCGTGGGGAAGGCCGCCGCCAGTGCCCCCGTGTAGGGGTGCCTGGCCTCGTGGAACACCTCGCGCGACGGGCCGTTCTCCACGACGCGGCCCGCGTACATGACCGCGAGCTGGTCGCAGACGTCGGCGAGCACCGAGAGGTCGTGCGAGATCATGACCAGCGAGATGTTCTGCTCGGCGATCAGTTCCTTGATCAAGGTCAGCACCTGGGCCTGGACCATCACGTCGAGCGCGGTCGTCGGCTCGTCGGCGATGATCAGCCGCGGCGAGCAGGCCAGCGCCATCGCGATCATCACGCGCTGCCGCTGGCCGCCGGAGAGCTCGTGCGGGTAGCTGCGGGCCCGCCAGGTGGGCAGGCCGACCTGTTCGAGCAGCTCGGCCACCCGCTTGCCGGCCTGGTCGGGCTTGGCCAGGTTGTGCACCAGCAGCGGCTCGGCGATCTGGTCGCCAATCCGCTGCACCGGGTTGAGACCGTGCTGGGCGCCCTGGAAGACGATCGACGCCTCGGCCCAGCGGACCGCGCGCATCCGGCCCCACTTCATGGTGAGGATGTCCTCGCCGTCGAGCAGGATCCGGCCGCCGACGCGGGCGTCGCGCGGCAGCAGCCGCAGCAGCGCCATGGCCAGCGTCGACTTGCCGGACCCCGACTCGCCCGCTACCCCGAGCGCCGCTCCCGAGTCCAGCTTCAGAGAAACTCCCCGTACGGCCGGCACCTCGCCCGAGGCGATCCGGTACGTCACCGAGAGGTCGTCGAGTTCGAGCAGGGTCATGCGCCCGCCTTCCTGAGCCGCGGGTTGAGCACGGCTTCCAGCGCGCGTCCCACCAGCGTGAACGCCATGACGACGGCGAGGATGCACAGGCCTGGAATGAGGATGTACCACCATGCGCCGTGGGTGGGAGCGCCGAAGTCGTAGGACGCGCGCAGCATCGTGCCCCAGGAGGTCTTGTTCGAGCTGACACCGAGGAAGGCCAGCGTGGACTCGGTGACGATCGCGCTGGCGACCTCCAGCGTGGTGCTGGCGAGCAGCAGCGGCGCCACGTTCGGCAGCACGTGCCGCGTGGTGATGTGCCAGTGCCCGCCGCCGAGCGCCTTCGACCGCTCGATGTACGGCCTGGCCTCCACGGACAGCGTCTGCGACCTGATCAGCCGGGCGGTGGACGGCCAGGTCGTGATGCCGATGGCCACGATGATCGTGGCCGTGCTGCCACCCAGGATGGCCGCCAGCACCAGCGCCGTGATCAGCGAGGGCAGCACCAGGAACCAGTCGGTGACCCGCATGAGCACGGCCCCGATCCAGCCGCGGAAGTGCCCGGCGGCGATGCCGACGATCATGCCGATCACGATGCTCAGCAGGGCGGCGAGGAAGCCGATGAGCAGCGAGGTGCGAGAGCCCCACCAGACCATCAGCAGGATGGACCGGCCGGACTCGTCGGTGCCGAACGGCTCCGCGAGGCTGGGCGCCGCCCACTTGGTGGCCGTGCCGCTCACCACGCTGGTCACGCCGTCATCGATGAACAGCGGCGCGATCAGCGCCAGAAGGACCGCGGCGACCAGCACCACCAGCCCGGCCATCCCGGCCCGCTCCTGACGGAAGCTCCCCCAGAAGCGGCCGAGTGCCAGCCGTCTGCGGGACGCGGCGACGGAGGTCATGCCGACCTCACCCTCGGGTCGATGATGTGGTAGACCACGTCGGCCAGCGTGTTCATGAGGATCACCGCGACGGTGATCAGCATGAACGTGCCCTGCATGAGTGTGAAGTCAGGCACCCTGATCGCCTCGTAGAACAACTGCCCGAGCCCCGGCCAGCTGTAGATGGTCTCGACGGTGACCGCGCCGCTGACCACGAAGCCGATGCGCAGGAAGACCAGGGTCACCGTGGGCAGCAGCGCGTTGGGGACCGCGTGGCGCCGACGTACCTCCTCGTCGCGCAGGCCCTTGGCGCGGGCCACGTTCACGTAGTCCTGGCCCACCTCCTCCAGCAACGACGACCGCATGACCAGCAGGTACTGGGCGTAGACCACGGCCACCAGGGTCAGGCACGGCAGCACCATGTGCATGCCCACGTCGAGCACGTAGGCGAAGCCGTCGGGCGCGTCCACGCTCTCGATGCCCCGGGTCGGGAAGAGGCCGGGAATCGGCCCGATCCCGACACCGAACACCATGAGCAGCAGCAGCCCCAGCCAGAACGTCGGCATGGACCACAGCACCAGCGAGACACCCGTGGAGATCCGGTCGAAGCGGCTGCCGCGCCGCCATCCGGCCCGCTGGCCCTGCCAGATCCCGAGGCTGACCGCGATGACCAGGCCGCCGCCCGCGAGCAGCAGCGTCGCGGGGAACCGCTCGCCGATGAGGCTGAGGACCGGCCGGTTGTACTCGTAGGAGGTGCCCAGGTCGAAGTGGAGCGTCTTGCCGACGAAGTCGAAGAACTGGTCGATCATCGACTTGTCCAGGCCGAGCCGGTGCCGTTCCAGGGCGAGCTGCGTCGGGGTCATGTTGCGGCCCTGCGCGAGGTTGCGCACGGGGTCGCCGGGCAGCAGCCGGAACACGAAGAACGTGCCGACGATCACCATGGCGATGCTGAACAACGCCCCGCCGACCTTCGACAGCGCGTACTTCAGCGTGCCGCGGTAGGCGGGGCGGTCGTCACCAGAGCCCGCCGCCTGGACGGCGGGCTCTGCCGCTTCGAGCGGAGTGGTCATTCGCGCTCGTCGGCGACGCTCTTACGCCGCCGGGTCAGGAAGAACGCGGCGAGGCCGATGACCACGACACCGCCGACCACGCCGGCGATGAGGCCGGTGTTGGAGCCGCCGGCGGCCGCGGACCCCGCCGTGGCGGTGGCCTTGACGTCCATGGCGTAGAACGGATAGCCGCTGCTGCCGCCGTAGATCAGGCCCTTGTCCTCGGGGACCGGGGTGACGCTGGTGATCCGGTCCTTGCGGTAGCCCTCAAGGTCGTTCGGGTAGTAGATGGCGATCACCGGAGCGTCGGTGTAGAGGCGCTCCTGCATCTTCTTGATGATCTCCACGCGCTTGGCCCGGTCGAGCTCCTTGAGCTGCTCCTGGTAGAGCTTCTCGAAGGTCGGGTCGCAGTAGAACGACTCGGTGCCGCCACCCTCGCCCGCCGCGGTGGGCCTGCGGCTGCACAGGTGCGTGGCCAGGACCTCTTCGGGGTCGGGGTTGACCGACCAGCCGCTGATCGCGATGTCGTACAGCCCCGTGACGCCCGTCTGCTCGCTGAACTTGCTGGAGTCGAGCTTCACCGTGGTCAGCGTGACGCCGATCTCCTTGAAGAAGCCCGTCAGGTATTCGGCGAGCTTGTCCTCGATCGGGGTGTCGGTGTGGATGCTGAAGCGGAACTCCAGCTTCTTCTTGCCGTCGGGCATCGTACGGACGCCGTCGGCGCCCTTCTTGTAGCCGGCGTCATCGAGGATCTTGTTGGCCTTGGCGACGTCGTAGGTGACCTTCTGGTCGCCGGTGGCCTCCCAGAAGAACTCCTTGTACAGCGGCGGGATGATCGAGCCGTCGGCGGGCTTGGCCAGGCCGCTCTGCACCTCGTCGGCCAGCTTCTGCTTGTCGATCGCGTAGTGCAGCGCGGTGCGCACCTTCGGGTCCTTCAGCGCGGGGTGACCGTCGCCGACGGGCTTGTTGTCCGTGGTGGTGGCCCCTGGGTTGACCTCCAGGTACGCGGCGCGGCGGCCCTGCGTGTTCCACTGCTCGATGTTGGGGTCGCCCTTGATCGACTCGAAGTCCGGCGGCGTCATGCGGCCGATCAGGTCGATGTCACCCTTCTTCAGGCCCGCGATGGCGGCCTGCGGGTTGTCATAGAAGATGAACTGCAGCTCGTCGATCTTGGGCTTGCCCAGCCAGTAGTCGGGGTTGGCCTTGAGCTTGACGTACTGGTCCTTCTTCTGCTCGACCGCGATGTACGGCCCGCTGCCCACGGCCGGGTAGACATCGGCCTCGTACTTGGCGATGTCGGTGACCTTCTCCCAGACATGCTTGGGCATGATCGGGATCGGGTTCTCCAGCATGGACGCCTGCGGCGCCTTGGTCTTGATGACCAGCTCCTGGCCGTTGGCGGTGACGCTCTCGAAGTTCTCGACGGCCGGACCGTTGGCGGTCTTCGCGGCGTCGTCGGTCATGACCTTGTTGAACGTCCAGGCCGCGTCCTCGGCGGTGATCGGCTGGCCGTCGGACCACTTGGCGCTGCGGATCTTGAAGATCCACGTGAGCCCGTCGGGCGAAGTCGTCCACGACTCGGCCAGGTCCGGGCTGGGCTTCAGCGTCTTGGGGTCGGGCACGGTCAGGAAGCTGTACATCTCACGCTGGATCGCCGACGAGACCAGCCTGACCGCCAGGAAGGGGTTCATCGAGTCCATCGACTGCGTGGCACCGATGCGAACGATCTTCTTCCCCGCTGCCGGTTCCGCGGCTTGGGCCGCCTGGCCCTGACCTGCAACTAATACCGCTACGCCCAGCAGAGCCAGGCGTGCGAACCATTTCCTCATTGTGCCTCACCTTCAGGCGGGGGTTTCCTGTGTAGAGAAAGGCACACCATACGAACACCGCGTGTCAACGAGTGACGGAAAATTGTTTCACCTTCGTTTCCTTGAGCGGTGTAAATTTTCAGCCGAGCTCAAGGACCGTTCCGTCGCTCACGCTCAGGCGGCGATCGACGTGAACGGCATCGAGCATCCGCCGATCGTGGGTGACCAGCAACAGCGTGCCAGGATAGCTCGACAGAGCCGACTCCAGTTGCTCGATCGCGGGGAGATCGAGATGGTTCGTCGGCTCGTCCAGCACCAGCAGGTTAACGCCTCTGGCCTGCAACAAGGCCAGCGCCGCGCGGGTACGCTCGCCGGGCGACAGCGTGTCGGCGGGCCGCAGCACGTGCGCGGCCCGCAGCCCGAACTTCGCCAGCAGCGTCCGCACCTCGGCGGGCGGCAGCTCCGGCGTCTGCGCGGCGAAGGCGTCCAGCAGCGGCTCCCCGCCCTCGAACAGCCCTCTGACCTGGTCCACCTCGCCGACCACCACGCCGGGCCCGAGCGTGGCGTGCCCGTCGTCGAGCGGGGTGCGCCCGAGCAGCGCGGCCAGCAGCGTCGTCTTGCCCGCGCCGTTGGACCCGGTGATCGCCACCCGTTCGGCCCAGCCGATCTCCAGATCGACCGGCCCGAGCGTGAACGCGCCCCTTTTGACCACCGCGCCACGCAGTGTGGCCACCACCGCGCCGGAGCGGGGCGCGGCGGCGATCTCCATCCGCAGCTCCCACTCCTTGCGCGGCTCCTCGACCACCTCCAGGCGCTCAATGAGCTTCTCCGACTGGCGGGCCTTGGCGGCCTGCTTCTCGGTCGTCTCGATGCGCGTGTTGCGGCCGATCTTGTCGTTGTCAGGCGCCTTGCGCCGGGCGTTCCTGACGCCCTTCTCCATCCAGGCCCGCTGTGTCCTGGCCCGGGCCTCCAACTGGGATCGGGTGTCGGCGTACTCCTCGAACCGCTCCCGGGCGTGCCGCCGAGCCACCTCGCGCTCGTCCAGGTACGCCTGGTATCCGCCCCCGTACAGCCGGATCTGCTGCTGGGCCAGATCGAGCTCCAGCACCTTGGTGACGGTCCTGGCCAGGAACTCGCGGTCGTGGCTGACCACCACCGTGCCGGCCCGCAGGCCGTGGACGAAGCCCTCCAGCCGGTCCAGCCCGTCGAGGTCGAGGTCGTTGGTCGGCTCGTCGAGCAGGAACAGGTCATAGCGGCTGAGCAGCAGCGAGGCCAGCCCCGCGCGGGCCGCCTGGCCGCCGGACAGCGAGGTCATGGGCTGCTCCAGGTCCACCGGCAGCCCGATCTCCGCCGCCCGCTCCTCCAGATCGGCGCCGCCGAGCGCGAGCCAGCGCTCCAGCGCGACGCTGTAGTCGTCGTCGGCACCCGGCCGCTCCTCGACCAGGCCCTGGGTGGCGTCGTCGAGCTCACGCTGCGCCCGCTCGACGCCGGTGCGCCTGGCCAGGAACCGCGCGACCGTCTCGCCGGGGCGGCGCTCGGGCTCCTGCGGCAGATGGCCGACCGTGGCCGTGGCGGGGCTGAGCCGTATCGAACCCTCCTCGGGCCGGTCGAGCCCGGCCAGCAGGCGCAGCAGCGTGGACTTGCCCGCCCCGTTGGCCCCCACGAGCCCGATGACGTCGCCGGGGGCCACCACCAGGTCGAGGCCCGAGAACAGGACCCGCTCGCCGTGCCCCGCCGCGAGGTCCTTCACCACCATCGTCGCGCTCATGTAGATCGATGCTACTAACGTGAGCCAAATGCCTCGCTGGTCCGTACTCGCCGCCGCCGTCGTCACCGTCATGGCCGGGCTGGGGGTACGGCTGCTGTGGGACGGCCCGTTCGCCAAATATTCGGGCGACGCGCTCTACACGGTCCTGATCTACCTGCTCATCGTGCTCGTCCTGCCGCGCGTCCGGCCGGTGTGGGCGGCGCTGGGGGCGACCGGGCTGAGCTGGGCGATCGAGTTCGCCCAGCTCTGGGAGATCCCGCCGCTGCTCCGGCCGCTGCTGGGCAGCACCTTCAACCCGCCCGACCTGTTCTGGTACGCCGTGGGGGCCGCGGTCGCGGGTGCGGTGCACCTGCGGTGCCTATTTAGGTAAAGAACGGTCCTTACCAGGTCGAAACTCGGCTGTAACGCCTTGCCTGTGGACTGGAAATGGTCTAGACCTAGACCAAATACCCAGAGAGTCCCCTCCTTCACATACCCCCCAGGGAGACCTCAATGACCACAGAAGAGGATTCCAAGCGCCTCGCCGAGCTCGGTTACAAGCAGGAGCTGGCGAGGACCTGGAGCGGTTTCTCCAACTTCGCCATCTCCTTCTCCATCATCTCGATCCTCGCCGGCTGCTTCACCACGTTCGGCCAGGCCTGGAACAACGGCGGCCCCATCGCCATCTCCTGGGGCTGGCCGCTGATCTCCATCTTCATCCTGATCATCGGTCTCTGTATGTCGGAGCTGGTCTCCGCGTACCCGACGGCGGGCGGCATCTACTGGTGGGCCGCCACGATGGGCAAGCCGATCCACGGCTGGTTCACCGGCTGGCTCAACCTGATCGGCCTCATCGCGGTCACCGCGTCGGTCGACTACGGCTGCGCCACGTTCCTGAACATCACCATCAACCGGCTCACCGGCGGCGGCTGGGAGGCCTCGCTCGGGAACGCGTTCCTGCTGTTCGTGATCATTCTGGTGCTCCACGCGCTGATCAACATCTACAGCCACCGGCTCATCTCGCTGCTGCAGAACATCTCGGTCTGGTGGCACGTGGCGGGTGCCGCGATCGTGGTGGCGATCCTGATCTTCGCCCCGACCCGCCACCAGACGGTCGGCTTCGTCTTCACCGACACCATCAACAACTCCGGCTTCGGCTCCGGTGAAGGCGGCATACCGTTCTGGTTCTACGTGCTGCCGCTGGGCTTCCTGCTCACGCAGTACACGATCACCGGCTTCGACGCCTGCGCGCACGTGTCGGAGGAGACGCAGGGCGCCTCCACGGCGGCGGCCCGCGGACTCTGGCAGTCGATCTTCTACTCGGCGATCGGCGGCTGGATCCTGCTGCTGGCGTTCCTGTTCGCCGCGACGAACGTGGACGAGATCAACAAGCAGGGCGGCTTCGTGGGCGCCATCTTCGAGACCGCGCTCTCCTCCCCGCTGGCCACCGCGATCTTCGCGATCTCCACGATCGGCCAGTTCTTCTGCGGGATGAGCTGCGTGACCTCGATGTCGCGGATGACCTACGCGTTCTCGCGAGACGGTGCTGTCCCGGGCTGGCGGCTGTGGTCCAAGGTCGACGTCAACCGGACTCCGGTCAACGCGATCATCGCCGGCTGCGTGGTGGCCGCGCTGATCACGCTGCCCGCGCTCTGGGCGCCGCCGGGCTCGACCACTCCGGTGGCCTTCCTCGCCGTCGTGTCGATCGCGGTCATCGGGCTCTACCTGGCGTTCCTCATCCCGATCTGGCTACGGCTGCGCATGGGCGACAGCTTCCGGCCCGGCCCGTGGACGCTTGGCCGGAAATATCGGGCCATGTGCTGGATCGCCTGCATCGAGATCGTGATCATCTCGATCTACTTCATCATGCCGATCAAGCCCTCGGCGATCCCGGGCAACGAGAAGTTCACCTGGACGGACGTGAACTACGCGCCGGTCCTGGTCGGGGTCGTACTGATCGGCATCGCCCTGTGGTGGAAGCTGTCGGCCAAGCACTGGTTCACCGGGCCACGCAGGACGGTCGACGAACTGCCCATGCCTTAGGACGCCTCGAAAGCCGTGGCCACGGCCGAGCGGACGATGTCCATCGACGTGGCCTCGAGCTCCCTCTTGAGGGAGGTCATGTCCACGTCGGGCATGCCGCAGGCGACGGCCCAGTGCCACGGCTCCAGGTCGCCGTCGACGTTGAGCGCGAAGCCGTGGCTGGTGACGCCACGGCTCTGCCTCATGCCGATGGACACGACCTTGCGCCCCGTCTCGGACGTCCAGACACCCGTCAGCAACTCGGACCCGGGCGGGGTGTCGCGGCGCTCCGCGGGCAGGCCCAGCGCGCCCAGCGCCTCGACCAGCCGGAGCTCCACCTCCCGCACGTAGTCGACGATGCCCTCCTCCTCGCCCAGCTTGACGATGAGGTAGCCGACGAGCTGGCCGGGGCCGTGGTAGGTGAGCTGGCCCCCGCGGCCGGTCTCGACCACGGGGATGCCACGCGACGGGTCGGGCAGGTGAGTCACCGGCGTGCGGCGGCCGATCGTGTAGACCGGCGGGTGACTCAGCAGCCAGAGCGTGTCCGGCCGCTCGTCCCGTTGGCGCTCACCGACGAGGTCGGTCATGCGCTCCATCGCCTTGTCGTAATCGACGAGCTCATCCTGAACGAGTGTCAGCGGCCTTGCCCTCATGCGTCCCAGGATAGGACGTCTAGTAGCGCTTCGGCTCCTCGGGGATGAGGATCCACATGATCACGTAGACCACCCAGAGCGGCCCGGGAATGAGCGACAGCAGCAGCCAGAGGATCCGGACGAGGGTGGGAGACCAGCCCAACTTGTCGGCGAGACCGCCGCAGACGCCGGCCAGGATTCTGTGCTCTCGTGAGCGGTACATCGTGTTCCTCCGTTGGTTGCACCTACCTGAGAAACGGATGGTCAGGCAGGAGATATCCCACTAGGAACCCCGAGAAAACCCTGAGAGGGTCAGCCACTCATGCGCCTGGGCGAGATGTCGGCTGGTCAGGCCCTCTCTCGGCTCGACATGAATGAGCAGGAAATCATCGAGACCCTGAGTGCCCCTGAGGTATTCCTCGTCCTCCAGCCACACCTGGTCGTCGAACCAGACGAACGGCCTGCGATCGACATAGGCGGCCACATGTGGCGTCTTGAACATCTCACCGTACGAGCCGCCCCGGTCCGGCCCCATGGGTATGACGGGCAGCTCGGGCAGGCCGATCCGGGGCCCGATCCACTCGTTGGCGTGCTGTTCCCAGGTCGTCGCCCAGACCAGCTCGGCCCCGGTGACCAGGGCCAGCTCCAGCAGCCTGGTGCCGTGCCTGGGGTTGAGGTGCACGGTGTAGACCTCCTCGCCGACATTGCACTGGTAGCGGCGGAAGTCGGGTGTGGGCCGCCTGAACGGGTTGAGCACACCGTCGACGTCGAGCAGCAGCAGTGGTCTCATCGGCCGGCCCGATGCTCCTGCGGGCTGACGCCGCGCACCCGCTTGAAGGCCGCGCTGAGCGCGAACGGGCTGCCATAGCCGACCTGCCTGGCCACCGAGCCGATCGTCATGTCGGGCTCGCGCAGCAGGTCGGCGGCCAGAGCCAGCCGCCAGCCGGTCAGGAACGCCATGGGCGGCTCGCCGACCAGCTCGGTGAAGCGCCTGGCCAGCGAGGCCCGCGAGACGCCCACCTGCGCGGCCAGCGTGGCGACCGTCCAGGGGTGGGCCGGGTTGTTCTGCAGCATCCGCATGGCCCGGCCGACCACCGGATCGCTCTGCGCCTGATACCAGGCCGGCGCCTCGTGGGTGGCGAACCAGGACCGCAGCACGGAGATGAGCAGCAGGTCGAGCAGCCGGTCGAGGACCGCTCCCTGCCCCGGCTGGTCCTTGACGATCTCGGTGGCCAGCAGCGGGAGGAGCGGGTCTCCCTGCTGGACCAGCAGCGTGGGCAGCACGTCCAGCAGCCGCCTGCTCACTTCCCCCTCCATGTGGTAGGTGCAGGTGATCACCACGGTGTCGCCGTCCGTGGCGTTGCCCCAGGTGCGTACGCCCAGGTCCAGGTCCTGGTACAGCGACTCCCCGTCGATCGTGGCGCAGCGCTGGCCAGGGAGGATGACGACCTGCGGCGGCGTGGCGGGGTCGTCGGCCACCGTGTACGGCTTGGGCCCGCGCACGATCACCACCTCCCCGGGGCGCAGCCTGGTGAGGTCACCGTCGTCGGGCACCACCCACGCCTCCCCGCGCACCATGACCACCACCGTGAGCGGCGCCTCGTCCTGGATCCGCAACGACCAGGGCGGATCGAGGATGGAGCGGAGCATGAAGGCGCCCCTCGCCCGCGGACCGTCGAGTAGAGCGGCAAGCTGGTCCATGGGTTAGACGATCGCATATGGGATTGCGCTTCTCAACCATGGAGAGTCTCAGCCTTCGGCGGCTTACTTGAGCCATGACAACTTTGGTGCTGGGCGGCACGGGCAAGACCGGCCGCCGCGTGGCTCACCGGCTCACCGTACTCGACCATCCGTGGCGGATCGGCTCGCGCTCCGCGAGACCGCCCTTCGACTGGACCGACCGGTCGACGTGGGCGCCCGCGCTGGACGGCGTCGACTCGGCGTACGTGACCTACTACCCGGACCTCGCCTTTCCCGGGGCCGTCGAAGCCGTCGAGGCGTTCACCGAGCTCGCCGTGTCGAGCGGCGTGGGGCGGCTGGTCCTGCTCTCGGGCCGGGGCGAGCCGATGGCCGAGGCGAGCGAGCGGATCGTCCAGACGTCAGGGGCCGACTGGACGATTGTGCGGTGCAGCTGGTTCATGCAGAACTTCAGCGAGGGCTACCTGCTCGACGCGGTGCTCGAAGGAGTGATCGCGCTGCCGATCGCGGACGTTCCCGAGCCGTTCGTGGACGTGGACGACATCGCGGACGTCGTGGTGGCGGCGCTGACCCAGGAGGGGCACACCGGCAAGCTGTACGAGCTGACCGGGCCGAGGCTGCTCACCTTCGCGGACGTGGCCGCCGAGCTGTCCAAGGCCACGGGCCGGGATATCTGCTATGTGCCGGTGACGGCCGATCAGTTCGCGGCGGGGGCGCGGGAGCAGGGCGTGCCCGAGGACGAGATCGAGGGGCTGAACGGGCTGTTCGCCGAGGTCCTCGACGGCCGCAACGCGCACCTGGCCGACGGCGTACGCCAGGCGCTCGGCCGGCCCGCCCGCGACTTCTCCGACTACGCCGCCGCGAACGCCCCGGCCTGGACCCTGCGCTAGCTGGGCCGTGCGTCAGCGCACCACCTTGGCCGGGTCCCAGCCCGGGCCGGGCACGGAGGCCAGCAGCAGGCGCGTGTAGGGGTGCTCGGGCTCGGACAGCACCCGTTCGACCGGGCCCCGCTCCACGACCACCCCCCGGTGCAGCACCAGCGTCTCGTCGCACAGATGCCGGACGACGGCCAGGTCATGGCTGACGAACAGCAGGGCCACGCCCGAGTCGCGGCGTACCTGGGCCAGCAGCTCCAGGATCTGGGCCTGGATGGAGACGTCGAGCGCGGCCACGGCCTCGTCGAGCACCAGGACCGACGGCTCGACCGCGAGGGCCCTGGCGATCGCGAGGCGCTGCCGCTGGCCGCCGCTCAGCTGGTGCGGGCGCGCGCCGGCCTCGCGGCTGCCCAGGCCCACCTGGTCGAGGAGTTCGGTGGCGCGGCCGGGCGGCTTGCCGTGCAGGCGGAGCGAGGTGTGCAGGCATTCGGTCGCGGTCAGCCGGGGGTCCAGCGACAGATAGGGATCCTGGAAGACCATCTGGATCTCGCGGGCCCTGCGCAGCCTGGCCGCCCTGCCGCGCTCCTTCGGGCCGCGGGCGCGGCCGGCCACAGTGATCGTGCCGGAGTCGGGGGTGACCAGGCCGACCAGCATCCGGGCGATCGTCGTCTTGCCGGAGCCGGACTCGCCGACCAGGCCGAGCGAGCCGCCCGGCGGCAGCTCGAAGGAGACCTCGTCGGCGGCCACGGTGCTCTGGAAGGACTTGCAGAGCTTCTGTACGGCCAGCATCGAGTCTGGGACGGCTGGCATCGGGTCTGGTACGGCCGGCATCAGGCCTCCACGAGGCGGCAGGCGGCCGAGCCGCCCGCGACGGTCAGGGGCCGCGGCTGCCAGGTGTCGCACTCGGCGCTCGCGTGCGGGCAGCGCGCCGCGAACGGGCAACCGGTGAACGCGTCGTCGAGCGACGGCGGCCGGCCGGGAATGGGGCGGATCGGGCGCGGGTCGCCGAGCTCGGGCGTGCAGGCGAGCAGCCCGGCCGTGTACGGATGCCGCGGGTCCGCGAACAGCTCCTTGGCCGGCCGGGACTCCACCGCCGTCCCCGCGTACAGCACGTGCACCCGGTCACAGTAGGCGGCGGCCAGGTGCAGGTCGTGCGTGATGAACAGCATGCCGAGCTCCCGTTCGGCCTGGACGCGGCGCAGCAGGGCGAGCGTCTCGGCCTGGGTGGTGACGTCGAGCGCGCTGGTCGCCTCGTCGGCCAGGAGCAGCGCCGGATCGGCGGCCAGCGCGGCGGCGATGACCACGCGCTGGAGCATGCCGCCGGACAGCTCGTGAGGGTACTGCCGTACGCACAGCTCGGGGTCGCGCATGCCGACGGCGGCCAGCAGCTCCAGGGCCCGCGCCCGTGCCTCGGCCTTGGGCCGGCCCAGGGTGTGCACCATGCGTTCGGTGAGGAAGTCGCCGATCCGGCGTACCGGGTTGAGCGACGAGCGCGGATCCTGGTAGATCATCGACACCTGCGAGGCACGCAGGTCCCTGAGCGCGGCGGGGCTCATCGAGAGCACGTCGGCACCCGAGACCAGCACCCGTCCCGAGACCGTCGCCCCCTGCGGCAGCAGGCGGAGCACCGCGCGGGCGATCGTGGACTTGCCCGAGCCGGACTCGCCGACCAGGCCGACGACCTCGCCCTTGCCGACGCTCAGCGACACGTCGCGCAGGATCGGCCGCCGGCCGCCCGCCTCGATCGTGAGGTCCTCCACGGAGAGCAGCATCAGGTTCCCCTCACGCCCATGCGGTCGGCGAGCCGTACGCCGATCACGTTGAACGACACGACCACCAGGGCGATGGCCGCACCGGGCACCAGCACGGGCAGGAAGGCGCCCTGGACGATCGCCGGCTGCCCCTCCTTGACCATGAGGCCCCAGTCGGACGACGGCGGCTGCGCGCCGAACCCCAGGAAGCTCAGCGTGGCCAGGCTCATCAGCCCCTCGCCGAACAGCACCACGAGGTAGCCGACGATCGAGCGGGCCATGTTCGGCACCAGGTGGCGCACGCAGATGGCCAGGCCGCCCATGCCCTGCACCCGATAGGCGTCGATGTACGGCTTGCCGCACTCGGCCAGCGCGACGCTCCTGGTGTACTTGGCGATCGTCGGCGCGTAGGCCAGGCCCAGGGCGATGACCGCCGTGGTCATGCCGTTGCCGAAGACCGCCACGATCAGCACCACGAACAGCAGTCCGGGGAAGGCGTACATCACGTCGGTCACCCTGGACACCACGGTGTCGACCCAGCCCCGGTGCCAGGCCGCCAGCGTGCCCAGGGCGACGCCGAGGGCCGAGGCGATGGCCAGCAGCACCAGCGGCCCGACCAGCGAGGTCCTGGCGCCGTACAGGATCCGGGTGAACAGGTCGCGGCCCGACTGGTCGGCGCCGAGCAGGTGCTCGGGCGAGACCGGCGCGAGCGAGCCGGCGAAGTCGACCGCGTCCGGCTCGTACGGCGTGACCAGCGGCGCGCACACCGCGGCGACCACGACCAGGGCGAGGAAGGCGGTGGCGAGCAGGTAGCCGAGCGGCCGGGCCGGCCGCGGGGACAGGGTCGCGACAGCAGTCATGCCCGCCTCCTTGCTCGGGGGTCGATCAGCGGCTGGACCAGCTCCACCAGCGTGGTCACCAGGATGTAGGCGGTGACCATGAGCAGCAGCACCGCCTGTGTCACGGGGAAGTCGTGCGTGTTGATCGCGTTGACCAGCAGCGAGCCGATGCCGCTGAGGCCGAACGCGGTCTCCACGGTCACCGTCCCGGCGAGCATGCCGGCCGTCACCAGCCCGCACATGGTCACGATCGGGCCGAGCGCGCCGCGGAACACGTGCCTGACCACGATCAGCCGCTCGGCCAGCCCGGAGGCGCGGGCGACGGTCACGTGGTCGAGCTCGCGCTGCTCGACCATGGCCTGCCTGGTGACCCGGCTGATGATCGCGAGCGCGCCGAGCGCCAGCGTCACGGCGGGCAGGGTCAGGTGCCAGAGCGAGCCGCCGCCCATGACCGGGAACCAGCCGAGCCGGACGCCGAACAGCGAGATCAGCACGGTGGCCACCACGAACGGCGGCACGGAGGTGGCGAACGTCGTGCCCGCCACCACCGCCGCGTCGGTCCGCCCGCCGCGTACCGCCGCCAGCACGCCCAGCGCGATGCCGAACACCACGAACAGCACGGCCGCGTAGGCGACCAGCCCGAGCGTGCTCGGCAGCCGCGCCGCCAGCAGGTCGCCCACCTGGTCGTTGTACTGGGTCGACCGCCCCAGGTCACCCGTCACGGCGTCGCCGAGCCAGCGCCCGAACTGGACGAGGAACGGGTCGTCCAGGTGGTATTGAGCGCGGACGGCCGCCAGATACTCGGGCGTCAGGTTCTCCTTGCCGCCCGCCAGGAACGTCACCGGGTCACCGGGCGCCGCGTACGACGCCCCGAAGATGACGAACGAGGTGACCAGCAGCGTCGCGAGCAGGCCCGCCAGCTTGCGGACCATGGTCAGCCCTTGGCCCCGAGATCGGCGGCCCACGGGTAGCCCATGTAGACCTGGGAGGCGGGCGGCCCGGTCACCTTGCCGCCGAGCACGACCGCGGACGGCACCTCGACGAGCGAGATCCACACCATGTCGGCGGTGAACCGCTGCTGCAGGTCGATGACGTCCTTGGCGCGCTGGGCGTCGTCGGTGTCGGCCAGCGCCTTCGCGACGAGCGCGTCGTACTCGGGCGAGCTGAAGCCGACCCAGTTGTTGGCCGAGCCCGTCAGCCCGTTGTCGTAGAAGCCGATCGGGTCGGACTTGGTGATGTACCAGTCGTCGGGCACCAGGTCGACCTGGGCGCGCAGCGACTTGTCGGTGTAGAAGCTGCCGAACTCCGACGGCGGCACGGTCTTGATCTGCGCGCTGAGCCCGATCTTCTTGGCCGCGTCGACCACCGCGTTGGCGATCACCGTACGGGCCTCGTCGCCGTTGGTGGCCACCACGATCGGCTCCTTGGGCGTGCCGGCCTCCTGGACGAGCTTCTTGGCCTCGTCGAGTGACGGCGTCTCGGGCGCGCCGGAGAGCTGGTCATAGGCGGTCTGGAACGCCTGCTTCTCGTACGACCAGGCGCCCGCGCCCACCGGCACCTTCCACGGCCTGGCCAGCCCGGCGAACCCGGACTTGGCGATGCCCGCCCGGTCCACCGCCAGCGACAGCGCCCGGCGGATCTTCGGGTCCTTCAGCACGCCGCGGTCGGTGGGCAGCAGCACGTACACGCGTGTGGTGGGCCCGTAGGCGACGTTGACCGCCTGGTTGCCCTGCAGCGCGACCGCCGGGCCGGTCTCGGAGAGGTACGCGCCGTCGGCCGCGCCGGTCGTCAGGCTGTTGACCAGCGCGGTGTCGGCGGCCCACTTGAAGGTCACCGTCTTGGTGAGCGGCTTGACGTCCTTGTTCCAGTAGGAGGCATAGCGCTCGATGGACAGCTCGGTGCCCGACTTCCAGTCCTTCACCTGGTAGGGCCCGCTGCAGGCGTCCTCGTGGCCCGGCGTGCCGTACTCCTTGCCGAGCTTGTCGACGATCTTCTTGTTCAGGACGATGCCGCCGCCGCCCGCCATGGCCTGGACGAACAGCGCGTTGGGCTTCTTGAACGTGATCGTGACCTTGCCCTCGCCGGACTTGGTGATCGAGTCGACGTCCTCGAACTCGTCGGACTCGTCCATGCCCTCGCCCGCGTGCCGCTTCAGGCTCCACACGACGTCGTCGGCGGTGACCGGCGTGCCGTCGTGGAAGGTGGCGTCCTTGCGCAGGGTCAGCACCATGGTCTTCGGGTCGGGCTGCTCGACCTTCTCGGCCAGCCACGGCTTGACCGTCATGTCGGGCTGCGTCTGCATGAGCCGCTCGCAGACGTTGGCCATGACCGTGCGGTTGTTGGTGTTGCCGTCGATGTCCATGTCCAGCGTGCCTGGCTCCTCGTCGAGCAGCCAGGTGGCCGAGTCGAGGGCGCCCGTCGCCTTGGCCGTCTGGTTGACCAGGGTGAGCTTGGCCGGGTCGGGCGCCTTGGTGGTGGCGGCCGGGCCGCCGCACGCGGCGGTGAGCCCGATCAGCCCGACCAGGGCGAGTGTCTTCTTCACAACGTCTCTTCTCCGTGCGGTCCGTCATAGAGGTTCCAGGGCACGCGCTCGTACTCGTGGTCGCAGGGCGTGCCGGCCGCGATCAGATAGTCGCCCGTGGTGAGGTCGACGCAGCTCGACAGCAGGGTGGCCCACCGCTTCACGGGGGGCTGGGTCTCGTCTGGGTGGGTGCAGAGCGACTCGGGGTAGCCGAGGTGGTCGGACATGGCGTGCCTGATCAGCTTGCGCGCCTCGGCACTGCCGGACGCGTGCCGTACGGCCCGCAGGCCGCCCTCCGCGCGCGGCACCCGGAACAGCGAGTCGGCCGAGCCGGGGCGGTAGGTGGCGGCGAGCTGGGGCGGCATGAACGCCTGGTAGTGGTTGCCGTGCACGAGCAGCCCGTCGGTGGGATACATCCAGCCGACCGGTCCCGGCGTGGTCTCCAGGTCGATCGCGAAGCCGTCGCGATGGGTGATCAGCGCGTTGCTGGCGATGTGGGCCCGCGACTTGGTCAGCGCCTCCAGCGCCGCGTTGAGGTCGGCGCTGTCGAGCACCCGGCGCCTGATCAGCGTCTGCGGCACGCCGATCGCGTCGTCGAAGCGCCCGCCGAGCCCGTTGGCGTTGAGCGCGATGCCCGCCGAGTTGGCCCCCTGCCGCCCGACCTGACCCGCCTCGACATGCATGATCACCGTGGGTTTCCCCGGCTGGACCACCCTGAGCACCATGAGCGTGTCGGACACGCCGTCGCGCCAGTCCCAGTTTTGCCCCGCGTAGACGTGGCCGTCGCCGGACGCCTGCTCCAGCAGGGCGAAGGAGGTGCACCCGTCGGGCTCCATGGAGTTGAACGTGATGTCGTAGATGATCTCCCCGCGGGCGTTCAGCGCGACGATGTCGAGGAAGTCCAGGCCGGCGCCCTCGGCGACGCCCTCCATCTCCTCGACCAGGTCGGGGGCGAACGCCTTGCTCGGCTCCACCCAGCGCGCCGCGCGCTGCGTCACCTGCGGCCAGGTCAGGCCGCTGGAGTGGCCGAACGCCTCGGTGTAGTAGGCCATCGCCCGGTGGATCCGGTCGCGGGCCTGCTCGCCGTACTGGCGGCCGCGTTCTCGCGGACCGCCGGCGATCTCGACGACGGGCAGGGAAGTGAGGCTCAATGGTTCTCCTTGGACCGGCCGATTGCCTGTAACGTTCATTTCAGCGAGGCAACGATTCTGTAGCGGTCGTTTCCAAGCAAGAGTAATGAGCGCTACACGGGAGTCAAGAGTCGTAATGGAAAATTCACACAGCCCGATCGAGCAGCTCAGGAGCGTGGTCAAGCAGCTCTGGGACGAGCTGTCGCCGGCCGAGCGAGCCGTGTGCCAGTTTCTGATCTCCGCCGCGCCCGAGCAGATCCTCTTCTCCAGCGCGCAGGAGCTGGGCACGGCCTCCGGCACGAGCAACGCCACCGTGATCCGCACCATGCAGCGGCTCGGGTTCGGCGGGCTGCCGGGGCTCAAGCGGGCACTGGCCGGCGAGTTCACCTCGGCGGTCGCGCCCGACGTACGTCTGCGGCAACGCATCAGCCACGTCGGCCACGACCTGTCGGCGATCTGGACCAGGGTCTTCGACGAAGCCCGCGAGCGCGTCGACCACTGTCATCGGCTCTATGACGCCGAGGCGTTCCAGCGCGCGATCGAGGTGATGGCCCACGCGAGCTCGGTGCTCGTCTACGGCGTGGGCGCCTCCGAGCCGGCGGCGCGCTACTTCGCGCTCAAGCTGGGCCGCCGCGGCCACCGCGCCCGCGCGGTCTCGGCCACCGGCTTCGCGCTGGCCGACGACCTGCTCTCGCTCGGGCACGGCGAGGCCGTCGTCATCTTCCAGCCCGGCCGCAAGCTCAGGGAGCTCACGGTCCTGATCGACCGGGCGCACGCGGTGGGCGCCGGCGTGATCCTCATCTCGGACGAACTGGGCGGCACTTTCGCCGACCGCGTCGACGCCGTGCTGGCCGCCCCCCACACCCCCACCGGCATCAGCGCCGAGCCGCTGACCGGCATCATCGTGGCCGACGCGCTGCTGCTGGCGCTCGACTCGGTCGACGAGACCCGCTCCGTCGAGCACTCCCACCAGCTGACCGCCCTCCGCGAGCAACTGCTCGGCCCGCGGATCCGCTAGCCTCGCCTGGTCACTTACGCGGGCGCAGGAAGGGTGAAGTCGTGATCGGCTGGCTCGAGGCAGTGGTGCTGGGGCTCATACAGGGCCTCACGGAGTTCCTGCCGATCTCTTCCAGCGCCCATATCCGGGTGGTCTCCGCGTTCTTCGGCTGGCCGGATCCCGGCGCCGCGTTCACGGCGGTGATCCAGCTCGGCACCGAGACCGCCGTGCTGATCTACTTCAGGAAAGAGATCTGGGAGATCATCTCCACCTGGACCCGCGCCCTGTGGACACCGGACCTGCGCAGCCACTACGCGGCCCGCATGGGCTGGTACGTGATCGTCGGCTCGCTGCCCATCGGCGTCCTGGGCATCGTGTTCAAGGACCAGATCGAGACGGTCTTCCGCGACCTGCGCCTGGTGGGCACCACGCTGATCGTCTTCGCCATCATCCTCTGGTTCGCCGACCACACCGCCCGCAACAAGCTCACGCTGGAGAAGCACCTGAGCTTCACGCACGCCATCGTGTACGGCTTCGCGCAGGCGCTGGCGCTGATCCCCGGCGTCTCCCGCTCCGGCGGCACGATCACCGCGGGTCTGCTGCTCGACTACCGGCGCGAGGACGCCGCCAAATACTCCTTCCTGCTGGCCATCCCCGCGGTCCTGTCGTCGGGCCTGCTGGAGGTCGCCCAGATCGGCGGGACCACGGCTCCCGCTTGGGGCCCGACCATCCTGGCGACGATCATCTCGTTCTTCGTCGGCTACGCCGCGGTGGCCTGGTTCCTGAAGTACATCGGCAGCCACCGCTTCACCGCCTTCGTCGTCTACCGCATCCTGCTGGGCCTGTTCGTCATCCTCGCGGTCACGATCGGCTGGATTCCCGCTCAGGGCTGACGGGCGCGCTCTCGCTCGGCGAGCTCGACGAGTCGGCCGGCTCCGGCCGGTAGGTGACCAGCGTGAACAGCAGCGCCAGCAGCCCGAGACCGGTGGCCAGCACGACCACGCCTGTCCGGCCGTACCCGTCGAGTGCCAGGCCACCGGCGATGCCCGCCACGAACAGCCCGACGTACTGCGCCGACGACAGCAGCCCGAGACCGATCGGCACGTTGTGCGGCACGGCCGCGACGGTCCTGTACTGCTGCGCCGGCCCGACCAGCCAGCCGAGCGCGCCCCAGCAGAACGCCCACGCCAGGGCGACGGGCAGGGCGAGGTTCGCGACCGGGATGAGCGCCATGAACACCGTCGAGGCGGCGATGCCGATCAGCACCATCCGCCGCGGCCCGTACGCGTCGGTGAACCGCCCGCCGAGCTGGTTGCCCACGATCCCGCCGATCCCCCATGCCCACAGCACGGCGGGCAGCGGCAGGTCGAACAGCGAGCCGATGTAGGTGTAGGCGGCGAACGCGGCGGCGAACATCAGCAGCTGCGTCGTCAGCACCGCCACCACGCGCCGGTCGGCCAGCGGGGCGAACCGATCGGCCAGCCGTCGCGTCGTCTCGATCATGACGTCGGGCACCACGGCGGCCACCCCGGCGAACCCGACCACACCGAGCCCGACCACCAGCCAGATCGTGGCCCGCCAGCTCGACGCGGCGCCGAGCCAGGTGCCCAGCGGCACGCCGATCGCCGACGAGACGGTCAGGCCGCCCATGACCAGCGCGAGCGCGCGGCCACGGCGTTCCGGCGAGGTCAGCGCGGTGGCGACGCCGGAGGCGGTCGGCGTGAACATCGCCGCACCGGCCGCGGCGATCACTCGGGTGGCCATCACCAGCGGGTACGTGGGCGCCAGCGCGGTCAACGTGTTGCCCAGCACGAACACGCCCAGCGCGATCAGCAGCACCCGCCGGCGCGACAGCCGGGCGGTCAGGGCGGCGAGCGGCGGCGACAGCAACGCGTAGGCCAGCGCGAACACGGTCATCAACTGACCGGCCGCCGACGGCGAGATGTTCAGGTCACGGGAGATGGGCGCCAGCAGCCCGGCGGTGACGAACATGCCGGTGCCGACGGCGAAGTTCCCGAGCGCTAGGGGGTAGAGCCGACTGCTCACTGGGTCTCCTTTAGTTGGATGCCCATCAAACTGACGCATAGTTGGATTGTTGTCAAACAATAAGACGGAGGTAAGGTCGGACCATGCGCCTGCTCCCACATCCGGCCACCGAGGACATCCAGCTCACCGAGGTGTTGCGCGCGCTGTCCGATCCCGTACGCATGGAGATCGTCATCCGTCTCGCCCTGCGCGGCGAGATGACGTGCACCACCGCGGGGGACGACCTCGGCGTCCACAAGTCGACCGCCTCGCACCATTACCGGGCGCTGCGCGAGGCCGGGGTGATCATGTCGAAGCAGGAGGGGCGGCTGAAGTACATCAGCCTGCGGCGCACCGACCTCGACGCCCGCTTCCCCGGCCTGCTCGACTCGATCCTGTCGGCGGCCCATGTCCCGGTCTGAGCGACGGCCCACGTCTGACGGACGGCCGGTTTCCCCGGCTGACGGACGGCCGGTTTCCCCGGATGACGGGCTGCCTATCCGGCATGTCCTGTCCGAGCTGCTCGGGGTGCTCAATGGCGTCGGCGCGGCCGTCCTGACCTCCCCGCCCGGCACGGGCAAGACCACCGTCGTGCCGCTCGCGCTGGCGGAGGCCGGGCTACGCGTCTTGGTGGCGGAGCCGCGACGACTGGCCGTACGAGCCGCCGCCAAGCGGATGGGCGTCAGCTACACCATCCGCGGCGAGCGGCACACCGGCGCGAACCCTATGGTGGAGGTCGTCACCACCGGCGTACTCCTTCAGCGGCTCCAGCGCGACCAGGAGCTGCCCGGCGTGGACGTGGTGATGCTCGACGAATGCCACGAACGCCACCTCGACGCCGACACCGCCCTGGCCTTCCTGCTCGACGTACGGGACACACTCCGCCCCGACCTGCGCATCCTCGCCGCCTCGGCCACCCCGGACGCCGCCCCATGGTCCCGCCTCCTCGGCGACGCCCCGATCGTCCACGCCTCGGGCGCGACCCACCCTGTAGAGATCGTGTGGACCCCACCGGTACGCCCGACCGCCCCACCACACGGCCTCCGCGTCGACCCCGCCCTGCTCTCTCACGTCGCCCAGGTCGTCCGGCAGGCACTGACGGAACGGGACGGCGACATCCTGTGCTTCCTCCCCGGCACGGGCGAAATCGCGAGGGTGGCGTCGATGCTCGGTGGCGTGGAGGTGCTTCAGGTGCACGGCCAGGCACCGGCCCGGGTCCAGGACGCCGTGCTGTCGCCCGGGGCGGGCCGCCGGGTGGTGCTGGCCACGTCGGTGGCGGAGTCGAGCCTGACCGTGCCAGGGGTGCGCGTGGTGGTGGACTCCGGCCTGGCCAGGGAACCGCGCACCGACCACGCCCGGGGACTCGGCTCACTCACCACCGTACGAGTCTCGAAGGCCTCAGCCGACCAGCGCGCCGGCCGGGCGGGACGAGAGGCCCCCGGCACGGTGTACCGATGCTGGACAGTGGCGGAACACGAGCGCCTCGCCGACCACGCCCGGCCGGAGATCGCACTGGCGGACCTCACGGGGTTCGCCCTCCAGGCCGCCTGCTGGGGCACCCCGGACGCCTCCGGCCTCGCCCTCCTGGACCCACCCCCACCCGCCGCGATGACCGCCGCCACCCGCACCCTCCACACCCTGGGCGCCCTGGAGCCGGCCCCCAACAACTCCGCCTACCTGCCCGCGTACGCACTGCACGACGACACCGATCGAACCCCGAGCACCGGGGCCGATCAGGCGTTGGGCGATGGCGCCGATCGGGTGACGTGGCGCGTGACCGAGCGAGGCCGGCGAATGGCGCTCGTCGGCGTACACCCGCGCCTGGCCAGAACGCTCCTCGACCTCGGACCGCGCGCCGCCGAGGTGGTGGCGCTCCTGTCCGACCAGCTCCCGCGGGAGGCGGGTGACGACCTCGTGGAGATCTGGCGCTCGGCCCGCCACGGCCGCGACGGCTTCACCGCCCGCTGGCGCCAGGAGGTCCGCCGCCTCACCAGAAGCACCCCACAAGCCCGAGCAGACGAGCGGGACATGACCGACGATGCGATGGCCGGGCTGGCGGTCGCGTTGGCGTTCCCCGAGCGGGTGGCGCGGCGGCGTGGCGGCGGCTACCTGATGGCGTCCGGCACGCAGGCCCAGTTGGCCGAGGGGTCGCGGCTCGGCGAGGCGAAGTGGCTGGCCGTGGCGGTGGCGGACCGTCCCACCGGGTCGGCGTCGGCGCGGATCCGCCAGGCCGTGGTGATCGACGAGGAGACCGCCAGGCTGGCACTCCCGGTCACCACCGAGGAGGAGATCGCGTGGCGCACCCCGCCGGGCGAGCGCCGCGGCGACGTGTCCGCCCGCGCGATCGAACGGCTCGGCGTGATCGAGCTCTCCTCCACCCCGCTGAAGAACGCGGACGTGCGAGAGGCCATCCTGTACGGCCTGCGCACCGAAGACGTGCTGACCTGGACCAAGGAGGCCACCGCGCTCAGGGACCGCCTGGCGTTCTGCCATCGCGAACTCGGCGACCCATGGCCCCCGATGGACGACCTGACCGCCCTGGCCGAACGCTGGCTGGAACCGGAACTCTCCCGCGCCCGCCGCCGCGCCGACCTGGAGCGCATCGACGTGGCCACCGCCCTGAAACGGCTGATCCCCTGGAACCGCCGGCTGGACGAGGTGGCGCCCGAGCGCATCGCGGTGCCGACCGGCTCCCGCGTCCGTGTGGACTATTCGGGCGGGCAGCCGGTGCTGGCGGTCAAGCTGCAGGAGCTGTTCGGCTGGACGGAGACGCCGAGGATCGCCGGCGTGCCGCTGCTCGTACACCTGCTCTCCCCCGCCGGCCGCCCGGTGGCGGTCACCGCGGACCTGGCGTCGTTCTGGCGCGACGGCTACCGTGCGGTCCGCGCGGAACTACGCGGCCGCTACCCCAGACACCCTTGGCCGGAGGACCCACTGACCGCGGCCCCCACCCGCCGCACAAACCCGAGATGACCCGCACGGCCGGGCGAGCCGGGTGAGATGGAGTGCGAGATGACCGATGACCGGCTGCTTGAGGCGGCGCGCAACAACGCCGAGTGGTGTGACGCGGTATGCCGCTCACACGGATCGCCCGGCACATTCAGCGCCCTGAGCTGGACCAACCCCAGCGCCACCCCGCCCTACTACCCCGACGCCATCACCCTCTCCCCGGACGCGACCTGGACCGACCTGCGGGACGGGGTCGAGGGCAAGGAGAGCGCCTCCGTCAAGGACAGCTTCGCCGCGATCCGGCCGCCCGGCTGGGACCTGCTGTTCGAGGCCGAGTGGATCCACCGCCCCGCCCCCGCGAACGAGGCCATCGCCACCGCGGCGACCGGTGACGTCGTCGACTGGGCGGTGGTCCGCGACCCAGGCACGCTCCGTGACTGGGAGCGCGCCTGCTTCCCCGGGCAGGACAACGACCTGTTCCGGCCGTCGTTGCTGCGCGAAGTCACCGTGCTGGCGGGCCGGATCGGCGGCGACATCGTGTGCGGGTCCGCGCTCAACGCGAGCGGCGGCGTCGTAGGGGTGTCGAACGTGTTCGCCTCCGGCTGCGACCTGGACGCCGCCTGGTCGGGCACGGTGGCGCTGGCGGCCGAGCTGTTCCCCGGCCGCCCACTGGTCGGCTACGAGACCGACCCGGCCCCCGCGTCCCGGCACGGCTTCACCCCGATCGGCCCACTCCGTGTGTGGCTGAAGGCATGACCCCGCACGCGCCGGCCCGGCCCGGAGACGCCCCGGAGGACCTCGGAGCACGTCGCCCGCAGCACCGCACCCGACCTCACAGCACGTCGTCCACCGTCGGGTTCGTCAGTACCTCGACCGGCTCCTCCCCCACCCCCACACCCTTGAACCCGCTGGACGTGGCGATGCAGACCACCGGCCCGTCGAAGTCCCGCCCCAGCTTGCGATAGGCCGCCAGCCCCGCGGCCCCCGACACCTCCTGCCACAGCCCCCGGGCCGCGAGTGCCCGCTGCGCCGCCCGCATCTCGTCGTCGGTGACGAGTAGCGCCTCGCCGCCGCTGTCGCGCACCGCCCGTACCCCCCGGTGCCCGCCCACCGAGCAGCCGATGCTGTAGGCCTCGGTGTGCTGGAGCGAGACGATCGCGGCCGGCGCGCCCGTGGCGACGGCCCGGGCGATGGGACCGCCCGCGACGGCCTCGCAGGAGAACATGAGCGGCGTCGCGCCCGCCAGCCCCAGCCGGCGCAGCTCGGTGAATCCCTTCCACACGCCGTAGAGCAGCTCCGCGTAGCCCGTCGGCGCGAACACCGCCGCGGGCACCCCGCCGAGCTGCAGGAACAGCTCGTAAGCGATCGTCTTGTAGCCCTCGGGACCGAACGGGTGCCCGGTGTGGGTGACGGTCAGGTTGCTGACGGGGTGGTAGCCGAGCCGGTCCACGATCTCGCGCATCAGCGGCCAGCGCGCCTCGACCGGCACGGCCAGCACCTTGGCCCCGTACGCCCGGACGAACGAGTGGACGGCGGGCGGCGCGTCGGCCGAGGCGAGCACGATCGCGGGCAGGCCGGCGCGGGCGGCGTACGCGGCGGCCGAGGCGCCGTGGTTGCCCGACGAGGCCACCACCACGCCGGGCGCCCCCGCGCCCAGGGCCGCGCTGACCGTGATCCGGTTGAGCCGGTCCTTGTGCGACCAGGTGGGATTGCGTGACTCGTCCTTGACGTACACGCCTTCCAGCGGGATCAGCGGCGTGCCGCCCTCGCCCAGCGTGGGCGCGTGCAGCGGCGGCAGCAGCGGTGACCAGCGGGCGAGGTCGGGGCCGGGCTCCTGCTCGAACAGGCTCGCGCCGACCCGTGCGTAGTCGTAGTCGACCTCGACCGGGTAGGCCAGCGAGGCGGTGCTGGTCGTCGGGCAGCCACGGGTCAGCGGCGGCCACAGCGGATACGTGATCGAGGGATCGCCCAGGGAACGCTGGCCCGAGGCAAGGGATGGTCCGTTCACGCCGCCCAAGCCTAAACGCGATATCATCGTGATATCACTTCGATAGCAAGGAGCTGGAATGGAAAGACGCGCTTTCCGCCTGAACGGTTTCCTGGTCCTGCTCGTCCTGCTGGTGCTCGCCGCGATCGCGGCCGTGGTGTCGCTGGAGGATCTGGCCCTCGTCTGGGTCGTCGTCTTCGTGCTCGTCGCCAGCGGGTTCACCGTGGTCAACCCCAATGAGGCGAAGGTGGTGCAGTTCTTCGGCCGCTACATCGGCACGGTCCAGGACGCGGGCTTCGTGTGGGTGCTGCCGTTCAGCTACAAGAGCAAGATCACGCTCAGGGTCCGTAACTTCGAGACGGCCAAGCTCAAGGTCAACGACGCCGACGGCAACCCCGTCGAGATCGCCGCGGTCGTCGTCTACAAGGTGACCGACGCGGCCAAGGCCAAGTTCTCGGTGGACGACTATGAGAACTACATCGCGATCCAGTCGGAGGCCGCGGTGCGCCACCTGGCCACCACCCACCCGTACGACTCGCACGACCCCTCGCGCACCAGCCTGCGCGACGGCGCGGAGGTGGCCACCGAGCTCACCGCCGAGCTGCGCGACCGCACCGAGCTGGCCGGGATCGAGGTGGTGGAGGCCCGCATCACGCACCTCGCGTACGCCCCGGAGATCGCCCAGGCCATGCTGGTCCGCCAGCAGGCCGGGCAGGTCGTGGCCGCGCGCACCCGGATCGTCGAGGGCGCGGTGGGCATGGTCCATCTCGCGCTCGACCGGCTGGCCGCCGAGGGAGTGGTCGAGCTGGACGAGGAGCGCAAGGCGCAGATGGTCTCCAACCTCCTGGTCGTCCTCTGCGGCGACCGGGCGATCCAGCCGGTGGTGAACACCGGCAGCCTGTATGCCTGAGCGCAAGAAGCTCCTGCTGCGCCTCGACCCGGCCGTCTACGACGCGCTCGCCAAGTGGGCGGCCGACGATCTCCGCAGCGTCAACGCGCAGATCGAGTACGCGTTGCGGCTCGCGCTGAAGCAGGCGGGCCGGGAGCCTCGCAAGGAAGAGTGAAAACCCGCACACTTTAAGGCATGTTGTGGGCAGGCAGGTCCGCCATCGAGATCGCGACAGCCGTACGTCAAGGTGAGGTGACGGCCGCGGCCGTCGTCGAGGAGCATCTGCACGCGATCGCCGAGCGCGATCCGGGAGTCGGGGCGTTCCGCCTGGTCAGAGAACGGGCCGTGGACGAGGCGCGGGCCTTGCAGCGGCGCCGTGACCTCGCGGAGCTGCCGCTCGCCGGCGTGCCCGTGGCGGTCAAGGACAATCTGGAGGTCGCGGGCGAGGCCACTCGCGGCGGATCCGCCGCCACGTCGGACCGGCCCGCGCCCAAGGATCACGAGACGGTCGGCCGGCTGCGGGCGGCCGGCGCGGTGGTCATCGGCCTGACGAACCTGCCCGAGCTGGGCCTGGTCGCCTTCGGTGACAGCGCCTACGGCATCGTACGCAACCCCTGGAACCTCACCCGTACGGCCGGCGGCTCGTCGGCGGGCAGCGCCGCGGCGGTGGCGGCCGGGATGGTGCCGGTGGCGCTGGGCAACGACGGGATGGGCTCGCTGCGTATCCCCGGCGCGTGCTGCGGGGTGTTCGCCATCAAGCCGGGCACGGGCCTCGTACCTCCGCCGGCGGACGACTGGGGCGGCCTCACCGAGAACGGCCCGCTGGCCAGGAACGTGCCGGACCTGGCGCTGACGCTCTCCATCCTGGCCGCCGACCCGGGCCTGGCCGAGGCGTGGCGCGGCGGTACGCGGGTGGAGCCCCGGCCGTCCCTGCTCCGCTCGGTCTGGGCCGACGACGACGAGGTGTGGGCCGCCCAGCCGCCGCCCGACAGCCCGGAGCCCTTCGACCTGCGTGTGGCGTACGCCCCTCAGCCGCTGCCGGTCGGCCTGCCGATGGACCGGGAGTTCCAGGCAGCGGTGCGCGCGGCGGCCGAGACGCTCAGGATCGCCGGGCACACGGTCGTCGAGCACGACCGCCGCCTGCCGGCCGCGCTGGGCCCCGCCACGATCGCCACCTGGCTGACCCGTGCTTCGAGCGCGGCCGCCGGCCTCGACCGGAGTCGCCTGGAACGCCGCACCCGCGTGCTCGCCCGCGCGGGCCACGTGCTCCATACGCTCCGGCTGGACGGCAGGCGGCGCCGTGCCCGCTGGCACGGCTACGGTGCCGACCAGTGGTTCGGCGACGCCGACGTGCTGATCACGCCGACGCTGGCCGCGATCCCGCCGAAGGCCGACCGCTGGGGCGATCGCGGCTTCCCGCGCAACCTGCTGGCCAACATCAGGTACGCACCCGCCACCGGCGCCTGGAACATGTGCGGCTGGCCCGCGCTCACCGTCCCCATCGCCACGCACTCCAGCGGCCTGCCGATCGGCGTCCAGCTCATCGCCCCACCCGGCGGCGAACCGCAACTGCTCGGCCTGGCCGCCCAACTGTCGGCCGCCCACCCACCGGTCCGCCCACGGGGCTACTCGAACTAACTGTTCTCACCCAAAGTCGGGCAGTCGGCGGCGGGCGTGGGCGATGAACGCCCGCGCCGCGGGGCCCGACGACCCCGTGGACCGCCACACGAGCGCCATCCGGCCGCGCAACCGCGGCTCGGTGATCTCCAGTACGTGCAGCTCGTCCTTCGCGGCGGCGACCGCCGACTCGGGCAGCACGGCCAGACCGAGCCCCTTGGCGGCGAGCTGCCCCAGCACGTACGGCTCGCTGGCCTCGAAGGCGACGTGCGGCGTGAACCCGGCGGCGGCGCACGCCTCGTCGAGAGCGGCCCGCAGGCCGGTGCCGCGCGGCAGGCAGATCAGCGCCCGATCCGCCAGCTCCCGCAGCGTGACAGCGGGCGTCCCCGCAGAGCCGTGAGCGACCCCAACAGCGGGCGTCCCCGCAGAGCCGTGGGCGACCCCGACGGCAGGCTTCCCCGCCAGATCGTGATCCTTTCCGACGGCGGCCACCAGCGCCTGGTCGACCACCACCTGCGCGTCGAGCCCCGCCGGCACGCTCGATCCGATGCCGAGGAGCCCGAGGTCCATCCGGCCCGCCCGCACCGCCTCGATCAGGCTCTCGGGGTCGGTCTCCCGGAGCGAGATCTCCACGGCCGGATGCCGCTCGTGGAACTCGGCCAGCAGCCCGGGCAGATCGAGCACGGAGGGCGCCGAGACGCCGCCCATCACGACGTGCCCGCGCAGCAGCCCGGTCATCTCGTCGACGACCAGCCGGGTGGCGGCGACCGCCGCGAGCGCGGCCCGCGCGTAGGGCAGCACGGCCTCTCCGACCTCGGTGAGACGCACCTGCCGCGCGGAGCGGTCGAACAGCGGCTGGCCCAGCTCCCGCTCCAGCTGCCGGATCTGCGCGCTCACCCCGGGCTGGGCCACATGGAGCCGGGCCGCGGCCCGGGTGAAGCCCGACTCCTCGGTCACGGCCACGAAGTATTCAAGCTGCCGAAGCTCCATAACCAAACATGCTAGCAGCCAGACAATCCATCTCTTTGACTTCTGGATAGGTCGAACACAGGCTGGATCCATGGACATGGTGAAGGGCCCGGTGTTCCGACCGGGTGATGAGGGATATGACGGCGAACGCGCAGGTTTCCAGGCACTCGCCCACCACCGGCCGGACGTGATCGTCGGCGTGACCGACGCCGCCGACGTGCGCGCGGCCGTGGCCCACGCGGCGGCGAACGGGCTGCCCGTGGCCGTGCAGGCCACCGGGCACGGCATGCCGATCGCGGCCGAGGGCGGCCTGCTCATCAGCACGCGCAGGATGACCGGCGTGCGGATCGACCCCGAGGCGGCGACGGCGCGGATCGAGGCCGGGGTGCGCTGGGAGCGGGTCATCGAGGAGGCGGCCCGCCACGGGCTGGCGCCGCTGTCCGGCTCGGCGCCGTCCGTCGGCGCCGTGTCGTACACGCTCGGCGGTGGTCTGGGGCTCATGGCGCGCCGCTACGGGTACGCCGTCGACCAGGTACGCGCCGTCGAAGTGGTCACCGCCGACGGCGAGCTCAGGGAGGTGACGGCCGCGACGGAGCCGGACCTGTTCTGGGCGCTGCTCGGCGGGCGGGGCAACTTCGGGGTGGTCACGGCGCTGGAGATCGGGCTGGTTCCGGTGACCACCCTGTTCGGGGGCGGCCTGTTCTTCGATCTCGCCACCGGCGTGGTGCAGCGCTGGGCCGAGTGGACACAGGGGCTGCCCGAGGAGATGACCTCGTCCGTCGCGGTGATCCCGTTCCCCGACGCGCCGCAGGTGCCCGAGGTGTTCCGGGGCCGCCGCGTCGCCCACGTGCGGATCGCGTACACGGGCGGCCCGCAGGAGGGCGAGCGCCTGCTGGAGCCGCTGCGCGCGGTCGGCTCCCGGCTGGTGGACTCGGTGAAGGAGCTGCCCTACACCGAGTCGGGCAGCATCCACAACGACCCGGCCGAGCCGATGGCCTACTACGCCACCCACTCGCTGCTGCGCGAGCTCCCCGCACAGGCTGTGGACGCGCTGCTGGCGACCGAGCGCGCGATCCTGGAGATCAGGCACCTGGGTGGCGCGCTGGCCAAGCCGGGCCTCGGGCCGGTGGTCAACCGCGACGCCGAATACCAGGTCGGCGTCCTGTCCCGGCTCGCGCCGGGCGGCGAGCCCGGCGAGGTGCGCCCGCTCCACCAGCGGGTCCGCGAGGCGCTGTCGCAGTGGGCCACCGGAGGCCGCAGCCTGAACTTCCTGTACGGCGAGAACGCCGCGCCCGACCAGGTGCGCCTGGCCTACGACCCGGACGACTACCGGCGGCTCGCGGCGCTGAAGGCCGTGTGGGATGCCGGCAACCTGTTCCGGCTCAACGCCAACATCCCACCGGCCTGACGGTCAGGCGCCCAGCGGGTGCCAGACCGTCTTGGTCTCCAGGAAACGCGTCATGCGGGTGAGAGCCGGCGACGCCCGCCAGTCCTCGTCCGAGGGGCGCAGGACCCGCTTGAGGTTCTCCGCCGCCGCCTGCTCGCAGCTCAGGGCCAGGTCGGCGTCGGACACGCCGGTCAGGTCCAGGCCGTTGACGTCCATGTGGGCAGCCAGCCAGGGCGCGAGCTCCCGCTGGTGACCCGTGAGGACGTTGACGACACCGCCCGGCAGGTCTGAGGTGGCCAGCACCTCCGCCAGCGTGATCGACGGCAGCGGCGCCTTCTCGGAAGCGATCACGACACAGGTGTTGCCCGTGACGATCACCGGCGCGACCACTGAGACCAGCCCCACCAGCGGGTCCTCAGGGGCGACGACCGCGACGACCCCGGTGGGCTCCGGTGAGGAGAGGTTGAAGTACGGGCCGGCGACCGGGTTGGCCGTGCCGTGCACAGAGGCGATCTTGTCCGACCAGCCCGCGTACCAGACCAGCCGGTCGACCGTGGCGTCCACGGCCTCCAGCGCCGCCTTCTTGCCGCCGCCCAGTTCCTCGGCGAACTGCGCGCGGCGGCCCTCCAGCATCTCGGCGATCCGGTAGAGGATCTGGCCCCGGTTGTAGGCCGTGGCGCCCGACCAGCCGGGGAACGCCTTGCGTGCCGCCACCACGGCGTCACGGGCGTCCTTGCGCGAGGCACGCGACGCGTTGGCGAGGAAGTCGCCCTTGGGCGAGGTCACGGCGTAGGACCTCCCGCTCTCGGAGCGCGGGAACGCCCCGCCGATGTACAGCTTGTAGGTCTTGCGAACGGCCAACCTACTCATCGCCGCGCCCCCTCCACATGGTCTCCTCCGACAGCTGGACCGGCGCGAAGACCTGACCGCACCGGCTCACGCCGCACCGGTGGGCGTACCAGCCGGTGCGTACGGGCCGGCCCGCGCGGGCGAAGGCGTGGCCCCGGGTGGCCTGCTTCCGGCGTCTACCCCGGCGAGAACGGCGGTGTTCACACATCAAGGTAGGCCTCCAACCCGAGGAGGCCGCCTTCGCGGCCGTACCCGGACTCCTTGTACCCGCCGAACGGCGCGGTCGGGTCGAACCGGTTGAACGTGTTGGCCCAGACCACGCCGGCCCTGAGCTTGTCGGCCATCCACAGGATGCGCGACCCCTTCTCCGTCCACACCCCCGCCGACAGCCCGTACGGCGTGTTGTTCGCCTTCTCCACCGCCTCGGCCGGAGTTCGGAACGTCAGCACCGACAGCACCG
The DNA here is from genome assembly GCF_040648415.1 of Nonomuraea sp. NPDC049141. Taxonomy (NCBI): domain Bacteria; kingdom Bacillati; phylum Actinomycetota; class Actinomycetes; order Streptosporangiales; family Streptosporangiaceae; genus Nonomuraea; species Nonomuraea sp. NPDC049141. Next base: position 117,503 of record NZ_JBEZDR010000025.1, read on the forward strand.
GCCCGAAGATCTCCTCCCGGGCGATCCGGTGCGACTGCGCCACCCCGGTGAACAGGGTCGGCGGGAACCAGAAACCCCGCTCGGGCAGTTCGCAGGCGGGCGACCAGCGTTCGGCGCCCTCCTGCTCGCCGGCCTCGCTCAGCGAGCGGATCTTCGCCAGCTGGTCGGCCGAGTTGATCGCGCCGATGTCGGTGTTCTTGTCGAGCGGGTCGCCCAGCCTCAGCGTGCCGAGGCGCCGCTTGAGCGCCGCCAGCAGCTCGTCCTGGATCGACTCCTGCACCAGCAGCCGGGACCCCGCGCAGCACACGTGACCCTGGTTGAAGAAGATCCCGTTGACGATCCCCTCGACGGCCTGGTCCAGCGCGGCGTCGTCGAACACGATGTTCGCCGCCTTGCCGCCCAACTCCAGCGTGAGCTTCTTGCCGGTGCCCGCCACCGTCCTGGCGATGATCCGGCCCACCTCGGTGGAACCGGTGAAGGCCACCTTGTTCACGTCGGGGTGGGCGACCACGGCGGCGCCGGTCTCGCCCGCTCCGGTGACGATGTTGACCACACCGGGCGGCAGGTCGGCCTGCTGGCAGATCTCCGCGAACAGCAACGCCGTCAACGGCGTCGTCTCGGCCGGCTTCAACACCACCGTGTTGCCGCAGGCCAGCGCCGGCGCGATCTTCCAGGCCAGCATGAGCAGCGGGAAGTTCCACGGGATGACCTGCCCGGCGACGCCGAGCGGCCGGGGATCGGCGCCGAACCCGGCGTACTCCAGCTTGTCGGCCCAGCCGGCGTAGTAGAAGAAGTGCGCGGCGACCAGCGGCAGGTCCACATCGCGCGACTCACGGATGGGCTTGCCGTTGTCCAGCGACTCCAGCACCGCCAGCTCGCGGGCCCGCTCCTGGATGATCCGGGCGATCCGGAACAGGTATTTGGCCCGCTCCGAGCCCGGCATGGCGCTCCAGACCCCGAACGCCTTACGCGCGGCCTGTACGGCCCGGTCGACGTCGTCGGCGGAGGCCGTGGCGACCTCCGCCAGCTTCTCCTCCGTCGCCGGGTTGACCGTCTTGAACGACGTTCCGCCGCCGTCCACGAACTCGCCGTTGATGAACAGCCCGTACGACGGCTTCACCTCGACGACGTCGCGCGACTCGGGCGCCGGTGCGTACTCGAACATCGCCATCATCAGTCCAGGGTGAAGTAGTCGGGGCCCGCGTAACGGCCGGTGGCCAGCTTCTGACGCTGCATCAGCAGGTCGTTCAACAGCGACGACGCGCCCAGCCGGAACCAGTCGGGCGACAGCCAGTCCTCGCCCGCCGTCTCGTTGACCAGGACCAGATTCTTGATCGCGTCCTTGGTGGTGCGGATCCCGCCCGCTGGCTTCACACCCACCTGCCGGCCCGTCTCCTCACGGAAGTCACGCACCGCCTCCAGCATGATCAGCGTCACCGGAAGCGTCGCCGCCGGAGCCACCTTCCCGGTAGAGGTCTTGATGAAGTCGGCGCCGGCCAGCATCGCCAGCCAGGAGGCCCGCCGCACGTTGTCGTAGGTGGAGAGCTCACCGGTCTCGAGGATCACCTTCAGGTGGGCGGCGCCGCACGCGGCCTTCACCGCGACGATCTCCTCGTACACCTTGAGATAGTCACCCGACAGGAACGCGCCCCGATCGATCACCATGTCGATCTCGTCCGCGCCCGCCGCGACCGCCAGCGCGGTGTCGGACACCTTGACCTCCAGCGAGGAACGCCCGCTCGGGAACGCGGTCGCCACCGAGGCGACCTTCACCCCCGAGCCGCGCAGCGACCCGGCGGCCACGGCCACCAGGTCGGGGTAGACGCAGACGGCCGCCACCCGGGGCGCTCCCTCGCCGGGATGCATCGCCTTGGTGCACATCGCACGGACCTTGCCGTGCGTGTCCGCGCCCTCCAGCGTGGTGAGGTCGACCATCGAGATGGCCAGGTCGATCGCCATGGCCTTGGCGCTGGTCTTGATGGAGCGGGTGCCGAGCATCGCCGCTCGCTGGTCCGCGCCCACCCGGTCGACGCCGGGCAGGCCGTGCAGGAATGCTCGCAGCGTCGCGCCGGACGAGCCGACGTCGGCGAGCGAGGTAGTCACAGTTGACACCTCCACAGGATCGCCGACCGGGAGGGCTACCTCCAAACCGGATCTATAAGGCGGTTCCCGCCCATCTCCTAGGTACCTCACAGCCTGGAGGTTCCCGGAGATAGGGCATCCGCCCGATGTGCCGGTGGGTGCCTTAGCCCGAACCTTAAGAGTGTCAGCAAGAAACAAGAAGGAGTCACCGTGAGTCCCGAGATCGAATACCAGATCATGAAGAGCCACGTGAACGAGCTGCGCCAGGCGGCCGCCCGGCACCGTCAGGTACGCGAGGCTCAGGAGGGTAACAAGTCCGAGCGTCGCTCGGTCTTCGGCAAGCGCCGCTCCTCATGACCACCCCACAAGCGCCCGGCCGCAACCTCCCTCGCGGCCGGGCCATTATTCCTCCATAAATGCGTCGAAAGCGGCTGTTGGGGCATGACATGCTGGATGACATGCTGGGACGTTCGGTAAGTCCCGTCTTCGTGGGGCGGGAAGAGGAGCTCACAGCCCTCTCTCAAGCCTTCGACGAGGCCCGGAAGGGCGCCGCGACGGCCGTGCTGGTCGGCGGTGAGGCGGGAGTCGGCAAGACCCGGCTGGTGCAGCGCTTCGCCGAGCAGGCGGCGCGCAACGGCGCCCATGTGCTGTACGGCGGGTGCGTCGAGCTCTCCACGGAGGGCTTGGCCTACGCGCCGTTCACCGCTGCCCTCAGACAGCTCGTCAGAGAGCAGGGCACGTCCCAGATCGCCGCGCTGCTGCCGGGCGGCGCCGAGCGCGACCTGGCGCGGCTGCTCCCCGAGTTCGGCGAGCCCAGCGGCGACGGCGAGACCGACACCGGCCGGGCCCGCCTGTTCGAGCAGTTCCTGACGCTCCTCGAACGGCTGGCGAGCCACCGGCCGACGATCCTGCTCATCGAGGACATCCACTGGGCCGACCGGTCCAGCCGCGACCTGATCGCCTTCCTCAGCCGCAACCTCAGCGCGGCGCAGATACTGCTCGTCATGACCTACCGCTCCGACGACCTGCACCGGCAGCATCCGCTCCGGCCGGTCCTCGCCGAGCTGGGCAGGGTCAGCGGCGTGCTCAGGCTCGACCTGCCCCGCCTGTCGAGGGACGAGGTCGCCCTGCAGATGGCCGGGATACTCGGCAGCGCCCCCGAATACCCCAAGGTGCAGAAGATCTACGAGCGCAGCGAGGGCATCCCGCTGTTCGTCGAGGCCCTGCTGGACTGCGGCGAGGACGGCACGTTCCCCGAGTCGATGCAGGACCTGATCCTCGGCTCGGTCGAGCGGCTGCCCGAGGAGACCCAGCGCGTACTGCGCATCGCCGCCGCGGGCGGCATCAGGGTCGGCCACGCTCTGCTCGCCGCCGCCAGCGGCCTGTCCGATCTGGAGCTGGAGGCCGCGCTGCGCCCGGCCATCGCCGGGAACGTGCTGCAGATCGCCGACAACCGCGCCTACGTCTTCCGGCACGCCCTGATCCGCGAGGCCGTACACGAGGAACTGCTGCCCGGCGAGCACCAGCGGCTGCACGCGCGCTACGCCGAGGAGATCTCCCGCGACCGCAAGCTCGTCCCGCCCGGCCGGGCCGCGGTGGAGCTGGCCCACCACTGGTACGGCGCCCGGAACGACCTGTGGGCGCTCATCTCCGCGTGGGAGGCCGCGCAGAAGTCGTTCTTCGCCTTCGCGTACACCGAGGCGATCCCGCTGCTCGAACGCGTGCTCATGCTCTGGGACCGGGTGCCGGACGCGGCCGAGCGCATCGGCGCGGACCACACGGCGGTGCTCGAACGGGCCAGTGAGGCCGCCCACGCGGGCGGCGAGCTCGACCGGGGCATCAAGTTCGTCAGGGCGGCCCTGTCGGAGCTGGACGAGACCCAGGAGCCCGCCCGGGTCGCCGCGCTGATCGTGCGCTGGGCGAACCTCAAGATCTACAAGGGCAAGCTGGGCGTGCTCGAGGACTTCCGCCACGCCCTGCGCCTGGTGCCCGAGCCGAACCTGGCCCGCGCCGAGGTCGTCATGCCGCTGGGCCAGCACCTGATGCTCCGCGGCGACGTCGAGGAGGGCACCCGGCTCATCGAGGAGGGCCTGCACCTGGTCAGGGAACTGGGCGACAAGTGCCTCGAAGGCGACCTGCTGCTGAACCTGGCGCTCGGCCACTCGATCGCCGGTGACACGGAGTCGACGCTGGCCACCAACCTGCGCGCGCTGGAGCTGGGCCGCGCGGAGGGCTCGGGACGGCTGATCACCCGGGCGATCGGCAACAACATCGACGCGCTGAGCGATCTCGGCCGCTCGGACGAGGCACTCGCGCTGAGCGAAGAGGGCTGGCAGCTCGCCAAGCAGTACGGCCGGATGCGGCTGAACGGACTGTTCATCCTCCTCAACAGGGCCGAGGCGCTGGAGGCGATCGGCCGCTGGGACGAGGCCATCGACACCGTCGGGCAGGCGCTCAGCTTCGGTCCCGTGCTGCGCACCCATCAGCATCTGCTCCGCGTACGTGCCGACATCGCGCTGGCCCGAGGCGAGCTCGCGGTCGTCGAAGGCATCCTGTCGGAGCTCGGCGTGCTCAAGGAGCGGCCCGAGGTCTTCCTTCAGGACCTCACCAACAACACCCGCCTGCGCATCGGCTGGCACCTGTTCAGGGGCGAGCCGCAGGCCGCGCTGGCCGTGACGGAGCAGTTCCTGTCCCGGCCGTCCCAGTCTCCCAAGGCCATGCTGGGCTGGCGGCTGCTGGCCCAGCTCAGCCTGGTCTGCGACGCCATGGAGGCCGCCGAGCCGGCCCGGGTCCGCGCGGTGCGCGAGACGGCCGCCGAGGTGGCGGCGAGCCTCAAGGTCAGCGGGCCGGTCGCTGAGGCGTACCGGCTGTCCTACTCGGGCGACTTCGACGCGGCGGCGACCGCCTGGGAGCGGCTCAAGCGCCCGCACAACCAGGCCAAGGCCCTCGTACGCGCGGCCACGGCCGCGGCGCGCTCCGGCGACCGGGAGGGCGCGGCGACCCGGCTCACCGTGGCCGCGCCCCTGGCCGCCGCGCTGGAGGCGCGGCCGCTGATGGACGAGATCGAGGCGCTCTGCCGCCGGGTCGGCGTCGTCCAGCAGCAGGCGGCCAACCCCGAGCTGCTCACGCCACGTGAGACGGAGGTGCTCCGGCTGGTGGCGCTCGGTCGTACCAACCGGGACATCGCCGCCGAGCTGTTCATCTCGGCCAAGACCGTCAGCGTGCACGTCTCCAACATCCTGGCCAAGCTGGGCGTGACCACCCGCGGTGAGGCCGCCGCGGCCGCGCACCGCCTCTCGCTGCTGTCCCGTTAGGAAGCCAGGTCTCGTCTGAGGAACTCGGCGGTGTGGGAGCCGGTCGCCGCCAGCAGGTCGCGCGGGGTGCCCTCGAACATCACCCGGCCGCCCTGGCCGCCACCCTCGGGCCCGAGATCGATGACCCAGTCGGCGTTCTTGACCACGTCCAGGTCGTGCTCGATGACGATGACCGAGTTCCCGGCGTCGACGAGCCGGTCCATGATGTCGAGCAGCCGTTTCACGTCTGACATGTGCAGGCCGGTGGTCGGCTCGTCCAGGACGTAGACGGTGCCGCTCTTGTGCAGCTCGGTGGCCAGTTTGAGGCGCTGGCACTCGCCGCCCGACAGCGTGCTGAGCGGCTGGCCGAGCGTGAGGTAGTCGAGCCCGACGTCGTTGACGGCCCGCAGCACCTTCCCGAGCTTCGGCTGCGGGAAGAACTCCAGGGCCTCGGCCGCCGTCATCTCCAGCACGTCGCTGATCGACTTCCCGTCGAGCTTGTGCTCCAGCACCTCCGGCCGGAAGCGCCGCCCCTGGCAGACCTCACAGGTCGACTTCAGCCCGTCCATGAACGCCAGGTCGGTGTAGACGATGCCGAGCCCCTGGCAGTCGGGGCAGGCGCCCTTGGAGTTGGCGCTGAACAGCGACGCGCTCACCCCACCGGCCCGCGCGAACAGCCGCCGGATCTCGTCCAGCATCCCGGTGTAGGTGGCGGGGTTGGAGCGGCGCGAGGCGCTGACGGCCGACTGGTCGATGACCACCGCCTCGGGGTGCCGGCTCAGGAACACGTCGTTGACCAGTGTGCTCTTGCCGGACCCTGCCACGCCCGTCACGACCGTGAGCACGCCGGCCGGGATGTCGACGGTGACGTCCTTCAGGTTGTGGGTGCTCGCCCCGGCGATCGTCATCGCGCCCGTGGGCCGCCGGTAGGCAGTCTTCAGGGGCAGCCGCCGCTTCATGTGCCGGCCGGTCAGGGTGGCCGCCTCGGGCAGCTCCGCCGCGGTGCCCTGGTACACCACCTGGCCGCCGTGCACCCCGGCTCCGGGGCCGATGTCCACGACGTGGTCGGCGATCCTGATCACCTCGGGGTCGTGCTCGACGACGACGACCGTGTTGCCCTTGTCACGCAGCTTCCGCAGCAGCGTGTTGAGCCGTTCGACGTCGCGGGCGTGCAGGCCGACGCTCGGCTCGTCGAAGACGTACATCATGTCCGTGAGGCTGCTGCTGAGGTGCCGCACCATCTTGACGCGCTGCGACTCGCCGCCCGAGAGTGTGGCGGTCTCGCGGTCGAGGCTGAGGTAGCCGAGGCCGATCGTGACGAGGTCGCGCACCCGGTCGAGCAGGCTCGCCACCACCGGGGCGCCCCGCGGGTCGGTGAACCCGGCGAGCACCTCGACGAGCTCGGTGGCCTCCATCGCGGCGAGCCGGGCGATATTGAAGCCGTCGATCTCGCAGCCGAGCACCTCCTGGTTGAGCCGGGCGCCCGCGCACAGGGGGCAGGTGGCCGTCGTCACGTACTCCTGGAAGAGCCGGCGGTTGGCGTCGGACATCTCGGCGACGTCCTTCTTGATGTAGAGCCGGGTGAACCGCTCGACCACGCCCTCGTAGCTGGAGTTGACCGTGCCGCCCTGCCACTCCAGCGCCACCTTGGCCCGGGCGCCGTGCAGCAGCATGGCCCATTCCCGCTCGTCGTAGTCGGCCAGCCTCTTGTCGTTGTCGAACAGGCCGGAGTTGGCGTAGATCTTCCAGTACCAGGTGCCGACGGCGAAGTGCGGGTGCAGCAGGGCCCCTTCGTTCAGCGACCGGGACCTGTCCAGGAAGACGTCGAGGTCGAGCGCGACCGTACGGCCCAGGCCCTCGCACTCGGGGCACATGCCCTGCGGATCGTTGAACGAGAAGACGTTGGAGTAGCCGACGAACGGCTTGCCGACCCGCGAGAACAGCAGCCTCAACAGCGAGTAGATGTCGCTGATCGTGCCGACGGTCGAGCGCGATCCGCCGCCGAGCCGCTTCTGGTCGACCACGATCGCGGCGGACAGGTTCTCGATCACGTCGACGTCCGGCTGCCCGTACTTCGGCAGCCTGTTGCGGGCGAAGCTGGTGAAGGTCTCGTTGAGCTGACGCTGCGCCTCCGCGGCGAGGGTGTCGAACACGATGGACGACTTCCCGGACCCGGACACGCCGGTGAAGACGGTGATCTGCCGTTTGGGGATGCTCAGGGAGATGTCGCGGAGGTTGTTCTCCCGCGCGCCGATGATCTGGATACAGGACGTCAGCAACGCCACTCCTTGATCTCGATAAACTCCGTACGAAGTACATAGTACTATGTACGGAGTTATGCTCGGTGAGAAGATGGATTCCGTGCCACCCACGACCGCCCGGACCAGCGCCGGAGACCCCGTACGCACCATGGAGCTGCTCTGGAGGCAGCCGGGAGCGCGGCCGGCGCAGCGCGGGCCACGTCAGGGCCGCACGGTCGACGAGGTCGTGGCGGCCGCGATCACCGTCGCCGACGAGGAGGGGCTCGACGCCACGACGATGCGACGGGTCGCCCAGGCGCTCGGCATCGGCGCCATGTCGCTCTACACGTACGTGCCGGGCAAGGCCGAGCTGCTCGACCTCATGCTCGACTCGGTGTTCGGCCAGATGCCCCGCCCCGACCTGTCGGAGCTGCCGTGGCGGGCGCGGCTGGAGGCGGTGGCGCGCGACAACCTCACGCTGTACGAACGGCATCCGTGGGTGCTCGCCGTGTCCACCACGCGCCCGCCGCTCGGCCCGGGGGTGCTGGCCAAGTACGAGCACGAGTTGAGGGCCTTCGAGGGGCTCGGCCTGGACGACGTCGAGATGGACGCCGCCCTGACCTACCTGCTCGGCTTCGTGCACGCCTCCGCCCGCTCGGCCGCCGACGCGCGCAGCGCCCAGAGCGAGGCGATGACCGACGAGCAGTGGTGGGCGGTCAGCTCTCCGCTGCTCGCCCGCGTCATCGACGAGGCCGCCTACCCGACGGCCAGCCGGGTCGGCGCGGCCGCCGGGGCCGTGCACCAAGCCCCCTACAGCACCGGCCACGCCTACGATTTCGGGCTCCAGCGCGTCCTGGACGGGCTTCAGGTCCTCATCGAGCGGCGCTGATCAGAGGATCGCGTCCGCCAGGAGGGCGACGCCGAAGATCGCGAACGCGGCGGCGGCGCCATACTTGATCGCCTTCTCCGGCAGGTGCTTGCCCAGCAGGCGGCCCACCACGATCGCGAGGGCGTCGGCGGCCACCATGCCCACCGTGGACCCGATCCAGGTGCCCAGCCAGCCGTGCTGCGTCGCCAGCGTGATCGTGGCCAGCATGGTCTTGTCGCCGAGCTCGCTCAGGAAGAACGCCACCGTCACCGCGACCACGGCGTTCCTGGTGGTGCGCCGGGCCTTGCCCGACTCCTCCTCCGTCAGCTCGTCACCGCGCAGCGTCCACAGGGCGAAGCCGAGGAAGGCGATGCCGGCCACGATGGAGATGGCGGTGGTGGGCAGCGAGTCGCCGATCAGCCCGCCCACCGCGACGCTGACGAGGTGCACGGCGGTCGTGGCGATCGTGATGCCGGCGAGCACCGGCCAGGTCTTGAAACGGGTGGCGAACGTCATCGCCATGAGCTGGCTCTTGTCACCCAGTTCGGCCACGAAAATGACCACAAGGCTGATCCAGAACGCTTCCAACGGTCCTCTTCCGCGCCACCGAGCCGGAAGCAGGCACCCCAGGGGATTTCGGGCACGACTTCGGCCCGGCAGCGTCTTGCTCCATAGCTACCAGGCCGAAGGTCTCGTCCGCCCGTTCAGGCCCGCGTGACCGGGCGCGCGAGCGCGCCAGTATGTCGATCACGCGATTGGGACTACTCCCCTTCGGTAATTCCGCCTAACCCTAACAGCGGTCCCCGAGGACCTATTCCGTCAGGGAGCAGCCGACCAGCACCGGCTCGTTGACGAGCGTGACGCCGTACTTCTCCAGCACCCCGTCACGCACCTCCCTGGCCAGCAGCAGCAGGTCGGCCGTGGTGCCCGCGCCGGTGGGGTTGGTCAGGGCCAGCGTGTGCTTGGTGGAGATGCGCACCGGGCCGCGTTCGTAGCCCTTGGGGTAGCCCGCCTGCTCGATCAGCCAGGCGGCGGGCACCTTGACCGAACCGTCAGGCATGTCCCAGCGCGGGTGGCCGGGCGCCCGCGCCGCCAGCTCCTCGGCCTCGGCGGGCGACAGGATCGGATTGGTGAAGAACGACCCAGCGCTGCGCGTGTCGGGATCGGCCGGATCGAGCACCATGCCCTTGCCGCGCCGCAGCTCCAGCACCGCCTGTCGGGCCCGGTCGAGCGGCACCCGGTCACCCGGCTCGACGCTGAGCCGCCCGGCCAGCTCCTGGTAGGCCACAGGGCCCGACAGCTCGGAGACATCGAGCGCGTACGTCACGCCGAGCACCACATGCCGGGCCAGATCCCGCTTGAACGCGCTGTCGCGGTAGGAGAAGCCGCACTGCCGCGCCTCCAGGTCAACCACCTGCCGCGTCTTGCGGTCGTAGGCCCGTACGCACCTGATGGTCTGGGCCACCTCCTGGCCGTAGGCGCCGACGTTCTGGATCGGGGTCGAGCCGACGAGCCCCGGGATGCCGGACATGCACTCGATGCCGGACCAGCCCTCGGCGACCGCGCGGGTGACCAGCGCGTCCCAGTCCTCGCCCGCCTCGACCGTGACCAGCACCTCGTCGCCGTCACGGGAGACGGCCACGCCCTGGGTGACGACCCGGATGACCAGCCCGTCGAACCCCTCGTCGGCCACCACGAGATTGCTCCCGCCGCCGAGCACCAGGGTGGGCCGGGCCAGCCTGTCGGCCTCGGCGATCAGCGAGACGAGGTGCTCCGCCGTACTGGCCTCGACGAATTCGCGGGCGGGGCCGCCCAGCCCCAGGGTGGTGTACGGCGCGAGGTTCTCCATGGGGCCCAAGCTTATGAGGCGCTCAGCATGCGCAGCACATTGTCGTGGTTTCGCCGGGATTCGCGGTCCCGATACTCGGGGGACACATCGTGGTGGCGCAACTGCCGTACCGGGAGGCGGTCGGAGGGCACGACCAGCTCACCCTTCAGGGCCAGCGAGAGCTCCAGGTCGGCGTTCCCCCCGTAGCGGGCGTCCTCGGGCAGCGCGCCGATCGCGGCCGACCGGCGTACCGCCATCAGGTCGCCGCGCAGCGCGCGGACGGGGCCGGGTCCCGCTTCGTGCCATTCCGTGCCGTCCGGCGATGGCTCCGCGCCGCGCCGGCCCGCGGCCACCGCGCCGTCCGCGACCGCCGCGACGAGCGGCGTGAGCGCGTCGCCCGCCAGCGCTATCGAGGTCTCCATCAGCACGTGCACCTCGGACGTGTCGAGGCGGAGCAGCTTGGCGCGGCAGGCGCCCCACGTCGCCGAGCCGCCGCGCCAGTGCGGGGTCTCGGCCACCCGCCACTCGGTGATCCGGTCCGGATGCCGCAGGGCCAGCTTGTGCAGCACCTCGCCGGCGCCGTCCACGTCGCCCAGGTCGAGGGCCAGGACATGGGCGTCGGTGTACTCGAGCACCGACTCGACGGATGCCCAGACGTCCTCCGGCCAACCGTCGATGATCAGGCAGATGGAGGCCGTGACCTCGGCGATCGCCACCCGCTGCCGCTCGGCCGTCACGCCCGCGTCGTCGAGCCGGTTGGCGGCCAGGCTCCCGTCCCAGATGCGCTGGGCGTGCAGCATGTCGTCGCCGGGGTCGCCGCGCTGCTCGGGGTCACCGGAGAAGCCCATCTCGGCGGCGGAATTGCCACGGGCACCCGCGCCGCGCGGCTGGGCACCCGCCGTACCGACACCGGTCGCCGGCCTGGTGTCGCGGCCGGTCGGCGCGCCCGGGCGGCCCGTCGGCGCGTTCGGGCCGTGGCCGGTCGTTGTGTGAATGTCATGGCCGGTTGTCGCGTGCGTGTCATGACCGGCCGCGTCACCGCCGGTCGTGTCGCGGCCCGTGCCTACGGCGCCAGCCACTGTGTCCGCCGGGGCTGCGGCTCTGACCGGACCGAGATGGCCAGGCGGCTTGTCGGTCACCGCGGAGACCGGGATCGATTCGACCGTGGGCCAGATCCTGACGTGGTGCGGAGCTGTATTCATAGGCTCCCGCGTACCCGAGAGCCGCCCCGCCTATCATCACGCCAGGCCCACCACGCCGGGCTCATCGCCACCAGGCCCACCACGCCGGGCTCATCGCCACCAGGCTCGCCGCACCGGGCTCGCCGCCGCCAGGCCCACCGCGCCAGGCTCGCCGCGCTAGGCGAGCTGGACCACCGCGCGGGCCTTGGACAGCACCCGGGCGTCGCCCGCCTTGGCCGTCAGCGCGACAACCACCCGCCGGTCCGCCAGCTTCTCCTCCACGACCCCACTGACCGTGATCGTCGCACCCTCGTCGTCGTCGGGGACGACCACCATCGAGGAGAACCGCACCCCGAAGTCGACCACCGCGCCGGGATCGCCGACCCAGTCGGTGACGAACCGCCCGCCCTGCGCCATCGTGTACATCCCGTGCGCGATGACGTCAGGCAGCCCGACCGCCTTGGCGAACCGCTCGTTCCAGTGGATCTGGTTGAAGTCGCCCGACGCTCCCGCGTACATCACCAGGTTGAGCCTGCGGACTCCATAGTCGGTGGCCGGGATCTCGTGCCCGACCTCGATCTCGTCGTACTTCACCGTGGCCGTCATCTCAGGCCGCCCCTCCGCGCTCGACGATCGTGTTGTACGTGGTGCAGACCGGCTCGCCGTCGACCGTGGTGATGTCGCTTCGCACGGTCAGCAGCTCGTTGCGCCCGGCGCTGCGGATGTCGGTGATCGTGGAGCTGGTGACCAGCTCGTCGCCGGCGTAGATGGGGCGGACGTACTCGAAACGCTGCTCGCCGTGGACGACCATGGCGAGGTTGAGGCCGAGGTCGGGATCGGCCAGCGCCTCACCGCCGCTCTGCAGGCTGAACACGATGGGGAAGGTCGGCGGTGCCACCACATCGGGATGGCCGGCGGCCTGGGCGGCGTCCCGGTCGCGGTAGATCGGATTGCCGTCGCCGATCGCGGCGGCGAACTCCCTGATCTTCACCCGGCTGACCTCGTACGAGGCCTTGGACGCGTACGTCCGGCCCACGAAGTCGCGGTTCAAGGCCATCTGTGCTCCCTCGCATGTCCGTTAGGCAGACGCTAACAGAACAAGGTTCGGCTGTCGCCGTGATGACCGCGATTTTGCAAGAGCAGGCAGCAGGTAGACACGACAAACCGGCGCCCTGAGGTAGGACGCCGGTTGTGCGTTATGTGGCCAGGAGAATGCCCCTGGCGAGACCGCGCTCGGAAAAGAGCTAGCGGGTCTCGCGGTGCGCGCGGTGGCAGCGGCAGTTGGGGCAGTATTTCTTCAGCTCAAGCCGATCCGGGTCATTGCGCCGGTTCTTCCGCGTGATGTAGTTGCGGTGCTTGCACTCCTGGCAGGCCAGCGTGATCTTCGGCCTAACGTCGGTGGCAGCCACGTGGGAGTGCCTTTCTACGTTTGGGACTGGGACATGCCCAAGCCCAGGTCGGCGACCTGGGGAGGGGCAGTAGCGGAGGCCGGACTTGAACCGGCGACACAACGATTATGAGCCGTTTGCTCTGCCTGACTGAGCTACTCCGCCTTTGAGCCGGACGAACGACCCCGGCCCGTAGAGAATACCTGACCTGGGGAGCGCATACGTACTCGGCCAGCTCTACCGGGCTGGCCAGCCAGTAAGCCTAGCAGCCAGTGCACGGCGGGCAAAATCAGCGCAAACGCTGTGCGGCCGATCTTCGGCGCTATTCGGTCGCGGTGACCGTGATGGCGTTGCTCAACACCGACTTGTTGCCCGCGGCGTCCACCGCCCGCATCGTGAGGGTGACCGGTCCGGGAGCGTGGGCGTAGGCGAAGGCGTTGGAGCTGTTCGGGAACTGGGGCCGGATGAACGGGACGATGTCGCTCTCGAATACGCCGTCGAGATAGAGCTCGTACGTGATCGCGGCCTTCGGCGTGACATCGTCCGTCGAGAGCGAGTAGCTGAAGGCCAACTCGAGGAACTGGTACTCGAAGACCGTCAGGACGGTCGGGGCGCTGGGCGGGGTGGTGTCGGTGGTGGCGGAGGCCGGCCCGGCGAAGACCGACGCGGCGAGCGAGGCGCCTAAGAACAGGGCGATTGCGCGACGAGACATTGGCTGATTCCCATCTGCCGATGAACAACGACACGTGCGACTCTTCGCTCCCTTGACACGTTCCGGGATGACGGATGGTTCAGCACGCGATGGTCAGCGCGGCGGTGGCCCCATGTAGTGGATCGCCTTCTGGTCGGCGGTGGGCGTGATCTCGCGCGCCCAGTCGAACGCCGCGTTCTGATCATCCGCGGGGATGTCCGCGGTGAAGTATGTCGGTGCGCCGTCGAGAGCACCACCGGGCCGGACCGCCCAGCCGCCCGATTCCCTGGCCAGCACCCATTCGGCAGCAGTGCCGAGCGCCGGTTCGGGCGTTGGGCGGAGGGCACGGGCAACGGCCTCCGGGAGCGCTCTCCACCGAGATGCATACATGGTCAGCGGTCTGCGTCGGGGTCCGGAGGAGGCGTAACCGAGAATCCCCTTGCGAGGACGGCCGAGGACGCACATTCGCAGAACGTCAGCCACATGTCGCAGCGCAGCTGCTCGGGCGGACCGCTGCTCAATGGAGTTCGCAATTCTCGCCACCCTCGGCTTGGTCGGCGCATCCGCTCGAGACGGCTGACAGTGCGGCGATCAGACGCGCGGCCGACTGGCTTCTCACGCAGCCCTCCAACTGTCGACGCCAACAACAGTCACAGACAGTAGCCGTATCATCACAATGGCGTGATGCGTTGGGGTTACTGGTGGCTCTTCTCTGGCGAGAACTGCCGGAGAGCTCTTAAGAGGGCGAATCCATCGCGAAAATCCCTGGATGATCAGAAAAGCCCGGCCCCAAGTGATCTGGGTCCGGGCGTTTGCCTTGTCAGTGTGCGAGCCCCCAAACGGAATCGAACCGTTGACCTTCTCCTTACCATGGAGACGCTCTGCCGACTGAGCTATAGGGGCCTGTCCGGCGCTGCGGACAGGTGTAACCATACACGGCACTCAGCGATGATGCGAACTCGTCAGCCTCATCAGCCGACCGCCTCGTACCCCCGCTGAAACGGCAGATCGACGACCTCGCAGAGATCGGCCAGATCGACGTGACGGGCCACCTCCGCGACCGACACACAGTCGGCGACAGGAACCCCGTCCCGGCGCACCCGGAGCACCTGCCGGCCGTCACGCTCGGCGAGAACGACCTCGTAGCCGTCTATCCCGACCCATCGCCTGTCCATAGCGGCACACAGTAGCTCCTGGGTCTCTCAATTTCCGCTACGCGACAGGCGTTACACGCCATACCGAGTCGGTAGCGAACCGGACCAACCGAATCGCAGATGTTCCCGGGCGGGCCGGAAAGTGACCACCGTTCTCCTGAAGGTCCTCGGCCAGCGCCGTTTTCCCGCAATCGAGACCGGCATCTTCGAGCCCCACGCACCTAACGCACTCCCACGATCAAGGCATGCCTACCTCTCAATTGCCGAGCCGGCGAGAGAGACGGCATGAACCACCCCGGCCTCCCCTTGTCGTAAAATCGGGCGACTTCACGAGAGTGGTAAGGCTGTGGACATCCGAGTGCTGGGCCCGCTGGAGATCGTCGGCGACGACGGGCACTCGTGTCAGATCACGTCGCTGAAGCTGCGGGCGCTGGTGAGCACGCTGGTACTGGCGGAGGGGCGGCCGGTGGCCCCGGCCACGCTGATCGACCGGCTGTGGGGCGAGGAGCCGCCGGCCGAGGCACAGGCTTCGCTGCACTCGTACGTGTCCAACCTGCGCCGCCTGCTGGAGCCGGGACGCCAGGCCAGGGAGCAGAGCCGGTTGCTGACGTTCGGACCGGTGGGCTACACGCTGGCGATCGATCAGGAGCAGGTGGACACGACGCGTTTCCTGCGCCTGGTCAGGCAGGCCGAGCAGGCGGCCGAGCCCGCCGAGGCGGAGCGGCTGGCGAGCGAGGCGTTGGCGCTGTGGCGCGGGGAGCCGTACCAGGACCTGGACGATCAGGCGTACGTGGCCGCCATCAGGGCGCGGCTCACCGAGGCCCGGGAGCGGGCCCGCGAGCTGCGGGTGAGCGCGGTCATCCATCAGGACCGCCACGGCGAGTTGCTGGGCGAGCTGGAGGCCCTGACGTACGAGCACCCGCTGCGCGAACGGCTGTGGGCGCTGCGGGCGCTGGCGCTCTACCGGAGCGGTCGCCAGGGGGAGGCCCTGGAGACGCTGCGCACGGCGCGCCGGATCCTGGCCGAGGAGCTCGGCATCGACCCGGGCGAGGAGTTACGCGAGCTGGAACGCGACATCCTCGGCCAATCCCCCGTGCTGCTCCCCAACCGGCCGCCGCCGATCGAACCGCAGGTGGCCGAACGGGGGATCACGGGTCGGCGGGCGGAGCTGACCGCGCTGGACGGCTTGCTGGAAGCGGCGGCGGCGGGCCGAGCGGGGTTCTCGCTGATCACCGGAGAGCCGGGGATCGGCAAGACGCGGCTGGCTGAGGAACTGGTGAGCCGAGCCGGTGCCAGGGGTTTCACGGTCGCGGTAGGGCGGTGCGCGGCGACGGAGGGCGCGCCGGCGTTCTGGCCTTGGGTGACGGTGCTGGAGCGGCTGGCCGACACACTGCCGCCGCTGCCCGCCGACGTGCGGGCGAACCTGCCCGGAGTCGGCTCCGCGACCGGGACCGACCCCGAGGGCGCGAGGTTCCGCACCTACGAGGCCACGGCACGGGCCCTGACCGCGGGGCGGCGGCCGGTGCTGGTGGTGCTGGACGACCTGCACTGGGCGGACCGGTCCTCGCTGCGGCTGCTGAGCTACCTGGCAGAGTACGCGCTGAACGGCAGGCTGGCCGTGGTGGGCACGGCACGCGACTGGCCCCCGCCAGAGGGCGCGCTGGCAGAGGTGTTCGAAGCACTGTCGCGCC
Organism: Nonomuraea sp. NPDC049141; assembly: GCF_040648415.1. Taxonomy (NCBI): domain Bacteria; kingdom Bacillati; phylum Actinomycetota; class Actinomycetes; order Streptosporangiales; family Streptosporangiaceae; genus Nonomuraea; species Nonomuraea sp. NPDC049141. Next base: position 133,919 of record NZ_JBEZDR010000025.1, read on the forward strand.
GGCAGGCGGTACGGCTGCCGCTGTCCGGCCTGTCGGCGTCCGACCTGGCCGAGCTGACCCCGGCGGGCACGGACGTGCGGGCGCTCAGGGACCGCACGAACGGCAACCCGTTCCTCGTCACGGAGCTGATGCGATACCTGGAAGCCGGATCGCCGGGCCGCGGCACGCTGCCGCTGGGCGCGCGGGACGTCGTGCTCGGCCGGGTGAACCGGCTTCCCGAGCCGTCCGCCGAGCTGTTGCGGGCGGCGGCGGTGGCCGGCCGGGAGTTCGACGTGGCGATCGTGGCCGAGGCCGCCGGGCTCGACCTGGACGCGACGCTGGACCGGCTGGAACCGGCCATGGCCGCCGGCCTGGTCGCGGAGGGGCGGCCCGGCCGGTTCCTGTTCGTGCACGCGCTGGTGCAGGAGGCGCTCACGGAGGTGGTGCCGGTGCTGCGCCGGGCCCGGCTGCACGCCGCCGTGGCCACCGCGCTCGAGTCGCGTACCGGCGGCTCGGCCTCCGACCGGTTGGCCGCCGCCGCCCACCACTGGTTCCAGGCGATCCCCGCGGGCCACACCGCGCGTGCCTGGCGGGCGGCGTGGCGGGCGGCCGAGGAGGCCAAACGGCTGCGCGCGTACGACGCGGCCGTCGAGCTGCTGGAGCGGGCCGAGCGGGTGGCCGAGGACGACCCCGATCTGGACCAGGCCGAGCGGATGGACCTGCTGTTCGCGCTGGCCGAGGCCAGGTTCGGGGCGGGCGACTCGCTGGGGCAGGAGGCCGAGCTGACACGGATCCGCCGCCTGGCCAAGCAGGAGGGCGACCGGCGGCGCTGGATCGAGGCCGCGACCGGGTACGGCGGCCGCATCCTGCAACCCTGGAAGGTCTACGGCGGCTACGACGCCGACCTGGTGGCGGACCTGATGGAGCTGGCCGCCGACGAGGGGCTGGAGCCGTTGGCCCGGGCCCGGGTGCTGGCCTGCCTGGCCCTCCAGACGTACTACCAGCCGGGGCGGGACCCGGCGGAGCGGGACCGGTGGAGCGCCGAGGCGGCGCGGCTGGCGCGTCAGGAGAACGACGCGACGCTGCTCGGCCGGGTGCTGTTCGCCCGCTACTACGCGCTGCTCGACCCCGACTCGGTGCACCAGCGGCTGGCGGCGGGCGAGGAGATGGCCCGCGCCGGGCTGGAGGCGGGCGACGACGAGCTGCGCACGATCGGGCTCACCTGCCAAGGTGGCACGCTGCTGGAGCTGTGCCGGGTGCGTGCGGCCCTGGACGTGCTGGCCGAGGCGGAGCGACTGATCGGCCGCACGCACATGCCGTACCTGCGCATCATGCTGGGCTGGCTGCGGCTCGGCGTCCTCGTCCACCGCGGCGACCTGGAGGCGGCCGAGTCGCTGCTCGCGGCCACCGCCGCCGAGCAGCGCGCCACTTCGATGTGGGGCGTGGAGACGAGCACGACCGGCGTCACGTACCAGGTCGCGCTCATGCGCCTGCGCCGCGGGACGGCGGACGCGGCGCAGCCGCCGCAGGACATCGCGCACGAGCAGCTCGACCAGTTCAACCCGGACGGGTACGCCCACTACCTGGTGGTCAGCGGCCGGCCGGCGGAGGCGCGGCAGGTGCTCGGACCGTGGGAGCGGCAACCACCGATGCCACGCACGTTCGTCTACCTGTTCTGGCTGGTCATCCGCTGCGAGGTCTGGGCGGCACTGGGCGACCGGCAGGCCTGCGCCGACCTGTACGAGGAGGCATTGCCGTACGCCGACCGGATGGGGATCGCCGGGCTGAGCATGTTGATGTGGCCGGTCAGCCGGTCGCTCGCGCAGCTGGCCGAGGCCCTCGGCGACACCGAGGCCGCGCGGCGGCACGCCGAGCACGCCGAGAGCGTGGAGCGGGAGCTGGGTCAGCCCCACAAATAAGCCGTACGCCGCTGGTAGCGGCCCCTGGCCAGGGTGCTGAGCAGCAGCAGCGGCCTGGGTGAGGTCTTGCGCAGGTGGGCCTCGACGTCGGCCGGCAGCTCGGAGGTGATCCAGCCGAGCAGCGTGATCAGGTTGCGGAGGCCGTACTGCTTCATGATCGCCTTGTGGGTCGCCGCGTCCTCCTCGGGCGTGATGTGGGCCATCATCAGCGGGATCCCGTCGGTCTCCTCGTGCGCCAGGTGCGCCCCGATGGTGTCGGCCAGCGCGCGCAGCGCGGTCATGAGCCGCTCGCGCCCCTGCTCGGACGGCCGGGCGTCGACCGCCTGGAAGACTTCGGTGCTCTCGCGGATCCAGTGGTCGCAGGCCTCATGCTCGGCCTCCAGCGCGTCGATGGTGCCGAGCGCCTGCGGCGCCCGCTCCCGCAGCCGCGGCCAGACCGTCTCGTCCTCAGAGGTGTGGTGGTGGTGCAGCACGAACAGCACCCACGCGTAGTGCTCGCGCAGGGCGGTGACGCGCCGCCGGTCGTCGAGGGGGACCCGGCCGATCGCGGTGAGCAGATGGCCGAGGTCGCGGCGGAAACCGTAGTGCGCCAGGTACATGTTGGTCATGTCGAGCGGCCCCGGCGCGACGGCGGCCTGACCGGGCAGCATGATCTGCGGGACGTTCGGGTGCGCGGCGGTACGCATGGTCGTGCTCCTTCTGCTCTGGAGAGGTGCCGTCATGGTGGCCGCTCGGTCTTGGGCGGTTCTGGAAGATCGGCTCCAAGAGCGGCTCAAGACCCGGTCATTAGCGTGTGCGGCCATGACACTCACGCTCCCCACCACGACGTTCCAGAGCTCCGTGGTGTGCGCCTACACCTCGCTCACCCGCGACGAGCGCCCCATCACCTGGCCCGTCACCCCGTACACCGGCCCCCGCGGCACGATCGACGTCAGCACCGGCCTGACCTATCCCGGCAAGGCCGAGCGGGCGCGCCGCGATCCGCGCGTCGCCCTGCTGTTCGAGGGCGACCCGGTGGTGCTGGTGCAGGGCCGCGCCACCGTCCGCGACGCCGACCTGCAGGCCAACACCGACCGGTACGTCCGCGACTCCCTGGTCAAGATCCCGGACGCCTTCTCGGGAATGCCGTGGTTTGTGGTCAAGCGCTTGACCTGGTACTTCGCGCGGATCTACGTCGAGGTGACCCCCGAGCGGATCACCTGGTGGCCCGGCGGTGACCTGACCGGCGATCCACTGTCCTGGACCTGCCCGCCCGGCACCACGGCCCCCGCCTCCGACCCGGCCCCGTCGGGCCCCCGCCTGCCCAGCCGCTCCGCGCCGCCCGCCGAGTGGCGCCCGTACGCCCGCCGGGCCCGCGATCTGGGCCGGCCGATCGTGTCGATGGTGGCGGACGGCCTGCCCGTGACCGTGCCCGCGCGCGCCTTCTCCCCCATCGCCACCGGGTACGAGCTGGACCTGCCCGCCGGTGTGGCCGCCGTGTCCGGCCCGGTCTGCCTGACCTTCCACCGGCACGATCCCGGCATGCGGTGGCAGGAGAACGTCGTACTGCTCGGCACCGCCACCGCCTGCGGCGACGACCGGCTCACCGTCGCGATCGACCGCGCGCTGCCCGACTGGAGCCTGCCCGAGGACCGCCGCGTGCGGACCCGTTCCTTTCTCGGCCACGGCAGACAGCTACGGCGCCGACTTCAGGCCGAGGCCGCCCGCCGCGCCCAGCCGGTGCCGAAGATCCGTCTCCCGGCTCGCTGATCGCGTTGGATCATTCGTAGCGGGCCCGGCGGGCGATCACCTCGAACCCGAGGTCCTGGAAGAGGGCGGCCGAGGCCGGGTTGTTGACGTTGACGTCCAAGAAGACCTCCGTCGCCCCGCGGGTGCGCATGCGGTCGAGCGCGGCGGCCGCGAGTGCCCGGGCGAGGCCGCGCCGCCGCCACCCGGGTACGGCGCCGACCTGGATCAGGAACCCCTCCGCGCACGCCACGAACCCGGCGGCCCCGCCCGCTCCGCGCGCCACCAGCGAACACTCGGGCAGGAACTCGTCGTCGACCAGCCAGTCCACCCACTCCTCCCGCGACCAGCCGGGGAAGCCGGGACGGTCGGCGAAGGACGCGGCGTAGGCCTCATAGAAGGACCCTTCGGTGTCCTGCGACCATTCCTCGATCTCCAGCTCCGGAGGGAAGGGGACGGCCGGAAGCGGAAGGGTCAGATCGCGGCGATAGACGTCCTCGGCGAACGTCTGCCGGAACCCGCGCGACACGAAGAGCGCATGGGCCTGCGGGGTCAGCGACTCGGTCTCCAGCCGGACCGGGCCCTTGATCAGCCGGTCGAGCAGGCCGGATCCCAGGCCGCGTCCCCGATGTTCCGGATCGACCAGGCCGGTCACCGCCGGCACGTCGCCCACGGGGCGCACGACCCCACAGGCGACCAGGCGGCCATCGGTGAACGCGCCCACCGCCGGCCCCGTGGTGTACCTGCGCTCCAGGAAGGACGGGGACGCGGTCGCCTGGGGCCCACCGTCGTGCGCCACGCACCGCTGGGCGAGATCGGCGACCGCCGGCAGATCCGCGGCGGACAGCGCGGCCCACTCGACGATCACTGTCGGCTCCTCTCAGGCATAGGTGATCTCGTACCACGGGAGGCGATCGCTCAATAGCGGTAGAAGCCCGCGAAATCCTTTTTCCGCCCGATGTCGTCGACGCGTACTGAGGCTCCGGTCTCGGGGGCGTTCATCATCTTTCCATTGCCCAGATAGATGCCTACATGGTGTGTCTTAACAGTGTTTTTCGTGATTTTTCCGAAGAAAACGAGGTCGCCCGGTACGGCGGAGCCGACCCGGCGCATCCGGCGCACGTGGGCGTCGGTGGTGCCGGGGCCGAGCACATCGAGACCGAAGGCCCGGGCATACACCCATCTGGTGAAACCCGAGCAGTCGAGCCCCCGCGTCGTGGCCGCCGGGCAGGGCCGGGTCTTTCCCCGATAGCCCTGGCACGTGCCCTTCGACGGCCCGGGATCCGAGCCGTGGCCGCCGCCCCAGGAGTAGACGACGCCCCGCTGCTCGATCTCGTACGCGATCCTGACGATCACCGAAGGGACGGGGTAGCGCAGGAGCGGCATCGAGGCGGTGGCGGTCACCAGGACGAGCGCGATCGCCACCCAACGCCATCGCGATCCCGGTGACTCCCGAAAAGATCTCGCTGACTCCCGAAAAGTAGGCATCGGGATTTATTCTGCTTTATCGGGAGGCCGCGTAGGCGGGCCGGCTTATCGGGCCGCGAGGACGAGCTTCACCGAGCCGACCGTGAAGCGCATGCCCACCTTCCCCTTGGCCTTGGGGTTCGTGGTGAAGGTCAGCGTGACCTTCTGGCCCTGCCGGAGCTCGGCGACGTCGCAGCGGACCGCCGTACCGCTGAAGTCGCAGCCCGATGCCGCGACCACCCGCTGGCCGCCGTACGCGCGGCCGGTCAGCTTGACGTGCGTGACGGTGACCGGGCCGGTGTTGGCCACGGTGACCGTGTAGGACTTCCGGTTCCTGGCCAGGCCGGAGACCGTCACCTCGGCGGCCGGGTTGGCCAGCTCCTCCAGCTCGGCCTCGGAGCCGTTGAAGGAGTTCTGGCCACCGGCCAGCGTGCCTTTCTCGGCCGACTGCCAGAAGGTGTGCCGCTCCCAGCCCTTGGGCAGCTCACCGGGGTCGCCGCCCCAGCGGGCCAGCCACAGCGGGTTGGCGCCGAACTTGCCGGAGTCGCCGGTGCACGTCTGCCACCAGGCCCGGGTGGTGTAGATGATCGCCCGGCGGCCGGTCTGCTCCCGGTACTTCGCGTTGAACGACTTGACCCAGGCGACCATGTCCTTCTGCGACAGGCCGTAGCAGCCGTCCTTGCCGTTCTTGTCCTTGTACGGGTTCTCCTCCAGGTCGAGCACCCCGGGCAAGGTCCGGCCGTCGATCTTCCAGTCGCCGCCGTTCTGCACGAAGAACTCGGCCTGGGCGGCGCCGTCGGACTCGTGCGGCTGCGCGAAATGGTAGGCCCCGCGGAACAGCCCGGCCTCCGCCGCGCCGCCGTACTGCGCGTCGAAGGAGGGGTTGCGGTAGTCGGTCCCCTCGGTGGCGTGCACGAACGCGAACTTCCCGCCACCGGACGCGACACTCGGCCAGTCGATCTCGCCGGTCCAGTTGCTGACGTCCACCCCGGCGACCCCGTCGGCGGCCCACGCGGTGCCGGTCATGCCGGCCGTGGCGACCGCCGCCAATAACAACAGACGTTTCACGCGGAAGATCATCTCGGAGCGCCACACGGGCTCGCAAGAAATCTCATATATCGATATAAAACCGCATTTCAGCGGCCAGAAAATCGTTATCCACAGCCTGTGCATGAAAGGGCGTCTCCGCAGGTCACAGCCGTATATGAACGTGACATTCGCGTTTGCCAAACCGGCTTTAACTGGCTCAAGCTGATGCTGATCCTCAATCGAGCCCCCGACCTGGGGTTTCTTCGCCATGCCCGGAGGAGAACGACCATGATCCACGCCCGGGGACTGACCCGAGTGTTCAAGCTGAAAAAAGAGTCCGTCGAAGCCGTACGCGGGATCGATCTCGACGTGGAGGCCGGCCGGCTGGTCGCCTTCCTCGGCCCGAACGGCGCAGGCAAGTCGACCACCCTCCGCATGCTGACCACCCTGCTGCCACCCACCTCCGGCACCGCCACCGTGGCGGGCCGGGACATCGCCCGCGACCCCGCCGGCGTGCGCGCCCGCATCGGGTACGTCGGCCAGAAGAACAGCGCCGGCGAGAACTTCCGCGCCCGCGACGAGCTCATCACCCAGGGCCGCTGCTACGGCCTGACCCCGGCGGAGGCGGGCAGGCGCGCCGACGAGCTGCTCGACCTGCTCGAACTGCGGCCACTGGCCCAGCGCAAGCCCGGCACGCTGTCGGGCGGCCAGCGCCGCCGCCTCGACATCGCGCTCGGCCTCGTCCACCGCCCGGGGCTGCTCTTCCTCGACGAACCGTCCACCGGCCTCGACCCCAAGAGCCGCGCCGACGTCTGGTCGCACATCCTGCGGCTGCGCGAGGCGTACGGCACGACGCTCTTCCTGACCACCCACTACCTCGAAGAGGCCGACAGCATGGCCGAACGCGTGGTGATCATCGACAACGGCGAGATCATCGCGGACGGCACCGCCGAGCGGCTCAAGAACGACCTGGCCGGCGACCGCATCACGATCACCATGGCGACCGAGCAGGAAGCGGCCATGGCCGCCCAGATCGCCGACGGCGAGATGACGGTCGAGACGGCAGCCGGTGCGGCGACCAAAGCGGTCGAGGTCCAGGGCACGACCGTGCGGCTGCGCGTCGCGAACGCGGCCGCGGCCCTGCCCGAATACCTGCGCACGCTGGAGGCGGCCGGCGTCAAGGTCGTCACCGCCGAGACCGCACGCCCGACCCTCGACGACGTGTTCCTCACCCTTACCGGGAGAAGCCTCACCGATGACGACCTTCCTGCGTGACACCGCGACCGTCCTCACCCGCGAAGCCATCCCCGCCCTGCGCGAGCCCGCCGGGCTGCTGTTCTCGATGGGGCAGCCGCTGCTGTTCCTGTTCCTGTTCGGCTCGCTGCTCGACGGGGCGGTCGGCTCGTCGTGGCAGTGGTTCGTGCCCGGGATCCTGGTCATGATGTGCCTGTCGGGGCCCATGGCCGCGGGCTACCTGATGCTGGTCGAGTTGCTCGGCGGTTCGATGGAGCGCCTCATGGTGACCCCGCTGAACCGTACGGCCATGCTGGTCGGCCGGACGCTGAAGGAGATGGCGGTCCTGCTCTGCCAGGCCGTGCTGATCATCCTGCTGGCGATCCCGCTGGGCTTCCGGCTGTATCCGGTCGGGGTGCTGGCCGGGCTCGCGATGCTCATCACGCTGGGTGTCGGGCTCGGCGCGCTGTCGTTCGTCCTCGCGATCAAGTCTGCGCCCAGCGGCACCCTGTTCTACATGGTCACCCAGGTGGTGATGTTCCCGGTCCTGCTGCTGTCCGGGGTGCTGCTGCCCGTGGAGTCGGGGCCCGAGTGGCTGCGGGTGGTCGGCCGGATCAACCCGATCTCGTACGTCGTCGACGCCCAGCGCGCCCTCTTCTCGGGCGATCTCACCGACCCGTCCATCCTGTACGGCACGGCGGCCACCTGCCTCATCGCCGCTCTGGGCCTCTGGCTGGGCAACCGGGCGATGAGACGCGGCGTCTAGGGACTGATCGCCAGGAACAGGAACGCGGCGAACAGCACCAGATGTACGCCGCTCTGCAGCAGCGTCGCCCGCCCCGGCACCACGGTGAGCGTCGTGACGATGAAGGTCAGTCCCAGCAGCACCAGGTGCGTGGCGCCGAGGCCGAGCAACAGCGGCCCCTTCAGCCAGATGGAGGCCACCGCGATGGCCGGTATCGTCAGCCCGATGCTGGCCATCGCCGAGCCCAGGGCCAGGTTGAGGCTGATCTGGATCTGGTCGCGCCGGGCCGCCCGAACGGCGGCGATGGTCTCCGGCAGCAGCACCAGCAGCGCGATCACCACGCCGACGACCGCCTGGGGCAGCCCGGCCGACGAGACCGCCAGCTCGATCACCGGCGACTCGACCTTGGCCAGGCCGACGACCGCCACCAGCGCCACCAGCAGCAGCCCGAGGCTGATCATGGTGGCCCGCGCCGACGGCCGTGGCGCGTGCTCCTCGGCGGTGGCGGCCGTGCCCTCGGTGGTGACCGGCAGGAAGTAGTCGCGGTGCCGTACGGTCTGAGTCAGCACGAACAGCCCGTACAGCAGGAGCGACACCACCGCCGCGAACCCGAGCTGCGCGGGAGAGAAGGCGGGCCCCTTGGCACTCGTGGTGAACGTCGGCAGCGCGAGGCTGAGCGTGCTCAGCGTGGCGACCGTCGCCAGCGCGCCGCCCGTGCCCTCGGCGTTGAAGACCGCCACCCTGCGCCGGAGCGTGCCGCTGAGCAGCGACAGCCCGACGATGCCGTTACAGGTGATCATGACTGCGGCGAACACCGTGTCGCGGGCCAGCGACGCCGAATGCTCGCCACCTGAGATCATCAGGCTGACGATCAGCGCCACCTCGATCACCGTCACGGCCACGGCCAGCACCAGCGATCCGAACGGCTCGCCCACCCGGTGCGCGATGACCTCGGCGTGGTGCACGGCGGCCAGTACGGCGCCGGCGAGCAGGACGGCCAGGATGACCGCCAGGACGAACGGGAGTTCACTCCCCCATGACAGCGCCAGAGCGAGGAGCGCCAGCAGGGGGACCGCGACCATCCACCATCGCGCTAGGTAACGGAGCATATACAGAATGCTGCCCAATCTTCCGGAGTTACTACCGATCATGCCCTGTCATCCCTTTTGGGGGAAATAGACCATGGATCAGGTGATCGCGACACAGACCGCACCGTGGATCCCCATGCCGCACCGGCTGGAGGTCGTCCTGTCCCCCCGGCTGCCACCCACCGGAGAGATCACCACGGCCTTCGCCGTCGTCCGGGACGACGCCGACAGGATGCTGCTGACCTGCGTCGATCGGGAGGGGCGCGGCTGGGACATGCCCGGCGGGCACCTCGAACCCGGCGAATCCCCCGTGGACGCCGCCGTCCGCGAGCTGGCCGAGGAGACCGGGCTGGTGCTGGCGGCGGAGGAGCTCTCCGTTTTCGCGTGGCTGCGGATCGAACTGACGGGGCCGGTGCCCGAGGGGTACCGCTACGGGGCGCTGACGAATCTGGTGATGTTCCAGGCGCGGCTCGACTCCCCTGGGCCCGACGTGCGGCCCCCTCCAGAGTCGGAGAGCACGAGCGCCGCCTGGCTTCCGGCCGAGGAGGTGGAACGGCTCTGCGGCGGGCAGAGCTGGCTGATCGCGTACCGGACGCTGTAGCCGTTGCAGACGCTTCGTTAAACGGAATAATCTCATCCCATGCCCAGGGGAACCTCAGAAGTCAGCGAGCCGATGTACTTCGTGCTGACCGCGCTGCGCGGCGGCCCGTTGCACGGACACGCGATCAGCAAGTCGATCAAGGAGCTGTCCGGCGGCCGGGTCCAGCCCTCGGTCGGCACGCTCTACGGCATCCTGGAGCGGCTCAACGAGCGGGGCGTGATCGCCGTGGACCGCGAGGAGACGGTCAACGGTCGCAACAGGCGCTATTTCAGGATCACCGATGAGGGCCAGGCGCTGGTGGAGACCGAGGCCCGGCGCATGCAGGAGGCCGCGTCGCTCGTCCTGCGGCCGACCACGTTCGCGCTCCTCGGCTCGCGCCCGACCGCATGACGGCGCTCGAACGGCGCTACCGCAGGCTGCTGCTGGCCTACCCGAGGCAGTACCGCGTGGCGCACGGCGACGAGCTGCTCGACGTCCTGCTCGACTCCGCCGATCCTGGGCAGTCATCCCCGGTGTTCAAGGAGGCGTGGGGGCTGCTCCGGGGCGGCGTGCGCGCCCGCATCACCCACCAGGCGACGGGCAGCGCGTGGGCGGACGGCCTGCACCTCGGGATCACGGCGGTCTCGGCGGCGAACCTGGCCGCGTTGCTGCCGTACACGGGTTCATTACCGCTGTGGACGCTGCTGTCGGCGCTCGCGCTGCTGGCGGTCATGCGCGGATGGGTGTGGCCGGCGTTGGCGCTCACCTTCGTCACCGGGGTCAAGGCGTTCGCGATCGCCGGCGGCTGGGCGCTTCTGGACCTCACCCTTCTGCCGGTGTACCCGTCGGCGCTCACCGACCGCCCCCTGTTCGAGACCAGCAGCCCGGTCGTGGTGGCCGCGGACTACGGGGTCGCGCTCGTCGGGCTGGCGGTGCTGATCTGGCGGCGGCATCGGCCGCGGGTCCGGTCATGGTGGTGGTTCGCGGCGGCGGTGGCGGCCTCGTGGGCGGGCCCTTCGTGGCTGCCGGAGGACACGTGGTTCCCGATCAGCCTGAGCAAGATGGCCGTCGAGGCGGTGGCGCTGGGACTGGCCGTGGCGGGCGCGTACCTGGCGCGCGACCCGCGCTGGGCGCTGGCCGCTGGCATCTACCTGCTGGTCACGTCGGGTGACCTGGGCCTGCACGCGGACGAACTCACCAGGCAGCACCTCGCCTACTGGGGCGTCCTGGTCGTGCTGACCCTGGCGACCGCGTTCGCGCCCTATCGGCAGCGCAGGCACTGCCTGGATTGACCATGCTCTGTTAAACGGAGTATGGTCACCTGCCATGCTCAAGAGATCCCCTCTTGCTCCTGTCGTGGCACTGGCCGCACTGGTCGTACTCGGCGGGTGCGGGGGCACCACCGAGAACGCGCCGGAACCATCCCAAGCCGCGGCGGCCAAGGACAAGAAGCATCAGCTCGAATCGGTCAAAGCCGACTGCATGAAGCAGAAGGGCTTCAAGTACGTCGCCTACGTCCAGCCGCCGAAGCAGGACAGCGAGGACGACAAAGCCCGCGACATCGGCGACTACCAAGCAATGCGGAAATATCGCGAAAAATACGGGTTCGGGGTGTTCGCGATGCACGTCTACCCCAAGGAGATGGGGAACCCGGCCGTCAAGCCCGACAAGCCAGAGATCAACCCCAACTGGGAGATCCAGAATTCGCTGTCCAAGGCCCAGTCGACGGCCTACCGGAAGGCGACGGACAGCTGCATGATCGAGGCGGCCAAGAAGGTCCTCGGCAAGACCTTGAAGTCGATGGACGACTACTTCAACCAGCAGAACCGGGCTTCCGAGCAGGCCCTTGCCAGGATGGTCAACAGTGACCCCAAGCTGATCGAGCTTGCCTCCGCCATGGCCGGCTGCCTCAAGGGCAAGGGCTACCCGATCGGCAAGACCACGCCCATGGCCATGTCCCGCCAGGGGCAGGAAACGTTCCTCGTCCAGGAGGACAAGCTGGGCAGGCAGCAGCTTGACGACGTGCCCGATGTCGCGCCGCCGGTCAAGGAGGGCGAGATGAGGATGACCTACGCCCCCACGCTCACCCCGGAGGAGGCCAGGCCCTACCTGACTAAGGAGATCAAGGCGGCCCTCGACGACCTGGAGTGCGGCAAGGACTTCTACCCGGCGTACCTGCCCAAGGACGCGGCCGTCACCCGGCAGGTCAACGAAGAATTCGGCATGTGAGGCACGGTGAAGTCGCCCCGCAGGATGCTCGCCTTCGTCATCGCGGGCGTCGTGGTCATCGCCGCAGCCGGCTGGGTCGTGAGCACCCGCCTGCGGTCCCCGGCCGACGAGGCCGCCCGCCGTACCGCGCCGAAGGCGTCGCTCGTCACCGCCGCCGTCGAGCGCCGCAAGCTGGTCAGCACGATCGTGGTCAGCGGCACCCTCGCTTACGGCTCGCCGGTGCCCCTCACCCTTGCCGGGGTGGTCGGCGGCACCTCTGAGCTGCAGCGGGTCACCCGGGCACCGCGTCAGGGCAGGCTGGCGGAAGGAGCGGTGTTCATGGAGGTGAACGGGCGCCCGGTGTTCGCGCTGCGGGGCTCCGTGCCGATGCACCGCACGATCGGGCCGGGCACCGAGGGCAAGGACGTCAAGCAGCTCCAGAAGGCGCTGCGCCGGCTCGGGTTCGGCGGTCCCGCCTCGGGGGCGTTCGACGGGGCCACGATCGCCGCCGTCACCCGGATGTACAAGAAGAAGGGGTACGAGGCCCAGCAGCCCACGCTGGCCGACCGGCAGGCCTACGACCAGTTGCGCAAGGCCGTACAGACCGCGCGGGAAACCCTCGCGACCGAGAAGCAGGCGCTCGACCAGGGGCGTGACGTACTGCCGCTGAAGGTCAAGCTGGCCAACGCCAAGACGGACCTGAAGTCGGCGCGAGCCGCGCTGAAGGAGGCGGAAGGGCAGCGGCTCACCCCGGAGGACGACGCCAAGCTGGCCACCGCCGACACGACCGTACGCGCGGCCGAGGAGAAGCTGCTCGAAGCCGAGCAGGCGCTCACCGCGGCCAGATCCCAGCCGACCGCCACCCCGACGGCTACCCCCGCGCCTCAGACGACGACGGACACGAGCCTGCTGGAGCTGAGGGTGGACAACGCCAGGGCCGAGCTGGAGCAGGCGCGTGAGGCGTACGGACGCATCATGGAGGAGGCGCGGCAGGCTCGCGCCAAGCTGCTGGAGGAGCTGCGCAAGGCCGTGCGCACGGCGAACGACGGGCTGGTCACGGCCCAGCAGGCGCTGCGCCAGGCCCGGCAGCTCTCCCCCACCAAGCTCAAGGTGGCCGACGCGGCCAAGGACGTGGCGGCGGCCAGGTCGCTGCTGGCCGAGTTCAGCCGGACCTACGGCACGGCGATCCCCCCGGGCGAGGTCGTGTTCCTGCCGAAACTGCCCGCCCGGGTGCAGAAGACCGGGGTGAAGGCGGGCCAGGCCGTCGAGAACGAGGTCGCGACGGTGACCAGCTCGACGTTCATGGTGACGGGGACGGTCGAGACCGCGGAGTCCGACCTGCTCCGCGCGGGCATGAGCGCGGTCATCGAGCTCGACTCGGGCAAGACGTACCCGGCGACGCTCACCGCGGTCGGCGAGAAGGCCACGGTGCCCGGCCAGGAGAAGGCCGCCGACAACACGCAACCGGTCCTGCTCACGCCGAGCTCGATGAAGGGGCTCAAGGGCCTGTCGGGCACCGCGGTCACGGCCAGGGTGACGGTGGGGGCGACCGAGGAGCCGGTGCTGGTGGTCCCGGTGGCCGCGGTCGTCACGGGGGCCGACGGCAAGGCGCGCGTGCAGGTGGAGTACGCCACGGACAAGACCAAGGAGGTCCAGGTCCGCACCGGCCTGACCGCCGACGGAAACGTCGAGGTCAGCGGCACGCTCCACGAAGGCGACCGGGTGGTGGTCGGCGATGCCTGAGCAGGTGATCGAGCTGACCGCCGTACGCAGGGACTACCCCGCCGAGCCGCCGGTCCGCGCGCTCGACGACGTCTCGCTCGGGGTGGCGCGCGGCGACTACCTGGCGATCGTGGGCCCGTCGGGCTCCGGCAAGTCCACCCTGCTCAACGTCCTCGGCCTGCTGGATCGGCCCAGCTCGGGCAGCTATCGCCTGGACGGCATCGAGACCACCGCCCTGCGGGACGGTGCCAGGACCAGGCTGCGCGGCGACCGCATCGGCTTCGTCTTCCAGTCCTTCCACCTGCTGGCCCACCGCAGCGTCGTGGAGAACGTGATGCTCGCGGAGATCTACGGCGGGCACCCGCGCAAGGGCAGGCGCGAGCGAGCCCTGACGGCGCTGGACCGGGTCGGGCTCAGCCACCGCGTGAACTTCTTGCCCGACCGCCTGTCCGGCGGCGAACGCCAGCGCGCGGCCATGGCCAGGGCCCTGATGGGCGGGCCGTCCCTGCTGCTGTGCGACGAGCCCACCGGCAACCTCGACAGCCGCAACACCGGGGCGGTGCTCGACCTGTTCGACGAGCTGCGCGAGCAGGGGCTGACGATCGTGGTCATCACGCACGAGCGGGAGGTCAGCACGCGGGCCGGACGCCGGGTGAAGATCACCGACGGCGTGCTGGTGGAGGAGGCGTGATGCACGTACGAGACCTGGCCGGCGAGGCGGTCGCGGGCATGCTCGCCAGGCCGGTGCGCTCCGCGCTCACCACGCTCGGCACCGTGCTGGGCATCACCACGCTGGTCATCACGCTCGGCGTGGCCGCCACCGCGGGCAACCAGATCGTCGGGCGCTTCGACGAGCTGGTCGCCACGGCCATCACGGTGGAGGTGCCCGAGAACGCGAACGCGCCGCTGGTCGCCTGGGACTCGCTCGAACGGCTGACCAGGCTGCGCGGCGTGGTCTCCGCGGCGGCGGTGGCCGAGAGCAAGGACAGCTCCAACCTGTCCGTACGCTCCAACGACATCGTCGACCCGACCAGCGTCACCACGCAGACCCTGACCGTGCTGGCCGCCACCACCGGCCTGCCCGAGGCCGCAAGGGGCCGGATCGTGCAGGGCAGGTTCTACGACGCAGGTCACATCCGGCGCGCGGACCGGGTGGCCGTCCTCGGCGACCAGGCGGCCAAGATGCTCGGCATCACCCGCCTCGACCGGGCTCCGGCGATCTTCATCGGCAGGCACGCGTACACGGTCATCGGCATCCTCGGCGACCTGCGCCGCGAACGGAACCTGAGCACCGCCGTCATGGTGCCGCCCACGGTGGGCAAGCAGTTCGGACTACGTGACGTGACCAGGGTGCTGGTCAACACCAGCCTGGGCGCCGCCGACCTGATCGCCGGGCAGGCGCCGGACGCGCTCTCCCCCGGCAACGGCGACATGCTCCAGGTGGTCGCCCCGCCCAGCCCCACCAGAGCGCGCGACCAGGCGCAGGACGACGTCAACGCGCTCTTCCTGATCCTCGGCCTGGTCTCGCTCGTGGTGGGCGCGGTCGGCATCGCCAACGTCACGCTCGTCACCGTGATGGAACGCGTCGCCGAGATCGGCCTGCGCCGCTCGCTCGGCGCGGCCCGCCGGCACATCGCCGCCCAGTTCCTGCTGGAGTCGACGCTGATCGGGCTGGCCGGCGGCGTGATCGGCGCGAGCGTCGGCGTGGTCGCCGTCGTCGCCGTCTCGGCCGCCAAGCAGTGGACGCCCCTCCTTGACGTACGGCTGGCGATCGGGGCCCCCATCGCCGGAGCCGTGGTGGGCCTGCTGGCCGGGCTGTACCCGGCACTGCGCGCGGCCAGAATGGAGCCGGTGGACGCGCTCAGGTAGCCTTTTCGATCATGACGCCGACCCCTGGCATCACGCTCACCGTGTGCCCGCCCCTCACCGACCACGACCTCAACGACCTCTTCGCGGCCTCCTGGCCCGGCCACGACGACACCTCGTTCGCCCGCACACTTGACCACAGCCTCTGCTGGATCGCCGCCCATCGCGGGGACCGGCTGGTCGGCTTCGTGAACGTCGCCACGGACGGCGGCGTCCACGCCTTCATCCTGGACACCACCGTGCATCCCTCGGAGCGCAGAGCGGGGCTCGGGGTGCTCCTGGTCCGCGCGGCCGCTGACGAGGCGAAGTCTCGCGGCGCCGACTGGCTGCACGTGGACTACGAACCCCATCTCGAAGGCTTTTACGCCCAGTGCGGCTTCCGCCCCACGCCGGCGGGATTGATGCAGCTCTGACGTCCTGCGTGGATGCTAGGGTCCCGTTGGACACCGTGTTCGGTCGGCGAGTTCTGGAGGTGCGGGGGCTGAGATCCGTGAGCCGTTCCGCATGACCACCAGTGTCCTCACCAAGCATGGGATTCAGATGACCTCCATCATCCGACACATCACTGTCGACTGCGCGGAGCCGTACGAACCGTACGAGCTCGCCGAGTTCTGGAGCAAAGTACTCGGCTATCCGATCGACCCGATAGACGAGCCGGGCGACGACGAGGTGGGCCTGGCGGTGCCCGCCGGTCAGCCGACCCTGCTGTTCGTCCGCGTACCGGAGAAGAAGTCGGTCAAGAACCGGCTGCACCTCGACCTCGAACCTGATCAGTCGCGGGACCAGGAGGTCGAGCGGGTGTCCGCGCTCGGCGCGACCATCGTCGACGACCGTCGCAAGCCGAACGGCCGGGGCTGGGTGGTCATGGCGGACCCGGCCTGGAACGAGTTCTGCGTCGAGGTCAGCGCGGCCGAACGGGCCGGCGCCGAATAGTCCGGATCCGGGGCGGATCGCGGTATCCGCCCCGAGGATTGCGGGAAGTACGTTCGCGGGGTCTACTTGTCCATGGCCCTTCCCGAACTGGTTCCCTCCGGTCAGCAGGTGGACGTCCAGCGGACAAGCTTCTCGCTCGATGTTCTCGGCCGCTTCATCTGCAGCACCTGGCAAGAGGCGACGGGCAGCGGCGGGCCGCCGTTCTCGGCGGTGGTGATCGGCGGCGGCATGTACGGGGCCTACTGCGCGACCAAGATCTACCGGCGGCACCCGGGCAAGCGGGTGCTGCTGCTGGACGCCGGTCCCTTCCTGGTCTCCGAGCACGTGCAGAACCTTGGCCCCATCGGGCTCAACGTCCCCGCTCCCATCTCGCCCAGCGCCGATCCCCGCGTGCCGCGAGAGTTGGTGTGGGGGCTGCCGTGGCGGGGCAACGTCGACTTTCCCGGGCTGGCGTACTGCACCGGCGGCAAGTCCCTGTACTGGGGAGGCTGGTGCCCGCGGCTCACGGCGAGTGATCTGCGGAGCTGGCCGGCGTCGACGGCCGCGTACCTGGAGGGCAACTACCTGGAGGTGGAGAGCGAGATCGGCGTCGTGCCCGCCACCGATTTCATCGCGGGAGAGCTCTGTACGACGCTGTTCGAGGCGTTCGCCGGCGCTGCCTCGGTGACGCCGGGGTTCGAGACCGGCATCGGCGATCGTGGCGCCGAGGTCGCGCCGCTCGCCGTGCAGGGAGACTCGCCGGTGTCCGGGCTCTTCAGCTTCGACAAGTACAGCAGCCTGCCGATGCTGATGGACGCGGTCCGGGAGGACGTGGCCGCCTCCGGGGGGCGCGACGCGGATCGCCGGCTCTTCGTGGTGCCCCTGGCGCACGTCA
Organism: Nonomuraea sp. NPDC049141; assembly: GCF_040648415.1. Lineage (NCBI taxonomy): Bacteria > Bacillati > Actinomycetota > Actinomycetes > Streptosporangiales > Streptosporangiaceae > Nonomuraea > Nonomuraea sp. NPDC049141. Next base: position 151,287 of record NZ_JBEZDR010000025.1, read on the forward strand.
TCAGGGCGCACACGGCGGACGGCGCGGTGACCAGGATCGACGTCGACGCCGCCGGGCAGCCGGAGTCCCTTCAGGTCTCCCCCGGCTGTGCCGTGATTCTGGCCGCGAGCGCGGTGGAGACCACCCGGCTCGCCCTGTGCTCGTTCCCCACCCCGCTCATGGGCCGCAATCTGATGGCGCACGTACGCAGCGACTTCACCGTCAGGATCCGCCGGACGGCACTGCCCCCGGTGCCGGACCACGTGCAGACGGGCGCGCTGCTCCTGCGCGGGCTGGGGCCCGCCGGCCGCTTCCACATCCAGGTCACCGCGTCGACGAGCCAGGGCGGATCCGACGAGCTCCTGTTCCGCATGCTCCCCGACATCGACCTGCTCGATCGGCAGCTGGCCAACACCGATCCCGAGTGGATCACCGTCACTCTGCGCTGCATCGGCGAGATGCGGGGGGACCGGACGACCGCGATCCCGGATCCGGACAAGAGCTGGATCAATCTCAGCCCGCACGAAGTCGACGAGTACGGCATCCCGCGCGCTTACCTGCACCTCACACTCGATCCGCGCGACGAGCAGGTCTGGCAGGCCATGGACACCGCGGCGCTCGCCATCGCCCGGGCGGTCTCCGGCTCACCGGACCAGATCCAGTACCTGTACGACAACGCATGGCACGCGGCGCCGTTCCCCCTTGACCGGCCGTTCCCCGAATGGCACCGCGGACTCGGTACGACCTACCACGAGTCCGGCACCCTGTGGATGGGCGACGATCCGGCCACCTCGGTGACCGACCCGATCGGGCGCTTCCATCACGTACGGAACGCCTACGCCTGCGACCAGTCGCTGTTCCCGACGGTCGGGTCGGTCAACCCGGTCCTCACGGGACTGACCCTCGCCAGGCACCTGGCCGAACACCTCCCCGGCGGGCCCTGACCGGCGAAAGGCCAAAAGCGTCATCTCGACGGCAGCGAGGAGATTGTTGGCCTCGGCGACTTCCAGGACGAGCTGGATGTGCTGCGCGTTGGGGGCGCGGACACCCGCTCGGCAGAGGACCTGGCCGCGACCTTCGTTCACGAAGTGAACCACGCCCGCCACCAGGGCGGGCCTGATCCGCTCACCATGGGGCGGGAGGAGTTCGTCAACGCGGCCGTCCAGGAGGAGATCGACGGCGAAATCAGGGCCCACGAGTTCCAGGTGCAGCTCGGGACCGCCCGTGGCGAGAGATATACCGGAGACAGCGACTACGGATATGCCTACCAAACAGCCATCGAAAACGAGAACTACCGGCGGCATGAGCAAGGGCGGGCCGAGCTGACCGCGCAGGAGGCACAGCGAGTCGGCGACCGGGCAGGCCGGAAGGCGCTGCAGGAGTGGGCACGGTCGGCGGGATACTACATTCAGACGGCAACGGAGCGCCTGGACATTCTGGTCCGGCAGACCTTCGCCGCCATCCACGGCCACGGAGCGGCGGAGACCAGAGAACTCGCTCCAGAATGCGATGTGGCGCATGCGGATCTTTTGCGGGTCGCGCCGCAGGCGTACGCATCGCTCCTCGCCCGCCTGCGGGACACGGCAGGCGGCGTGCGGGCACATTCCGCCACCCACAAGAACGCGGAGCACGCGGCGAACCCACTTCCGCCGCGGCGGCTTGCTGGGGCGCACGGTCGAGTTCTGGACGGCCTACCCCACGATATACTCACGCCAGCCCGAGCCCGCCGAGGTCGGCACCAACCTCCCTGACCTCAACGAGGCCATCCGCGCGGTCCTCCGTCGCCTCTCCCTCGAATACTCCTGAATCGACTACTGGCAATGTCCCTGATATAGCGTCCAGGTCGTCCGAATTTAACACGCGGCGTCTTGTCAAAACCCCACTGCATGTCGATATTGTGATGCCCTGCATCGCCCTGGCGGCAAGTAGAGAGCTGAGGTAGGACAAGTGGCAGCACATGGCTTCGGTGATTTCGCGAACATAGATGTCGACGCGTTCCTGCGGGATTCACAGAAGCGGGCGGCCCGTTTCGCGGAAGCACAGCAAAGAGCTGCGGACGTGGTCGGCCGGGCCACTACCGCCGACGACCATATCGCGGTCGAGTGCACCTCCTCCGGGGTGAGCAGACTCGATATCGACCCCCGGGCCAAGCGCATGAGCGTCGAGGAGATGTCCGCGGCGATACTCAAGGCGATTCACGATGCCGACGCGGACCTCAAGCGCCAGCTGTCGGGGATCCTGACGGATTCGTTCGGCGAGGACACCCTGAATCCTGAAGCCGCTTTGGCGCGGGTCGAAGAGGCGCAGCATGCCTTCGACCGAATGATGAGCGACACGATGGGCGAACTGAACCGCATGCGCAACGAGTTCGGCAGCTGACCGGGTGACCCGCCCTCGGGCGTGGCGATGGACCGTTCAGCGACTGGAGTCACCCAGCGATGTCGCCACACCCGTCACTTCAGGCCGTCCGTCATGATCTTGTCGTACCCGAAGGCGACCCCACACTCCACGAGCAGCGCGAAGAGGTCCACCGCAAGCAGGCGGCGCAGCATCAAAAACCGCGTCTCAATCGTGACGGCCATTGAATGCGCCCGCCATATCTCGAAGATCTTCCCTCCTCCTCCTGTGAACGCCCCGGAGAGGGCGAGCATCGCCAAGGACGACGCAAACGTGAAGCTGAAGTAGATCCACACGGTCAAAGCGTCGGCCAGCAGTCTGAGGATCACCGAAAGAAAGCTGGCCGAGTGGGCGCCGGCCTGCGAGTCCGTGGCGTACTCGGAAACCTTCTGCCCGAAAGCCGCTCGATCCAGCGCCTGCCAACTGACCGCGGGCACACTGTCGTGCTCATCTTGCATGGACTGGCCGGAGGCGGACAAGTTGCTACTGACGGCACCCCAACCGTCCGAGGCCCTGTGCAGCAATTGCGGATCCGCATACATCGTGAGGCCGTACGTGAGCACGGCATTCTGCAGCACGGGAAATATGGCGTTGGCGAACGCGTATTCACTGAGTGTCGTCAGCTGCATCCACCGGAGATCGCCGCCGCCGCCGGACTCGTACGGGCTGGGCGTGCCGCCCGGAACGGGGACTTTGGGAATGGGGACGTTAAATATTTCTGGCATTTTCTATGTTCTCCATTTCCGCGGTGCCCACGTTTCCGGATGCCGTATACAGCTCGTCTCGACGGCCGTGCAGCGATTGCACCATGTCGCCCAGCTTCCGCTCGGCGACGGCGACTATTTTGTCGTGCTCCAAGGCCAACGGAAGTCCGAGCAAACCCATCGCGGCCCAGCCGATCCGCATATGCGGGGGAAAGGTGCCGGCCTCTTCCAGATGTGACACGGGAGAAGTCCCGGTGGTGTCGTCGACAAGCGCGTCACCGAGCCGCTTGATCGCTGCCCTGTCGTATATCCGAGCCGGCTCGTCCGAAGGCATAGCTATCACCATCCGTCCCCGATTGATCACAAGGAGTCACTTTTCGATGATGCGTCCGCAAGAGCCTAGAAGGCGAATGTTACGTACATCGACTTCTGCGCCTTTTGCTCAGCACAGCTCACGACTGGCCGATCACCCCTGATTTCCCCACAAGTTACATCTGGTCACTACCATTTCCTGATGTGTCTCCTGAGCAACACCACACGACAGCCGTCTTCGTCGACCAGAGCGGTCGCCGCAGACGGCTGATCATGATCGGCTCGATCGCGTCGGGCGTGCTGGCCATCGCGCTGCTCGCGGTCGTCATCGGCGGCTTGTTCTCCCCCACGACGCTGTCGGTGAACGGATGGCCGGGCGATCGCCCAGGAGGGATGGGCAGCACGGCTTCGCCTGATCCTTCGGCGACGCCTCGGACGAGCATGACCAGGCGGCCCACCCCGTCGGCGACCCGGACGTCGGCCCGCCCCACTCCGCGCGGCACCAGGTCCGCCGTACGGTCGGTGGAGCCCGAGACCGACCGGACCCCGCCGCAGCAGTCGTCGCCCAGTGTGAAACCGAGCACGCAACCGGAGCCCACCACCGAGCCGGTGGCCGAGCCCACCGCCGACCCGACCACGAGTGCCGACCAGCCCCCCGGCCAGACTAAGACGCCGCCGGGGCTCGACCCGGACCGGACGAAGGGGCCGAAGAAGTGAGCGGCCTCGCCGATCACCAGGACAAGAAGGTCTGGCCACGCGCGCCGGTCTCGGCCTGGCAGGATCCCGCCGCGGCCCAGTGGGCGAGCCAACCCACGCAGAACCCCGTGCCCATGCCCCCACCCGCCAAGCGGGCCGACCCCAGAGGCCACTGGTTCCTGCTGGCCATCGGCATGCTGTTGGCGGCCTTCGCGCTCGTACTCAACGGGTACGTGACCAACGTCGTCGGCGAGACGCGCTCCGTCCCGCCCACCGCCGACCACCCTTCCCGGCAACTCGCGGAGATACGGCGAGGCGGACCCGTGCTGAACCTCACCGGCGGCGAGCCCTCCAGCGCTCGCCTGCCGGACAGGACGATCGCCCTCACCTTCGATGACGGCCCGGATCCGGCCTGGACCCCGGCGGTGCTCGACGCCCTGAAGAAGTACGGCGCCAAGGCGACGTTCTTCGCCGTCGGCTCGAAGGTCGCCGAACACCCCGAACTGGCCCGGCGGATCATCGCCGAAGGTCATGAGCTGGGCAACCATACCTACGCGCACGCGGACCTGGCGGCGGTTCCCGGCTGGCGGCTCAGGCTGGAGCTGTCACTGACGCAGAAGGCGCTGGCGGGAGCGACGGGACTGCACACCACGCTGGTGCGTCCTCCGTACTCCGCCACACCCGAGGCGATCACGGGCCCGCAGTGGGAGAGCATGAAGGCGCTGGCGGCCGACGGGTACCTCGTCACGCTGGCGGATCTCGACACCAAGGACTGGAGCCGCCCCGGTACGCGGAAGATCGTGACCTCATCGCTTCCGGCCGGGGGCCGAGGCGCGATCGTCATGATGCACGACTCGGGTGGCGACAGGCGGCAGACCGTCGAGGCCGTCGATCTGGTCCTGAAGGAGCTCACAGGCAAGGGCTACCGGGCGGTCACGGTGACCAAGGCCCTCGGTATGCCGTCGGCGCAACAACCGGCCGGCGACGTGGAGCGGTTCGTCGGCTCCGCCCTGAACGTGGCCCAGCGGGCATCCGGCTGGTTCACCGGCGCGCTGTCGTGGGTGCTGGTCGCCGCGGGCGCGCTCACTCTGGCGCGGCTGGTCTTCTTCGCCGTGCTCGCGTGGGTGCATGCTCGCCGTACCCGAGGTGGCAGGCGGCGAAGGGGACGCGCGCCCGCCTGGCCGGTGCCCCCGCCGGTGACGGTGATCGTGCCCGCCTACAACGAGGCGGCCGGGATCCAGGCGACGGTACGCTCGCTGGCCGAGACCGCCTATCCGGGCCAGGTGGAGATCCTCGTCGTCGACGACGGCTCGACCGACTCGACCGCCGAACTGGCCGCGGGGCTGGGGTTCGCCAACGTACGGGTGATCCGCCGGCGCAACGGTGGCAAGCCCGCCGCGCTCAATACCGGCATCGAACAGGCCGGTCACGAGTTGCTCATCATGGTGGACGGCGACACGGTCTTCGAACCCGCCACCATCGGCCGGCTGGTACGCCAGCTCTCCGACCCCACGGTCGGCGCGGTGAGCGGCAACACCAAGGTCGGCAACCGGCGGGGCATGATCGGACGCTGGCAGCACATCGAGTACGTCATCGGGTTCAACCTCGACAGGCGCGCCTTCGAGCAGCTCGACTGCATGGCGACCGTACCCGGCGCGATCGGGGCGTTCCGCCGCTCGGCGCTGGTGGCCCTGGGCGGCGTCAGCAGCGACACCCTGGCGGAGGACACCGACCTCACGATGGCGCTGTGCCGGGCCGGATGGCGCGTGGTCTACGAGGAGAAGGCGCTGGCCTGGACCGAGGCGCCGACCTCGCTCGGCCAGTTGTGGAAGCAGCGCTACCGCTGGTGCTACGGCACCATGCAGGCGATGTGGAAGCATCGGCGCGCCGTGCTCGACAAGGACCCGTTCGGTCGCCGCTGCCTCGGCTACCTGGCGCTGTTCCAGGTGCTGCTGCCGCTGCTCGCACCCGTCGTCGACCTCATGGCGATCTACAGCACCGCCGTGGGCGATCCGCTGCCGGTGGTCGCGGTGTGGGCCGGGTTCGTCCTGGTGCAGGCGCTGACCGGCTGGTACGCGCTACGCCTGGACGGCGAGCGGGCCTCGGCGCTGTGGGTGCTGCCGCTGCAGCAGTTCGTCTACCGTCAACTCCTGTACCTCGTGGTGATCCAGTCGTTGGCGACCGCGGTGCTGGGCGTACGGCTGCGCTGGCACAGCGTACGCCGGGAGGGCACGTTCGGTCTGGTCAGTCCTCCTCCAGCACCTGGCGCACATACGTGATGGCCGGGGCGCCGTAGACCCGCTGCACCGCGCCGACCGCGGCGAACAACCGGGGCAGCGCCCACCCGGCCGGCCGCAGCGGTTCCGGCAGTCGCGGCGCGCGCAGGGTGTCGACCAGGGCCGTGCTGAGCAGCCGGCTGAACGTACGCAGCACCGCCGCGTCCGCCCGAAGCCCGTCCGGGGCCGTGCGGACCGCTGTCTCCAGGGCCTCGGCATGCTGGGTGTACGTGTCGCTCAGCGCCCCGAGATCCCAGGCGTCGTACGCGGCATGAGCGGCGTCCGCCTCCGCCATCGCGAGGGTGGCCCGGTGCAGCCGGACGCCTTCCGGCGGGGTGAGCAGGCCACCGAGGTGGGCGGAGCGGTCGGTGAGCGCGATGAGCACGCCCTGCTGGAGCAGACCGTACCCGGTGAGCAGCGCGGCCCGGCGCAGCGCGTCGCGGTAGGCGCGCTCGCTCTCCGGCACCTGGTACAGCAGCGCGTGGAAGTGCCCCGCCCACGGTGGGGGCTCGTTCGAGGCGCCGCGCCGGATCTGCGCGAAGCCGGCGGCCATGGCGCCGGCCAGCCGGTAGTACGCGCCACCGCCGCGCCGCTCGCTGACCAGTTGGCCGTCGCGCCGCATCCGGGCGACAAGGGCGCGCGCCGCCGCCTCGGTCAGGCCGAGATCCCCCAACAGGCGGGTCAGCGCGGTGCCGGACAGCTCCGTCAGCCCAGAGACACCGAAGAGGAACGGGACGAGCGCGACAGAGCGCCCACGCGAAGGTCGTGTGAGCGACCAATCCGATGATACATTTTTGGTCACGCTCGTGAGTTTATTCGACATACGAGGAGGGTCTGATGGCACGGTTCCGGGCAATCGCGCTGAACTGGGGACCGACGATCGTGTTGAACGTCGTCCTGCCCTACCTGACGTACACGGTGCTGACCGACCGCGGCGTGTCGACGGTCGCCGCGCTCGCGATCTCCGGGGTCTGGCCCGCCGTCGAGGTGCTCGGCATCTTCCTGATCAAGCGTCGCGTCGACGACTTCGGCGTGCTCGCGCTGATCGTGGTCGGGCTCGGCGTGCTGAGCGCGCTGGTGTTCCGCAGCGCGGAGCTGGTGCTGGTCAAGGACTCGGCGGCCACCGGCCTGTTCGGCCTGGTGCTGCTCGGGTCGCTGCTGACGCGCCGCCCGCTGATGTTCTACTTCGGCCGGAAGTTCGGCACCGACGGCACCGAGGAGGGGCTGGCCAAGTGGAACGCCCTCTGGCAGTATGCCGGCTTCCGCCGGACGCAGCGCGTCCTCACCCTCGTGTGGGGCGTCGTGTACCTCGCCGAGGCGGTCGCACGCGTCGTCCTGTCATACGTGCTGCCCACCTCGACGATGGTCCTGATCTCCACGGTGCTGCCCATCGTGGTCACGGCCGCGCTCGTGACCTGGACCATCGTGTACGCACGCCGCAGCCGGGCCGCCGCCGTGCGCCGCAACCCGGCGGCGTTCTCCACCTGAGATCGATGCTCCTCAGGGGCTGGGGCCGGTCAGTCGGTGCCGAGCTCCATCGCGGCGCGGTCGAGCATCTCGTCCTCCTCGGAGACCTCACCGCGTGAGGCGATGGCCTCGGCGCCACCCTCCGGCATCGCACCGATCAGCTCGGTCGAGGCCGCCACGGGGATGCCGATGAGCGCGTGGTGGGTGGTGCCGACCATGCCGAGGCTGGCGTACTGCTCAAGCTTGGCGCGCGAGTCGGCGATGTCCAGGTTGCGCATGGTGAGCTGGCCGATCCGGTCCACCGGGCCGAACGCCGAATCCTCGGTGCGCTCCATCGACAGCTTGTCCGGGTGGTAGCTGAAGGCCGGGCCGGAGGTGTCCAGGATCGAGTAGTCCTCACCGCGCCGCAGCCGCAGCGTCACCTCGCCGATGACCGCGGTGCCGACCCAGCGCTGCAGCGACTCCCGGATCATCAACGCCTGCGGGTCGAGCCAGCGGCCCTCGTACATCAACCGGCCGAGCCGCCGTCCCTCGTTGTAGTAGTTGGCCAGGGTGTCCTCGTTGTGGATCGCGTTGACCAGCCGCTCGTAGGCCGCGTGCAGCAACGCCATCCCGGGCGCCTCGTAGATGCCGCGGCTCTTGGCCTCGATCACCCGGTTCTCGATCTGGTCCGACATGCCTATGCCGTGCCGTCCACCGATCGCGTTGGCCTCCATCACCAGGTCGATCGGGGTGGCGAACTCCTTGCCGTTGATCGTCACCGGCCGGCCCTGGTCGAACCCGATGGTCACGTCCTCGGTGGCGATCTCGACGTCGGGATCCCAGAACCGCACGCCCATGATCGGGTCCACGGTCTCGATGCCGTTGTCGAGGTGCTCCAGGGTCTTGGCCTCGTGGGTGGCGCCCCAGATGTTGGCGTCGGTCGAGTAGGCCTTCTCGGTGCTGTCGCGGTAGGGCAGGCCGTGGGCCAGCAGCCACTCCGACATCTCCTTGCGCCCGCCGAGCTCGGACACGAAGTCCGCGTCCAGCCAGGGCTTGTAGATGCGCAGGTGGGGGTTCGCGAGCAGCCCGTAACGGTAGAACCGTTCGATGTCGTTGCCCTTGAACGTCGAGCCGTCGCCCCAGATCTGCACGTCGTCCTCGAGCATCGCCCGCACCAGCAGCGTCCCCGTGACAGCACGACCGAGCGGCGTGGTGTTGAAGTAGGGGCGCCCGGCCGAACGGATGTGGAACGCACCGCAGGCGAGCGCGGCCAAGCCCTCCTCGACCAGCGCCGCCCGGCAGTCGACCAGGCGCGCGAGCTCGGCCCCGTACTTCGCCGCACGACCGGGCACCGAGGCGATGTCGGGCTCGTCGTACTGGCCGATGTCGGCGGTGTAGGTGCACGGGACGGCGCCCTTGTCGCGCATCCACGCGACAGCGACCGAGGTGTCGAGACCGCCCGAGAAGGCGATGCCGACACGCTCGCCGGTGGGCAGGGAGGTGAGAACCTTGGACATGAGAGAGAGTATGCATTGAAACGCATGCTCATGCAAAGCCCGCCCGCCCACGACTTCGGCGACTTGCTGGTTCTAGGCGTTGGTGTCGTCGTATGCCAGGTCGTCGCCCCCCAGCTCGCGGGAGGCCTGGGCCTGTGCCAGCAGTTCCCGGGCCTTGCCCTCGACGGCCTGGATCGCGTCCGCGCCGGCGACCAAGCGCAGCGGCGGCTCGTCCCGGTCGGCGATGGTCAGCAGGGCCCGGGCGAGCTTGGCGGGGTCACCGGACTGCCGGCCGTTCATGCCCTTCCAGGCCTCGATCGTCGGGGCGGTCCGCGGGGCGTAGTCGTCGATGGACAGCTCGGGCCAGTTGGTGGAGGCGTCCACGAGCAACTCGGTACGGAAGAAGCCGGGCTCCACGATCGTGGTGTGGATGTTGTAGGGGGCGACGTCGTAGCGCAGCGACTCCATCCACCCCTCCACCCCGAACTTGGAGGCGGCATACGCGGCGCAGAACTCCTGGCCGATCAGGCCGGCGGACGAGGAGATGGTGATGACGTGGCCGGCGCGCTGTTGACGCATGATCGGCAGGACTGCGCGGGTGACGTTCATCGGACCGAAGAGGTTGGTCTCGATCTGCCGGCGCAGCTGCGCGGGCGAGATCTCCTCGAAGTAGCCGGCGAAGAAGTTCCCGGCATTGTTGACCAGGACGTCGATACGTCCGAAGCGGCCGACCGCGGCCTGTGCGGCTGCCTGCGCGTCCGCCAGGCTGGTGACGTCCAGCTTCGCGACCAGCAGGTTGTCCTGCGGCCCGCCCAGAGTCTGCTCGACGGCCTCGGGGCGGCGGCCGGTGGCGACGACCTGGTGGCCGGCGGCGAGTGCCTCGCGGGCGATGTCCGTGCCCAGACCGCGTCCGGCACCGGTGACGAAAATGACCTTGCTCATGAGATTCCTTCGCTGTTGTGAGGGTCGCCGGATGCGGTCAAACCTGTTCGGTGGGCATGATCCACAGCTCGGCGACGGCTGCATGGCGCGGACGGGTGACCATGTAGGCGACGCCGTCGGCGATGTCCTCCGGAGCGAGGACCTCGGTCTGCTCGTAGAAGGGGTCGATCATCTCGTTGCGGACCTCGGGCTTGTTGTGCGAGCCGAGTTCGGTCGCCACACCACCCGGTTCGAGGACGCCGACGCGTACGTGCCGCTGGGCGACTTCCTGACGCAGGGACTCGGTGAATCCGTTCACCCCGAACTTGGTCAGGTTGTAAACGCCGTAACCGCTCCACGCCACACGGCCGGCGATCGAGCTGATGTTGACGATGTCGGCCACCCGGCGCGGACCCTCCTCGGCGGCCCGCAGCAGGTGCGGCAGAGCGGCGCGGGTGGTGTGCAGCAGCCCCTTGACGTTGACCGCGATCATGCGCTCCCACTCCTCGGCGTCCGCGCCGACGACCGGGCCGAGAAGCATCAGGCCGGCATTGTTGACCAGGGTGTCCAACCGTCCGAATCGCTCGACAGCCTGCTGCACGGCCGCCTCGGCCTGGACGCGGTCGGTGATGTCCGCCGCCACCACCAGCGCGGTGCCACCCGCCTTGCCGATCTCGGCCGCGAGGGCGTCGAGGCGTTCATGGCGGCGGGCCACGAGGGCGACGGAGGCCCCGTGCTCGGCGAGCCGGCGGGCGGTGGCGGCGCCGATACCGCTGCTCGCGCCGGTGACGAGGGCGGCGGTGCCGGTCAGTTTCGCTGTCATGGGATGTTGTCCTGTTCTCCAGATGTACGGTGTGTCGGCGCAGGCCTCCCATCAGGTGCCGCACGCCAGGGACCCGCCCCTGAATCCAGGCAATCACCCGACGCCCACCGCACGGCCCCCCGTACGGGGCACTGTTCTTCCGGGGGTCCGTCAGTACCCCTTTCCAGGTCACAGGCCGGCGGGGGCCCGTCGTACGGTGGAACCATGGAGCGCAGTACGGAGATCCGTGAGTTCCTCCGCACCCGCCGGGCCCGGATCACGCCCGACCAGGCCGGCCTCGCCCCGCCCCCGGGGACCCGCCGCGTGCCGGGGCTGCGCCGCGAGGAAGTCGCCCAGCTCGCCGGGGTCAGCGTCGACTACTACATCCGCCTGGAGCGGGGCCGCACCCAGGGCGTCTCCGAAACCGTCCTGGAGGCCGTCGCCCGCGCCCTGCACCTGGACGACACCGAACGCGCCCACCTCTTCGATCTCGCTCAGCCCACCACGGCCCGGTCCCGCCGCCGCCGGCCGCTCAGCCCGCAGAGAGTCCGCCCGACCCTGTACCGGGCCCTGGACGCGCTCAGCGTCCCCGCGATCATCCAGGGGCGGCGCATGGACGTCCTGGCGGCCAATCGACTCGGCTACGCCCTCTTCACCGACTTCGAAGCCCGGCCCCACCGTGAGCGCAACTTCGCCCGCTTCGTCTTCCTCGACGAGGCCGCTCGCACGCTGTACGCCGACTGGGACCGCGCCGCCGGCGACTGCGTGGCCACGCTGCGCCTGTACGCCGGACGCCACCCCGATGACCCACAGCTGACCGAGCTGATCGGCGAGTTGTCCGTGCGCAGCGACGCCTTCCGCCGCCTGTGGGCCGACCACGACGTCCTCGCCCACACCACCGGCACCAAACGCCTGCATCACCCGCTCGTCGGCGACCTGACCCTCGACTACGTGGTCCTGGCCGTCGAGGACGACCCCGACCAGACCCTCGTCATCCTGACCCCCGAGCCCGCCACCCCCTCCGCCGAAGCCCTCAACATCCTCGCCAGCTGGACCAGCGCAGCGCCACCGGGCCCTTCTAGAGAGCAGCGTGAGAGAGGAGGATAGACGCCATGGGAGATGAGCAGATCCCGACCATAGGCAGATGTCATGCGTGCAAGCGCGCCTTCCGCTTTAACCCGGCAACCGTCACGACCGCCATGATCGACCCCGAGACCGGCCTTCTTCCAGGCATGACCGTGTTAGGCACCGTCCGTGAGCCGACAGCGGAAGCCGTGGCCAGATCGGTCAAGGAACCCATCTGCCCTGACTGCGTGAAGAGGGCCAGCGATTTCCTGCACCCGCCCGCTCTCCAATTCGACGCATGGCCACGAGGCAACCCGGACCGTGACTGATACCGCGCCCACCACTTGGCTGTGCGATCATCATGCCTATGACGTCGATCAGAAAGGGCCATGCCGCGTAGGCGCCCTTCCGAGGTCCGTACGCGAGGATCGGCGTGCGGAGCCCACAGAGCCCTGATCCACCAGGTCCCCGGCCTCGGCCAGCGGCCCATGGCCGCGGTGATCGCCCTCGAACACACCCGGGTGCGGCCAGGCGAGGTGGCGGCGGCCCTCGTCGCCTGGCAGGCGGCCGTCCTGCTCGGGACCGCTGACCGGGTCGAATGTATCTGCATGTGCGAGGAGTGCAGCGGAGACGCGCCCCGTTGGCGGCTTCGACAGGCTCTCATCGCCTTGCCGCCGTGGGCCCAACCGTATCTGTACGCGTTGGTCCACCCAGTCGATCAATACTTCCTCCGCCGGACGGCGCCGGCCCCGCACACGTCACCGGACGTGCCCTGGTGGCAACGACGGCGCTTGCATCCCCGCAGAGGCAGCCCGTACGGTCCCCCGCCTGAATAGGCATGTCCCCGACCCGACTGCCGCTCGACCCGGGATCAAGCCTTTCCCGCCGAGAGCTACGGTTGAGCCGCGTCAGTCCAGGCAGAACTCGTTGCCCTCGGGGTCCGTCATCACGATGTTGCCCCCGCTCATCGGAGGATCAGGCTCGTAACGACGTACCCGCGTCGCTCCCAGCGCGACGAGCCGGTCGCACTCGGCCTCCAGCGCCGCCATCCGTTCCTCCCCCCGCAGTCCGGGAGCCGCGCGGACGTCGAGGTGGACGCGGTTCTTGGCGACCTTGTCCTCCGGCACCTGCTGGAAGAACAGCCGTGGGCCATGCCCGTCCGGGTCCTCGATGGCCGATCTGGTGTTGCGCTGCTCCTCCGGTACGCCGACCCGGGCGAGGAAGTCGTCCCACGCGGCCAGCGGGTCGGCGCCCTCGGGCAGGTCGACGCCGGGCGGGGCCGGGTGGACGTAGCCCAGTACGTCGCGCCAGAAGGACGACAGCGCTCGCGGGTCGTGGGCGTCGAAGGTGACCTGGATGTGGCGGCTCATGGAGTCACTCCGTTCGTGTGCAGGTAGAGGTCGCGCAGCAGGCAGACCTCGGACAGGTGGTGGATCAGCTCGCGGTGGATGTGCAGCACCAGATCGGCCGTGGACGCCTCGGGGTAGGGCTCCTTCGCGCCTACCGGGACCTGGAGGCCGGCCGCGCCGAGGCCGCGTACCCCGGTCAGCCAGACGTCGAGCTGGGACTCGAGCTGGTCGAGCGCGGTGGCCGCGCTGCCGGCGTACTCCCAGGTCTCGTACGACGCCGCCGGCGCGCCGAAGTGCGCCGCGTTGCGCGCGGCGAGCACGCCGACGATGACATGACCGAGTCGCCAGGCGATCGTGGTGAAGGCCGCGGGGACCGGCTGCGGGAAGGCGTAGTCCATCGTGAAGTCCCCGGCACCTGCCTGTACGGGCGCCGTCGAGCTGCCGCGCGGCCGCACGCTCCAGGCGTCCGGCACCGGCGACCACAAGTACTCGTCGTCGGTGAGGCCGTCGAGCCGGGCTCGGACCTGATGGTTCCAATGGAACTCCCACTGCTCGCGCAGCGTATGGTTCCAGTCGAGTTCGTCTGCGTCCATGGAGTCACCCTGACACCCCTGGCGGACAGGATCGGTCCGCTATCTCTGGCAGGGTGTGGGACATGGACCTGGCAAGCGGTGCGGATCGGGGTACGACGGAGCGAGTGCTCACCCTGCTCGGGCTGCTGCAGCAGCGCCAGGTCTGGACCGGCCCCGAGCTCGCCGAACGCCTCGGGGTCACGCCGCGCACGGTACGACGTGATGTCGAGCGGCTGCGCACGCTCGGCTATCTGGTGCATGCCGGCCAGGGTGTCGGCGGCGGCTACCAGCTCGGCCCGGGGCAGGACCTGCCGCCGCTGCTGCTCGACGACGAGGAGGCGATCGCCACCGCCGTCTCGCTGCTCGTCGGCGCGGGTGGCGCGGTCGCCAGCGCCGGCGACGCCGCGCTCCGGGCGCTGACCAAGCTCGACCGAGTGCTGCCCACCCGGTTGCGGCACGAGGTGCGCGCGCTCTCCGGCTCGGTGGAGTCCTTCGGCGGTGGCCGTACACCGGTGGACTCCGAGGTACTCATGACGCTGGCCAGAGCCTGCCGCGACGAGGTCGAGGCCGGCTTCGACTATCCGTCCGGGAGTGAGGTACGACGACGGCGGATCGAGCCCTACCGCCTGGTCGCCTCCGACCGGCGCTGGTACCTGTTCGCCTTCGACCTCGATCGCGACGACTGGCGCAGCTTCCGCGTCGACCGGATGACCGACGTGTCCGTCCGGACCTGGCACTTCCGCCCGCGCGCGGCGCCCGACGCGGCCACGTACGTACAGGAGAGTGTGGCGAGCCGGGTCTACCCGCACCAGGCGCGCTTCCTCGTGCACGCGTCGGCCGACACTGTGCGCGCGCAGATTCCGGCGTCGGCGGCGGTCGTACGGCGGCGCGGCGCCGAGCTCTGCGAAGTGCTCAGTGGCGCCGGCAGCCTCGACTTCGTGCTCATGCACGTGCTCCTGCTGGGGCACGACTTCGAGGTGCTCGACCCTCCGGAGCTCGGCGGACGCTGTCGGGCGCTGGCGGAGAGACTGCTGTCGGCCGGTGCGGCGATCTCACCGGCGCCGGACCCGGACGAGTCATGAGCGGTGGTCAGCCGAGCCAGCGGCCGTCGCGCATGAGGTCGCGGCCCCGCAACTCGTTCGCCTCCCGCCAGGCCTGGATGCGCCGTGGCCGGATCAGGAAGTACTGGTAGGGCTCGTCGAGTTCGCGCGGGTCGAAACCGGTCTTGGCCGCGAACGCGTCGCCCGTCTCCGGGGCGAGGTCGGCGAGGTGCACCGGCTCGGCGGTGCCGTCGACGACCACGACGTCGCGCGTCGGCCCGAGACCGAGGCGTACCCGGCCGTCCGCCAGCAGGTTGCGGCCGGTGACCGAGGCGCTCGGCGTCGAGATGAGGAACGCGGTCCCGTCCCAGAGGTAGGAGAGCGGGATGAGGTGGACGCCCGCCGAGCCCGGCGTCGCGACCCAGAGATCGACGTCTGCCTCCAGTCTCGCGCGAGTGTCCCGCAGCCTCTCCTCGAGCTCACGCGGCGGCGCGCCGGTCATGCCGCGGCCTCCCATGCGAACCCGTCCGGGTCGATGAAAGACTCGGCATCGCTGCCGAGCGTGATCCGATGCGATCCGGTGCCGTCCATGGGGACGCCGACATCCTTGGCGAGGGCACGGCGCCCGTACAGCGCCAGCTTGACCGGACTCGACTCGGTGGCGAACTCGACGTACTTGCGGCCGAAGCTCTTCGCCACGACAAGGCCCTGGTCGACGTAGAACCGCTTGCTCGCGGCCACGTCCGTGGCACCCAGCAGGAGCACCATCTCGTCGAACTGCTGAGGGGCAGGCCCGGTGTCCTTCTTCTCCGACGTCGCAATCTTCCAGATCGTCCCGTCCGGGGCCTGTACGACGCCGCCGTAGCCCCAGAACGACTTCGCGGCGGGCTTCAGCGACGTGGCGCCGGCGTCGAGGGCGGCGCCGATGAAGGCGTTGACGGTGGCGGGCTGGGACACCGTGAGCGACAGCACGAACCCACGGAAGCCGGTCGCCGGCACCTCCGAGGCCCGCAGGCGCACGTGAGCGCCCAGACCGAAAGCGGTGTAGAAGCGGCTGGCGGCCTCGGTGTCGGCCACTTCGAGGGTGAGGGATGCGATGGAAGTCATGGCCGTCACGCTAGTTGCGGCTCGATG
Source organism: Nonomuraea sp. NPDC049141 (assembly GCF_040648415.1). NCBI lineage: Bacteria > Bacillati > Actinomycetota > Actinomycetes > Streptosporangiales > Streptosporangiaceae > Nonomuraea > Nonomuraea sp. NPDC049141. The sequence goes on from NZ_JBEZDR010000025.1 coordinate 167,479, forward strand.
ACCGGCGCTTCTCGATTCCTGACCGGTCTCGTCACCTGCTTCGCCACGCACGACGGCATCCCCGCCGCGCCGCCCGCCGCCTGGCGTTGGTAGGCGCTGGGCGGCATGCCGACCAGCTCGGTGAAACGAGTGCTGAACGTGCCCAGCGACGAGCAGCCGACCGCGAAACAGACCTCGGTGACGCTGAGGTCGCCACGACGCAGCAGCGCCATCGCGCGCTCGATGCGCCGCGTCATCAGATAGGAGTACGGCGACTCGCCGTACGCGAGCCGGAACTGCCGGCTGAGATGCCCGGCCGATATGTGCACGCCACGGGCGAGCGCCTCGACGTCCAGCGGCTGCGCGTACTCCCGATCGATCCGATCGCGGACCCTGCGCAGCCGGGCGAGATCGTTCAGGCGCTGTGCCGCGGTGAGCGCGCGCCCCCATGCGGGATGGCACATGAGAGAACTCCTTTCAGCGCAGCTCTTGGATGCGGACCAGGTTGCCCGCGGGGTCGCGGAAGGCGCAGTCGCGGACGCCGTACGGCTGCTCCGTCGGCTCCTGGACGACCTCGGCGTCGCCGGCCTGCAGCTTCTCGAAGGTGTCGTCGAGGTCACGGGTGGCCAGCAGGATCCAGCCGTAGGTGCCCTTGGCCATCATCTCGGTGATGGTGCGGCGCTCGTCCTCGGTGATGCCGGGGTCGGCGGCCGGCGGCGCCAGGAGGATGGAGGTGCCGGGCTGGCCGACGGGGCCGACCGTAATCCAGCGCATCGTGCCCTGCCCGACGTCGCTGCGTACCTCGAAGCCGAGGGTGTCGCGGTAGAAGGCCAGGGCGGCGTCCGGGTCGTCATGCGGGAGGACGGTTGTGTGAATGGTGAGGTCCATAGCCGTCCACACTAGCTACAGCTCGATGACCAGCGCTTCTCCGATCCTGCTCGATCAAGCCACCGTCCACGGCCGGAGCTTCTCGGGGTTGCGTACCGCCCAGATGTGCTTGATCCGGTCGCCTGCGACGTCGAACGCCATCACCATCTCGGTGACGTCGTCCCGCTGACCGATCAGGCCGGGCTGGCCGTTGACCGTACGCTCCAGGATCACCAGATCGGCCGCCCTGATGGCGATGTCGATGGCGTAGCGCGCGATGTCCTCACTGCCCTGGATGGGGTGGAGCACGGCGCTGACCAGGCCGCCGCCGTCGGCGATCGCCGTGGCGTCCGGGTCGAGCAGGCTGATGAGGGCGGCGATGTCCTTGGCCTGCCATGCCTGCTTGAAGTCCCGGACGATGCCGGCCTGCCGCACCGCTGGAGTCGCGGGCGCCTGCGACGTGCGAATGCGCCGGCGGGCCGAGGAGGCCAGCTGGCGGCAAGCCGCGGGCGTACGGCCGACGATCTCGGCCACTTCGGCGAAGGAGTGGCAGAAGACGTCGTGCAGGATGAACGCGACGCGTTCGGCCGGGGTCATCGATTCGAGCACGACGAGGAAGGCCATGTTGATCGACTCGTCGAGCGTGACCCGTTCGGCCGGATCGACCGCGGTGCCGCCCGGCCGCGCGCTGATCCACTCCGTACGATCGGGCAGCGGCTCAGGGATCCATTCGCCCACGTAGCGTTCCCGCCGGGCCCGTGCCGAGCCGAGCAGGTCCAGGCAGATGCGACTGGCCACCGTCGTCAGCCAGGCACCGGGCGATTCGATGGCGTCCTGCTGCTGCCGGGACATGGCGTACCAGCGGGTGTAGGTCTCCTGGACGACATCCTCGGCATCGGCCAGGGAGCCGAGCAGCCGGTACGCCAGATTGATCAGCTGACGCCGCTCGCTCATGATCGCGCTCAGGCTCGGATCTGGGGTGGTCATGGTGTCGTCGGCTCCCTTGGTCGCGGCTGCCCTCACCCATTCGACGAAACAGCGCCCTGAACTGTGAGGTCTCACATTCCCAGCGGTTGTGTCGTCGGCTACTGAAACACCGCTGAAATCGAGAGAGGAAGACCTCGCGATGTCCACACCCACGACCGATCTTCGATCGCGTATGCCCGACCCCACCCAGTTCTTTCCCGAGGTGGGAAGCATCGCCGGGGCCATGTCCAAGGCCGCCCTGAACGGTGCGATTCCGCAGACCACCGTCGGTCTGGTGCAGCTCCGCGCCGGGCAGATCGTCGGCGCCACGTACCATACCGTCCGGCAGACCGGCCTCCTCCGCAAGGCCGGGGAGACGGAGGAGCGCATCACCGCCGTGGCATCATGGCGGGACGCCCCCTACTTCACCGATGCCGAACGGGTCGCGCTGGAGCTCCTGGAGGCCGTCCTCACCCCGAACCCGTTCGGGGAGCGTGTCCCCGACGAGCTGTACGCCAGGGCATCCGCCCACTACGACGACAAGGCACTCTGGACGCTTACCTTGGTGATCGGTCAGATCTGCTTCTTCATCCCCGTCGCTCTCATCGCCAAGCCGATCCCTGGTAAGCCCTTGGGGAAGAATTACCGCACGTAACGGAAAGGGGAGCATCCACGCCTTTCCACTCTCAACGTATAGCGCACTGGGGGGCTTGCGGCAAGACCCGGGTCGTGCCTCATGATTACCGACCGTAGGGCCAGAACCTGCGGAAATGGGGGTACGAAATGCGGGTGTCGTTGTCGACATGGGGATCGCGCGGGGACGTCGAACCGCTGGCCGCTCGGCCCGACGGTGGCCGCGAAGCTGCTGCTCGACGCGGTCAGCCAGTAAAGACGCGCCAGCGACCTCAGATCGGAGCCAATCACGTGAACCCGCTGACCACCAGCGCGTTTGACCTTCCCGACCACCTCTCTCCCAAGGCCGACCCGAAGCTGATCGCCGGCGACGAGCAGCACTTCGCGGCCATCGCGGACAGCCTTGAGCAGGCGATCGCCGACCTGTCCGACCGCCTCGACGCCGAGCGCAAGGCGCCCGGCGGCAAGGGCCGGCAGGCGTTGGACCGGGACCTGGAGGTCCACCGGCTGACCTCCCGCCTGCGCGCACTGCGCCGCTTCGGCCTGGACCTGTGCCTCGGGCATATAGTCAGCGCGGACGACCCCGAGCCCGTGTACATCGGACGACTTGGCCTCACGGACAGAGAGGGTCGCCGGCTGCTGCTCGACTGGCGCTCCCCCGCGGCCGAGCCGTTCTTCGGAGCCACCCACGGCAACCCGATGGGGCTGGCAAGCCGCCGCAGGTACCGCTGGACCCGCGGCCGGATCAGCGACTACTGGGACGAGGTGTTCACCTCGGACGGGTTCGAAGGGCACGCCGCGCTCGACGACCAGTCCGCCTTCATCGCCAGCCTGGGCGGCAACCGGTCGGCCAGGATGCGAGACGTGCTCGGCACCATCCAGGCCGACCAGGACGCCATCATCCGCGCGGGATCCAGCGGCGCTCTCGTCGTCGACGGCGGTCCGGGTACGGGGAAGACCGTCGTCGCCCTGCACCGCTCCGCCTACCTCCTCTACTCCGACCCTCGCCTCGGTCACCGCCGGGGCGGGGTGCTGTTCGTCGGTCCGCACCAGCCCTACCTGGCCTACGTCGCCGATGTCCTGCCCAGCCTCGGAGAGGAGGGCGTACAGACCTGCACCCTGCGGGACCTCGTCGCCGAGGGAGGGGCTGCCGCGATCGAGCCCGACCCGGACGTGGCCCTGCTGAAGTCGTCCGCGAACCTGGTGAAGGCGATCGAGCCGGCCGTCAGGTTCTACGAGAACCCGCCCACCAAGGGGCTGACGGTCACGACCCCCTGGTCCGACATCCGGCTGAGCGCCGACGACTGGGCCGAGGCGTTCGAAGCGGCGGAACCCGGCACTCCGCACAACGAGGCACGCGACCAGATCTGGGAGGAGCTGCTCACGATCCTGGCCGACAAGCACGACAACGAGGACATCTCGCCTGACCTGCTCCGCAAGTCACTGCTGCGGAACAGGGAGCTGCTCACGATCTTCAACCGCGCGTGGCCGCTGATCGAAGCGGCAGACCTCGTCGGAGACCTGTGGACGGTCCCCGCCTACCTGCGGATGTGCGCTCCCTGGCTCAGCCCCGACGACGTTCGGCGACTGCAGCGCGCGGACGCCCAGGCCTGGACGGTGTCCGACCTGCCGCTCCTGGACGCGGCCCGGCAACGCCTCGGCGACCCGGAGGCGGCGCGACGCAAGCGCCGGCAGAAGGCCGCTGTCGCCGCCGAACGCGAGCGCATGGCCAGTGTCGTCGACAACCTGCTCGAGGCCGATGACGACGGTGAAGGCGCGGTGACGATGCTTCGCGGACACGACCTACGGGACGCCCTGGTCGACGAGGCCGCACTGCTCAGCACCGAACCGGACCTGCTCGCCGGCCCGTTCGCCCACGTCGTCGTGGACGAGGCGCAGGAGCTGACCGACGCGGAGTGGCAGATGCTGCTGCTGCGCTGCCCGTCCCGGAGCTTCACCATCGTCGGGGACCGTGCCCAGGCCAGGCACGGGTTCACGGAGTCGTGGCAGGAACGGCTTGAGCGGATCGGGCTCGACCGGATCAACCTGGCCTCCCTGAGCATCAACTACCGGACCCCGGAAGAGATCATGGCGGAAGCCGAGCCGGTCATCCGGGCCGTGCTCCCGGACGCCAACGTGCCGACCTCCATCCGCGGCAGCGGCGTCCCCGTCGTACACGGATCCACTTCGGACCTGGGCTCGATCCTCGACACCTGGCTCGCCGCCCATGCCGACGGGATCGCCTGCGTCATCGGCGACCCCACGTTCCGGGCGACGTCCCGCGTCCGGTCGCTGACTCCGGAGCTGTCGAAGGGGCTCGAGTTCGACCTGGTCGTCCTCATCGACCCGGAGTCGTTCGGCGAGGGCATCGAGGGAGCGGTCGACCGCTATGTCGCGATGACCCGAGCGACCCAGCGGCTCGTCATCCTCACGAGCTCCTGACGTCGGCTGGACGGGTTGATGGCGGTGCCTCGCGAAGCGCGTCCGAGATGGGCTTGGCACCACGATGGGCGGTGTAGCCGCCGTCGATCGGGATCTCGGCGCCCGTGATGTACGACGACTCGTCGCTGACGAGGAAAACGACCAGCGGGGCGACGTCGTCCACGGTGCCGGTGCGGCCGAGCGGGGTCTGGGCCAGGTTGGCCTCGCGGAAGGGCGGGGTGGCAGAGGCGGTCATCGGGGTCTCGATGAAGCCGGGATGGATGGTGTTGACGCGGATACCGCGCGGACCGAGTTCCAGGCTGGCGGCGGCGGACAGGCCACGCAGGGCCCATTTGCTGGTGGTATAGGCAATCGGGTAGTGGGCGGTGAGGGCGGCGGCGGAGCCGACGTTGACGATGGAGGCGCCGGCCTCCATCAGGGGTGTGAGGTGCTGGATGCCGAGCAGCGGGCCGGTGAGGTTGACGGTGTGCACCCTGGACATATCGGCTTCGGTCACTTCGTCGAGGCGGGCGCGCCAAGTGATGCCGGCGTTGTTGACCAGACCGTCCACCCGGCCGTGCGTGGCGCTCAGCCACGTCGCCAGTCCTGCCCAGGAGGCGGCGTCGGTGACGTCCAGGCGGCGGCCGGTGATGCCCTCCAGCTCGGGCGGAACAAGGTCGGTGGCGACGACCTCGGCACCTTCCCGGGCCAGGGCGACGGCCTCGGCCGCGCCCTGGCCGCGGGCGGCTCCGGTGACCACGACGACCTTGCCCTGTACGCGGTTCATGTAGCTCCTAAGGACGGCGCCGCGGGCGAGGGCGTGCCTTCGGCAGCGGCACCGGATCCACGCCGGCGACAACGGTGTTGCGGATGGCGCCGATGCCCTCGACAGCGATCTCCACCACGTCTCCGGGTCGCAGTGGGGGTGGGTCCTGCCGGCCGCGCAGTCCCCACAGCTCGGCCAGGCAGCCGCCGTTGCCACAGGTGCCGGAGCCGAGCACGTCGCCGGGGCGGACCCACGTGCCCCGGGAGGCGTAGGCGACCAGGTCCTCGAACGGCCAGCCCATGTTGGACAACAGGTCACGGCCGACCTCGGCCCCGTTCACGGTGACGGTGAGTGCCAGGCGCAAGAAGCCGTCGGTGTCCCGGTACGGCGCCAACTCGTCGGCGGTGACCAGCCAGGGGCCGAGCGTGGTGGCGGTGTCCTTGCCCTTGGCCGGGCCCAGGTTGACCTGCATCTCGCGGGACTGCAGGTCGCGGGCGGACCAGTCGTTCATGATCAGGTACCCGGCGATGTGCTCCCGCGCGGCTTCGGGGGTCAGGTCGCGCCCGGCCCGGCCGATGACGGCGGCAACCTCCAGTTCGAAGTCGAAAGCTTGGCAGCCGGGCGGCACCGGCACGTCGTCATGTGGGCCGATGACGGCGTAAGGGTTGGTGAAGTAGAAGGCGGGCGCGTCGTACCAGGCGTCGGGCACTCCGGCACGGCCGTCCACGTGCTTGCGCACGCCTTCGACGTGCTCCTCGAAGGCGACGAAGTCACGGACGGTCGGCGGCTGGAACGGCGCCAGCAGCCGCACCTCGGGCAGCGGGACCGGCTCCCCTGTGGGCTCCACGTCGAGGCGGCCCTGCCGGAGCAGGCCGAGCAGGTCGCCGTGCACCGGGGCGACCATGCCGCCTGCCACGACGCCGCAGCGGACGTGGCCCTCGTGGGTGTAGGTGGCCAGGCGCATCAGACGGGCGGGGCGACGAACACGCCGCGGTCGACGTCGTTGAACGATTCCTTGGCGATCAGCTCGTTCATGGGGTTGGCGGTGCCCCACTGGTCGGTGACCTCGGGCTGGGAGAAGTCGTGGACGTGCGGGTGCCAGGCGTCCTCGTCCAGTTCCTCCAGCTCGGTGGTGTACTCGACGGTGTTGCCGTGCGGGTCGAGGAAGTAGGAGAAGGTGTTGTCGCCGGCGAGGTGGCGGCCGGGGCCCCAGATCATGTGAACGCCGGCGCGCAGCAGCCTGCCTGTCCCGTACATGTACTCGTCCAGCCCGCGCAGCTCGAAACTGACGTGATGCAGGGAGGCGTGCGGGCCGCGGGCGATGGCCATGCTGTGGTGCTGGGGGTTGCAGCGCATGAAGTGCATGACCTGGCCCATGTGGGGGTGGGCGAGGGTGTCGGAGAGGGCGAAGCCGAGGTGGGTCTCGTACCAGGTGCGGGTCGCGTCGATGTCGGGCGCGTTGAGCACCACGTGGGAGAGGCGGACCGGCACCGACTCCTTGGCCTCCAGCTTGCGGTGCCCGCGCACGGCGACGTCCGCGGAGACCTCGATGGTACGGCCGTCGAGGTCGAAGAAGCGGAAGCCGTACCCGCCGCCGGGGGTGTCCATCTTGCCGGGCTCGGTGATGAGCCTGACCTCGGCGGCGCGCAGCCGTTCGGCCAGGGCGTCCACGTCGGCGGGGCTCGCGGCGCCGAAGGAGACCAGGTCCAGGCGCTTCTCCTCCGCCTTGCGCAGCCGGATGACGTACCGCTCGGGCGAGCCCTCGGCGGCCAGGAAGCTGATCCCCGAGTCGTTGGCGACCTCGGTCAGGCCCCAGACGCCGGAGTAGAAGTCTCGCTGCTTGTCGTAATCGGGCACGGCGAGAGCGACGTGCCGCAAATGAGTGATGAGTCTCATGAGCCGTCCTTCAGGTCGAACAGGCGGATGGCGTTACCGCCGCGGATGGCGTCGAAGGTCGTGGAGTCGGGCCCGGCCGCGCGCAGGGCGGCAAGGGGGTCGGGTTCGCCCATGTCGAAGGGGAAGTCGGAGCCGAGCAGCACGCGCTGGGGCCCGGCGGCCCGGACCAGCTCGCGCAGCACGGCCGGGTCGTGCACCAGGGAGTCGAAGTGCAGCAGGCGCAGGTAGCTGCTCGGTTCGCGGGCACAGCCGCGGGCGTCGGGCCGCTCGCGCCAACCGTGGTCGGACCGGCCCAGGTAGTACGGCAGGTAGCCGCCGCCGTGCGCCGCCAGCAGCTTCAGGCCGGGATGCCGGTCGAGCACACCGGAGAAGATCAGGTGGGAGAGGGCGACGGCGTTCTCGACAGGCTGGCCGACGATGTTGGACAGGTACCAGCGGTTCAGACGTTCGTCGAGCGTGCAGCCGAACGGGTGCAGGAACACCACCGCGCCCGACTCCGCGGCGCGCGCCCAGAACGGTTCGTAGGCGGGGTCGGACAGCTCGCGGCCGGGGGCGTGCGAGGAGATCTCCACCCCTTTCAGCCCCAGGTCCAGTGCGTGGTCCAGGGTCTGCGCCATCAGGGCAGGGTGCTGGAGCGGGGCCAGGCCGAGGCCGTACAGGCGGTCGGGCGCCTCGGCCACGTGCCCGGCGACGCCCTCGGCGGCCAGGCGGCACACCTCCCCGGCAAGATCATGGTCGGCCCAGTAGTGGTAGTGAGAGGGCGACGGGCTGACGATCTGCACGTCCACACCCGCCTCGTCCATGGCCGTCAGGCGGTCGGCGACCCGGGTGAGCAGGCCGATCCGCTCGCCGACCATCGCGCCCGACACGGCGAGCGCGTCGGGGCCGTTGCGGCGCGCGTCCAGCTCCCGGTGCGCGGCGTGGCCGGGCTGTCCGGCCACTGCCCGCTCGATCTCGGGCAACAGCAGGTGCGCGTGTACGTCCACGGTCGTCATGGGCGCTCGCTCACCATCGCCGCGATCCGTCCCATCAGGCCGGGCACGTCCGCGTCGCGCACCCCGTCGAGCTGCCAGCGCGCGAGCTGTACCGACGCTTCGACCACGGCCTTGACCCGGTCGTGGCGGCGGGCCATGAAGACGTCGAACAGCTCCTCGTCGAGCCGGTCGGCGGCGAGCAGCAGTTCGGCCAAGACGGCGGCGTCCTCCAGGCACTGGGCGGCGCCCTGGGCGAGCGTGGGCGGGCAGGCGTGCGCGGCGTCGCCGATCAGCACGACGCGTCCGCGGTTCCACGGGCGATCCACGAGCAACGACTCGAACCACGTGTAGTTGATGCGAGCCGGGTCGGTGATGTCCTCGCGGATCTCCGCCCAGACCCCGCCGTACCCTTCGGCGAGGGCGCGCATGTGCCCGGCCTTGTCGCCGACGGCCTCCCGGGGACGGGCCTTCTCAACGAGGTAGGCGTACATGGTGTCGTCGCTGGTCGGGCAGTAGCCGGCGATGAAGCAGGGGCCACCGTAGATCAGATCGGTGCGCTCCACCTGCTTGGGGCGGCGGGTGTGGATGCGCCAGATGCCCATGCCGGTCGGCTCGGGCGCCAGGCCGATGCCGATCAGGCCGCGGACCTTGGAGCGGATTCCGTCGGCGCCCACGACCAGGTCGTAGCCGGCGGTCGTGCCGTCGGACAGGCGCACCCGGCCGTCAGCTGTGACGCTGTCCACGGTGAGCCCGTACCTGACACGTACCCCTGCCTCGCGTACGGCGGTGGCAAGGACGGCTGCCAGTTCGGGCCGGTTCATGCCGAGGGTGGCGGGCAGGTCGGCGCCGCCGGTGCGGACGTCGGGGATCTCGGCGAGCAGGCCGCCGTCGGGCGCGCGCAACCCGAGCGTGTCGAACCCGAACCCGGCCGCGCTGACCTGCTCCCAAACGCCGAGGTCGCGCAGCACTCGCAGGGCGTTGCCCTGCAAGGTGATGCCCGAGCCGAACGTGGTCGGGGCCGGCTCGATCTCCGCGATGTCCACGGCGACTCCGGCACGGGCGAGCAGGATCGCCAGGGCCGAGCCGGCGGTGCCGCCGCCGACGATGAGGACGTTCCCTACTGCTGGCATACGGGCCTCATTTGATGGCGAGGGGGTTGACGGGGGATCCGACCGCGCCGGTGATGGGCAGGGGCGCGGCGGTGAGGAAGAAGTCGTAGACGCCGTCGGCGGCGCAGTCGGCGGCGAGCGCGTCCAGGTCCCACATCTCGCCGACGAGCAGGCCCAGGTGCGGGAGGACGACCTGGTGCAGGGGCTGGAAGGAGTTCTCGAACTCGTTGGGGCGCACCTCGAAGCCCCAGGTGTCGGTGGCGATGGCGGCGATCTCGGTACGATGCAGCCAGCCCGCGCTCCAGAACGACAGGCCCGGCGCGGGTCCGCCCGCGTACTCGCCCCAGCCCTCGCGCTTCGCCCTGGCCAGCCGGCCGGTGCGCACGCACACGAGGTCGCCGGACCCCACCCGGACGCCGTGCGCCTCGGCCGTGGCCGTCAGGTGCTCCTCGGCGATGGCGAACCCGTCCGGCAGCTCGCCGTCGCCGATCACCCGGCCGACGTCCAGCAGCACCCCGCGCCCTGCCACGGGGGCGGCCAGGTGCTCGATGCCGGTGACCTGGTCGCCCTCGCTGGTGACGACCTTGTCGGCGGGGCGGCCGTTCCATGCCCGGCCGTGGTCGAAGATGTGGCCCAGGCCGTCCCACTGGGTGGAGCACTGCAGCGGCATGAAGATCGTGTCGTCCGCGCCGCCCAGGCCGTGCGGGAAGCCCTGGTCGCCGTGGACCGCGTCCGTGCCGGTGTCGAGCATGGTGTGCACCGGGTTGGTCCGCCGCCGCCAGCCCTTCTGCGGGCCGTTCATGTCGAACCGCTGCGCCAGCGAGAAGCTCACGCCGCGCCGGACCAGCCGGGCGGCGCCGGCCCGTTCGGCCGTACCGATGAAGTTGATCGTGCCGAGCACGTCGTCGGCGCCCCATCGGCCCCAGTTGGAGTACTTCGCGGCGGCCTCGGCGATGGAGTCCTCAGCGTTCATCGCGGCATCCGTTCCGCTGCACGCCGAGCCCGGTGATCGTGCCTTCCATCACGTCACCGGAGCGCAGCAGGCGGCCGTGGTGCAGACCGTTCCCGGCCGGGCTGCCGGTGAGCACGAGATCGCCGGGCAGTAGCTCCACGGTCTGCGAAGCGTAGGAGACGAGCCGCGCCACGTCGAAGATCATGTCCTTGGTAGACTCGTCCTGCATGACCTCGCCGTTGAGCCGCAGCGTCACTCGCAGGTTCGACGGGTCGGGCACGAACGCGGCCGGCACCAGGTACGGGCCGAGCGGTGTGAACGTGGGCGCGTTCTTGGCCCGCAGCCAGTCGGTGCCGATCTCCGGCATGTCGCGGCGGAACACCAGCTCGCGCGCGGTGATGTCGTTGGCGATGGTGTAGGCGGCCACGTGCTCCAGCGCGTCCTCCGGATCCACCCGGAACGCCGGGCGGCCGATCACCGCTGCCAGCTCCAGCTCCCAGTCCGGCTTCACGCACCAGGCCGGGATCACCACGTCGTCGTACGGGCCGGTGACTGAGGAGGGCAGGCCGACGAACATGTACGGCTGGTCCTCGGCCGCGCGGCGGTCCATCATCGCCCCGACCTCGGCCCGCACCTGCTCGGCCGGCCGCCCGCCGGCGGGCTCGTGCGCCACGGCCAGGTCGATCACGTGGGTGCGGTAGTTCGCGCCGGACTGCAGGATCTGCCGCGGCTCGACGGGCGCGTGCACCCGCAGCTCCGCCAGCGGCAACCACGCCCCCGAAGACGTCGACGCGGCGTCGTGCAGCAGCGGCAGGACGTCTTCCCAGCTCTCCAGCAGCGCGCGCGTGGTCGGCGCGGGGACGACAGGACGCAGGTCCAGGACGCGGTCACCGACGACCAGGCCGGGAAAGGCCGGGGCGGTCCCAGCGGAGAAGGACCCGAGCGCGAAAGGGCCGGCGAGAGACAGGGATGTTTCCATGAGGTTTCCTCCGGATGCGATGCCTTAACCTTGAGCCACCCATAAGAATTTGGGAAATTGATTCTTCAGATGTAAGCCATCCACGACATGGATATGTGCGTGAACCTCGCCAACCTCGACCTCAACCTCCTCGTCGCCCTGCGCGCGCTGTTGGAAGAGCGCAACGTCACCAAGGCCGGCCTGCGCATCGGACTGAGCCAGCCCGCGATGAGCGCCGCCCTGGCCAGACTCCGCCGCCACTTCTCCGACGAACTGCTGGTCAGACAGGGCAACCGCTACGAGCTGACCCCGCTCGGCACCGCCCTGCGCGCGCCCGTCGCCAACGCCTACGCCACGCTGGAACGGCTGTTCACCAGCCGCGCCGACTTCAATCCGGCCACCGAACAGCGCGACTTCACTTTGCTCTCCTCCGACTACGCGATCGCGGTCTTCGGCGCGCGGCTGGCCCGCGTGCTGCACGAGTCGGCGCCCGGCGTACGACTGCACTTCCGGCACCTGCCGCCCGACATCGTGGAGAACCCCGAAACCCTGCTGCCCAGCGTGGACGGCATGCTCATGCCGCACGGCGTGATCTCCGGCCTGCCCGCGGTCGAGCTCTACCGCGACGAATGGGTGTGCCTGGTGTCAGCCGGACATCCGGAGATCGGCGAGCACATCATGCTGGACGATCTGGCCCGCCTGCCATGGGTGGTCTACCAGCGCACCTTCGACACCCCGGTCACCCGCCAGCTCACCATGCTCGGGCTGGAACCGCACGTGGAGGTGTCCGTGCAGAGCTTCCAGCTCCTGCCGTCACTGGTGGCCGGTACCCGCCGGGTCGCCCTCGTGCAGCAGCGGCTCGCGCACCTGCTGCGCGACCTCGCCCCCGTCCGCGCGCTGCCATGCCCGTTCGAGGCGGTGCCGCTGCAGGAGGCCATGTGGTGGCACCCGGTGCACACCCACGACGCCGCCCACATCTGGCTACGCGAAACCGCCGAACGGGTGGCCGCCGAGCTCCCGGATCCACCGGCTCTCTCCGACAACGGACACGAGGCGACCACATGACACATCTCGACTTCAACCTCGTCGCCGCACTCCGGGCACTGCTGGAGGAACGCAACGTCACCCGGGCCGCCGCGCGGCTCGGCCTCAGCCAGCCCGCCATGAGCGCCGCGCTGGCGCGCCTTCGCCGCCACTATGGCGACCCCCTGCTCACCCGCGCCGGCAACGCCTACGAACTGACCCCGCTGGCGGCCATCCTGCGGGAGCGAAGCGCGGCCGCCTGCGACATGCTGGATCGGGTCTTCAGCGCTCAGGCGTCCTTCGACCCGGCCGAACCCCGCGACTTCACGCTGGCCTGCTCCGACTACGGCGCCGCGGTCTTCGGCGCCGCGTTGGCCCGCGTCCTGCACGAGCACGCCCCCCAGATCCGTCTCCATCTGCGCCACCTCTCCCCGGCGCTGGTGGAGAACGCCGCCACCGTGCTCAGCACGATCGACGGGATGGTCCTGCCGCACGGCGTCATCGACGGCCTGCCCGCCGTGGAGCTGTACCAGGACCGCTGGGTGTGCCTGATCGCCGACGATCATCCCGACGTACCCGGCGGGCCGACTCTCGATGATCTCAACCGCCTGCCCTGGGTGGTGTACCAGCGCGCCTACGACGCCCCGGTCGCCCGGCAGCTCAGCATGATGGGGACGAGTCCGCGGGTGGAGGTCTATGCCCCTACCTTCCAGCTGCTGCCCCTGCTGGTGGAGAAGACCCGGAGGGTCGCCCTCATACAGGAGCGACTGGCTCGTCTCTCGGTCGGCGGCGCGCGCGTACGCGTCGAGCCGTGCCCCTTCCCCGCCGTCCCGGTACAGATGGCCCTGTGGTGGCATCCGCACCACAAGCACGACCCCGCGCACATCTGGTTGCGTGAAAGAGCTACCGAGGTGGGACAGGCCCTGCGAGAAGCCCCCGAGCCATCCACCCGCTGAATAACGGGCATCACGACTTTCCGTCTTCCGCGCACCGCGTCCGGTGTCCAACAGTGATGCTGCACATTCCCCGCGACATCAAGCGAGGCCCGCATGTCACAGCCGGCCACCGTGAAGCAGGCGGGTTTGCCGCAGCTGATTCTGCTGCTCATCGGCAGCTGCATGCCCGTGCTGGGCGCCGTCCTGCTCTCGCCTGTCCTCCCCCGCATCAGCCAGCACTTCGCCGCCACGCCGGGCGTGGACGTGCTGGTCCCAGTGATCTTGACCGTTCCGGCGCTGTTCATCGCACTCGGAGCACCCTTCGCCGGCGCCATCGCCGACAAGTTCGACCGCAAGCGCCTACTGATCGCCGCCATGGTCAGCTACGCGATCTTCGGGACCGCGCCGCTCTACTTGGACTCGATCCAGGCGATCCTGGCCAGCCGCGTGCTCGTCGGCGTGTGTGAAGCGGCCATCATGACCTGCTGCACGACCCTGATCTCCGACTACTGGTCGGGCCCCCTCCGGGTCCGCTATCTGGGGCTGCAGACCTTGGTCGCCACCGTGGCCGCGACCGCCTTCTTCGCGCTGGGCGGATTGCTCGGGGCCGACGGGTGGCGCACGCCGTTCTGGCTGTACGCGGCGGCCGCGCTCGCCGCGATTCCCATGGCCGTCCTTCTGTGGCAACCGGCTGCCTCGCACCACAAGGAACGCAGCCCGTGGCCATGGCGCATCCTGGCCCTCCCTTGTCTGGTCACCATCGGCGGGGGCGTCGTCTTCTACACGCTCATCGTCCAGCTGTCCTATGTCCTGGACGACGCGGGGGTCTCCGACACGGCCGCGATCGGCGGCATCACCGCGCTCGTATCGCTGGCGACCGCCATCGGAGCCGGCCTGTTCGCCAAGGTCTCCGCCCGTGGGGCGCGGACGCTGCTCATCGCCGAATTCGTGGTATCCGGCCTCGGCCTACTGCTGATCTTCATGGCACAAGCGGTTCCCTTGATCATCGCGGGTGCCGTACTGACCGGCTTCGCCACCGGTGTTCTGCTCCCCACACTGCTCACCTGGGCGGTCAACAAGCTGCCCTTCGCCCAGCGCGGTCGCGGAACCGGCCTGTGGACGGGCGCTCTGTTCCTCGGGGAATTCCTCTCTCCGCTGCTCGTCAGCGCCCTGACCGCGGCAACCGGAGGGCTCGGTCTCTCCCTCGCGGTCATCGGAGTCGCGTCACTGGTCCTGGCCATCCTCACCGCGACGATCTTGACCGTTCCAACCGAACCGCTCAACGCCCCGGCAGCCCAAGAGGCGTCATAACAGCGCGGTCCAAGACCAAGCCCTGCACGATATGCGGGCTAGATCGTTTCCAGGATCGCCACGACTTCCCCCACCCGGGGGTCGTCCATGGCCTTCCATTCGGCCAGCGCGGACTGCAGGACCTGTCTGGCCGGTTCGCGCCGGCCGGCGTCCGCCAGGGCCTGGCCCAGGTCGGTCAGGGCCGTAGCCAGCCAGCGGCGGTTGCCCTTGCCCTGGTAAAGGGCCACCGCCTCGCGGAAGGAGCGCAGGGCCCGGCGCCAATCTCGCAGGGCCGCGTACGCACGTCCGAGATGACTCAGGACGTCGCCGCGCACATCGGTGTTGCCGTTGAGGGCGGCGGCATCGAGGGCCCGGCGGAAGTAGTGAACCGCGAGCACGTGGTCGCCGGCCAGGTGGCTCACGGTGCCCAGATTGTCGAGGAGGTGCGCGATTCCGTACTGACCGCCGAGCCGTTCGTACAGTGTCAGCGCCCGTTCCAGACAGCGCCTGCCCTCGGCGGGATCGCCGAGTTCGCCGTGGACCAGGCCGATGTTGCCCAGCACCATCGCCTCGCCTCTGGCGTGTCCGGCCTGCTGGAAGTGGGACAGCGACCGCTCGAAGCAGGACAGGGCGGCCGGGTGGTCGCCCATGTCGAAGTGGACGCAGCCGAGGGAGTTGAGTGTGTAGCCCTGCCCGGCCGGCTCGCCGGCGATCTCGGCCGCCCGCAGCGCCGACCGGGCGAACTCCAGGCCGTCGTGCCAGGGGATGTACCGGTCGAAGAAGGTGGTCATGGCGATGGAGATGCGCCACGCGTGCCCGGCCTGGCCGCTCGCCGCTGCGCAGGCGATCACGGAGCGCAGGCAGTGATACTCCCGTTCCAGCCAGCTCGTCGCCTGGCGGTGGTCGCCGAACGCCAGTGGCGGGATCTCGGTGGTGTACGGCTCGACGAAGTCCCGGACGCGGTGGGGCAGCAGTTGCCGGTCGGCCTCGACGACGGTGTACAGGTACCAGTCCAGCAGCCGGTCCACCGCCGCGTCGCGCTCACCGGCCCGCTCCTCCTCCATGGCGCGGCCGGTGGCGTACAGGTGCACCAGGTCGTGCAGCTCGAAGCGGTCCGGCTGGACCTGCTTGACGAGATGGGCGGCGACGAGCTGGTCGAGCAGCGCGTTCGCCTCCCACGGCGGCACGCCGACGAGCGCGGCCGCGGCCTCCAGCGAGAGGTCTCCGGTGGGATGCAGGCCGAGCAGGCGGAACATCCTGGCCACCGGCGGGGTCAGCGCCCGGTAGGACCACAGCAGGGCGGTGTTGAGATCGGCGAGGGGGTCGTCCTCGCCGATCCGGAACTGCTCCAGGCGGGCCTTCTCGTCCTCCAGCGCGCTGACGATCCTGGCCAGGCCGCCGCCGCGGTGGGCACGTTCCGCGATGACGGACAGCGCCAGCGGAAGGCCGGCGCAGAGCTCCACCAGGCGTACGGCCGCGTCACGCTCGTCGGCCACCTGTCGCGCGCCGATCACCTTCTCCAGCAGCTCAAGGGATTCGGGCCCGGTGAGGGTGTCGAGAGTGAGCTGGCGGGCGCCGTCTCTCGCGGCCAGCCCGCGGAGCTGGTTGCGGCTGGTGACCAGGACCAGCGAGTTGGCCCCCGGCAGCAGGGGCCGTACCTGCGCGCTGTCGCGGGCGTTGTCCAGGAGGAGAAGCATGCGCCGGCCCGCCAGCGTGCTGCGCAGCATCGCCGCGCGCGCGTCCAGGTCCGCGGACAGGCTGGTGGCGGAGACGCCCATCGCGCGCAGCAGCGTCTCGATGGCGACCATCGGTTCCATGGGCGCACCGGGGCCGAACCCGCGCAGGTTCAGGTAGAGCTGCCCGCCGGGGAAGCGGTCGATCATCTGATGCGCCCAATGGACCGCCAGCGCGGACTTGCCCGCGCCTCCCGGGCCGCCGATCACCACGATCTCAGTACGCCCCGGCACGTCGGCCACGAGCCGGTCCAGCCGGTCCAGCTCGGCCAGCCGCCCGGTGAAGTGCGCGACGCCGGAGGGCAGTTGCTGCGGCGTCATCGAGGCGCCGACCACCTCGGTCTCGCCCGCGGTCAGGATGGACTGGTGGGCCCGGCGTAACAGCTCGCCGGGGCGTACGTCCAGGTCCTCGCGGAGGCGGTGGGTGACGCTCTGATAGGCCTCCATGGCCTCCGCCTGCCGTCCCGAGCGGTGCAGGGCGCGGATGAGGTTGGCCCACAGGCGCTCGCTGTAGGGATGCCTGGCGGTGGCGGCCCTGAGGACGGCGATCCCCTGCTCCGGCCTGCCCCATTCGAGGTGGAGGTCCGACCAGCGTTCCAGGGTACGCAGCTGCTCCTCGACGAGCAGGGAAATCTCCTCGCGATGGAGTGCCTCCGAGGGGACGTTCGCCAGCAGCGGCTCTCCGCACAGCGCCATCGCCTCGGTCAGCGCGGCCAGCTCCTCGGCCGGCTCACCCCTGCGGGATCGTCGGCAGATCTCCCGATAACGCAGCAGGTCGAGGCTGTCGGGGGTGGCGGTGATGGTGTAGCTGCCGTCGAAGGTCCGGATGAGACCGGGGGCGCCCAGGGCCTGGCGCAGGCGGGTCAGGTGGGTCTGCAGGGCCGCTCGCGCGTTGGCCGACTCGTCACCGTCCCACATCCGCGTGATCAGGTGGTCGGCGGAGACGCGTTCGTTGGCGTGCAGCAGCAACGTCGCGAGCGCGATGCGCTGCTTGGGCCCGGACAAGGGGATCTCCGCTCCGGCGCTGCTCACTCGTAGCGCGCCCAGGACGCTGAAGTGGATCAAGCGACCCGCCCTCCACCCCTGTGCATTCGGCTGAGCCTAGGGGCCGCCGACGACAAGTTCAAAGACCGTGGCCGCTATACCAGCCTGTCCGGCTGAGGCACCTGGGACATCGCGCGTCGGGGTTGGACGCTCGCCGACGCGGAGCCGGACGCTGCGATTCAGGGGTCAAGGATGATGACGGACGCCTGCGCCCGTAAGTGGTGGCGTAAATTCGGAGCGGCATGGAATGCTGCCTGAAAGGGCACTGACGGGTTTTGGCTTAGCCGGCTCGGCTCCGGCGTTCATCGCAGGGTGAGTGGGATCTCGGATGCGATGCGGGTCAGCTTCTCCGGGTTGCGGACGTAGTAGAGGCCGGTGATGCGGGTGTCCTCGACCCGGATCGCGATGACGCCGTCGATCTCGCCGTCCAGGCGTAGGACGAGTGCCGGGTTGCCGTTGACCACCGTGGGGTCACCGGTGAGCGCGACTCCAGCCTTGCCGAGGCCACCGATGATCAAGCGGGACACCTTGCTGGCGCCGATGATCGGCCGCGGCGCGGCCTTCTTGACGCCGCCGCCGTCGCCCACCAGGACGACCTCAGGGGCGAGCACGTCAAGGAGGCCCTGCAGGTCCCTGGTTTCGAGCGCGCGCCGCAACGACTCCAGAGCCGTCCGGGCCTCGCTCGGGGAGATCACCTCGCGAGGGCGGCGGGCATCGACGTGCCGGCGGGCGCGGTGCGCGATCTGGCGGACGGCGGCGGGGTTCTTGCCGACGGTGGCCGCGATCTCGTCGTAGCTGACGCCGAAAGCCTCACGCAGCACGAAGACGGCGCGCTCGGTCGGCGACAGCGTCTCCAGCACGAGCATCAGCGCCATCGACACGCTTTCGGCGAGCTCGACGTCCTCGGCCACGTCCGGCGTGGTGAGCAGGGGCTCGGGCAGCCAGGAGCCGACATACGCCTCCTTGCGGCGTCTCATGGTGCGCAGCCGGTCGAGCGAGCGCCGGGTCGTGATCCGGACCAGGTACGCGCGCTGGTCGCGTACCTGGCCCATGTCGACCTTCATCCACCGCAACCAGGTTTCCTGGAGGACGTCTTCGGCGTCGGCCACCGATCCGAGCATCTCGTAGGCGACGGTGAAGAGCAGGTTGCGGTGGGCGACGAACACCTCGGTGGCGGAGTCCATCGGGTCACCGCCGGCGAACGGCTCGGCTGTGCCCGTCGTTGGCTCGCTGCGCTCGTTCATGGCCGGCTCCTGCCGTTCGCTGTCAACTGTGCTCGCCTCACAAGACGGCGACCCTCACCG
The DNA here is from genome assembly GCF_040648415.1 of Nonomuraea sp. NPDC049141. Classification (NCBI taxonomy): domain Bacteria; kingdom Bacillati; phylum Actinomycetota; class Actinomycetes; order Streptosporangiales; family Streptosporangiaceae; genus Nonomuraea; species Nonomuraea sp. NPDC049141. Next base: position 186,329 of record NZ_JBEZDR010000025.1, read on the forward strand.
CTGTGTGACATCCGTGACGGTGGCGCACGTCACATGGCCGCGCTGTCACAGAGGTCGGGGCAGCGGCGCCTCATGTTCGTCAGGACACCGCGATCCGCGCGGTGATCGCCACCGCAGAAAGAACGGAAAGACATCATGAGCAAGGTCTGGTTCATCACCGGTTCCTCACGCGGCCTGGGCCGTAACTTCGTCGAGGCCGCCCTGTCGCGCGGCGACAAGGTGGCCGCGACCGCCCGGAACACCGCAAGCCTTGACGAGCTGGTCGCCACCTACGGCGACGCACTGCTTCCGCTGGAGATGGACGTCACCGACAAGGCCGCCGTCTTCGACAGCGTCAAGCTGGCCAAGGAGCGCTTCGGCCGTCTGGACGTCATCGTGAACAACGCCGGCTACGCCCAGGTCGGCGCGATCGAGGAGCTGACCGAGCAGCACCTGCGCGACCAGCTGGAGACCAACCTGTTCGGCGCGGTGTGGGTCATTCAGGCCGCGCTGCCCTACCTGCGCGAACAGGGCGCGGGGCACATCATCCAGCTGTCCTCGGCGGCCGGGCTCCTGGCAATGCCGCTCGGCGGCGCGTACCACGCCTCCAAGTGGGCCCTGGAGGGCCTGAACGAGGCCCTCGCCCAGGAGGTCGCCGGCTTCGGCATCAAGGTGACCGTGGTCGAGCCCGGCGGTTTCGCCACCAGGTCCGGCAAGAACCCCGATCCGCTCGCCAACGGCCACGTGGCCGCGCCCAACCCGATCTACGACGGTCTCCGCCAGCGCCTCGCGGGGATCGCGGGAAAGCAGCCCGCCGGCGACCCGGCCGCCGCGGCCCAGGCGCTCCTCAAGATCGTCGACTCCGACGACCCGCCCCTGCGGGTGCTCTTCGGCCAGGGCTTCTACCCGATGATCCAGCAGGTCTACGCCGACCGGCTCAAGACCTGGGCCGACTGGCAGGACCTGTCAGCGGAGGCTCACGGCAAGCTCGACCAAGAATGAAGAGTAGTCACATATATAATGCTATTGCTAATTAGTCGCAATAATATGGAGCATGACTGACCCCACCCCGCCAGTACGGCGGTCCCTGTTCCTCCACGCGCCCATCCGGCGCGGGCCGCGCGCTGTGCTGGAGCGCATGCTCGCCCTCGTGGACGACGACACCCCGCCGGATGGCCCCGATGGCCCGGTCGCGGTGCTCGAACGGCGCATGGCCGCTCTTCTCGGCAAGGAGGCCGCGCTGTTCTTCCCGAGCGGGACGATGGCCCAGCAGGCGGCGCTGCGGGTGCACGCCGAGCGGAGCGGACGGCGCGCCTTCGCCGCGCACCCCCAGTCCCACCTCGACGTATGGGAGGAACAGGGCTACAACGCCGTCCACGGCCTATGGCTCCACCGGACCGGCGACCCGTTCGAGCTGATGACCGCCGACGACCTGACGGCCATCGGCGAACCGCTCGCCGCGGTGGTGTGGGAGCTGCCGCAGCGTGATCTCGGCGGACTCCTGCCCGAATGGGATGACCTGTGCGACCAGGTCGCGATCGCGCGGGCCACCGGCGCCGTCCCGCACCTGGACGGCGCCCGGATCTGGGAGGCTCAGACCTACTACCGCCGCCCCCTGGCGGAGATCGCCGCGCTGTTCGACACCGTGTACGTCTCGCTGTACAAGAGCCTGCTGGGCACACGCGGCGCCGTACTCGCGGCGGACACCGCCACGGTGGCCACCGCCAGGACCTGGCGGCAACGGCTCGGCGGCGGCATCCGCGACGCGTGGCCGCTCGCCCTGTCCGCCCTGGTCGGCCTCGACACGATCGCTGACCGGATGCCCGTCTACCGCGACCACGCCATCGCGATCGCGGCGGCCGTCAACGCCGACGGCGCCGCCCGCGCCTACCCCGATCCTCCGCAGACACCGATCTTCCACGTCCACCTGCCGGCGCCCCGGCGGGCCGTCGAGCAGGCCGGCGCGGCCATACTCGCCGAACACGGCGTCCAGTTGTACGGCCGCGTGCGATCCGGACCGGACCCGTCCCGGTGCAGCTTCGAGGTGACCGTCGGCGAGAACGCGATGGACTTCACCCCCACCGAGGTCGTCACCCTCCTCCACGAACTCCTGGAGCGCGTGCGCGCGGTCGGTTGACCGCTTGCGAAGGTCAGACTCCTGCGTCCACCAGCTTGGAGATCGCCTCCAGGGCGTCGAAGCGGGAGAAATCATCCCGAAGTTTCTGCGCACGAGCGCGATAAGAGGGCGTCGACAGGACGGTGTCCACGGCGCTGCGGAGTGCGGCGTCGTCGGGCCGGGCGGTGCCCAGGTTGACTCCTGAGCCGCTCCACTCGACCCGGGCGGCGATCAACGGCTTGTCCTCGGTGGCGCCCCCGACGACGAGCGGGACACCGTGCCGTAGGGCGGTATGCACACCACCGTAGCCACCGTTGGTCACCAGAACATCGGCGAAGGGCAGCAGCATGTCGAAGGGGATGAAGTCCGCCAGCCGTGCGTTGTCCGGGACAGTTCCCATGAGGTTCCGCACCTCCTCGGCACCATCCGGACGCGCGGTGGCCGCGACGACAAGGGCATCGGAGTCGCCGAGGACGCGCACCGTGGGAATCACCAGTTCCTCCAGGTCCACGTTGGCGAACGTCCCCTGCGTGGCCACCACGACCGGAGCTACGGCGCGATGGACGTGATCACGCTGGCGGAGGGGCAGCAGGTCGTGGTGGACTCCGGGCACCTGGTCGCCTACGACGAGACGGTCAAAGAGCAATCTGCGCCGGGCGGTCGAAGGTAAGACGGTCCAGTCACTCAAGTCAGGCGAAGGCTTGGTCTTCGAGTTCACCGGGCCGGGCCGGATCATGACACAGACCAGGAATCCCGGTGCCCTGATCCTCCACCTGACGGAAGTGCTCCCCTTCGAGCGCGCTTGACACCGTGAGCAGGTGCCCGCCCGGCTGGATCACTCGGGATCCGGGTGAGCCGTCCTGAGTTCCCGGCGCAGCCGGGCCGGGTCGACTTCGGTCACAGCCGTCTTTCCGTCCAGCTCCCAACCCTTCCCGTACGCCGCGGCGAAGGCTTCCTCGCCCAGCGCGGCCCGCCCTCGGCGGGTCAGCTCGCGTACCTGCTGATCGGTGCGGTCGTGAGCGCCGCGCAGCCGGGAGGCGGCGCCGAGCAGGACGGCCGACTCGTGATGCCGCCCGTGCGCCGCCGCGAGCGCGGCCGCCGTCACCGCCCCCAGCGACAGGATCGGCAGGTCCCGGGTCTCCAGCGCCACCGCGTACGCCTTCTCCAGCGTCTTCTTCGCGCCGGCCAGGTCACCCAGCTCCAGGCAGAGCGAGGCCCGCACGTTGCCGGCCAGCGCCCGCGCGTGGTGACCGGGGAATGTGGTGTCACCGCGCAGAGCCCGGTCGGCGTCGTCGAGCAGTTCCCGCGCTCGGTCCAGGTCGCCGCGCCGCACCCGGAAGGCGGCCTCCCACGCGTCGACCAGGGCCGACATCTCCGGCGAGTTCGCACGCAGCGCCCGTTCCCGGGCCGAGTCGATCATCGCGATCGTCGCGTCGGTGTCGCCGCGCCGCAGGTGCAGGTCGATCCAGCGCAGGTCGCTGAACACCTCGTCGCTGAGGCTGAGTGAGCCGAACTCCCCGGCCAGCGACCGGGCCTCGCGCAGGTCGGCCAGCGCTCCGTCGAGGTCGCCGTCGTACTGCCGCTGCTGGGCGCGCATCGGCAGCACGGTGGCCTGGCCCCAGCGGTCGCCGACCTGCCGGAAGCAGGCCAGGGCCGCTTCCACGTCGGTGCGCATCTTGTCCAGCTGGCCCGCGTTCTCGGCGAACTGGGCCCGGAACATGCGGGCCAGCCCGGACAGCCACACGTCGTCGCCGTCGACCAAGCGCTCGGTGATCACGAGCGTGGTCTTCACCTCCTGTCCGAACGCGAGCGGGAGCGCGGTGAGCGCGCCGTACGGGCCCGGCAGCTCGGGACAGGCGAGCAGCCGGTCGGCCAGCTCGCGCAGCTGCGCCTGGTCGTACGCGGCCTCCTCGGTGGTCATCCCCGGCCGGGTGCCGACCCGGTTGATCAGGTAGATCGCGTGGGCGCAGTCGCGGTCGGGCGTCGGCGCACCGCCGGGCACCGCCAGTGCCTCACCCAGCCAGTAGGCCGCGTCGGCGTGCCGGCCGAGCATCTGCCAGTACCAGGTCAGGTTCAGGGCGAGAGCGATCGCACCGGGGGCGTCGCCGGTGTCGCACCGCCGGCGCAGGGCGGCCAGCGTGTTGTCGTACTCGGCGCTGATGACTCGCATGGCCGCCAGCTGGCCGGGTCCGCACAACTGCGGGTCGCATCGGGCCATCAGCTCGGCGAAGTAGCCGGCGGCCAGGTCGCGGACGGTGTCGAGGTCGCTCGTCTCGGCCAGGCGGTCGATGCCGTACTCGCGCAGCGTCTCCAGCATGCGGTAGCGGCCCGGGTCGGGCGCGAGCTGCAGCAGCGACCGATCGACCAGGCCCGCGAGCAGCTCGGGAATCTCGGCAGCCGACACCGCGGTGTCGGCGCAGACCGCGGTGGCCGAGGCCGGCGTGACGCCGCCGGACAGGATCGAGACGCGTTCGGCGACCGTACGCTCGTGCTCGCTCAGCAGCTCCCAGCTCCAGGCGATGACCGCGCGCAACGTGCGGTGCCGGGGCAGCGCGGTACGGCTGCCGGTGGTGAGCAGCCGGAACCGGTCGGACAGCCCGTCGGCCAGCTCGGGCAGCGACAGCGTCCGCAGCCGGGCCGCGGCCAGCTCCAGCGCCAGCGGCATCCCGTCCAGGCCGCGGACCACCCGCCGGACCTCGGGCAGCGTCGTCTCGTCCACGTCGAACCCCGGGCGCACGGCCGCCGCTCGTTCGGTGAACAGGCGTACCGACGCCGCCCGCCGGACCTGCTCGACGCCGTCGTCCGGCCCGGGCAGCGCGAGCGGGCCGAGCGGCACCAGCGCCTCGCCGTCGACCGCGAGGGGTTCGCGGCTGGTGGCGAGCACGCGCAGCCCGGGGCAGCGGGACAGCAGTGCCGCGACCAGGTGGGCCACGGCGTCGATCAGGTGCTCGCAGTTGTCGACCAGCAACAGGCTCTCCCGGCCGCCGAGCTGGTCGGCGAGTACGTCCAGCTCGTCGCCCTCGACCCGCATCCGGGCCTCGAACATCGCGCCACCGCGCAGCCCGATCCCGGCGAGCACGGCCGCGCCGACCTTGGCCGGCTCGGTGACCGAGGCGAGGTCGATCATCCAGGCGCCGTCACGGTAGCCGTCGCGGTGGCGGCGGGCGGCCTCGACGGCGAGGCGCGTCTTGCCGGCGCCGCCCGGGCCGAGCACGGTGACCAGGCGACCGGCGGCGAGCAGCGTGTCGATCCGGGCGAGGTCGTCGTCGCGCCCGATGAAGCTGGTCAGCGGCGCGGGCAGGTTACTCGGCCTGGTCTTCGCGGCGGCGGCGACGGCGGCGGTGGCGACGGCGGTGGCGGCGACGGCGGTGGCGGCGGCGGGCCGCTCGGCGCGGAGCAGGTGCAGGTGGCGCTCGCGTAGGGCGGTGCCTGGGTCAGTGCCGAGGACGTCGGCCAGGGTTTCGCGGACCCGCTCGTACAGGGCCAGGGCCTCGGCCTGGCGACCCTGGGCGGCGAGCGCGTCCATGAGCAGCGCGGCCGCCCGCTCGTAGACCGGCTGCTCGGCGAGCAGGGCGGCCAGGCGGGCGGCGGCCGCGTCGGCGCGGCCCAGGGAGAGCTCGGCATCGGCGAGGTCAGCGACGGCCTCGATCGAGGTTTGGGCCAGCCGGGTCGCGGCGGCGGGCGCTACCGCGGCGACGACCGTGGGCTCGGCGCCGGGACGGTCGCCCCACAGCGCCACGGCCTCGCCGAGCACAGCCGCCGCGCCATTCGGGTCGCCGGCGCGCAGGCGGTCACGCCCGGCGGCGGCGAGCTGCTCGAACCGCAGCGCGTCCACGTCGGCCGCGTCGACGTCCAGCCGGTAGCCACCCGCGACCTGCGCGACGTCGCCGGCCGAGCCGAGTGCCCGGCGCAGCCGCGAGACAAGGGCCTGCAGAGCGTGGGCGGGGTCGGCCGGCGGGTCCTCGGCCCAGATCGCGTCGAACAGGACGCCCTGCTCGACCGCGCGCCCGCCGGCGAGCGCGAGCCGTACGACCAGACCCTGCAACCGCGCACCCGGAACGGACAGGGCGACGTCACAGCGAGACGCCTGAAAGGCGCCGAGCAGCGTGACGCGAAGCCGCGCACCCCCGTCCATCTCCCGATCCTCGCGTACGCACCCTCGGGTCCCCAAATCATCCGCCATGGGAAGCCTGCCGGGTGCTTGCTCGAACGCAGCGGTGACGCGGGGTGTCAGCGCCGTGTGCGCCCCTGTGAGCGCCGTGTGCGCCCCGTGTGAGCGGCCCGCTTCAGTCTTGGGGTGCCTGAAGAGAACAGGACGACGAGCTTCGAAAGCCTCGAAAGCCTCGGAAAGGGAGTTCTCATGCACGACGTAGTGATCGTGGGCGCCGGCCCGGTTGGTCTGTTCCTTGCCTGCGAGCTTGGTCTCGCGGGCTGCTCTGTCCTGGTGCTTGAGCGGGATCCGGAGCCCCGCTCCCCGTGGAAGGCGGACCCGCTCGGGATGCGGGGCCTGTCCGCCGCGTCGGTCGAGGCGTTCTACCGCCGGGGGATGCTGCACCCGCTCTTGAAGACGTCGGGCGTCAACGACTATCCCGACGCGGACGAGCCGTCACCATCCCCTCGTGGCGTGGGCCACTTCGCCGGCATGATGCTCGATCCGGCCAAGGTCGACGTCGCCGCTCTGCCGTTCCGGCTGCCCAGCCCGGCGATGGAGGGCGTGATGACGAACCTCGAAGCGATCGAGACCGTACTGTCCGAGCGGGCATCCATACTCGGCGTGGAGATCAGGCGCGGCGTCACGATCTCAGCCATCGCGCAGAACGATGAGAGCGTGGTCGCGCGAGCCGGCGAGCACGAGTACGCGGGGCGCTGGCTCGTCGGCTGCGACGGCGGACGCAGCGCGGTGCGTGGGCTCGCGGGCTTCGACTTCGTCGGCACCGAGCCGCAGTTCACCGGCTACGCCGTGCACGCCACCATCGCCGATCCCGAGAAGCTGCGCCCCGGGTTCAATCCGACGCCGACCGGCATGTACCTCCAGACGCCCCTGAAAGGGCACATCGGCATGATGGAGTTCGACGGCGGCGCGTTCGATCGCTCGCAACAGCCGACTCGCGAACATCTCCAGGCGGTTCTGCGCCGTGTAGCCGGCACCGACGTGACGCTGAGCGAGATCCATCTCGCCTCCAGCTATACCGATCGGGCGATGCAGACGACGACCTACCGGCAGCGGCGCGTCCTGCTCGCGGGCGACGCCGCTCACATCCACTCTCCCCTCGGAGGGCAGGGACTCAACACCGGCATCGGCGACGCCATGAACCTGGGATGGAAGCTCGCGGCGACCGTGCACGGGTACGCGCCGGACGGGCTTCTCGACACCTACACCCGCGAGCGCCATCCGATCGGTTCCTGGGTGCTCGACTGGACGCGCGCCCAGGTGGCGGCCATGAAGCCGGACCCGCATGCCCAGGCGATCCAAGGAGTGATTCGCGACCTGATCGGGACCCGTGACGGAACGACCTACCTGTTCGACAAGATGTCGGGATCGTCGATCCGCTACGACCTCGGCAGCGAGCAGCCGCTGGTCGGCCGTAACGCCCCGGATTTCCGTTTCGAGGACGGCACTCGCCTCGGCGACCTGATGCAGGACGGACGAGGCGTCGCGCTCGATTTCAGCATCGACCGATGCCTCCACGGTTCAGCGATGGGCTGGGAGAGCCGGGTGCGGTATGCGGCCGGGCCGGCGAGAAACGACCTCGGATCAGGTGCCGTGCTTGTCCGACCTGACGGCGTAGTCGTCTGGGCAGGTGATCGCGAGCCTGATCGTGAAGCTTTTGAGCGGGCCGCCGGCCATTGGTTCGGTAATCCGACAATCTCCTCAACCGAGTTCTAGGAGCGTACACATGACAATCACCCTCCGACCGGGAAGCACCGTAATGTTCACCGGCGATTCGGTCACCGACTGCCAACGACTTGAGAGCGAAGACCGTCTCGGGTTCGGCTACCCGCTGCGCGTCGCGGGAGAGTGGGGACTCCGGCACCCGGACAGGCCCGTGACCTGGCTGAACACCGCCATGGCCGGCGACAAGGTGATGGACCTCGAAGCCCGATGGCAGGCGGACGTGCTCGACGCGCGCCCGGACGTGGTGTCGATCCTCGTCGGCGGCAACGACGTGGCCTGGCACACGTACGACCCGGACGGCTACGTGATCTCCGCGGAGGAGTACGCGGCGGGTTACGACCGCCTGCTCGCGCCCCTCGCCGAGGCCGGCGCCGAACTCATCCTCATCGAGACGTTCCTCCTGCCGATCAGCGGAAGCGTCGAGGTCGGCGACGTGTACGTCGGCGAGAAGGAGCGAAAGGAATGGCGCGCCGACCTGGACCCGAAGATCCAGGTCGTGCGCGAGCTCGCCCGCAAGTACGGCGCGCACCTGCTCGCCGCCGACGGCATGTTCGCCGAACTCGCCGCGACGACCGGGCCGGAGTACTGGGCCGCGGACGGCGCGCACCCGACGCCGGCCGGTCACGCCGCACTCGCGGCGGCCTGGCTGCGCCTGGTCGCGTGACCGTGCCTCGCGATCGTCCGTGACACCGACGATCGTGAGGCGATCCAGGCCATGCCGGCGCAGAGGACTACGGCAACGTTCCCCCGGGCGTGCCCGTCTCCTCACGCCGAACCAGCGTCAAAAACATGACCAGCACCGCACCCGCCAAATAGTGCAGGATCGGCCCGGACTCCACGATTTTCCAACCCCCGAAACGGAGGGTGTCCATACACCCATCCATGACGACCTGGATGGCGAACGGAATCGTGAATACCCCGGCGATCATCACGAACAACGCCGCCGTCAGCCACCCGGCGATTGTCCCCCACCTTCCCCGAAGGGCGAGAGTCGCGCTCAGGCCAAACGCCATCACCGCGGTGGGCCAGCCGTTCATCTCCGCCGATATGGTCTGCCCGTTGATATCTATCAGCCAGCCGACATTCGCGAAGGGGTAGTCGGCACATGAGAAGCGGAGGAAGCTCCGCGTCGAGTAGGCCGGTCCTTCGGGGAAGTATCGCCAGACGGTACGCAAGGCGGGAGCCGCCAGCGCCGCCAGGGTCAACAAAGGCACCCCCCAGCGCGGGGGAACCACCGGTAACGGAAGCAAGAGGGCCGCCACGTGGTCGTAGATGGAGGCGCCCAGCCTAGATCATCTCTGGCGGGGACGGCGGAATGTGCCCTTCGGCAGGATCGTGTTCATCCCTGACCCGGCACGCCGCCGTGTCAACGGGGTCCGGAGCGGACCCCGGTGACGAGCAGGTCGGCATGTCATCAAGCGGCGTCGAGGGCTTCGGTGATCTTGCGGGCCATCTCGGCCATGGTGGGGCTGGGCTCGCCCTGGTGAGTGCGGGCTGCTTCGATGGCGACGGTGACGGTGCCGCGGAAGTTGTCGGCTTCTGCCGGATCCTGCTGGTTCAGCAGGCGCATGGCGGCGGTCAGGGCCGGGAGCACCTGGTCGGCGAGTTCGGCCACGGATTTGCCGTACTTCACGCCCTTGGGCGCCTTGGTGAGCACGTGCCCGACCAGGCCGGTCGCGGAGGTCAGGGCGATGGAGCCGTGGGTGGCGACCTTGTGAGCCGAGCCGGCGGCACCGGCGGCCGACATCAGCGAGACGGCGCCCCATGCGGCGATCCGCAGGGTGAGCTTGTCCTGGTCGGAAAGGGTGACGGACATGATGGTGTGCTCCTTCAGATTGGATGGACGGCTGGTGGACCGCGTCCTGTTGGCCGCGATCGCTGAACCGTTCATGGGTCAACCATCGCCGACCGCTCTGATACCGGACCGTCGCTGCCCTGACACGGCCACTGACACGACACCGCACGGTCAACGGGCTGGTCAGCTGGGTCGAGGGCGCCCCGCGAGGGGCTCGGTGGCACGCGCGATGAGTTTCGGCCGGGTCGCGGGTCTGTTCAGCTGACCGTCGAAGGGCGTCGCACGACGCTGTCCGGCACGAGAACACCACGGAGGACACCATGACGACCACGCCGAATGACCCGACCACCGCGCTGCCCGGCCGCCCGCCCATCGTCGACCTGGCCACCTGGCAGGCCGCCCGCGACGAGCTCCTGGTCCGCGAGAAGGCCCACACCCGCGAGGGCGACGCCATCGCCGCGGCCCGCCGCCGGCTGCCGATGGTGGAGCTCGACGGGACGGTCGAGGTCGTCGGACCTGACGGCCCGGTCCCGTTCCTGGACCTGTTCCAGGGCCGCGACGAGCTCGTGGTCTACAAGCACATGTGGCACGACGGCGCGCCGCACCAGGGGCAGTGCGAGGGCTGCACCACCGTGGCCTGGCACCTGAAGGACGCCGTCTACCTCAACGCCCGCGGTGTCTCGTTCGCCATCCTGACCACGGGCCCGTGGGACGAGGTGGTCTCCTACGTCGAGTTCATGGGCTACACCCAGCCCTGGTACTCGGTGCGCGACGTGGATGCTCCGGTCGGCGGCAGCATGGGTTACCTCACCTGCTTCCTGCGCGACGGCGACCGCGTGTTCCTCACCTACTCCACGACGGGCCGTGGCAACGAGGCGGTCGCCGGGTCCTTCAGCCTGCTCGACATGACGCCCTACGGCCGTGGCGAAGCGTGGGAGGACAAGCCCGAGGGCTGGCCCGAGGGGCGCCACCCGTGCTGGTACTGGCGCTCGGACGCGGACGGGAACGCCACCTGGGGCCCGACCAGCCGCCCCGTGCCGCAGTGGACCCGCCCCGGCGCGACCCCCGTGGAGACCCTCGGCCGGCACGACCACCACCACTGACAGGCACGTCGGTCATGATCTTGACAATAGATCGCAACATGTCCGGATCATCGGTCTCGATCTGCCTCGCCGGCCGCTGCGCGGGCGTCACACTGTTGTCCACGGCCATCGCCCTGTTCTCCTTCGATCTTGAACTGCGCACTCGAAGGCTCACGCGATGGCCGTCCCCATTTCCCGACGTCATGCCTGCCACCAGGTCAGAAGGGCGTGGTTGGCATCATCGGGGGGAGTAGCGTGATCGCGTGGAACAGCGAATCACTCTGATCACGCTGGGGGTCTCCGATCTCGCTCGCGCCAAGGGCTTTTACGAGGCCTGGGCTGGCGGGGGCAAGAAGTCGAGGAGACCGTCTTCTTCCAGGCCGGCGGCCTAGGACTGATCCTGTGGGGTCGCGACAAACTCGCGAAGGACTGCGGCCTGGAGCCTGGGCCGGCGGTCGGTTTCGGCGGGATCGCCCTGGCACACAACGTCCGGTCCGATGCGGAGGTCGATGCTCTGCTCGCGGCAGTGGAGCGGGCTGGTGGAACCATCACCAAGCCCGCGACCATCAACGCGATTGGGTTCTACTCCGGTGCCTTCGTCGATCCGGATGGCCACGCCTGGGAGATCGCGCACAATCCCGGGTTCCCCCTCGCCGAGGACGGTTCGATCACCCTTCCTGATTTCGGCGACCTCTAGCGCTCTTTGGTGGTCTGGGGAAACCGGCCGTCTCGTGGCCACGTCAGGCAGCGGCGATGACGTGCTGGCCACGAGGTGGTCGACACGCCTCGCATCACGTGGGTGGTCGTGATCGCGGCACTGACGACGGTTGTGGTCCTGCGCAGGCTCGATATCGACCCGTGGCCTGCGCTGGCGGTCGTCGTGGTCACCCTCGCCGCGGTGGGCCTCCTCGACGGCCGGTTACGCAGGCCTGGCCTGCGACAGGTACGGAGCCTGCCTCGCCCACGCTGAAGGACGAGGGGACATCTCAGGGACGGTGATGTCTGTCGCTGTCCCTGATCAGCCGGACGCCGGCATCCACCCGCAGTCCTCTTTCAGCGTTTGATCTTAAGGGCCGACGCGAGCTGGTTACAGTGGCGACGGCCAGCAGTCAAATGCAGTTAAGGCTGGCCAAAAATCGGGAGGAGAACAGGCATGCGAAGAACCTGGCCGGTGGCGTTGGTGGCCCTCGCCACGATTGTCATGAGCGGCGCGACGCCGGCGAGTGGCGACGCGGTCGATTCGGCAACCAATTCGACGACGGCAACGGCAGCGGTCTGCGGCAGCTCGACACTGAACGGCCCGACCACACCGCCCGCCGGCGCGGTCGTGGTCCCTGCGGGCGACAACAGCGGCGTGGACTTACGCAAGGCGAACACCACGTACTACTTCGAGACCGGCACGCACACGCTGGGCACCGACCAGTACTCCCAGATCATGCCCGGCACCGGCGCGACGTTCATCGGCGCGCCCGGCGCGGTACTGGACGGGCAGCGGCGGAACCTGTTCGCGTTCACTCAGGGGGCGACCGGCGTCACGATCCAGTACCTGACCATCACCGGGTTCGTCGCACCGCACGATCAGGGTGTGGTCAACCACGACTCCGGCGACGGCTGGGTCGTGGAGCACAACACGATCCGTGACAACTCCGGTGCGGGGCTGATGGCCGGGGCCACGAACAAGATCCGTGGCAACTGCTTGAAGGACAACGGGCAGTACGGACTGAACGCGTACAAAGCCGGCAACACCATCACCGGCCTGGTTGTGGCGGACAACGAGTTCACCGGCAACAACACCGAGGACTGGGAGCACCAGATCCCTGGGTGCGGATGTACCGGCGGGATGAAGTTCTGGGCGGTGAACGGTGCCGACGTGACCGGCAACTGGGTCCACGGCAACCACGGGCCGGGGGTCTGGGCGGACACCAACAACAACGACTTCCTCATCGAGAACAACCTCATTGAGAGCAACGACTCGCTCGCGATCTTCTACGAGATCAGCTACAACGCCGTGATCCGGAACAACACCATCCGCGGCAACGCCTGGGCCTCCGGTTCAGAGCGGGCAACGAAGGGCGACCCGTTCCCCGAAGCGGCGATCTACCTGTCCGAGGCGGATGGTGAGCCCCGCGTGAAAGCGCGGACCAGCAAGATCGAGATCACCGGCAACCGGTTGGAGAACAACTGGGGCGGGATCACCGCGTGGGCGAACGCCGACCGGTTCTGCAACAGCCCAGCCTCGACGACCAGCGACTGCACGCTGATCGTCGGGCCGACCAACACCTCGCAGTGCTCGGATCCTGCCATCGCCAGCGAGCCGCTCTACACCAACTGCCGCTGGTGGACGAAGAACGTCGACATCCACCACAACACGTTCGCCTTCGACCCCAGTGCCGTCAACGGCGGCTGCCCGACGCAGTACTGCGGACACATGGCCCTGCTGTCCAACTGGGGCACCTACCCAGCCTGGTCCCCGTACAAGGGCGCCGTGATCCAGCAGTCGATCGTCCACGAGTCGAACAACTCCTGGCACGACAACACCTACACAGGACCGTGGCAGTTCAGGGTCACCGACATGGGCACTCGCATCGCGCCCGGGCAGTGGGTCGGCCCCCAGTACGGCCAGGACGCCGGCAGCACGTTCGACGGCGGCACGCCCGTCCCGCCGTCGATCACCGAGCAGGACTTCGAGTCTTCGACGACCTCGCCCTATACCCCGTGGTACGGGGCCAGTCTGGCGCACCAGACCGGCGGCGCGCATGGTGGCACAGGCTCGCTGCAGATGACCAGCAGCCAGGCGTCTGGCAGCGCGGTGCAGCTTGACAACTTCCCCGGATACAGCGGTGTGGTCGCCGGTACGAGCTACCGCGTGTCGCTGTGGTACCGGGAGGCCGTGGCGACCATGCCTGCCGTCACGTGGAATGTGCGGTGGCGCGACGAGTCCGGCACGGTGCTGCGTACCGACGCCATCTCCCTGGCCCAGAAGACCGCCTGGACCGAAGCGGCCGGCACGTTCACCGCGCCCGCGGGCACGACCCGCGTCGACTGGACCTTTGTCTGGAACGCGAGCACCGCCGGGCCGGCGTTCCAGATCGATGATCTGGCAATCCGTACCGGGTAGCTTCAAGCAAAAGACCTGAAGAACGCGAGCCCGGTGCCGGCGGCTCCGCCCGCCTTCCTGAGACGATCTCGCCCGGACAAGCCGCAGGACTCCGCATGAACTCCGGAGCCCTGCGGCTTGTCCGCGCAATCCCACAGATGAACGCCGCAGTCATCCACCCAGCGATGGCGCCCCGCCTTCGCCGAAAGGCGATAGTCGCACTCAGACCGAGCGCCATCACCGCGGTGGGCCAACCGTTGATCTCCGCGGACACGGTTGCCCAGCTGATCTCTACCAGCCAGCCGACATCCGTAAGGACCGCGGCTCACCACTCAAAGGGCAGGCAGAGCCCGTCCAGTAGTAGACCGGCTCTTCGGGGAAGCCCCACCAGGCGGTACGCGAGGCGGGAGCCGCCAGCGCCGCCAGGGTCAACAAGGACAACCCCCAGCGCGGGGGAATCGCCGGTAACGGGAGCACGAGGGCCGCCACTTGGTCGTAGATCGAGGCGCCCAGCCTAGATCATCTCCGGGGAGCCCTCAGCTTGGCCGCGCATTGGCCGTGGCGACTCCGGATCAAGCCCCCACTGGGCACGGCCGGCCGGCTCAGCTGCAGCGCGCGACGCGGGTGACGGAATACGGCTTGTAGACAGCGGCGTAGAACTTCTTCTTGCCCTTGGTGTGGGCGTTGACCGTCATGCAACGGTACTTGGCGGCCTTGTCGCCGACCGAGCCCTTCCTCACGAACATGATCTTGGCGCTGACCTTGTGGCTGCAGTGGTTGTTGAAGTAGATGGTCGCGCTCGTGTTGCCCTCACCCCACGAGTAGTTGGCCCACTTGCCTCTGGGCTTGGAGCAACGGATGCTGTCGCGCTCGACCCCGGCTCGAGCCGACACGGTGGTGGCCTTCGTCCCGGCGGTCTCCGTGCTCGTCCGTGCGGTGCCTGCCTGTGCGGAAGCTGCGGTTGCCGGAGTCAGCAGCATGGCCGTCGTGGCGGCGGAGCTGAGCAGAACGGATGTGAGCTTCTTGCGGTACATGCTTCAACCTCATAAGAGCAAAGATCTTGACCGAATCAACCGTATCGGCCATCCCAATACTCTGTAAAATCGAGATTGTCTGCCCGTCAAGCAGCCTGTTCGCCACCAGGCTGGCGGGACCTGGAGGGCGAAGAGTTGGAGAAACTGCGGCGTACCTGGCCACCAGCGGCGTCCCCAACGAGATGACAATCAACGCCATCACCACTGCGGAGCCGCACGCGGCGTCCAAGAGCCGTGACAGCATGTCCGACGCCCTCTCCACGGTCCTCCCGGCTCTGACCAAGGAGACGCCCGGTGGCCCCGACGCCAACACCCTCCGTCGAGCCCTGCGCAAGTACGCCTTGCTGCCGGAGGGCAAACGGCCGACCGCTCCCCCGGACATGGCCGAAGCCATTCGATGGCTGGAGTCGGCATCCCTCGACATCCAGGACCTCAGCGAGACCAAGGTCATACGCCCGGCGCTCGATGCCCTGGCGTTGTGCCTGGACGGGACGAAAGCGGGCGCCAACACCGTCAAGCGGAAGCGGGCCGTCCTCCACAACGTGCTGGAGTACGCCGTGGAGTTGGAGGAGTTGCCCTCCAATCCGCTACACCGCGTCAAGTGGTCGCCTCCCAAGACGACCGAGACGGTAGCCCCCCGCGTGGTCGTCAACCCTCGCCGGGCTCGCGAACTGCTAGTGGCGGCCACTTATGGCGGCAAGCGCGGGCGAGGCGCGCGGGGACGTGGGCAGCACCTCATGGCCCTGTTCGCCTGCATGTACTTCGCCGCCCTGCGACCGGCCGAGGCGGTCAGTCTGCGCAAGGAATCAAGGCTGCGAGCCGTCCTGGAGGGCCTTGCCCTCCGATGAGACGAGGAATCATCTGGGGCTCGGCGAGCCTCCCCAATCGGGCTTGATCGTAGACGAGAACAGCCACAGTCCGGAGTGCCTGCCCCCGGGTCGAGGCCTTCATTGGATGCGAGGAGCGAACTGCGGAGAATCTGGAACGCTCTGGCGTTCTGGCGCTGGATGGCGATTCGGAGGTCTCAGACCATCGGAACCTCTGGGAGCCTCAGGATGAGATGGCGACCGCGGTGCGGTGGGTGCGGGGGTCGTCGATCGCGGCGAGGATGAAGGCGGCGAGGTCGGCTCGGGCGGTGGTGGGGCCGACTTTGGCGGTGGCGCCGATGGAGATGCGGGGGCGGCCGGTGGCGGGCTGGTCGGTCAGCCGGGTCGGGCGCACCGAGGTGTAGTTCAGGTCGCTGGTCGTGAGGAGTTCCTCCATGCGGGCCATGTCGGCGTAGGTGTGCCGCATGACGCGGTGCAGCAGGCGCGCGGCCAGACGTGTGCCGGGACCGGCGTCGGCGGGGATGCCGAGGCCGGCCGACGAGATCACGATGAGTCGCCGTCCGGGCTCGAGGGCGGAAATCATCTCAGTGGTGCCGGCCGAGTAGACGGTGGTGGGCCCGCGCCCGGTCGCGCCGAGCGCGGAGATCACCACGTCGTGGTCGTCCAGTGCCCCCTGGAGCCAACCGGAGGTGAGGACGTCAGCGCGGAGGAACGTCAGGTGAGGCCGAGCCGGACCGAGGTTCTCGGGTCTGCGCGCGATGGCGGTGACGTGGTGCCCAGCGGACAGGGCGTTTGCCACGATGATCTGCCCGGTGCGTCCGGTGGCGCCGATGACGGCGATGGAGGCCATGGTGAAGCGTTCTCCAGGGGTTCTGTGCGGTCGCAATGGCAGGGTGTCACTGGGTGGCGGCGGGCTTGGTGGCAGGTTGGGCGCGGAAGGAGATGGCCTCCATCAGCGAGCGTCGCTTGGTCTTCTGGACCGCGGCGATCCGCCAGCGTCCGTCGACCTCGCGGACGAGGATGTAGGTGGCGAGCTTGCCGAGCTTCTTCGGCTTGCCCTTGGAGACCTCGCCGCGGGTGACGACGACGGCGGTGTCGGCGCCGTATCGGCGGATGTCGAGGATCTCCATGGTCAGCCGGGTGCCCTTAAGGAAGCTGTCGAACAGCGCCTGGTGGGCGCGGCCGATCTCCTCGGCGCCGTGGTAGACGGTTCCAACGAACGTGACGTCGGTGGCGTCGGCGGTGAAGCACGCGCCGTAGGCGGTGCCGTCGCTGCGGTCCCAGGCGTCGCTGGACTGCTGCAGCAGGGCGCGGATGGCGGTGAGGTCGGCCTGTGCATCGGTGCTGGTGGCGTTCATTGAGGTGGTTCCCTTCTGGATGGTTCGGTTCTGGGCGGATGGGATGTGCGGGCGGGTGCGCGTCAAGGTCACTTCTCGGCCTCGGGCTTGGTTGCGCCGCCTGCGGCCAGCCCGGGCGTCAGGGCCGTGACGCCCAGCGTGCGCTTGATCCGCCGCCGACGGCGCGGTGGAACAGTGAGGTCGGTGGTATCGACCTTGGGCTGGACGGACGTGACGGCGCTCATGCCGATCCCCTTCTCTATGATAGCTTCTTAGAAGAAGTTACTTCTTTGAAGATTTCTCTTCTCTGAAGAAGAGATTAGGCTGAGGAGGATCTCGTGTCAACACCCCAGGTGCCCTCGAACGCGAGCCGGGTCTATCGCCGTTACCTGAGCGCGGTGCTGCTGCACGGCCACGCCAGCGCGAGGGCGTGCGACCTGGGAGCGACCGATCTGTACGCGTTGAACATCCTGGAGCTGGCGGGGCCGATGACCCCCGGGGAATTGGGCACCCGCACCGGCCTGACGACCGGGCCCACCACCCGGCTCATCGACCGGTTGGAGCAGGCCGGCTACGTACGCCGGGAACCCGCACCGGATGACCGCCGCAAAGTGATCGTCGAGCCCATCGGCAAACCTGCCGGGCTGGACGAGATCATGGCCCCGGCCCGGCAGAAGGTCGCCGAGATTCTCCGGGGATACTCGCCTGAACAGCTCGACGTCCTCTTCGACTACTTCAGCCGGGCCGCCGACGCCTACCAGCAGGCCGCCGAAGAACTGCGAAGCAGCACTCTATGACTGAGCCTTTTCAAGCTGACCGCGAACCAGCATCGACGGGCAGGAGGGGATCGTGAACCAGCGGATCGAGGACGCGCTTGCCGCCTGACATCTCACGACGAGCGACCAATGAGCTCCGGATCACCCTCCGGCCCTTCGGCGTTGCCGGGCTCGGATCGTTCCGTGACTATTCCGGATCAAGGTGTCCGACCTGGGGAAACACCCCGTGATCCATTCCGCGTATATTCCGACCAGCTACAAACGGCGGCTCAGAGCGGCCTACGGCTGCCTACTCCTGAAATGCAAAGAGGCCCTTAAGGGGCCTCTGAGCTGGTGTTCTGCTGGTGGCAGGTGCAAGGTTCGCACTTGCGTAGGCTGAGCCGACGGTTTTACAGGGCGTCGCTGCTCATCACCTGGCAGCCCCTTTGAGCTGCGAAGGTGCCGCGTTCAACTCCTCCCCTGCGAGCTGCCTTCCGGGTATATTCCGGATCTTGCACCTCCAGCCCTGCCCAGCTTCTCCTCTGACACCAACCCCGCTGCCCTGTGGGACTGGATGAGGAACGAACCCCGGCCCGGCACTCAGCAGCGTCGCCAGGCGGCGTTTGGCGCGAGAGGTGCGCGTGCCGACCGTGCCGACCGGGATGTTGAGACGCTCGGCGATCTCTCTTTGGGTGAGGTCGTCGAAGTAGGCCAGGCGCAGGACGTCGCGTTCCTCGAAGGGAAGCCGGTCAAGGGCGATCCGCACACAGGGGACCGCGTCAGGCGCCGGCTCCTCGGCCGGGATGTCGTCGTCCATCAGGGGAGCGGCGGACAGATGCGGCCGCTCCCTGCGCCAGACGTCGATCGCGGCCTTCCGGGTGATCGAATACAGCCACGGGCGCAGCTCCCGTACCGGATCGAATCGGTGGGCGGCGCGCCAGGCGCGCACGAACGCGAGCTGTACGGCCTCGGCCGCCAGCTCGTGATCGCCCAGCAGCCGGTACGCCAGCGCCGACATGGGGCGCGAGTGAAGGCGGTACACCTCCGCGAGTGCCCGCTCGCTGCCTGCCTGGAAGCGTTCGCTGAGCGAACGGTCAAAATACGAAGTCATGAGATCTCCCCCGATATACGTTCGCCACCCAGGATGCGGGCCGACGGCGGCCGGGCGTAAGGAGGCACTCTCATGTCAGTAGGGCACACGGGAGTATGTGACGAGGTCCGGGAACTGCTGGAGCGGCTCGGCGACCGATGGTCGATCTATGTCCTCTACGAGCTGTCGGGCGGCGTGCGCCGGTTCAGCCAGCTCCAGCGGGCGATTCCCGGCGTTTCGCAACGGATGTTGACGCTCACGCTGCGCCGCCTGGCAGAGCAGGGGCTCATCTCGCGGACCGTCTACGCCACGGTCCCGCCGCAGGTCGAGTATGAGATGACCGATCTCGGACGGAGTCTGGGCACCGCGGTTCTCGGACTCGTCACCTGGCTGGAGCAGAACGGAGAGATTCTCGAACGGGTCCGCGAACAGTTTGCGCAGGCCCATGCCAGCTGACGGGCGGAGTGGGCGGTGAGTGTGTCGAATTACCGGTAGTGAAGCGGAGCGGGGGGCCAAGCGCGTACTGCGGCGTGTCAACGACTCCACATCACGAACGGAAACCACAGTCATGATCAAGACACTCATCGGTGCCCTCGCCGTCGGCGGGGCCCTCTTGACCGCCGCACCCGCGAACGCCGCCACGTACATCGAGTTCGAGAACGACAGCAGCGCCTTCGACCTGGTGATGTCGGCCACGAGCGTGACCAACGGCGCATCTGTGGGCCTGGCCACCGACAACAACGCCACCCTGGGCCAGTGGCGTGAGGAGATCGTGGGCACCGCGATCGACGGCCTCGCCCAGCGCAGGTTCGTCCTGCGGGCCAGCGAGGGCAGCGTGGCCGGTCCGCTCTGCCTGGCTGTCAATGACAACATCCAGCCCGGCCAGGCGCTCGGGGTCAAGGTCGCCACCTGCAACACACTCAACGCCCAGCGGTGGACGCTCCACTCGGGCGGCGTCGGCCTGGTCCGGCTGCGCAACGAGAAGTACCGGACGCACTTCATCGCCCGCGTGAGCGGTAGCCCGGAGTTCATCACGCCGCTCCAGATGACCACGGCCTTCTCCGGCAGCACCTGGGTGGAGCGGGCCAGCGGCTGACCCTCTGCTCGGTCTGGCGCGCCGACCAGCGGGGAGTCAGGGAGCTGTCTCCGCGGGCTCGCGGGTGCCAGGCCGAGCATTCGGGTGGTGATCCGGTGCAGGTGGGTGCGAAAGCGCGCCACGCTTCTCTCGCCCTCGGAGAAGCCGGCGGGGGTGAGCTCATCGTGGCATAACGCACGAAAATGATGACGGTCCAGGCGATGCCAACGGGCTCCGGATCGCCCTCCGGGCCTTTCGGCGTTGCCGGGCTCTGATCGTTCCGTGACCGTTCCGGATCAAGGGGTCCGACCTGGGACACCCCATGATCCATTCCGGTTATATTCCGGGACCAGCTACAAACAGCGGCTCAACGCGGCCTACCCCTGAAATGCAAAGAGGCCCTCAAGGGGCCTCTGAGCTGGTGTTCTGCTGGTGGCAGGTGCAAGGTTCGAACTTGCGTAGGCTGAGCCGACGGTTTTACAGGGCATCCGTAAAGTCGGCCTTGACCTGTGCTTTTACCTTCACAGGCGACTAGCTTCGCACGCATTCGACACACCCACCCACAGGAGCCCGGCTGAGGCTTCCCAACGAGACCAAATTCCCCTGGGTGACAGGACATCCAGACAGACCGCATTCGCCGCCGTATGGCGCCCCTCCGCGCCGCACCTCTTACCCATCGACCGACCTTGGCCCTCCACGCCGGAGCCTGCTTCTGTACCTCGCCAAGTTCGATCCCGCTCCCGCACTAGGTAAGAGACGACACGTACCTTGCAGCCTGGCCACCTGTATGGCTCATGTCACCGACGCACGCTTGCGCTGTAACGCTGTGCGATGTATGCCAGATATGACTATAAAGCCAGTCCAAATTCCCCGGTCCATAGTTACGCATCCTTGAATCACCGCCGTCGCACCATATCAATCATCTACTAGGATGCCTGTGCACGAATATTCTACTGACACCATTGGACGTCATCGCATCATTATTGCTGCGTGCGTTTTGATCGCGATAGGAGGAGCATATGGCCTGGGCGTACTTTACGAGAGGGTTGGCTTCACTCCTCCATGGTGGCTCGACGCGCCGGCTATCTTTGGTTGCTATGCCGCGATATGGCGTATCTATGATCAGTTCGTCTGGCGATGGACACTGTTCGGAAGAACCGTATCAGGGATTGACGATTACTCAGGCGAATGGAGTGGGATGCTACATAGCAACTATGCCCGCAATGCAGCACTGCCAATAGAGTTGAGCATCAAGCAGACCTCCAGTCGCATTCTTGTCGAGGTCAGAACGGAGACATCAAACTCCTATTCAAATATGGCAATGGCATGTTCATCCGCAGGCCGCTCTAAAGGATTGCGCTACACATACTCAAATGAGCCACGCGCGTTCGCAGCATTGAGCATGAGTCCACACTCTGGCATAGCAGAGATCCAGCTTTCTGCGGACCGTACTACACTCAGTGGACAGTATGAAAACAATCGACATCGAGGGACGTACGGGACTATCAGGGCTATGAAGGTTATTCTCCACGGAGGTAATTCTCCACGCGAAGGGAGCTCAAGTTAGTTGTCTGTGATTACCCCTAAGCGGATCGCCAGAATCAGAGACGAGCTCATCGACGAGATTGGACTAGAGCTCCCATCGATCGTGCTCGAAGAGGTCGTCTATGCGAGATATATACCGATCCACGAACTCAAGCAGCCCCAATATGGCGCAATGATTATCCCGGACAACGACTTTCTTCCATTGTTTTCCACCTTCGAGTTTGGACCATTTGAGACAAGAGATATTCAACAGTCGAGCCTCGATGTGATACGTCTTCTAGCTGATGGAAACACAATGTTCGCTGGAAAAGACGGACTGGGCAGCTACCTTCTAGAACACTCCGCAACCGAGAAAAATCTGGCAGAAATAGTTAGCAACTTCCATGCTGTGGTTGTACAGCGCACCACCAACCCAACGGAGGTGAAGATTTATCACAGAGACGGCATTTCTACCTGGAGTGGTGCGGCCTGGCACACTAGGCCATATAGCCATGACTACTCAGGAATACTGATGCACGCCGTTGATGGACTCGAAGACACCTCGCAATTCGCAATCGCGGAAGCGATCCTAGATTTTTGCATGCATACCTTGAGCGCAGCCAAAATAGGAGCAACGATTGTCTGGGACCGCGCCGAATTTGAGGCAGATTTCCGTCAATACACAGTTGACGAGGTCCGCAATGTAGACAGGTCCCAGGCCATCAACTTGCCTCCACTGCCTATATGCGACTACGGCAACCATCCAGGAATTGCTAACCTACTTGAACAATTTGACCTAGCTATGTTGATTGACAGCAATGGAATTCTACAAAGCGCTCGCGTCGGGCTAGTGTCGGGGATTTCGAGTAGATCTGTATCTACAACAGGCGGAATGAGACACAACTCCGCAATCAGGTTTTCTAACGAGGAGCAAAATGCACTCGTTTTCGTGGTGTCCCAGGACGGTCCAGTAACCGTGTTTCGTGCTGGCGAAGTTGTTATCTCTCCAGCTCATGCCTCCTACTATGTGATAGAGATGGTCAGATGTATATGCTGCGAGAAGATCGGATCCTGGCAAGAGGATAATTCTTATGCGCCCGACCCGGATTGCTTTTTCTGTCGTGGCACCGGGTTAGATTCAGACGAGGGATACCTTCTTGATATGACTCATTCCGAGTATGTAGAGAAAAGGCGCGCCTGGGACAATTTGTTCCCGTCAAGAACCGATCCACCGCATCTCTGCTTCATCTGGCGGGGAGGCGAGAGTCCTCAAATTATTTCTAGCAGGAATGCCCTGCCATCCATGGCAAGCTAGTAGCTTATGGACACTCAGCCCTTAAGTTTTTTCTCAGGTACTGGATTCGACAACAGGGAAGGCAGCTTTCATCGTGGAGACGGAGGAGTTTGGGGGCAAGCCTTCGGTCGATTCCATTCGAATCAGCGAAGTGGACGCTTCGCCCGACGTGGCGAAGCGACTAGACCTGACCACATAGGACAAGATTCTCGTACGCTCCCGTCGCTATCTGATCAACGGCCACCCTGTAGAGACGGCCGTCTCATACCTGCCTGCTGTTATCGCTACAGGACCGCGGATCGCCGAACCCGACACCGGACCGGGGGGCATCTATGCCCGACTGGAGGAGATGGGTTACCGTCTGGACCGCTTCGACGAAGAGATCAAGGCGTGCATGCCATCTACAATGAGGCCGACAGAGACGATTACTTGAAGCTTGGCTTCGCGACCTTCTACCTTAACAGAAACTAACAGATCTGGCGTGCTCAATGGAGGGCCTATTGGAGGAATGGATCAGTCTGGCAATTACAAGATTGACGCAAGATTTAATAGATCTACGCTAATTGAGCGCATCAGACTTATCGATTTATATCGCAACAGAACCACCGTCTCAAACCGCGACGGATTTGCCGCAATTGACCAATATGCCCAAGCCTCTGATGTGTTTATCTATGCCGACCCGCCATATTTTGAGAAGGCGGGAACGCTCTACATGAACTCCTTTACCGAAGCGGATCATGCAGCCTTGGCTAAATCTCTTAATAGCTTTAAGGGATCCAATTGGCTGCTTACATACGACAACGTCACTCAGGTGAAGTCTCTGTATGAAGACCGGCGCCATGAGATTATTACGCTTAGCTATTCTGCTCATCGTGTCGTGAAGGCCAAGGATATTATGGTCTTCGCGGACACATTGCGACTACCGTCCTAGTCTAGACAAGGGCTCCTGCTGCCTATGCACCAATCTCCCAGTGCTCGCTACCTGCGCTTTCCAAACAATCCGCGGCGCGGCGGCGCTGGAAATAGCTGATCCTGTATATGCCTCGAGACACTAAAGAATTCGCGCGCTCCGCCGCTTCCAGCGGCCGAAAGGAGCTCTCGCAGACATGAATGCGCAAGCTCCGCAACCTCTGGTTGCCGGTATGTCCACTCTTCCACGATGGCATGAAGAGCTGGGGAGAATTCATCATAGGTCTCAGAGGCGAAACCGGTCTGAAGTTCCAACAGCAGGCCGCTTACGGCTCTTGCCAAATGGTAACCACATACCTCCTTGTTTACAAACAAATCATCACTTGCGATCAGTTCAAAATTAAAAGCGAAGCAGGAGGGAAGACTTGCCGTGTCGTTAATCCCGTGAGGGGGATACCTACTAAAGGCGTCCTTGATCGTCCGCTCTATTGGCCCACTCTCGGGAAGTCGTATTTTTGGGTACGGACAATCCTCCTCTGACTTCAGCAGACCCTCTTGACCCCCACGGAAGATCTCATAGTTGAAATCTTGCGACCAAGGCATTGGAATCACACCTCCTGATTATTGCTCCCTGCTGAACTGTTGATGCCTCTCGAGTTGTCGGGAGACTACTTGAGAGTCTTTCGTTGGAAATGTTTCCCAGCCACAGTCGCAACAGCGGACCATTATTTCACCCCGCTGGTTGTTGAAGTAAACGAAATCGTCGTGATTAACTACCGCATTAACCTTCCTTAGATGATTCCTCCATAGTTCCCGAGGATCATCCCGAGGTGGCGATACCCTTTTAGTCCAGCCACAAGAACAGCTCGCATAAATCTTGGTCATGCCCTCAAACTCGAGATCATATGTATGCCCTTCTGGCATGATCCCTCCAAGATGGCGCGGCATTTATACGACCATGATGCAATACTAAATGCCCCAAGGGGGCTCAATCAAGCATGAGATGGCATAAATCGAACAAAAATGCCTTAATGGACTAAAGGTAAAGGGGATGCCTATACGGCGCTTAAGCTGAGTAAAATACATTGCCGTGTCGACATGCTGTATATTCGCCCAGACCAAGTATGCGCCTTCGCAACGTGCACACTGAGAAACGTTGGTGCTCTTGTCCCCCACCGTCCATACCAGCTCACGATGCTGAGTTCATCCGGAGACGTGCAGCAGCGGCCACAGTCCATCGATAGACCATTGCATGCAGTAACCCCGTGAGGGGAACCCCTTAGACCGACCGCGCCCTGGCGAACGGCCAGCTGGCGTGTGCCTTTGATGTGTCGTGTGTCGGTGGGCAGCGCCATGGAGGCACCTCAAGTTGTACACCGGTGCACACCACTGTCAGCTATTCTACAAGGGGCAGGCAGGCCTGATGGCCTAGTACGGCAGCCGCCATTTGTTAGTTGACCTGGATATATGCGGTGGTCAGGCGGGCTCGGTGATGGAACCAGCGGGCGCGTGCTTGATGGCGG